>JAGWMO010000002.1:0-188266 GCA_028871675.1 Betaproteobacteria bacterium
CCGTCGAAGCGGCACTGACCAAGGGACTCGTAGCGCTCGAGTCGAACCCCGACCGAACACAATCAATGACAGGGTTCGGTTGGATAACCTCTATATCTTTGAACGCAAATTAGTATCAGAGATTGTTGCGCGCCACTCGCTTCCGACCGAGTTCGTGTCCAATCTGTTGCCCGTCGAGCACCTCATTGCAGCCGTTCTCAATGAGCGCGCCGTCACCTAACAACTCGTGCTTCTGCCCTGCGTTCAGGCCGGGTAGAGGGCGCCGAGCACGCGCGGCCCGGCGGCTCCGGTGACGGCGGGGAGGTTGCCCGGCAGGCCTTGCAAGGTCTGCTGGGCCAGCCAGGCGAAGGCGGCTGCCTCCACCTGTTCGGCCGGAATGCCCTGTGTGTCGCTCAAGCTGCACGACACGGGGCCGAGCGCGGTCTGCAGCCTGCGCAGCAGGTCGGCATTGCGCGCCCCGCCGCCGCACACCAGCAGGCGCGACACGCCGGGCATGGCACGCTGCAGCGCCTCGGCTACGCTGTGTGCCGTCAGGGCCGAGAGGGTGGCCTGCACGTCCAGCGGTGCAGGGGGCCGCGGCAGGCGGGCCAGTTGGCGGTCGAGCCAGTCGGCGTGAAAGTCGTCGCGCCCGGTGCTTTTGGGGGTGGGACGGGCAAAGTAGGGATCGGCCAGACACTGCCGCAGCAGATCGGCCTGCACCGCACCGCTCGCGGCCCAGGCGCCTTGGGCGTCGAAGGCCTGCCCGGTGTGGCGCTGCGCCCAATGGTCGAGCAGCACATTGCCCGGGCCGGTGTCGAAGCCGAGGGTGCGGCCATCGGCGAACAGCAGGCTGAGATTGGCGAAGCCGCCGAGGTTGAGTACGGCAACGTCGGCGCCGGGCTCGGCGAACACGGCGCGATGGAACGCGGGCACCAGCGGCGCGCCCTGCCCGCCGGCGGCCACGTCGCGGCTGCGGAAGTCGGCCACCACGGCAATGCCGCTGCGCTCCGCCAGCAGTGCCGGGGCACCCAACTGGACGGTGTAGCCCAGCTCAGGGCGGTGGCGCACGGTCTGGCCATGCGCGCCGATGGCGCGGATGTCGCCAGCCTTCAGGCCGGTGTCGCGCAGCAGGGCGGCAACGACATCGGCGTAGAGTTCGGCGAGTTGCTGCGCGGCGAGGGCGCCGCGGTGGAGTTCGTCGGGGCCGGAAGTGTTCAGCGCCAGCAATGCCTGGCGCAATGCGGCGGGAAAGGCGCGTGCGGCATGGGCGCGCACGCGGGGCTTAGCGCCTGCGGCGCTGTCGAGCAGCACGCCGTCCACCCCGTCGAGCGAGGTGCCCGACATCAGGCCGATGAAATGGCCAGGGCCTGGCCCGGATTCAGTCGACACGCGCCAGCCGCACCGCGTCGTCGCTGCCGGCGGCCTGCGCGAGCTGGGTGCGCATCGCCGACGTTGCGGCGAAGAAGGCGGCCTTCTCGCCTACCGGCAGGGCCTGGCTCGGCGGCACGTAGCGCGCCATGGTCAGCGGGTCGACGACGCGGCCCTCGACGTGGAACTCGAAGTGCAGATGCGGTCCGGTGGACCAGCCGGTGTTGCCGGATTTGGCGATGACCTGGCCCGCCGTGACCTGCTGGCCGGTGCGCACGTCGAGCTTGCTGAGATGGGCGTAAACCGTCTCGAAGCCGCCGGGATGGTCGATTTTGACAACATTGCCGTAGCCGTTCTCCAGTCCGGCCTTGGCGACGCGACCGTCGGCCACGGTGCGCACGGGGGTGCCCACGGCAACGTGAAAATCGATGCCTTCGTGCAACTGCGTGCGCTTGACCACGGGGTCGAAGCGCATGCCGAAACGCGAGGTGATTGGGCTCCCAGGCATGGGCGAAGCGAGAAACACGCGCTGCAGGCTGTGGCCCTCGGGGCTGTAGTACGCGCCCGGCCCGGTTGCACCGTGCGGGGCGAACCACAACGCCTGCACGCTTTTGCCGCGGCTGGTGATTTCGGCAGCAAGCACGCGCCCCGGGCGCACCCCGCGACCGTCGAGCGTGTGCATGGCATACACCACGGCGAAGCGGTCGCCGCGACGCAGGTCTCGCTTGAGGTTGAGGCGGTCGGCAAAGATGCGCCCGAGTTGCGCTGTCACGGTCGGTGGCAGGTCGGCGCTTTGCGCCGCGCTGGCCAGCGTGCCGCGTATTTCGCCGGCGCCCATGCGGGTCTGGGTCTGCATGGCCAGCGGGGCGAGGGTCTTGGACCAGCCGTCGGCTGAGGGCGTCAGGGTCAACCGCTGCCAAGTGGCGTCGGCTGGAGCGGTGGAATCAGCTTGCGCCCCTCGGGGGGGCACCTTGGCAGGCAGCGTGTCTGCCGCCGTTCGTTGCGGCGCCAGGGCCAGATTGCCCTGCAGTTGGTGAAGCTGTCCGGCGCTGTCGACCTGGGCTGAAATCTCGGTGCCGGCATTGCTCAGCATCAGGCCACGCATCTGGCTGTCGGCGCTGAGTTGGCGCAAGGTGGCCGGATCGGTCACACCCAGGCGTCTGAGCAGGGTCTGCACCGTATCGCTGCGATGGACTCGGGCCGTGCGGTAGAGCAGCACCGGCTGATCATCCAACGCCTGGGCCTGAGACGCGGCATCGGTCTGCAGGGCGATGGTCAGGGTGGTTTGCGGACTGAGCGCCGGGTCGGGTGTACCGGGAGCGATGGCGTAGGCGGCGATGCCGCTGCCCATCAGCGCCAGCCCCACGGCCAGCGCGACGCGCTGGGGATGGGCCTGCAAAATATCGCGTGCAGCACGGCCGGACAAGGCCAGTTCCGCGCGCACGGCTTGCAGGCGAGCATGCAACGTCAGTGGGGACGACTGGCGAGTCATTGGCTTCAACCCTGTTGCGGCGCTGCCGGGCGAGCGCCGGGCGAGCGCCCGGCGCTCGCACTGGCCACCTCGGGGCCGGGAACCAGCGCCAGCATCTGCCGCGGCGTAGCGGTCTGGGCAAAGAATTCGGTGCGCAAGGCGCCGGGCACCGACGTGCCTTTGGGCGAGTAATGCGCAATGGTCAGCGGATTGACCGGGGTGCCGTTGACGAAGAACTGGAAATAGAGGTGCGGTCCGGTGGACCAGCCGGTGTTACCCGACAGCGCCACGACTTCACCCTGCTTCACCGGTTCGCCCACGTGCACCTCGAACTTGCTGAGGTGCGCGTAAATGGTGGCAAAACCATCGGGATGCACCACCTTCACATACTTGCCGTAGCCCGTGCCCCAGCCGGCGTAGGCAACGCGGCCGTCGGCAATGGTTTTCACCGGCGTGCCCACGGGAATGGCAAGGTCGATGCCTTTGTGGAACTCGTGGAAGTGCATCACCGGATTGGTGCGCCAGCCCCAGCCCGAGGTGATGCGGTCATACGGCAGCGGCGACAGCAAGAAGGCGCGCGCCAGACTGCCGCCCTTGGGGTTGTAGTAACCGGCGGCCTGCGGGTGCCCCGGCGGGCTGAACCAGACGGCCGAATGCACATGTCCCTGGTTGATGATTTCGGCCGAGATGATGCGCCCCACGCGCAGGACCTGACCCTGGGCTTCATACACGCGGTAGGCCACGGTAAAGCGATCGCCCGGACGCAGGTCGCGGCGGAAATTCACTTCGCCGGCGAACAGATTCACCATTTGCGTGGCGACGGAATCGGGCATGCCGGCGGCGTCAGCCGCGGCGAAAAGGGTGCTCCGGACCACGCCTGTGGCCATGCGCAACTGCGCCTGCGCCGTCTGTTGCGTGACCTTGCTCTGAAAGGCACCGTCCGGCTGCGACACCAGCGTCAGCAAGCGCCAGGTCTGCTGCGCTGGCTTCGCCAGTGCCAGCGAAACAAGGGGTTGAGCAGCCTTCGCCGTGGCTGCTTTGCCGCCCTGCGGCAGACGCGCTTGCAAGCTCACCAATTCACCCAGGCTGTTCACCTGGGCCGTGACCACGTGCCCCGGTTCTGCGAGCAGGGCGCGCAGATCGGCATTGGCGGCAAGCTGACGCAACTGAGACGGATCCGTGACCTGCAGGCGGCGCAGCAGGGACTCCACCGTGTCGCCAGCCTGGACATAGGCCGTGGCGTAAACCGATGAAGGCTGGTCTTCGAGCGCCTGCGTCTGGGGCGTGAGGTCGAGCGACAGCGGCACGGTCAGCGTGGTGGCGGGCGGCAGCTGGGGTTGGGGGCCATATTCAGCCAGGCCAAAGGCTGTGGCGCTGGACAGCAGCAGGACCGATCCCACGGCGGCGGTGATGCGCCCAGGGTGGCTTTCGACCGCTTCACGCAGCTGAAGCATGCCAGCGCGCAGCCGGGCCGAAGTTTTCGCGATCAAACTCATGCGCACTCCTTGAATGTCGAGTGGCGGAACAACCGGTCGGCATCGGCCAACCAGGGCGAAGGGGATGGAGCGCACCGCGCCCTGAAACCGTGGGCGGTGCCGAACGACAGCCGGTTCAAGCCGTTCTCCGCCGCAGCGGATGGAGAAGGCCGCCGGACGCGGCTCCAATACACTGCCTGATCTGCGCGATGTTGCGAGTGCTCACGATGTCGCGAGCGCTCACGGGAGCCAGACTGCAGGGCGGCGCCGAGTTTAACAGCCGTTTCACGCGAAAATCCACATAAGTCCATGGCTGATTCCTTTGCTCACAAACCTGACGCTCCTGGGGGCGCCTCCTCGCAACGCCCTGTCCCAGAGCACACCCGGACGCCACCCTTGACCCCGGAACAGACCCAGGCCGTGCGGCAAGCCCTGGCCGTGACCAAGCGCGGCTGCGCCGAACTGCTGGTGGAAACCGACTGGGTCGCCAAACTGACCCGCAGCGCCCGAACCGGCCAGCCGCTGCGTATCAAGCTCGGCCTCGACCCCACGGCGCCGGACATTCACATCGGCCATACCGTCGTGCTCAACAAGCTTCGGCAGTTGCAAGATCTGGGCCATACGGTCATTTTTCTGATCGGCGACTTCACCTCGCGCATCGGCGACCCGTCCGGGCGCAACGCCACGCGCCCGCCGCTGACCCTCGAGCAGATCAAGACCAACGCCCAGACCTATTACGCCCAGGCCAGCCTGGTGCTCGACCCCGACAAAACCGAGGTTCGCTACAACTCCGAATGGAGCGAGCCGCTGGGGGCCGACGGCATGATTCGCCTGGCCGCCAAGTACACCCTGGCACGGCTGCTGGAGCGCGATGACTTCACCCAGCGCCACAAGGCGGGGATTCCCATCGCCATGCACGAATTGCTCTACCCCTTGATGCAGGGCTACGACTCGGTCGCCCTCATGAGTGATCTGGAACTCGGCGGCACCGATCAGAAGTTCAACCTGCTGGTCGGGCGCGAGTTGCAAAAGGAATACGGCCAGGAGCCGCAATGCATCCTGACCATGCCCCTGCTGGAAGGTCTGGACGGCGTGGAAAAAATGTCCAAGTCCAAGGGCAACACCATCGGCATCCAGGAGGAGCCCGCGACCATGTTCGCCAAGCTGCTGTCGATCAGCGACGTGCTGATGTGGCGCTATTTCGAGTTGTTGTCGTTCCGGCCGCTCGAGGAAATTGCGGCGCTCGAGGCCGAGGTGAACGCCGGCCGCAACCCGAAGGACGCCAAGGTGATGCTGGCACGGGAGATCGTCACCCGCTTCCACAGTGCTGCTGCTGCCGACACCGCGCAGGCGGACTTCGAGCTGCGCGCGCGCGGCGGCGTGCCGGACGACATTGCCGAATGTCGCCTCAGCCTGCCCGCCGAAGGCCTGGGCCTGCCCGCCGCGCTGAAACAGGCCGGACTGGTGCCCTCCACCGCCGAGGCCCTGCGCATGATCGAACAGCGCGGCGTGCGTGTCGACGGCACCGTGGCCGAAGACCGCACACTGAAGTTGGGTGCCGGCACTGTGGTGCTGCAGGTGGGTAAACGCAAATTTGCGCGGGTGACGCTAGGCTGAGCACCACGGGGCAGCGAGCCTGGAGGCATGCCAGCCCGCGGCAAGAAGCGACGTTTTTGGTCTGCGGGTGACGCGAACCGTCACCCGCGAGCCCTGCCCATGCGCTATTTCAAACGCGCTTGACCAGCCGGATCAGGAACAGCAGCACGATGGCGCCCAAGGTGGCGACGATGAGGCTGGGGAGGATGCCGCCTCCCGGGAACAAGCCCAGCAGGCGGAAGAGAAAGCCGCCGAGGAAGGCACCAACGACACCCACCACCAAATCGCCCAGCAGGCCAAAGCCGCTGCCTTTGGTGATTTTTCCTGCCAGCCAGCCAGCGATGATGCCGATGATGAGAAAACCGATCAAGCTCATGGTGTTTCCTTTGGGTCAGGTGCAGCTTGCCGCAGGGAAATTCCCCGGATTCATTCGGCGCAGCCTAGAGGCTGTGGCCGTGAACCGCAAGCATGATCAGAGCATCGTTCCCGCAGCCTGGCTCAGCGCCCGCTCCGCCAGGCGGGCGTAGAGCGCCGCGCCCAGCGGCAGCACGGCATCGTTGAAGTCATAGCGTGGGGTGTGCAAGAAGCCTCCGGCCTCGCAGCCCTGGCCCAAGCGCAGGTAAGCGCCTGGCCGGGCCTGCAGCATGAACGCGAAGTCTTCGGCGCCCATGCTGGGTGGCAGATCGCGCACCACGGCGGCATCGCCCACCAGTTCCGCGGCCACTTCGGCGGCGTAATGCGCCACTTGCGGCGTGTTGATGGTGGCGGGGTAGATGCGCTCATAGTGCAGTTCGGCACTGGCGCCGAAGGCCTGCGCCACCGATTGCACGATGCGGCCGAGGCGCTTTTCCACCAGCGCCTGTACCTCGGCGCGAAAGGTGCGCACCGTGCCCACCAGTGTCACCTGGCGCGGAATCACGCTCATGGCGGAGAGGTCGCCGCCCCGCATGGCGCAAATGCTGACCACGGCTTCGTCCAGCGGGTTGACGTTGCGGGCGACGATGCTTTGCACCGCGGTGATGATGTGGGCCGACACCAGCACCGGGTCGATGGTCATGTAGGGATGCGCACCGTGGCCGCCCTCGGCCGTGACCTTGATGGTGATGCGGTCTGCTGCCGCCATCATCGGCCCGGGTGTGAGGCCGATGCGCCCGGGCGGCAAGGCCGGCCAGTTGTGCATGCTGAACACCCAATCCGTCGGGAAGCGCTCGAACAGCCCGTCGTCCATCATCGCCTTGGCGCCGCCCAGGCCCTCCTCGCCGGGCTGGAAGATGCAGTGCACGGTGCCGGCGAAGTTGCGCGTGGCCGCCAGATAGCGCGCCGCGCCAAGCAGCATGGCGGTATGGCCGTCGTGGCCGCAGGCGTGCATCACCCCGCCCTTGCTGGAGCGCCAGGGAAAGTCGCTGTCTTCCTTGATGGGCAGCGCATCCATGTCGGCGCGCAGGCCGACGGCCCGCACGCCAGGCTCGGCCCCGCCGTTCACCGGCGTGTCGGGGGAGGACGCGTGCGTGTGTCTGCCGCGAATGGCCGCGACCACGCCGGTGCGGCCGATGCCGGTCTGCACCTCATCGACCCCGTAGCGCCGCAGTTCGTCCGCGACGAAGGTGGCCGTGCGGTGCTCCTCGAAGCCGAGTTCCGGGTGGGCGTGCAGATCACGCCGGATGCGCGTGAGTTCAGCGTGATACGCACTGATGTGTTGAATGGGACCGGTGAGCTTCCACATACGGGGGTTGCCGCTGCACCTTATGGTGAGATGTTCCATTGAAGCACCGACGCCACAGCGCCGCAAACACTTTGGCCAATGCCTGCATGGCCACCGCTGGCATGCCGGGCTGCGGCTGGGCCCGAGCGCAAGCCAAATCGGCCGATGCGCGGGAGCGGGGATCTGGACAGGCGTAGGCTTTCGCCGGTGGCTTCGGAGCCACTCCCGGACCTGCCCGTTCCTTGCTTGCAGCCTTGCGAGAACCCGCCATGCTCACCCGTGACGCCTGCACCGCGCTCGACGCGCAAGACCCGCTCGCCGACCTGCGCGCCCAGTTCGACTTGCCCACCGGCCGCATCTATCTCGACGGCAACTCCCTCGGCGCCCTGCCACGCAGCACCGCCCGGCGGCTGCAACAGGTGGTGACGCAAGACTGGGGGCAAGGGCTGATTGAAAGCTGGAATACGGCCAACTGGATGACCTGGCCGCAGGGTGTTGGTGACAAGATCGCGCGGCTGATTGGCGCCGCCCCGGGCGAAGTGGTCGCCGCCGACTCGACCTCGGTCAACCTCTACAAGGTGCTGAGCGCAGCCACCCGGGTCCAGCGCCTTGCGCAGCCGGCTCATCACGTCTTGCTGAGCCAGCGCGACAACTTCCCCACCGACCTCTACATCGCCCAAAGCGTGTGTGCCGCAGCCGGCTGGCGGCTGGAACTGGCGGAGGCTGCGGCCATCCCGGCCCGGCTCGCCGCCGGCGATGTGGCCGTGCTCATGCTGACGCACGTGAACTACCGCACCGGCGCCCTGCACGACATGGCCGCGCTCACCACGCAAGCGCATGCGACCGGGGCGCTTGCGGTGTGGGACCTGGCGCATTCAGCCGGCTCGGTGCCGGTGCGTCTACATGCGGCCGATGCCGATTTCGCCGTCGGCTGCGGCTACAAATTCCTCAACGGCGGCCCCGGTGCGCCCGCCTTCGTCTGGGTGCATCCGCGCCATGCAGACGTGGCGCAACCCCTCTCGGGCTGGATCGGCCATGCGCAGCCGTTCAACTTCACCACGCACTACAAAGCCGCCGCCGGCATCCATCACTATCTGTGCGGCTCTCCGCCCATCCTGGGTCTGGCCGCCCTCGACTGCGGCGTGGACTCGGTGCTCGCGGCCGAACCGCTGGGCGGCATGGCGGCACTCCACGCCAAGGCCGGGCAACTCGGCGACCTGTTCATGCGTCTGGTGGACGAGCGCTGCGCCGGCCTCGGGCTGGATGCGGCATCGCCGCGCGACGCCGCACAGCGCGGCAGTCAGGTCAGCCTGGCCCACGCCCAGGCCTGGCCCGTGATGCAGGCGCTGATCGCGCGTGGCGTGATCGGCGATTTCCGCGCCGGTGCCGACGGCGATCCGGACCTGCTGCGCTTCGGCTTCACCCCGCTTTATTTACGCTTCGTGGATGTGTGGGATGCTGTGGAGACGCTGGCCGACATCCTTGGCAGCCGCAGTTGGGATGTGCCCACCTTCCACGCCCGCAAGGCCGTGACCTGAGCCCGCCTGCACGACCGCGGAAACAACGCAGACCACCGACACGCCATCATGTCCCTGCCCCCAACCGAATCTCCACGGCTCGACTTTGCCCATGACCTCAGCTACGCCGACTACCTTCACCTGGCCGAGGTGCTGAACGCACAGCACCCGCTGTCGCCCGATCCGAACGAGCTGCTGTTCATCGTGCAGCACCAGACCAGCGAGTTGTGGATGAAGCTCATGCTGCACGAGCTGCACCGGGCGCGAGCCCAGATCGTCGGCGAAGCCATGCCCGCAGCCTTCAAGACCCTGGCGCGGGTCTCGCGCATCATGGAGCAACTGGTGCATGCCTGGGGCGTGCTGGCCACCATGACGCCGCCCGAATACTCTGCCATCCGCCCCTACCTCGGCCAGTCCAGCGGCTTTCAGAGCGCACAGTACCGGAGTATCGAGTTCATGCTCGGCAACAAGAACGCCGCCATGCTGCGTCCGCATGCGCACGACGCCGCCGTGCTTGCCGACATCGAAGCCGCGCTGCGACAACCCTCGCTGTACGACGAGAGCCTGCGCCTGCTGGCACGTCGTGGACTTCCCGTTCCGGCCAGCCATCTACAGCGTGACTGGGCCCTGCCCTATACCGAAAGCGCCGACGTCGAAGCCGCCTGGCTCACGGTATACCGCGCGCCCCAAGCGCATTGGGATCTGTACCAGCTCGGCGAAAAGCTCACCGACCTGGAAGACGCCTTCCGCCTCTGGCGCTTCCGCCACGTCACCACCGTGGAGCGCATCATCGGCTTCAAGCGCGGCACCGGCGGCACCTCCGGCGTGGGCTATTTGCGCAAGATGCTCGACGTCGTGCTGTTCCCCGAACTCTGGCGTCTGCGCACGGACCTGTGAACACGCGGCCCGTGGCCGGAGCCACGCATCAACACCCACGCCCCGATGGGTCGGCGGCCAAGATGCTGACGCCATGCAGAATGACGCTATTGAACCGATTCGTCATCGGTTCTCCAACCCGCTTCACTCTGCTCTCGAACCTGCCTGAGAAACCATGGATGCTGCTCATGCCGCCTTCGAACCCGTCTCGACGACTGTGGCCGTTGGCGTGGTGATTTCCATCGTCGTGCCTTGCCATGACGAGGTCGGCAATCTGCAAGCTCTCTACACGCGGGTGCGCGAGGTCATGGACAGGCAAGCTGAAGCCTGGGAGATGGTCTGCGTCAACGACGGCAGCCGCGACCAGACCCTGGCCCAACTGCTGGCGCTGCGCCGGGCCGATGAGCGCGTGGTCGTGATCGATCTGTCGCGCAACTTCGGCAAGGAAGCCGCACTGACGGCGGGACTGGAGCATGCGCGCGGCCAGGCCATCATCCCGCTCGATGCCGATCTGCAGGATCCGCCCGAGCTGATCCCCGCGTTGCTGGCGAAATGGCGCGATGGCTACGACGTGGTCAACGCGGTGCGCATCGCGCGCGATGGCGAGGGCTGGCTCAAGCGCGTCACGGCGCACATGTTCTATCGTGTGATCAACCGCCTGAGCCACGTCGACATCCCATCCGACACCGGCGACTTCCGCCTGATCACCCGACCCGTGCTCGAAGCCCTGATGGCGCTGCCCGAGCGCCGTCGTTTCATGAAAGGCTTGTTTGCATGGGTGGGGTTTCGCACCGTCGCCGTTCCCTACCGGCGCAGTCCGCGGCACGCCGGGCGCAGCAAGTGGAATTACTGGAAGCTGTGGAACTTCGCGCTCGAGGGAATCACCTCGTTCAGCATTGCCCCGCTGCAGCTTGCGTCCTATCTGGGGTTTGCGGTGTCACTGTTTGCGTTCACTTACGCGGCATGGGTGGTGATGCAAACCTTGCTGCATGGAAATCCCATCAAGGGCTACCCGTCACTCATGGTGACCTTGCTGTTTCTGGGCGGCGTCCAGCTCATGGCACTGGGGGTGATTGGCGAGTACCTCGGCCGGCTCTACGAGGAAAGCAAACAGCGTCCAGTCTATCTGGTACGCCGGACCTGGCCTGGTCGGGTTGAGGACGAAACCGGCATGGGAGTCTCGACCGAAACCTGATCGGGAATCGGATCGCGGCGGCGAAACACCCAGCGTTTGGCCGACATGAAATTCACCACCATGCCGGCCAGCGAGCCCGCCGCCACGGCGAGCAGGGGCTTGAGGGCGCCGGCCGCATCCAATGCGTGCAGCGCCAGCATGTAGGTTGCGAGGTTGACCACGCCACCCACAGCCATGGCCGACAGATAGCGCCACCACTCACCCCAGGTCGGCGGCACATGCCTGAGCGCAAACGTGTGGCGACGGTTGATTTGCCAGGTGACGACAACCGCGCATAGAAAGGATGCCAGCCGCCCGGCGCCGTAACCCCAGCCGAGATGCAGAAAAACGTACAGCAAGCCGGCATCGACGACAAAGCCAAGCCCTCCGCTGAGGGCGAATAGGATGGGCTGTCTGAATGTCGACAACATCGTTTTGAACGGGTGGGAAATGAGGCTTTCGATTTCAAGAGTCAGCCGGGCTGACTTGGTACGCTTGCTGATCGCACTGGCCGCGCTGAGCTTCTTGTTGACCCTGCGCGCCGAGTATATGGGCGAGGAAGCGGTGTATTCACTGCTCTCCCTCGAAATGCATCACTACGGGAGCGATCTCACGCCCATCCTGTACGGCGCCGTCTATGGTCGTCCTCCGCTGTTCAATTGGCTGATCATGCCGCTGGCCGACTGGCTGGGCTGGCAACATGTGCTGCAGGCGGCGCGCATGGTCACCGCGCTGGCCACCTTGGCGACCGCGGGCCTGACGCTGTGGATCGCCCGCATGTCCGGGTTGCCGCAGCGGGCCGCCGAATTGGCGGCGCTCGTGTTTCTGAGCATGGCTTACGCCCTCTTCTGGTACGGCTGGATCTCCTATTCCGACGCCCTGTTTGGGTTTTGCATCATGCTGGCCATCGCCGCCGGCATCGCCGCCGTGGTCGAAAAACGCCACGCCTGGCTCCTGCTGGCCTGCCTGGCTTTGATCGCCGGGTTTCTGACCAAAGCCCTGACGATCTACGTGTTCTACGCCGCAGCCATGCTCGTGCTCGCCGTGCGGCAGAAAAGCTGGGGGTTCCTGCTCCACTGGCGCAGCCTGCTCATCCACGCGGCAGCGCTGGCGTTTCCCTGGGTCTGGTGGCGCCTCCTCACACCCGGCATGTCGCAGGGATCCGGCATGCTTGGCGACATCCTCAGTCGCATGCAGGAACAGCATCACCAGAACTACCTTGACGATCAGTTGGGTTTTGTCGTCGATGGGTTCAAAATGCTGCTGCCGCTGTCGCTGGTGTTTCCGGTGCTGGCGTGGCGGGATCGGCGGCGACAAAGGCTGGCTGGATCAACAGGGCAGCCCACCACCTTGCCATCCATGGTGTGGACCCTGTTGTGGATCGTCACGCTGAACTTTCTCCCCTATTTGATTGCCCCGCAAAGCAACGTGCGCTATGTCTACCCACTGACCGGGCTGGTGGCCGTGATCTTCGCCGCGATGGCTGCGAGTCGAGACTGGGAGCGGGCCGTGATCGTCGCCGCGGCCAGCTTCATCGCCCTGAAATATGCCCTTGGCATCGGATGGCTTCCGGCCTACCAGCAGCGCGCGCACAACTTCAAGGCTGCGGCTCTGGAGATCTCCAGGGTGGTCGGCTCAGCCCCGCTGTACGTGGACAACACCGCGTGGCAAGGGCTCAGCGTGGCGGCCAACATCGACGTGATGCGCCTGCAGCATCTGCTGCGGTTTCCACAGCCCGGCGATCAGGGCTATCTGCTCGCCTACAGCAAGAAGCCCGATTGGCCGATCGTGGTCAAGGTGTATCGCTTCGGCGATCCGCTTTATCTGCTGTGTCGCGGCTCGCAGTGCCCACGGCCTGGGGCCCATCCCTAGTGCCGCTCCCCTCCAGAGATTCGCACGAGCCGGGGTGGCAACAGCCTGAAGAGGCCCGACCCAGCCCTCACGGCTTTTCTAAGATGCAGCCCGGCCGACCCACGACCCCATGAACCGTTCATCTCCATCCCCAGCCGACCTGCCCGCACGCAGCCTGCGCGCGGTGTGGCATCCGTGCACGCAGATGAAGCGCCACGAGGGCGCGCCGCCGCTGGAGATCGTGCGCGGCGAGGGCGTGTGGCTGATCGACGCGCAAGGCCGGCGCATTCTGGATGCGGTGAGTTCCTGGTGGGTGAACCTGTTCGGCCACAACCAGCCGCAGATCAAGGCGGCGATCACGGCGCAAATGGATCGCATCGAGCATGTCATGCTCGCCGGGCTAACGCATGCGCCCGTGGTGGAATTGTCGGAGCGTCTGCATGCGCGCACCGGCCTGGGCCATGCCCATTACGGCAGCGACGGCGCCAGCGCCACCGAAATTGCGCTGAAAATGAGCGCGCACTATTGGCGCAACCGCGGCCAGCCGCAGAAGAACCAGTTCATCGGCCTGGCCGGCGGCTACCACGGCGAAACCGTAGGCGCGCTGGCCGTGACCGACGTGCCGCTGTTCCGCCAGAGCTACGCGCCGCTGGTGCGCGTGGCCGCCACCGTGCCCGTGCCCGATGTGCGGCGCAAACCCGCGCCGTTGAGCGAGGACGACTGGGTGGTGCATTGCGCCAGCGCGCTGGAGCGGCATCTGCAGCAGCATGCCGGCCGCACCGCGGCGCTCATCGTCGAACCGCTGGTGCAATGTGCCGCCGGTTTCGTCTTCTACCCGCCCGCCTACCTCGCCCGTGTGCGCGAGCTGTGCACCCAATATGAGGTGCATCTGGTGGCCGATGAAATTGCCGTGGGCATGGGCCGCAGCGGCAGCTTGCTGGCCTGCGAGCAGGCGAACGTGCGGCCCGACTTCTTCTGCCTGAGCAAGGGCCTCACCGGAGGCTACCTGCCGCTGTCGGTGGTGCTCACCACCGACATGGTGTACGCCGCGTTCTACGACGACGACGTCGCGCGCGGCTTTCTGCATTCGCATTCCTACACCGGCAACCCGCTGGCCTGCAGCGCGGCGCTGGCGACGCTGGACCTCCTCGACGAGGCCCGCCTGGCCGCCAACCGCGCGCTGGCGACCCGACTCGACGCCCTCTTCGCCCCGCTGCACGCGCACCCACGCCTGCGGCACGCACGCCACATCGGCCTGATCTGGGCCTGGGACGTGGCCGATGCGCCGGCCGAGTTCGCGCGCCGCTTTGCCGCCGAAGCGCTGGCGCGCGGCGCGCTGCTGCGCCCCATCGGCAGCACGCTGTACTTCATGCCGCCCTATGTCATCGACGTGGCCGCCGCCGAACATCTGTGCGCCGCCACGCTCGATGCCCTGCGTGCGACGCTGGGCGACGCACCGACATCCCCGGCGCATGTCCACGCCGCCCCGCAGGAACGCGCACTGCCATGAACAACCGCCCCGCGCCCGCCTGGTTCGTCGCCGGCACCGACACCGAAATCGGCAAGACCCTGGTGGCCTGCGCCCTGCTGCACAAGCTGCGTGCCAAGTTCGCGCATGTGGTCGGCGCCAAGCCGGTGGCGGCGGGCCTGGAGGCGGATGGCATCAACGCCGACGTCGCCCAACTGCGCGCCGCCGGCAACCTGCAGGTGCCGGCCGAACTCGACAACCCCTACGCGCTGCGCGAGCCGGTGTCGCCACACCTGGCGGCACGCGCCGAGGGGCGCGTGATCGACCCGCACCGCATCGTCAACGCCGTGGCGCAACTGCGCCTGCTGGCCGACGCCGTGGTGGTCGAAGGCGTCGGCGGCCTGCTGGTGCCGCTGTCCGATACGGCCGACGGCGGCGACCTCGCCCGGCTGCTGCGCCTGCCCGTGGTGCTGGTGGTCGGGCTCAAGCTCGGCTGCCTCAACCACGCGTTGCTGACCCAGGAAGCCATCGCTTCGCGCGGCCTGCATTTCGCCGGCTGGGTCGGCAACCGCATCGACCCAGCCATGCTGCGCGCCGACGACAACCTCACCACCTTGCGCAGCCGCCTGCGCGCGCCTTGTCTAGGCGTCGTGCCGCACATGACCGCACCGGACACCATGCTTGCTTCAAGCGTGCTGGAGTTGCCGACTTGAGACACTATCCAGAGGCCTTATCCGGCATCCACGGCGCGTAGGATGCACGCATCGAATTCCTTCGCGGGGCGACTCTCGCCGCATTTTGGATGAAGCACTTCCTACTGCCGATGGCTCTCTTCCTCGTGTCAGCACCCCTGCTTGCTGCTGACCTGCCAGCGAACATTGCGGCGCAGTTGCCGATTGGTTACGTGCCGATGGTGGTTCGCGCGGGGCCGCGAATCGAGGACCATCGACAGAGCATGCTTGTCGTTGCCCACAAGCGCGGCGACTCAGCGGCAAACCCATCGCCGCGCCCGTTGCTGATCTTTGAGGAGCAGGCGAACGGTGGATACCGCCTCTCCGCGCGCAACGATACGGTGGTGCTGCGCGCCAATGACGGCGGTCAATGCGATCCCTTCGATGACGGCGAAGATGGGCTTGCGGTCAAGGGCCGCTTCTTTACGGTGCAGAACGCCGTCGCTTGTGGAGCCCATTGGACCGATTTCATCACGTTCCGCTACGACCTCGAACGTCGCTCCTGGCTCTTCGACAACGAGATCGTGACCTTCTCCGATCCGCTCAACGGCACACCCGACAACATCAAGATGACCCATGCAAGCCGTGCAAACCCGGTTAGCTTCGAGACCTGGCGCCGCATGCATTGAGGCATGCCATTTGCATGGAGAGCGCCCCCAGACCTGCCGCTTGCGCGTCAGGCCCCCCAAGGGGGATGAGAAAACTTGGGGCGGCCCGGCGTTTTCTCATGAGCGCCCCCAGACCTGCCGCTTGCGCGTCAGGCCCCCCAAGGGGGATGAGAAAACTTGGGGCGGCCCGGCGTTTTCTCATGAGCGTCCGCAGCCGGCGGGATCAAAACCCGCAGCGACCTGGCTTTCCTGCGGGGTATTCCCAACCCGAGGCGCAGCGCCCCCAAGAACACTCCTTTACGGACTCCGTTTCAAGCCCATGATTCCTGATTTTTCCGACAATCTCGCCGCGCTCGACGCCGCCCACCTGCGGCGCAAGCGCCGCGTCGTCGCGCAGTACGACGGCGCCCATCTCACCGTCGACGGCCGCGTCATGCTGGCGTTCTGCGGCAACGATTACCTCGGCCTGGCGCAGCATCCGGCCTTGATCGAGGCGGCGCAGCAGGCGGCGGCGCGCTGGGGCGTGGGGGCGACGGCGTCGCCGCTGGTGTGCGGCCACAGCGCCGCGCACGAGGCGCTGGAAGCGGAGCTAGCGGCCTTCGTCGGCCTGCCGCGGGCGCTGTATTTCTACGCCGGCTTTCCGGCCAACGTGGGCATCGTGCCGGCGCTGGTGGAGCGTGGCGACGCGGTGTTTTCCGATGCGCTGAACCACGCCTGCCTGATCGACGGCGCCCGGCTGAGCCGTGCCGACGTGCAGGTGTACGCCCACGCCGATGTCGATGCGCTGGGCACCTTGCTGGCGGCCAGCGGCGCGCGCCGCAAACTGGTGCTGACCGACGCCGTGTTCAGCATGGACGGGGACCTTGCCCCGCTGCGCGACATGCTGGCGCTGTGCGAACGCCACGACGCTTTGCTGCTGATCGACGACGCCCATGGCTTCGGCGTGCTCGGCCCCGAAGGACGCGGCACGGCGGCACGTCTTGGCCTGCGCAGCCCTAACCTCGTCTATATGGCGACTCTGGGCAAGGCGGCGGGCGTGGCGGGCGCCTTCGTCGCCGGAGAAGCAAGCACCGTGGAATGGATCATGCAGCGCGCGCGCAGCTACATCTTCGCCACCGCCGCACCCGCGCTGATCGCCGAAACCCTGCGCGCCAGCCTGAAGCTGATCGCCGCCGAAGACTGGCGCCGTGCGCACCTGCGCGCGCTGGCGGCGCGGCTGCAGGCCAGCGCTACGCGCCTGCCGCCGGGATGGACGCTGGGCCCGTCCGACACCGCGATTCAACCCATCATGATCGGCGACAACGCCGCCACGCTGGCCGCCATGGCGGCGCTGTGGCGCGAAGGCCTGTGGGTGCCGGCCATCCGCCCGCCCACCGTGCCGGCCGGCACCGCGCGCCTGCGCATCGGCCTGTCGGCGGCGCATACGGCTGCGCATGTCGACCGGCTGATTGCTGCACTGGCGCAACAGCGCGCCGCTGCCTAGCGCCCGATCAATCCGCCGGGCCCGCCAGCGCTTTTTCGATGCGTCGATCCGGCACCAGCCATGTCAGCGCCACGGCCACATACACCACCTGCGCCAGCGCAGGCGACCACGGCGCGAGGGCGATGCCCAGCACGTACAGCAGTGGCGAGAGCTTGCCCTTCCAGTCGCGCCCGATGGCATGCCCCAGTGTGGTCGAGCCGGCGTTGATGATGGACCGCTGCAGCACCCAGTAGGCCAGCGCCGCCATCAACAGCACCAGGCCGTAGAACGCGGTGGGCCATGGCGCAAAGTGGTTCTCGCCCATCCAGCCGGTGGCGAAGGGAAACAGCGACAGCCAGAACAGCAGAAACAGATTCGCCCACAGCACCGCGCCGCTGACCTTGCCGGCGGCGTGCAGCATGTGGTGATGGTTGTTCCAGTAGATGCCGACGTAGACGAAGCTCAGGATGTAGCTGAGGAACACCGGCAGCAGCGGCTCCAGCGCCTGCAGGCTGGCGCCATGCGGCACCTTCAGCTCCAGCACCATGATGGTGATGATGATGGCGATGACGCCGTCGCTGAAGGCTTCGAGTCGGTTCTTGCCCATGCTGCAATCCCGGTGCTTGCGTCGAACGCATTGTCGCAGGCGACCCTAGTCGCGCGGCCAGACCAGCAGATGCGCAGCGCGCAGATCCACCGTGAGTTCCTGGCCGATGGCCAGCGCATGGTGGTCGGCCAGGCGATAGGGCACATGCAACCACAGCAGGGCGTCGCCGCAACGCAGCGCCGCAGTGGTGTCGGCGCCGCGCACCATGAGGTGCTCGACGCGGGCGAGCACCGGGTTCTCGCTGGGGCGCAGCTCCCGCTGCTTGATGGGCGGCAGGCGCACGTCGTCGGCCGACACCACCCAGTCCACCACGGCGCCGGGCGCGAGCTGCGCAAGCTGCTTGGCCTGCGGCACCCGCAGGGTGAGCGCGGCTTCGTCCCAGTGCAGCAGGGTGCTGGCGGATTGCGGCTCGTGCCTGAGCACCGTGGCGCTGAAGCGGTTGCGGTAGCCCAGCAGTGCCGCGGCCCGGATGTCGGCGGGATGGGCAAAGACGTCGCGCGGGGTGCCTTGCTGCACCACGCGTCGCCCGGCGAGCAGCACCATCCAGTCGGCCATGGCGGCGAGATGCGCGTCGTGCGTGGCAGCGAGCGCGGGGATGGACAGGCGGTGCATGCGCGACACCAGCTCGGCCATGACGTCGTCGCGTGTGCTGGCATCGAGCGCGGAGGTGGGTTCGTCGAGCAACAGGATCTGCGGCTTGCGCGCCAGCGCCCGCGCCAGGGCCACGCGCTGCTGCTGACCGCCGGAGAGTTGATCCGGGCGCGTGTCGGCCTGCGCCGCCAGGCCCACGGCAGCCAGCAACTCGCACGCCGCCTGGCGCTGCGCGGGAAGGCGGCCGCCCAGCGCGTAGGCCACGTTCTCCCAGGCGCGCAAATGCGGGAACAAGGCATGGCCTTGTGGCAGGTAACCCACGGCACGGCGCTGCGGCGGCAAGCCGTCGAATGGCGTGGTGCGGCCCGGCACCAGCCCGGCAATGGCCTTGAGCACGGTGCTCTTGCCCTCGCCGCTGGCGCCCAGCAGCACGGTGAAGCCGCGCACCATGAAGTCGGCGTCGAGCACGATGGGCTGACGGACCTGAACACGGATCGGCATCGAACCCTGGTCCGACTTCAGCGGCATGGACACGCGGCCATCCTCAACTGCGCGCATACGCCCGACGCGACAGCGCCCCCAGCAACAGCGGCAGCGGCAGGCCGATGAGGAAGAACAGCCACAGCAGCGGATACACGGCGGACAAGCCCGTGTCCTGCAGGTTCACCCACAGCTTCACCGGAATGCCTTGCGGGTAATAGGCGACGATCAGCACGATGCCGAATTCGCCCAAGGCCCGCACCCAGGCTAGCGCCACGCCGGCGCCCAGCCCCAGGCCCGCCAGCGGCACGGTGATGCGCCAGAACGTGCGCCAGGGCGACTGGCCGAGGGTGAGGGAAATTTGCTCCAGTTCGCGCGGCACGCTCTCGAACGCCGAACGCGCCGCGACGATGAAATATGGCGCGCTGCCATACACCTGCGCCAGCAAGAACGCCGCGGGCGTATTGGTCAATCTCAAGCCCAGTTGCCCCAGCGGCTGGCCCAGCCAACTGTACGGCCCATAGCTCATCGACAGCAGCAGGCCCATGGCCAGCGGCGGCGTCAGCAGCGGCAGCAGCACCAGCAGTTCCATCAGCCACTTGCCGCGGAACTGATGCCGCGCCAGCCACCAGGCCACCGGCGTGCCGAAGACGATGACGACGGCAAGCGCGATGAGGGTGTAGGCCACCGACACCCCCAGCGAACCGGCGTCACCCTGCTGCAAGCGCAGCGCACTCCACGGCGTGCTGATGAACAGACCGACGAAGGGCAGGCTGAGGAAGGCCAGCCCCGCCAGGCCGAATGCCGCCACCACCCAGGCATGCCGGGCCTGGGCCTGAGCCAGCGCCGCGCCCTGTTGCGGCAAGCGGGCGGTGGCGGCGGAGTCCAGAGGTGTGATCGGCATGGTTCAAACGCAGCGGGCGAGCGAGACAACGACTTGGGGCCATCATTGTCGCCCGCCACTCGCAAGACTTCGCTGCCCGGGCCGGGGCATGGCATCCCGTTCTTATTTCAGTGCGCCGCCCTTGGGCGCGCTGTAGCCATAGTCCTTGAACAGGGCCTGGCCCTGCGCGCTGGTCATGAGCTGGACGAAGGCTTCGCCAGCCGCGGGGTTGGGCGCGTTCTTCAGCACGGCGGCATAGAACACCAGCGGCTGTGTGGACAGCTTGTCGGTCTTGCCGTTGGGCAGCTTGATGCTGAAGTGCACCGTGCTGTACCACTCCTTGATCTGCGCCGGATCGCTCAAGTTGATTTCAGCCGGCAGCTTCACATAGGGCAGCTTGTGCGAAATCACGGCGCTGAGGTAGCCCGAGGTGGCGTCGAGCTGGCCGCTTTCCAGGCGCGACAGCAAGGAGGGCTCGGTGAAAATCTGCGCGTGGTTGTCCACTCCGCCAAGGATCTTGTCAGCCAGCCCGGGCTGCTTGTAATACGTCTCGGCCAGCAGCATGGTGAAGACGATATTGCGGCCCTGCGGGTCGGTGGTGGCGTCGGTGCGGCCAAATTTCACGCCGGGCTTTTCCAGCACCGCATACCACGGGGTCTTGCCTGCGGCCGCGGCTTCGAAGTCTTGGGCGTACTTGCTCTTGGGGCTGTAGGCAATCACCATCTGGGTGCTGGCCACGGGCACGGCCGTGTCGATCAGCCCCGCCTTCCGCAGCACATCGATGGGACCCGGCGTGATCGAGACGAATACATCGGGGTTGATCTGCTTGGAGGCAATGAGGTGCGCCAGGCCGAAGGCGCCGGCGCCCTGCCCCTGATATTGCACATGCGCCTGCCTGGCGATGGCCGGGCCCAGCGCCTTGTCCATCAACGCACCCATGGAGCCGGCGTAGGCCACCGCCAGAACAGGCTCGGCAGCTTGCGCTGCGGGCAAGAAGGCGGGGATTGCCGCAACCATGGCGGCGGCTAGGGAGAGGGACAACAGGGCGCGTCGTTGCATCGTCAACTCCAGGGGCAAGGTTCAGGGATGATCGGGAAACGGCAAGGATTCGACTTCTGGAACCCGAGGCTGGACTTGCGTTTCAACATATGCAGCGGAATATATCGCATTCGGCGTGGCGGCCTTCCGTCCGGGGTGCGGCACGTGATACGAACCCCTGAGTCGCCGCTGCGCCTGGGCGCGATGCAGCTTGCGCCACACCGCAGCAGCGACGCAGCCTCGGCTCAACGCGCAGCGGCTTCGGGTACCGGCTGGGCTGATGCCTGCGAGCCCGATTGCGCCCTGGCTGCGGGCATGGCCTGCATGGCTGGCGCACCCCGGTTGCTGCCCTGGCGCACGAAAGCGACGACGTCGTGCAGCACCGGCGACATCCAGCGCAAGGGCTTGGCGAAACTGCCGATCAGGGTCTCGTGGTTGACGCCCGTGTACAGGTCGAGCGTGACCTGCGCGCCGCCGGCCTTGAGCTTGTCGGCCAGCTGCACGCTGTTGCGCTGCGGATTCACCAGGCTGTCGACCTTGGCCGCGCCGATGAAGGTGCGCGGCACCTGCGCGTCGTGCACGTAATCGATGGGCATGCAACCCGCCGGGTAGTCGGGAAAATGAAACACCGGTTGCACGGCGCGGTCGGTGATGGGCAGAAAGTCATAGGGCCCGGCCAGGCCGATCCAGCCTGCCAGCATGGCGGGCTTCATGCCCACACCTTCCAGCCAGCGCGGGTCGAGTGCCAGCATGGCGACGTTGTAGCCGCCGGCGCTGTGACCCATGATGTAGAGCTGGCGCGGGTTGCCGCCGTATTGCGCAATGTCCTTGTAGGCCCAGGCCACGGCGCGGGCGTTGTCGCGCAGAAAGGCGGGGTAGCGCACCTCGGGGTAGAGGCGGTAGTCGGCGATGACGGTGACGATGCCGCGCGCCGCCAGCGCCTCGCCGACAAATCTGTACATTGCGCGGTTGCCGCTGTTCCACGAGCCGCCGTAGAAGAACACCACCACCGGGTAGCCTGCTGCGGGCTGTGGGTTGCGGGCACCGGTGATGGGCTGGTAGACATCGAGCCGCTCGCGCGGCGCCGAGCCGTAGGCAATGCCACCGCGGAACACGTACGTGTCGGTCGGTGTGAGGCGGTTGATCATCGCCACCGGCGAGCAGGCGGCGGCCAAAGGGGTCAGGCAGAGCAGGACGAGATGTTTGAGCGAACGGCGTGGGATGGCGGCGATCATGGGAGTCGGTGATGTGGATGGGGCACGGATCGTTGGCCGCACACCATCAGCACTACGCCCAGATGGCGTCGCCGGATTCAATCGACCCTGCCACCCGCCTTGCGCGGGCGGCCACGGGGACGCGCCGCGGTTGTGACGGGCATACCGACTGCGGCGTCAACCGCGGCTTTCACCATGGCGGCCTCGGGAGCCGCAACAGCCGCGCCGGCTTGCGCGAGAGGCGCGCCCCGATGTGCGGCGTCGCCTGCACCGGTCGAGTCGTCGGCAAATACATCGCTCGGCGCCTCGCCACCTTCGCGCAACAAGGTGTTGAACACCCGCATATCGGCCTCGATCGCGCGCATGGCCTTTTGCTCCAGACGCCGGTAACGCCGCAGCACCTCATACCCCAGGGGCGTGAGCAGCGCGCCACCGCCGCCGCTGCCGCCCTTGCTCGCCTCCACCAGCGGCTCCTTGAAGGCGCGGTTCAGGCTGCTGGCCAGCAGCCAGGCGCGGCGATAGCTCATGTCCATGTCGCGCGCGGCCGCCGAGATCGAACCGGTACGCGCCAGCGCCTCCAGCAACTTCGCCTTGCCCGGCCCGATGGCCGTGCCCTGCTTGATTTCCAGGCGGACTTTGGGGGGTGGAACCGTGGAGGGATTGGGGGGCATGGCAGCGGCTCGGGCTTGGTGGGGTGCTTGACCCTCTCGGGCCTTCGATATACCCGAAAAATCATAACGCTTTCTCGTCATGGCGGGAATCCGGCAGCGGGAAAACCAGGCTCCGAACCTGCACGCCTGACCTGCGCGCTCTGGCTGGCGCGGCCATCGTTCCCTGCAACGCGGGACGCGGCCGCAGAGGTCTTCGCGTTCGCGCATGTCCCCGCGGGCACCGCATGCACGCCAGGGACAACCCGTCCGGACGAACCTGGGTGGGGCCGCTACATCGCTTGCGCCGCCACCGCCGTCGCTGCTACCAGTTTCACCGCGCAATATTTCACCTCGGCAATCTTGCCCCAGGGATCGAGGGCGGCGTTGGTCAGCAGGTTGGCTGCGGCCTCGGCGTAGGCGAAGGGAATGAACACGGCGTCTTCAGGCATGGTCTCGTCGGCGCGCGTGGCCAGGGTGATGACCCCGCGGCGCGACTCCACCCGCAGCGCCTGCCCCGCAAGCAGGCCCAACTTGGTCAGCAGCGTGGGATGGATGCTCACCGTGGGCATGGGTTCCAGGGCGTCGAGCACGCTGGCGTGGCGCGTCATGGCGCCGGTGTGCCAGTGCTCCAGTTCGCGTCCGGTGATGAGCACATAGGGGTAGGCGTTGTCGGGCTGCTCGTCGGCAAATCCAAGCGGCGCGGGGCGCAGTTTGGCGCGGCCATCGGCGGTGGGAAAGCGGTCGATGAACACCACGCGCTGCCCCGGTTCGTCTTCCGCCGGGCAGGGATAGGTGACGGCGCCTTCGCGCTGCAACCTGGCCCAGCTGATGCCGGCGATCGACGCCATCATGCCGCGCATTTCCTCGAACACCGCGCCCACGCCGGCATCCGAGCCGTGCATGTCCACCTCGGCAATCGGCGCCACGCCCAGGCGCCGGCCCATCTCCTGGATGATCCACAAATCTGCCCGCGCTTCCCCGGGAGAAGCCAGCGCCTTGCGGCCGAGCTGCACCAGACGGTCGGTGTTGGTGACGGTGCCGGTCTTTTCCGGCCAGGCGGATGCGGGCAGCACCACGTCGGCCAGTGCTGCGGTTTCGGTGAGGAAAATGTCCTGCACCACCAGATGGTCGAGGCCCGCGAGCGCTTGCCGCGCATGGTGCACGTCGGGGTCGCTCATCGCCGGGTTTTCGCCTTCGATGTACATGCCGCGGATGGTGCCGGCCAGCGCGGCGTGGACGATCTCGACCACCGTGAGGCCGGGGGTGCGGCTCAAATGCCCTTGCGGCAGCGCCCAGTAGCGCTCCACCTGCTCCAGCACCCCGGCGTCCTGCGTGCGCACGTAGTCGGGGAACATCATCGGGATGAGGCCGGCGTCGCTGGCGCCCTGCACATTGTTCTGCCCGCGCAGCGGATGCAACCCGGTACCGGGGCGCCCGATCTGGCCGGTGAGCTGGCACAGGGCGATGAGGGCGCGCACATTGTCGGTGCCGTGCACATGCTGGGAAATGCCCATGCCCCAGAAGATCATCGAGCCCTTGCTGGTGGCAAAGGCGCGGGCGGCGGCGCGGATGTCGGCGGCCGGCACGCCGCAGATCGGCTCCATCGCCTCCGGGCTGAGCGCGGCGACATGCTGGCGAATGGCTTCGACCTCCTCCGGGTGGCAACGAGCGGCCACGCTGGCCCGGTCGAGCAAGTTCTCGGCAAACAGCACATGCAACATGGCGTTGAGCAGGGCGAGGTCGGCGCCGGGCTTGAACTGCAGGGTCATCCAGGCCTTGCGCGAGAGCTCGGTGCGGCGCGGGTCGGCCAGGATGAGACGGGTGCCGCGCTTGAGGGCGTTCTTCATCCAGGTAGCCCCGACCGGGTGGTTCACCGTGGGGTTGGCGCCGATGATCATCACCACGTCGGACTGCAGCACATCCATCACCGGATTGCTCACCGCGCCCGAACCCAGGCCTTCGAGCAAGGCGGCAACGCTGGAGGCATGGCACAGCCGCGTGCAGTGGTCGACGTTGTGCGTGCCGAACCCCGCGCGCACCAGCTTCTGGAACAGATAGGCCTCTTCATTCGTGCCCTTGGCGCTGCCGAACCCGGCCAGGGCTTTGCCGCCATGCTGCCCGCGGATGCGCAACAGGCCGCTGGCGGCACGGTCCAGCGCTTCGTCCCAGCCGGCTTCGCGGAACACGGTGCGCCAGTCGGCGAGCTTGACTTGCTCGGGATCTTTCGGCGCATCGTCGCGCCGAATCAGCGGCTTGGTCAGGCGGGCGGGGTTGGCGACATAGTCGAACCCGAAACGGCCTTTGACACACAGCCGGCTTTGGTTGGCGATGCCGTCGCGGCCCTCGACGCGGGCGATATGCTCCTGCCCTTGTGCGTTTTGCTGCACGTGGTAGGTGAGCGCGCAACCCACGCCGCAATAGGGGCAGGCCGAATCGACCGTGCGCTCCGACAGCTTGGCCCAGGACCCGTTGGCCGGAGCCAGCGCGCCGGTGGGGCAGGCCTGCACGCATTCGCCGCAGGCCACGCAGGTGCTCGCGCCCATGGGTGCGCCTTGGTCGAACACGATGCGCGCCCCAGCCCCGCGCCCGGCCAGGCCGATGACGTCGTTGCCCTGCTCCTCGCGGCAGGCGCGCAGGCAGCGGGTGCACTGAATGCAGGCGTCGGCATGGAAGGTGATGGCGGGATGGGAGTTGTCCACGGCCGGCGCTTGCGGCCAATGGGCGGCATCGGCCTGCGCGCCGGTGAACGCCGTGGCGTAGCGGCTGCGGTCGGCGCCCAGGCGCTGCGCCCAGTGGTCGAGTTCGTCGTTGACCCGATCGACCCGCTGCGGTTTGCGCGCAGCCAGCAACTCGAGCACGCCGCGCTGCGCCGCCAGGGCGCGGGGGCTTTGTGCCTTCACCTGCATGTCGGGCGCCACCGCGCGGCAGCACGACGCCGCGAGCACGCGCTCGCCCGCCACTTCCACCATGCAGGCGCGGCAGTTGCCCACGGGGCGCAGGGGGTCGCTGTGGCAGAGATGCGGAATCTCCACGCCGTGGCGCTGCGCCGCGGCCCAGATGGTTTCTCCCGCATGCGCCGTGAGGGGTTTGCCGTCCAGACTGAAGGTGACGGTGGGAGGGGTCATGTCCATGATTCAGATCTCCGCTGTCGCGTGGCCGCCTGCGACTTCCTGCGGGAAGTGGCGCAGCACGCTGTCGGTGGGGTTGGGGGCGGCCTGGCCGAGGCCGCAGATGGAGGCGTCGCGCATGAGCTGGCTCAAGGCGCCGATGCGCGCGTCGTCCCATTGCGCCGGCGCCATCGCGGCGAGCATCTGGTGCGTGCCTTCGCGGCAAGGCGTGCACTGGCCGCAGCTCTCGTGGGCGAAGAACTGCATGAGGTTGCGCGCGGCATGCGTGGCGGTGTCGGTGTGATGCGGGCTGCTGCCGAGGACGATCACGGCCATCGAACCGATGAAGCAGCCTTGCGCGTCCAGGGTGCCGAAGTCCAGCGGCAGATCGGCCTGGCCCGCGTTGAGGATGCCGCCCGACGCGCCGCCGGGCAGCACGCCGTAGAGGCTCCAGCCGCTGGCCATGCCGCCGCAGTACTCGTCGATGAGTTCGCGCGAGGTGATGCCCGCCGGCGCCAGAACCACGCCGGGCCGGGCGACACGGCCCGAGACGGTGAAGCGGCGCAGGCCTTTGCGGCCGCGCCGACCCTGGTTGGCCCAGGCGAGCGGGTCATTCAGAATATCGCGCACCCACCAGAGGGTTTCGACGTTGTGTTCCAGCGTGGGTTTGCCGAACAGGCCGCTGATGGCGACGATGGGGGGCTTGAGCCGGGGCATGCCGCGCTTGCCTTCGAGCGATTCGATCAGCGCCGATTCCTCGCCGCAGATGTAGGCCCCGGCGCCGCGGCGCAGCGCCACCTGGGGCAGACGCTTGCGCACCTCGGCATCGCTGCCCGGTTCATCATCCTCCACGCCGCCAATATCCACGCCGCCGTAGCGCAACAGCCCGGCGGCGTGCAGCGCCTGCAGTTCACGGTGCAGCAGCATGGCCTCGGCGGCATATTCGTCGCGCAGATAAATCCAGACCCGGCCTGCAGCCACCGCCCAGGCGGCGATCAGAATGCCCTCCAACATGCGGTGCGGCGTGGTGCGCAGCAGATGGCCGTCCTTGCAGGTGCCCACTTCGCCTTCATCGGCGTTGATCACCACCAGGCGCGGGCCCGGCTGCTGCGCCACGGTGCGCCATTTGCGCACACTGGGAAAGCCGGCGCCACCCAGGCCGCGCAACTCGGCGTCCTCGATGCGCTGCATCGCCACCTCGGGGGTGATGCGCCCGGCACGGCAATCAGCCAGCAGGGCATAACCGCCACCGGCGCGGTAGGCGGCAAGGTCTTCGGCATCTCTCGGCGCTTGCGGCACCGCGCGTCCCGACCCGGAGGGTCCCGCAGGCGATGATGCAGCGTTCCCGCCTTCTCCGCCTGTGGGGGAAGTCGGTGAGGGGGTGGCTTGCGGCAGGGCCGCAAGCACGGTTTCGGCCGTCGCATGGCCCATGGCCAGGCGCCCGACCAGCACGCCGGGAGCCTGGATGCACAAGCCCATGCAGGACGCGCCCTCCACCGCGATGTCATCGCCGCAGCGCTGCTGCAGGTCGGCGAGCAGCGCATCGGCCCCGGCCAGTGCGCAGCTCAGGTTCGTGCACACGCGCACGGTGACCATGGGCGCGGGCTGATCTTCGCCCAGCATGCGAAAGTGGTGGTAGAAGCTGGCGACTTCAAACACCTCGCTGGTACTCAGGTGCAGCCATTCAGCCAGCGCGGCAAGGCGCGAAGGGCGCAGGCCGCCTTCGGCGTCGTTGATGCGGTGCAGGTGCTCCATCAGCAGGTCGGGCCGTGCCGCCAGATCGGCGCAGACGGCTTGCACGGCTTGCCGCGCCTGCGGGCTGACCAGACCGCCGCGAGGAGTGTTGCGCATGAAGCGCAGCGGCTGGGGGCGAGCGGCGCTTTGCTGCGGCTCGACGGCGGTGGGAACCCTTGTGGGCGCGGTGGTGGACATGACGGCGGAACTCGATGGATGTGGTGGGCCTTGGGTGCTCGTGAAGCGGCGAGGCCGGCATGAAGCCGGCCTCGGATGCTCTACCGACTCGGCGGCGGCTGGGTCCAGCCGCCGCCCGCAAATCCCAGCTCAGAACAAGACAGCGGCTTTTTGCAGAGCGATGGTCACCCCGATGAGGAAGGGAATGCCTACGGCGGCCCAGGCCAGCACACCCGCCAGCCCCAGACTGCCGCGCGCGGCATGCTCCGCGTCACCGACGACGCGGTCTTCGTGCTTGAGGGCGCGCTCGCGAGCCAGCTCGTCCGCGGTCATGTAGTACTTGGGGTTGACCGGGCGCACCAGCATGTTGAGGATGAAGCCCAGCAGCAGCAGGCCAGCGAGGATGTACAAGGTGCGGTTGTAAACCAGGTTGTGCGCCACGCCTGCGTCGATCTGGGTCTGGCGAATGGCGGCGATGAGGAATGGGCCCGCCACACCGGCCACCGACCAGGCGGTGAGCAGGCGGCCGTGGATGGCGCCAACCATCTGCGTGCCAAAGAGATCGGCCAGATAGGCCGGCACGGTGGCGAAACCACCGCCATACATCGTCATGATGATGCAGACCACGATGATGAACAGGCCAGCCGAACCGCTATTGCCCAGATTCGGCAGGCTGGCGTACAGCACGATGCCGAGAGCGAAAAACACCGCATAGGTCGTCTTGCGGCCGATGTAGTCCGACAGCGCGGCCCAGAACAGGCGTCCGCCGCTGTTGAACAAGCTGATCAGCCCGAGCAAGCCGGCAGCCGCCGCGACCACACTGGCCTTCTGCGCCGCGTCGAGCACGGTGCCACCACCGAGCCCGATGAGACGGCCGCCGAACACATCCTGCAGCATGGGGCTGGCCATGGACAGCACGCCGATACCGGCTGTGACGTTCAGGCAGAGCACACCCCAGACCAGCCAGAACTGCGGCGTCTTCCAGGCCTTGTTGAGATGCACCTCGTGGTCGGTGATCATGGCATTGACGCCTTCGGCCTTGGGCGTCCAGCCCAGCGGCTTCCAGCCCGTGGGCGGCACGCGGAAACCGAAGGCACCGGCCGACATCACCAGAAAATACAGAATGCCCATGAGGATGAGCGTGGGGGCCACGCCTTGCGGGCTCGTGGCGCTGAAATGCTTCATCAGGGCCACAGCCAGCGGCGCTCCGATCATGGCTCCTCCGCCGAAGCCCATGATGGCGAAGCCGGTGGCCAGGCCGCGACGGTCGGGAAACCACTTGATGAGTGTCGAGACCGGTGTGATGTAGCCCAGGCCCAGGCCGATGCCACCGAGCACTCCGCTGCCCAGGATCACCAGCCAGAGTTGATGGGTCGAGACGCCGATGCCGCCCAGCACGAGACCGCCGCCCCAGCAGAGCGCGGCGATGAAGCCGGCCTTGCGCGGGCCTGCGTGTTCCAGCCAGGCGCCCCAGATGGCGGCGGAAATGCCGAGAAAGGCGATGAAGACTTCGAAGATATGCGTGACCGACGGCACGGTCCAGTTGCAACTCGTGGTGGTGAGCTGTCCCCAGAAACCCATGCTGCTGCACAGGGCGGCGTCGGTGCCGGCGAGCAACTTGCTCATGGGCAGCCAGAACACGGAAAAACCATAGGCCATGCCGATGCAAAGATGGATGGCAAGGGCGGCTGGCGGCACCAGCCAGCGGTTGAACTGGGTGCCCGCTACGGTGCGCTCGCGGTCCAGCAGACCTGCTGCAGGCAGGGTCGTCGTCATCGATTCAGACATGGTGTCTCCTCTTATGGGTTGTTGGCATGAACAACATTACCGCGACTACTTGGGTAGCGGAATAGGTTGATAGCGTAAGCCTGTGACCGCAAGTTACTTGCCGAGGGGGAATTTGCCCATCGATATTTCCTGAACAGATGTTCGCTTTTCCAGCATACGCCTTGCCCCACGCAGCTTGAGCATGCTGGTGCCGCGCTCGATCCGCGGCCGTGGCGACACCT
This sequence comes from Betaproteobacteria bacterium, assembly GCA_028871675.1. Taxonomy (GTDB): domain Bacteria; phylum Pseudomonadota; class Gammaproteobacteria; order Burkholderiales; family Burkholderiaceae_C; genus Thiomonas_A. The sequence continues at coordinate 29,769 of JAGWMO010000002.1, forward strand.
TGCCCGAGACTCAGTCGGCGCACAGGAGTTGCGCCGCGGCGATCAGCGCTTCCACCGCCACCGGCCTGGGCTTGCGCGCCAGCGTCACCAGTCCGGTCTGCCACGACACCAGGGGTTGTTCCAGCGTCACGACGTTCACCCCTTGCGGTGTGCCGATGTTGTCGAGCACGCTGCGCGGCAAGATGCTGCACCAGCTGCCGCTGGCGACATGCGCCAGCATGCTGACGATGGAGTTGGTTTCCACCGCCGGCTGCGGACACAGGCCCAGACCATCGAACACGCGGTTGATGGTCTTGCGGTTTTGCATGTCCGGCGTCAGCAGGCACAGTGGCAGCTGCCCGGCCTCGGCCCAGGTGATGGTCCTGAGACCCCAGGCCGGGGTGCGGGCGCCGGCGATGAGCACATGCTGCTCATGCCAGATGGGCACGAAATCCAGTTCCGCTGCCTTACTGGACTCGGTGTAGACGATGCCGCCGTCGACTTCGAACGATTGCACCCGCCGCAGGATGGCGTCGGTGTTGAGTGAAAGAATTTCGAGGGTGAGTTGCGGGTGCTTGCGCGCCAGTTCGGCTGACAGCGCCGCCACCACCGTCAGCGCGGTGGGAATCACGCCGAGCCGCAGCCTGCCACTCAGGCCCGCTCCGAGTTGGGTCAGGTGCAGGCGGAAATCGCTCTCCACGGCTGTCATGCGACGGGCGTAATCGAGCACAGCCAGGCCCTCACTGGTGAAACCCGAGAAGGCCTGGCCGCGCTCGACCACGGCCAGGCCCAACTCGGCTTCGAGATCACGAATGGCAGCCGACAAGGTGGATGGCGAAACATGGCAGCTGGCGGCGGCACGGCCGAAGTGGCGCTCTTGAGCCAGGGCGATGAGATAGCGGTATTTGCGAGAAAGCATCTGGATGGTCTGGAGGAATCTGGGTAGCTTGGACATCGACTCGCTGGACTGGGACCTGTTGATGCCATGTCTGCCCCCGCGTTGCCCCCAGCCGGTGTGGCTGCAAGGCGGAGGCGCAGCAATCGCGTCAACAGGCCCTAGTCCAGCAAGTCGAAACCGAGTTGCTCGACGGCAAGAAATTCGCGCGTGAAATCCGCCACGAAGCTGTAGAAATCAGCCGCCGGATGCGCGGCGATGGCTTCGCACATGCGCGTGCCCCAGGGTTGGATATGCGCCTGGAACAGCGCGCGCTGGCGTGTCAGCAGGCACAGATCGGGGTCGTCCCCGGCGATGAGAAACCGCATGATTTCGGCCAGGACGGCGAAATGGTCTTCGCTCTCGCCCACCTCCTGGCGCCGCACCAGGCCAAGCTCCCGCAAGTCGCCGCGCAGGCGCGCGAGCGGCTTTTCGTGCAGCGCGCCGGCCAGGTAGTAAGAGCCGTAGACATACACCGCCGGCTGGCCGATACCGCCGAACAGGGTTTCGAAGGCCTCGCGCGCGGCGGCCACGCTGGTGTTGCGCGCCGCGCCGGTCAGCGCCGCCCAGGTGGCCTGCAACGGGCTGGGCGGCGCGGCGACCCCAGCGTCTGCGGCCATGACAGGCTGCTCGCCCAGATGCCGCAGCAGCTCGGCATCGGCCGGGGCGATGTAGAGCAACGCGAGCAAGCCCCAGACATCGGCACGGTCGGCATCTTCGGCGCTCGGCGCAGCGGCCAGGAGTTGCGGGCTGGCGGTCGATGGGGATGGCATGGCGGCGGGCAGCGAGGCAATCAGCGCAGGGGTTGGCAATGTGATCAACAGGAGTCCTGCGCCATTCAGCGCGGGTTGCGGGGCGCGGTCACCGAGGGCGGCACGGTGCCGGCGTCGCCGTGCATGTCGATGACGCGGCAATCGCCGCACATTTTCAGGCGCTCGGCGGCAGCGCCGGCAAAGGCCGGATGACCGGCGAGCCTGGCCAGCACCTGCTCGATAGCCTGCACCGTGCCGAACGGCTTGCCGCAGCGCACGCAGCGCCAGGGCTGGGCCTGGTGCAGGATGCGCGGTTCGCTGCGCTGCGGCCCCCACTGCAACCGGGGCTCGAGCTGAATGGCGTCTTCCGGGCAGGTCTTGAGGCACAGGCCGCATTGCACGCAATTTTTTTCGACGAAGCGCAGTTGCGGGGTTTGCGGGTTGTCGAGCAACGCGCCCGCAGGGCAGGCGCCGACACAACTCAGGCACAGGGTGCAACGCGCCGCGTCGACGTGAATACTGCCGAGCGGAGCGCCCGCGCCCTGTGGCAGGGCGATGGTCGTCTCGCCCTGCGCCACGGCTTGCAGCGGGGCATGGCGCATCAGGTGGTCGAGCGCGAGGTCGAGCGTGGCGCGCTTGTGCGCGAGCGCGGCAAAACCGGCCATTGCCGTGGGCACCACGCCGGCCCTGGGCGGTCTGGCCAGCAGGGTGTCGAGTTCGGTCGCATCGGCCGTTTGCAGCAGTGCCAGGCGGGCGCCGGTGTAGCCCATGCCATGCAACAGGGTCTGGCCCAGGGCGAGTTGGGCGCGCAGGGCATCGACATAGGCCGGCGCCTCGTCGCCGGTCGACAGCACCAGGATTTCGGCCGCGCCCCAAGCTGCCGCCGCCAGCCACAGTTCAAGTCCGACCGAAGCGATATGCCACAACGCCACCGGCATGACATGGGCTGGCGTGCCTTGCAGCTCACGCCGGCTTGCCGCCAGGCGCCCGAGTTCGCCCAGCAGTTGCGCGCCCTGCTCCTGGCTGTGCAACAGCAGCGTCGGACGCTTCAGCCCGGCGCGCTGCGCCGTGCCCAGCAGAGTGCGCAAGCGGGCCCCCAGATCGGTGGCGCGCGGCCAGGCATAGGTGAGCGCGCCGGATGGGCAAACCGTGGTGCAGGCGCCGCAGCCGACGCACAGATGCGGCTCGACCTCGATCTGATTCAGGAAGGGCTTGGCGCCAGGACTGCGCTGGCCGTTGGCGCTTGACGGCTCCAAACCTTGCGCCGGCTCCGAGGATGTAGATGGCGCCTGGGGCTGGTCGGCACGCAGGCGTGCGCGGCTGCTGATGGCCTGGGCCGAGCACACCTCGACGCAGGCGTTGCAGCCGAGCAGGCTGTTGCGGCTGTGGGCGCAAAGCTTGGCGTCATACTGGAAGAAGCGCGGCTTCTCGAACTGGCCCTGGCGCTCGCGCAGCTCGGCCACGGCGCGCGCCAGCGCCAGCGGGTCGACGCCCGGTGCGTAGTAGCCCTGCGGCGGCTGGTGCAGGCGTATGGCGGGAACGGGTTGCAGGTCGAGGACGAGGTCGAAGGTTTCGAGGTGGCGCTGCGGCGCGCGGTCGAAGTCGATCGCGCCGATGCCGCCGCAGGCACGCACGCAGTCTCGGTGCGAGGCGCAGCGCGACAGGTCGATCTGATAGTCGAGCCCGATGGCGTCTTCCGGGCAGGCACGCAGGCACGCGTTGCAGCGAGTGCACAGGTCGAGGTCGATGGGATTGGCGCTCTCCCAACTCGCCTCGAACGCCCCGAGCCAACCGCGCACGGCGATGACACGGCCGGCGTGCACCAGCTGGTCGCGCTGCAAGGGCAAGGCTGTCGCCGCAGTCTTGCCCGCAGCGGCGCCGGTGTCGAGCAGCGTGAGGGTGAGGCTGTCGGCCAGCAGGCTGCGGGCAAGCTGCAGCGAGGCGACATCGCCCAGCACCAGGCAGCGGCCCTGGCTGGTGTAGGCCGCAGTGGGCACCGGCTCCGGCTCGGGCAGCGCGGCAGCGGCCAGCAGCGCGGCGATTTTGGGACCGGCAGCGGCGGCCTGCCGGCTCCAGCCTGCGGTCTCGCGAATGTTGACGAAGCGGATCGGGCGCACATCGGACGACGGCACACCCTCGGTCTGGCCGGCGACTTCGGCGAACAGGCGCGATTCCTGGGTGCAGGCCACCAGCAGCGGCGCATCGTCCTGCGCGGCATGCTGGAACTGGGCGATCTCGCGTCGGCAGAGCTGGCTGTGCGGCGTCAGTTTCTCGCCAAGCGCGGCGGACAGTTCGGCAAAGTCCAGCGGCATGCTGTGGTTGCAATCGCAGACCAGGGTTTTCATGTTTCGGGAGTCTCGGAGGGCGCTTCGGGCTGCCCAGGATGGATGGACATCGCTTCAGCCGGTGTCATCACCGTTGCGCAAGGGCTGTGCTGCGGTGCTCGGGAGGCCAGGGCAACGGCACCAGCTTGGGGTGCGCAAGGCGCAGCCACCTCGCTGACCACGGAAACCGTGGGTGGCGGCGGCTTGTGGGCATCGACAGCGTCGGCCATCGGCGCATCGGGCTGGGCGAACAGGCCGGTTGCGGCGCTCTGGCGCAGGCGCTCGAGCATCGCCGCGGGTACGGGGCTGGCGACGTTGTAGTCGTCGATATAGGTGTCGAGCCCGTCCATCACATTGAACTGGGGGGCTTGGAATATTTTGCGCAAGGCCGCGCGGCGCACGACTTCGTCCACCCCGGCGGCGACGAAGCGCCGCAGGTCGGCGCTGTGATCGAGGGCCTCCAACTCGTCCAACGTGGGGGTGGGGGCGGTGGGTTGGATTTGTGCGGGCTCGACGGGCGGGGTTTGAGGCGGCGGCGCTGGCTCACCTGCCCTTGCGGCAGCAGGATCGAGCGCATCAGGGGCCGGCGCGGCAGTCCTGGCGACTGATGACGACGGCGACGCAGTGGCCGTTTGCCCGCTCGGTTGCGGCAGGGCGGCGTCATGCGATTGCAGCTTGCGACGCGACCAGCGCGTGAGAAAACCCCTGGCCGGGTTGTCGTCATTCGAGTCAGGCATGGTCATGGCCCCGGGCTCACGGGCGAGCCGCCGCGGCCCCGTCCTGTGCGGCTGGGGCATCGCCCGGGTCGGTCGCGGCGATGGTGTTGACGCGCGTGGCGTCGCGTTCCTGCGGGGCGAGAAAACTTTGCGGGCGGCGGCGCTTGCGCGGCTCGGGCTTGTAGTACGCGGTGTTGAAGTCGGCCAGCCAATGGGCCACTTCGCCCGGCAGGGCTGCGATTTCAACCGTCTCGCCAGCATCCATCCAGCGCGCGGCTTCGTTGTACGAGAGCGTCACCGCCTGCACTTGCGGCAGTCCGGCGGCCTGCTGGCGCGGATCGTCGCAATCAGGCTCGGCCGGGGCGCTCCACCAGACGAACCACGACGGGCTGGGCGAGATGAGGTTGAGGTGATACCCCTCGACCTCGTCGCGGTGCAGTTTCACGCAATGGCCGGGGTAGAGCCATTGCGATGCGACCTCACCCCACGCCAGGCAGCGCGGGCTGGTCGATGGTGCCCGGGCTACGGCTGCATCCACCGGGTCGGGATTTGCCTCGTCCGGCAACACATCCAGCAAGCTCCAGCTCCAGCGCTGCCAGCGGTTGTGCTGGAGCTGGCGCTGGAGCAAGACGCCGAGCTGCAATGGCGGCACCTGCGGCGTGGCCGCTGGCAGCGTCATGACGCTCAAAACGGTCGCTGCATCAGCAACGGGCCGGGTGACGGAGTTGGCAAGGCAATCGGTCATGGAACACTCGCTCTTGCTTACACCGCCGTACTGGCAGGACGTAACAGGGGTTCGGCGATGAAGCGCTCGAATCCGGTGTATTGCAGGAAATGGCGATTGGTGCAACGTGCGAACAGGGCGATGCCGCGTTGCATCGCAATGTCGTAGCCCATCTGTGTCACACCCGAGCGCGACACCAGGATGGTCACGCCCATCAGCGCACATTTGATGACCATCTCCGACGTGAGCCGCCCGGTGGTGTAGAACACCTTGCCGGCGCCTTCCACGCCGTGCAGCCACATCCAGCCGGAAATCGCGTCCACGGCGTTGTGGCGGCCCACGTCCTCGGTGAACATCAGCAGTTGGCCGCCGGCGAACAAGGCGCAGCCATGCACCGAACCGGCAGTCTTGTAGATGCTGTCGTGCAGACGCATGGCGTCGAGCAGGGCATCGAGCTCGCCCTGACGGATGCGGGTGTGGGTGTCGAGTTCGGCGCTGTCGACCTCGTTCATCAAGTCGGCATACACCGTGCCCTGGCCACAGCCGGTGGTGACGATGCGCTTGGCCGAACTGCGTCGCGCCAGGTCGGCGATGCCGCCACGGCTGGTGATGGAACAGGCGGCGACCTCCCAATCCACCTGCACCGCGGCGATGTCGTCGATCGCACGCACCAGGCGCTGGTTGCGCAAATAGCCCAACGCCAGCAGCTCCGGTGCCGCGCCGACGGTCATGAGAGTGACCAGTTCATGTTTGTCGAGGTAAAGCGTCAGCGGTCGCTCGGCTGGAATATGGACTTGCTGCGACTCGCCATATTCGTTGCGGACGTCGACGGCGCGCGTCAAATCCACGCTGGCATCACTGAGCAGGGGTGCGCAGGCGACGCGCATCGGCGTCGGCAACACCGATGCCGTATCAGGTTGGGCGGAGAGTGTGTGCATGGGTGTTGCGGATGGGCCGGACAAGAATCGGGCCAGGAAGGACTTTTGCGTACAGCACTGGCCGCGTTTGCATCAGCCCTCAGCCTACCCCCGTACGACCATGCTCGCACGGGGCGGACTCCATGTTGACGCTGACCAGCGCGCTGCTACTTTTTGTCGGCAGTTGGCGCAGGCGTCACCTCTGGCGCGGTGTAAGCGAATGGGCCGGGATCGACGCAGGCCGGCGTCGGCACCGGGGGCTGGATCGACTCGCCCTGCTGCTTGGCATGCGCCTCATAGTAGGCAGCAACCCTGTTTTGAGCCTGGCATAACTGGTAGGCGGCGACTTTGTCGCCCCATTTGGCTTTCGCCGCAGCCTCTTCCGCCTTGGCCTTGGCTTCGGGGCTGGGTGGGGGGAGCTTGGCCCAGGCAGCGGTTCCCAGGCCCAGGGCACTGCAAGCAATGATGAGATGCGCGGCTTTCATGGGGGCTCCTCAAACTTTCGGCTTGGCCACGGCGAGCGGTGCCCGGGACTCGACCCCGCTGCGCTGCGCGGGAATCTTGCCGGACTTGATGTCGTCCAGCCACAGCGCATGGTGTTGCCTGGCCCAGGCTTCGTCGACATAGCCGGTGCGCATGCCATCGATCGCGCCTTCGGTGCCGATGGTGCCGATGTAGATGTGGCCAAAGGCCATGGCGAGCAGCACGACGGTGGCGCTGGCGTGGATGATTTCAGCCACCTGCATCGCGCCACGGGTGTAAGGAAAGGCGGGGACGAGCCTGTCCAGCACCAGCCCGGAGCCGACCGCAATCAAGCCAAGGGCCAGGACACCAAGCCAGAACCAGATTTTTTCGCCTGCGTTGAAGCGCGCCGCCGGCACCTCGGCGCCGCCAAACATGCCGCCGCCCTGCGCCAACCAGGCCAGATCCCGCCGGCTTGGCAGGTTGTCGCGCATGAAGGTAAGCAGCACGATGACCAGGAAGACCCCGAACAGGGGGCCGACAAAGTTGTGCAGGGTCTTGAGCGCGTAGCTGAGCCAGCCGAACAGGCTGAGGCCGAGCACGGGAAGCAGGAAGAATTTGCCGAACATCATGACGACGCCCGACACCGCCAGGGCGATGAAGCTGTATGCGAGTCCCCAATGCATGAACCGCTCGAACGGGGTGAAGCGCTCGATCTTGCGCCCCGTGGGCCTCTGATGCAGGCGGATCTGGCCTTTGACGGCGTAGAACACACCAATGCCGACCAAGGCCAGGATGAGCAGCCAGCCGCCCACCGGGATGAGCAGCAGATTGCGCGCTTGGCGCCAGGCCTCGCCGGCAGTCGTGAAATCGGAGCCGGGATAACGTGTTTGCGGCTGAATCAGTACGCCAGCCTCGGGAGCAGGCAGGCTGCTGAAGCCCGATTGCTGCTTGAGGGCGCGCCACATCGGTGCGTTGTTACCCGGCTGCGCCTGTTCGCGCTGGCCGTTGTTTTGCTGGGCATAACCGGCCAGGGTATCGGCCCCGGGTGGCGCTGCAGGTTGGCTGGCAAGCTGGCTGGCCGTGACCTGGGCCCCTGTCGGGGCCCCTTGCACCGCACCGGCCCGAGCCGCGCTCGGCGCTGGCAATATTGGTGCGGGGGTGACCGCAGTTTGCGCCCAGGCTCCGGTTGGAGACAGGAACAAAACGATCCACAAGGCGGCAAACAGCGCAGCGAAAAGCACAACACCGGAGGAAGCGTGCCAGGATCTTGCGCGGCACGGCGTCGAGGCCGGAACAAGGAATGGTCTGGACATCATGCCCTCTGCTGGGTCAGCGCATGCGCACGTATTCGTTCTGGGCCTGGGCGCGACGGTCGATTTCGCGCTGCCAGCTTGCCTGATCACCCACTTTCCAGCCGGACGCGGTGAAGGCCGGCTTGCCCCCCATCCACGGCGCCTCGGAGGCCGGGGCGCCGGTCTGCGTCAGGGTTTGCGGTTTCTGGCCGCATGCGCCGAGTGCGAACAAGGCCAGCAGCGTCGCCAGCGCACGGAGGTAACGTCTCGGGTTCATGATTGGGACCCCTGACTGGCCGCGGCCGGCTGCGGCGCGTGGGCTTCACCCTTGCCATACGCGGTGCCCCAACCCCACAGCTCGGCACCACCGCCGCGATGCAGCACGCGGTCGCGAAGGATGTCGGCGACAACTTCGCCGTCACCTGCCAACAAGGCTTTGGTCGAGCACATCTCGGCGCAGATCGGCAGCTTGCCTTCAGCCAGGCGGTCGCGGCCGTATTCCTTGAATTGTTCTTCCGAACCGTTGGGCGCGGGACCGCCGGCGCAAAACGTGCATTTGTCCATCTTGCCGCGCAGGCCGAATTCGCCGTTGGCGGGAAACTGCGGTGCCCCAAAGGGGCAGGCGTAGGAGCAGTAGCCGCAGCCGATGCACACATCCTTGTCGTGGAGCACCACGCCTTCGGGCGTGCGGTAGAAGCAACTCACCGGGCACACCGCCATGCAGGGCGCGTCGGAGCAATGCATGCAGGCCACCGAAATGGATTTCTCGCCCGGCACGCCTTCGTTCATGGTGACCACGCGGCGGCGATTGACGCCCCAGGGCACTTCGTTCTCGTTCTTGCAGGCGGTGACGCAGCCGTTGCAATTGATGCAGCGCTCGGTGTCACAAATGAATTTCATACGGGCCATGATGGTCGTCTCCGTTGGACTTGCCTTGATGAGCGTGGGGCCTCAAGCGCGTTCGAGTTGGCACACGGTGGTTTTGCTTTCCTGCATCATCGTCACGGCGTCATAGCCATAGGTGGTTGCCGTGTTGACCGCTTCGCCAAGCACGATCGGCGCCGCGCCCTCCGGGTAGAACTGACGCAGATCCTTGCCCTGCCAGTGTCCGGCAAAGTGGAAGGGGATGAACACCGTGGAGCGATCCACGGCCTCGGTCACGCGCGCCCGCACCCTGATACGTGCGCCGGTTGGGGTGCTGACCCAGACGTCGTCGCCCTCGCGGATGTTGCGGTCGTTGGCCACCGCCGGATTGACTTGTACGAAAGCAAACTGCTGCAGTTCCGCCAGCCAGGGGTTGGAGCGGGTTTCGTCACCGCCGCCTTCGTATTCGACCAGTCGGCCGGAGGTGAGGATGAGCGGAAATTTTCGGACGATGTCGATGTTTTGCTGCTGCACCGTCTTGTACAGCGTGGGCAAGCGCCAGAATACTTTTTTATCGTCGTAAGTTGGGTACTTCACGACCAGATCGGGCCGGGTGGAATACAACGGCTCGCGGTGTTGGGGAATGGGGTCCGGGAAGTTCCACACCACGGCGCGCGCACGTGCATTGCCGAAAGGGTGGCAGCCGTGGTTTTTCATCGCCACACGGATGATGCCGCCCGAGGAATCGGTCTTCCAGTTCTTGCCGTCGGCGGCCTTTTTTTCGGTCTCGGTAAGCTCCTCCCACCAGCCGAGTTTTTTCAGCAAGGTGGAGTCGAATTCGGGGTAGCCGGTTTGAATGTCGGCGCCTTTCGAGGCGGAGCCATCGGCCGCGAGCAGCGACTTGCCATCACGCTCCACGCCGAAATTGGCGCGGAAGTTGCCGCCGCCCTGCATGACGTTGAGCGAGGTGTCGTACAGGTTCGCCGTGCCGGGATGGCGCAACTCGGGCGTGCCGTAGCAGGGCCAGGGCAGGCCGAAGTATTCGCCATCGAGCTTGTAACCGGTTTCGGCGTCGATGCCGCCGCGGGCACGCAGGGTTTTCACGTCGAACACATGCATATTGCGCATGTGCGCCTTGAGGCGCTCCGGGCTTTGCCCGGTGTAGCCGATGGTCCAGACACCACGATTGATTTCGCGCAAGATGGACTCGGTTTCGGGCTCTTGCATGCCGCCCTTGCCGGGCACCATCTTGTAGTTCTTCACGAACTCCTTGCCGAAGCCGAGTTTGTCGGCAAGCTGAGTCATGATCATGTGATCGGTGCGCGACTCGAACATCGGCTCGACCACTTTCTCGCGCCATTGCAGCGAACGGTTGGATGCGGTGACCGAGCCCGAGGTCTCGAACTGGGTGGTGGCCGGCAACAGGTAGACCGCGCGTTGGGGATTGAGATCCTTGGCATCTCCAGGCATGGCCGCCATGGCGGCGGTCGCCGAGGGGTAGGGATCGATCACCACCAGCAGATCGAGCTTGTCCATGGCTTTTTTCATGTCCAGGCCACGGGTCTGCGAGTTCGGCGCATGGCCCCAGAAAATCTGCGCGCGCAGGTTGGGGCCTTGATCCACCATATCGTTGGGGGTCAGCACGCCGTCGATCCAGCGCGACACCGTCATGCCCGGCTTGGTCATCATGCCCGGTGCGAAGCGGCCCTTGATCCACTCGTAATCGACGCCCCAGACTCCGGCATAGTGCTTCCAGGCGCCCTCGATCACGCCGTAGTAACCAGGCAGGGAGTCCGGGTTGGGACCGACGTCGGTGGCGCCCTGGACGTTGTCGTGGCCGCGGAAAATATTGGTGCCGCCACCCGACTTGCCGACATTGCCCAGCGCCAGTTGCAGGATGCAGGACGCGCGCACGATGGCATGGCCGATGGTGTGCTGTGTCTGGCCCATGCACCAGACGACGGTACCGGGCTTGTTCTCGTGCAGCCAGCGCGCCACCATCAAGGTGGTGTCGCCATCCACACCGCAAACCTCCTCCACCTTGTCTGGCGTCCATTTCGCCATCACGTCCTGCTTCACCTGGTCCATGCCCCAGACTCTGGCATCGAGATAAGCCTGATCTTCCCAGCCGTTCTGGAAGATGTGATGGAGCACCCCGAACAGGAAGGCAATATCGGTGCCCGAGCGGATTCGGATATGTTTGTCGGCCTTGGCCGCAGTGCGGGTGAAACGCGGGTCGACGACGATGACCTTGCAGCCGTTTTCCTTGGCATGCAACAGGTGCAGCATGGACACCGGATGGGCTTCAGCGGCGTTGGAGCCGATGTACAGCGCGACCTTGGCATTGGCCATGTCGTTGTACGAGTTGGTCATGGCGCCGTAGCCCCAGGTGTTGGCCACGCCGGCCACCGTGGTGGAGTGGCAGATGCGCGCCTGGTGGTCGCAGTTGTTGCTGCCCCAGAACGACACCCACTTGCGCAACAGATAGGCCTGCTCGTTGTTGTGCTTGCTCGATCCGACGACGAACAGCGCATCCGGTCCGCTTTCCTGGCGTATACCCACCAGCCGATCGGTGATTTCTTGCAGCGCCTGGTCCCATGAAATGCGTTGATACTTGCCGTCCACCAGCTTCATGGGGTAGCGCAGGCGGTGATCGCCCCGACCATGGTCGCGCAGTGCGGCTCCCTTGGCGCAGTGAGCGCCCAGATTGATGGGGGACTCGAATACCGGATTTTGTCGCACCCAGACGCCGTTCTCCACCATCGCGTCGGAAGCACAGCCGACCGAGCAATGGGTGCACACCGTGCGTCGCGTGACCACGTCCTTACTGCCCGGCGCGCCTGGGGCAAGAGTGTTTGCAGCATTGGCTTTCTGCACCAGGCGCAACTGCGAGCCGATCAATCCAGCGCCGAGACCCAGGCCCAGACCGAAGCCGGAGCGGCGAAGAAATGCACGACGATCGACGGTGGGCAAGGCATGCGTCAAGTTGCGCTTGAGCTGCGCGATCCATGGGCCGGACAAGGCTTGCGATGGATCCTCGGACTGCACATCGGATGACAGACGCTTGAGCAACATGTTGCGACTCCTGATCATGGCAGCCCACTTCAAGGCGAGGGCGGGACTTCTCAAGTAAAACTTGACCGCATCATGGACCGCTTCAATCAGGCGGTGCGGATGGGCGCCGCGACGGCGGCCGCGTTGGCTCAGTACCTGGCCGTGCGGTAATAGCTGCGGATGTTGTCTGTGAGGCAATAGCCAGTTGTGCTTGGGAGCGCCGAACCTGTGCCCTGCTGCTCGGCTGACACAACGTGCGCCGCTTCGGTGGCCTTCCAGGTCACGTCGCAAGCCAACGCGGCACCACCTGAAGCAACCGTCACGACACCAAGGCCGTGCAAGAAGGAACGTCGCCCGGCGGCCTGATACACAGGCAATTTGAGCTTGCTGTCTGGTTGCATCGTGAGTCTCCTGAAATGAACGTCACTCAATCCAGATACTTCAAATACGGAACCAATATACGCACTCGGTGCGAGGCTTTCAAGCAGAACACCGATCCCCAACAGCCCTACGCAAAACAGGGGAACACATCAAGAGAAAGAGCCCGCGGGAAGCGGGTTGCACTCCAAGCAAGTTGCACTCCAAAGTTCATGCGCGTGATGTGGCGGTTTGCCGCGCAGGCTGAAACCCGCGCGGCAAACCCCGCTTTCAGCCTGTTCAATCGTGCGCGTAGATGTCACGATCCTTGGTTTCCGGCAGGAAGAACAGGCCGATGACAAAGGTTGCGCTGGCGATGATGATGGGGTACCACAGCCCATAAAAAATGTTGCCGTTCTGCGCCACAAGGGCAAAGGCAATGGTGGGCAGCAAGCCGCCGAACCACCCGTTACCGATGTGGTAGGGCAAGCTCATCGAGGTGTAGCGGATGCGGGTGGGGAACAGTTCCACCAGGGCTGCGGCAATGGGTCCGTAGACCATCGTGACATAGATCACCAGCACCACCAGAATGGCCGTGACCATGGTCTTGTCGATTTTCGCCGGGTCAGCCTTGGCCGGGTAGCCGGCCGCCTTGACTGCTGCGCCGATGTCCTTCTTCAGCGCGGCTTCCCTCAACTTGAACTCGGGCCCTGGCATGCCCTTGCCGTTGAACGTCGGGATGATCTGGCTGCCCACTTGAATTTGCGCCACGCCGGTGCCGGCGACATTGGTGTAGTTCACCGACGAGGCCGCCAACATCTGCTTGGCGATGTCGCACGAGCTGGTGAACTTGGCCGTGCCCGTAGGATTGAACTGGAACGAGCACTCAGCGGGATCGGCCACCAGGGTCACGGGGGTTTTGGCCAAGGCCTTCGCCAGGTCAGGGTTGGCGGCCTCGGTCAGGGCGTGAAACAGCGGAAAGTAAGTCAGCGCGGCCAGCAGGCAACCGGCCAGGATGATGGGCTTGCGGCCGATCTTGTCCGACAGTGCGCCGAAGAAGAGGAAGAATGGCGTGCCGATGAGCAGCGACAAGCCGATCAGCAAATTGGCGGTGACGCCATCGACCTTCAGGGTCTGCGTGAGGAAGAACAGCGCATAGAACTGCCCGGCGTACCACACCACAGCTTGGCCGGCGACCAGGCCGAGCAGCGCAAGAATGACGACCTTGAGATTACTCCATTGGCCGAACGATTCGGTGAGCGGCGCCTTCGATGTCTTGCCCTCCTGCTTCATGCGCACGAAGGCGGGCGACTCGTTGAGCTTGAGTCGAATCCAGACCGAAATGCCCAGCAGGAAGATGGACACGAGGAAGGGTATGCGCCAGCCCCAGTCGTTGAACGCATCCTCGCCCAGCGTGGTGCGCACGCCGAGAATGACCAGCAGCGACAGGAACAGGCCGAGCGTGGCGGTGGTTTGAATCCACGAGGTGTAGGCGCCGCGCTTGCCGTGTGGAGCATGCTCGGCCACATAGGTGGCGGCACCGCCGTACTCGCCACCCAGCGCCAAGCCCTGCAACAAGCGCAGGGCGATGAGGATGACGGGCGCGGCCACGCCGATGGCGGCGTAGCTGGGCAAGAGGCCCACGATGAACGTGGACATGCCCATGATCAGGATGGTGATCAGGAAGGTGTACTTGCGCCCGATCATGTCGCCCAGGCGACCGAACAGCAACGCGCCGAAGGGCCGCACGATGAAGCCAGCGGCAAACGCCAGCAGGGCGAAGATGAAGGCCGATCCGGGGTCCAGGCCAGCGAAGAACTTCTTCGCGATGATGGCGGCGAGCGAGCCATAAAGATAGAAGTCGTACCACTCGAACACGGTGCCGAGCGACGAGGCAAAGATGACCTTGCGCTCCTCGCCGGACATTGGGCGCGGTGCGGCGTCCAGGGTGATTGCAGCCATCAAACGGTCTCCTCATTCTGTTGACGTTCGCGCAAGATGCACGAATCGCATGGGTTTGGGGCGGCTCGCAGCCAGCCTCCATTCGTAACATGGAATGCGTGAATGTTACGAAGTGTGAGGATTGTTGAGGGGCCATCTGACCGCTTGCTGACAACGAGGCGTCCAAAACACCCGGGGATTCCCGGAGTCAACCCTGCGGGCGACAAGGCGTGTAGCTCGGCTGGCCGCAGCGCCGGGATGCCGCGGCCAGCCCCGGACCACCGCGTGGGGCAAGAATCGGCCCCGCTCGCCAGTATCGAACCGCCGTCAAACGCCCCAGACGATGGGCTTGTCGGCTTTGAGGCTGCGCTTGAGCAGTTGGATGAAGGGCCAGGCGCGCTGATGCAGCGTGATGGGCTGGGCGCCGCCCCGAGACGCCGCGGCCTGATTCGCATCGGCTTCGCCCTGCGCGGCCACGGCGGCTTCCAGCGCGGCGATGGCCCGCGCCATCTCGTCCGGCTCGATGATGCCCTGCGGCCCGGCTGGCTTGCCGATGATGGCCAGGATGCGCTCGGCTGGGCCCTGGTTCATGAACAGATCGGAATCGGCTTGAGACTTGAATTTGTAGAGCATGGTGGCTGGAATGGAATGCGTGCGGAGAAAGCCGTTGCGCGGACGCATTGCGAGGCTCAACGAGCCGCAGCGATGCCAGATCTCAAACCGCTTCGCGACTGTGCAAGCGCTGGCAATCGGCGGGTGTCTGCGTCGCTGGCTGGGCCTGGTCGGCAACTTGGGAGTACATGTAGGTGCGATTGAACGGATAGTCGCTTTGCGCCGCGCGCAGCGTGCAGGTGGGATCCTGGCGCGACTCCACCACGCCATCGGGGCGCGAGCCCAGCACCTGGAACAGCGAGATCCAGCCCTGCTCGAAGCCCATGGCCGAGCCGGCCAGGTACAGCCGGTAGGCACGCAGGATCTTTTCCGCATGCATCCCCAGCACCTCGCGGGCCTCCGCCTCGCGCGACTCCAGGGCGTCAAGCCAGTGCCACAGCGTTTGCGCGTAGTGCGGACGCAAGCATTCGACGTCCAGCGGCTCCAGCCTGCCGCGCGCCAGGGTGTCGAGCATGACGCTGACATGCACGAGCTGACCGCCGGGGAAGATGTACTTCTCGATGAAGTCCCCCATGCCGCCGGAGAGCTGGGCGTTGTCGGTGCCACCGGCAGTGATGCCGTGGTTCATCACCAGACCGCCGGGCTTGAGCAGGCGGCGGATCTTGGCGAAGTACGTGGGCAGATTGGGCCGGCCGACGTGTTCGCACATGCCCACCGAGGCCACCTTGTCGTAGGGCTGGTGCTCGTCGACGTCGCGGTAGTCCTGCAGCAGCATCTTGACGCGCCCTTGCAGCCCTTTGGCTTCGATCAGGCGGTTGACGTAGGCGTACTGGTTCTTGGACAGGGTGATGCCGGTGGCCTGCACGCCGTAGTGCTCAGCGGCCCACAACAGCAGCCCGCCCCAGCCGGCGCCGATGTCGATGAAGCGCTCGCCGGGCTTGAGCAGGAGCTTCTTGCAGATGTGGTCGAGCTTGGCTTCCTGCGCAGCGGCCAGGCTCATGCCGGGGGCCCGGAAGTAGGCGCACGAATAGACACGCCGGGGATCGAGCCACAGGGCATAGAAGTCGTCGCTGACGTCGTAGTGGTGCTGGATCTGGGCAGCGTCCCTCGCCCGGCTGTGGTGGCTGCGCTCCCACAGGCTGCGCTGCACGCGGCCGAGCAGGCGCGGCAGGAAGCTGGCGCTCTCGCGCGTGGGATCGGTGCCAAGCAGCACGGGAGCGGCGGCCATGAGGTCGCGCAAGCGGCCTTCGATTTCGAGCCGGCCCTCCACATAGTCTTCGGCCAGCCGGCCAATGGCTCCTTGCGCGAGATGCACAAGGGCACGCATGTCGCGCACCACGAGGTTCAAGCGGGGCTGGGCAGCGCCGATGCGGCGACCGCCGGGAAGTTGCACCGCGCAGGGCAACGGCAGATTGGCCAGGCGCTGCTCCGCAGGCTGCAACAGGAGACGGTTGGACCAGGACATCACACATTCCTCCGCGGACAGGTCGTGCGGCAACCCCGCACCGGCAGCCTCGGCCCGTCCTCGGCGGGCGCGATGGGTGCTCCGATTGTCCCGCATCTGCGCCTTGCCTGCAGCGCCCGTGCGCAGCGCCGCTGCGCGCTCTTCAGTCCTCTGGCAGACCGTTCGCCTGGCGCACGTGCGCGGACAGCAAGGTGCGCAGCGCATCGCGGGCGCGGGCATAGGCCTGGCTCGCGGGGCCTTGCAGCGCGGTGGCGAGTACCGCCAGGCGGGCTTGCTCCAGCGCGTCGCCGCGCAGATCCTGCGCGGCGAGGTAATGGCCCAGGGCACAGGGCACCTTGACGAAGCGATGCAGCAGGTCGGGCCAGGGCGCGAGGGCGCCGAGCTGGGCCTCCCACAGCAAGTAGGCGGCGTAAGCGCCCAGAGCGGTCCGCGGTTGTTGCGGGTCGAGGTCGAGTCGCCAGTCGGCCACCCACGCCGGTATGTCGGCTGCGGGCATGGGCCGGGCAATGCCCCAACCCTGGCCACAATCCGCGCCAAGCAGGGCGGCCGCCTCGATCAGCCCCGGGGTCTCGAGGCCTTCGACGGTCACCGGAATGTTCAGGTCCTGACTGAGCCGCGTCAGGTGGCGGATGAAGTCCAGCGCCTTTTGCGGCGCCTGCGCGGCGCGGCGCACCAGGCCCTGGTCGATCTTGACTTCGTCGAACGCCAGGCTGTCCAGGCGCAGCAGCGAGCTGTAGCCGGAGCCGAGGTCATCCTCGGCCAACTGCACGCCAAGCTCCTGCAGTTGCGCCATCAGTGGCTCGCGCACGGTGGCCTCGCCCAATTCACCGCTCTCGAGCAACTCCAGGGTCAGGCGAGCCGGTGGCACGCCGCTGCTGTGCAGTTGGGTACGCACCACGCGCACGAAAGCCGGATCGCTGAGCCCATGCGGCGGCAGGTTGATGGAAACGCCCAGATCCAGGCCTTGCGCGGCCCAGGCGCGCTGCGCGGCGAGCGCCTGCTGCAGGCCGAGTTCGAACAGCAGCAACAACTGGCGCGCATCGAACGCGGGCAGGAATTCCACCGGGCCGATGAGCCGACCGCTGCTGGGCTCGCGCAGGCGCGCCAGCGCTTCGCATTTCACCGGCAGGCCCGTGCGCAGATCGACCACCGGTTGCATCAGCATCAGCAATGTGCCGCTCTCCAGGCCCAGACGGTAGAGGCGGCGGCTCTGGTAGGGGATGACGCGGCTGCCGGCCAGCCCACGCGACAGCGCCAGGCTGAGGCTGCGCTGCACATGCCCCAGCAGCGGACGGCGCATCGGTGCGCTGAAATATCCCGGCCAGGCCGCGTACAGATCGACGATGGCAAAGGCTTGGCCATCGCCGTCGAGCAATGGGATGGCGACATTGCTGCGAATCCCAAGCGCCCGTGCTTCCTCGCGCCAGGGGGCGATGCGCGGGTCGGTGGCGTAGGAGACGACATGCTGTGGCTGACCGCTGCGCCAGGCCAGGCCGGACGCGCTGGCGCCAATGGCCTGATGGGCTTGCACGCCGACCGGCGGTGCCTTGCCCTGCGCCACGCGGCGCACGTAGGCCTCGAAACCCTCGCCGCAGACCACCTCGAACTGCAGATGGCCGTCGGCATCGGGTCGCCCCAGCGTCACAGCCACCATGCCGTCGAGTTGATGCAGGGCATCGAGCGCGCCGGCCGCCAGATCCGGCGGCGCCAGTCCGCGTGCCAGCAAGTCGTCGAGCCGCGCCATGGCGTCGACCTGCTGGGCCTCGACCGCCTGGTGCGCCACGACCTGATCGTGCAGATCCTGCATCAAGCGCTGGCCGAGCACCAAGCGGGCGGCCTCGCGCGTCGAAACATCCGGGGTTCGCGCGCTGGGTTGCAGGCCTCGCAGCATCAGGTCCTGCAGCAGCGCGGTTCCGCGCACCAGCCAAGCGACCGGCACTCCGGTCATCGCATGCATGCGCCCGGCGTGCATGGACGCCGGGCGCACTCCATCGGCGCGGCTGGCCGGGTCGAGCAGCAGGCGCAGGTGCTGGATTTGGTGGTGTGTGAGCGCGACGAAATCGTCCTTCCCGAACTGCGCCAGCAAATTCGCCGGGCCTTCGAGCAGCCGCAGTTGGGCATAAAAGGCATCGACCCACGGCTCAACCTGATCGAGCAGCGCCGGGGCGACGGCGCGCAAGCAGGCTTCGGCCTCGGGGCCATAGGCGGCCGGCAGTTCGAGGCGCGTGGATGCAGCAGATGGTGGCATGGGCCGAATGATGAATGCCGACTGCGCCGGACGTCAACGACTTTTCCGCGGATTGTCGTGCCCAACGCCAATGCATGTGCGTGCGCGGTCAGGTTCACCGCCCTTGCGCTGGCATGGCAACAAGCGCTTACAACCGCAGCATTCGAACAGGCGCCCCATGTCGGCAGCGCTGGGCCGGCGTCGTTATGCCCAGCACACGCAAAGGCGCGGTGCACGGCACGCGCCGCGCGCCGAATCCCTCGACCCCTGTCGCAACGCCACGATGCCAGCATCTGCCATGAAGTCCTCATCCCCGCGCTCCTCGGGGCGCCCTGCCGCCGCGCTGCTCGCCTTCGCCATGCTCGCCGGCTGCGCGGCGCATGCCCAGACGCTCGCGACCGCACAGCTCGCGGCGCGGCCGGAGCCCGCCCAAGCCTCGGCTGCCATGCTGGATGCCGCGGCCCGGGCCCATCCGGTGGCTTTTCTCGACCGCATCGGCTGGGGCGCCGAAGCCGGACAGCTCCGCATGCTGCAGCGTCTGGGCGCCGTGCGCTATCTCGATGCGCAGTTGCGCCCCGACCCAGACCCGGCGCTGCCGCCCGAACTGCAAGCCCAGCTTGCTGCCTTGCCGGTGAACCGGCCGCTGACCGAACTCGTCCCCCCGCTGGCGCGCGCCCAACGCGCGCTGTTCCTGCGCAAGCGCGAGGGCGGCGAGGACGCGACGCAAGCGCAGGCGCGGCTCCAGGCGATCCAGGCTGACAAAAACCGGCTCACCCAGCAGGCCATGGCACAGCAGTTGCTGCTGGCGGTGTATGCCCCCAACCAGTTGCAACAGCGCCTCGACTGGTTCTGGCAGAACCATTTCAATGTGTTCCGCGGCGGCAACATCGGGCCGATGATGGCCGACTACACCCAGCGCGTCATCGCCCCGCATGCGCTCGGGCATTTCCGCGATCTGCTGCAAGCCACCATGTTCTCGCCGCAAATGCTGCTCTACCTGAACAACGCGCAAAACGCCCGCGGCCATGTGAACGAGAACTACGCCCGCGAGGTGATGGAACTGCACACCCTGGGCGTGGGCGCCGGCTACACCCAGGCGGATGTGACCAACCTGGCGCGCGTGCTCACGGGCCTGGGCGTGGACCTGGCCGACCGCCCGGTGCGGGTACGCCCCGCCCTGCGTGGTGAGCTCTGGCAGCAAGGCCTGGTGGTGTTCAACCCTGCGCGCCATGACCCCGATCCCAAGCTGGTGCTGGGCCAGACCCTGCATGGTCGCGGGCTGGACGAGATCGAGCAGGTCATCACGCTACTGGCCGACTCGCCCGCAACGGCGCGGCATGTGAGCTTCGAGTTGGCGCAATATTTCGTCGCGGACCATCCCGACCCGGCGATGCTCAACGCGATGGTGCGCACCTGGGCGCAAACGCAGGGCGACATCCCCGCCGTGCTGCGCACCATGTTCACCAGCCCGCAGTTCGCCGCCAGCCTGAGCGCGCCGCAATTCAAGGACCCGATGCGCTATGTGGTGTCGGCCGTGCGCGCCAGCCTGAACGGCCGCGTCGTCACCGACCCGCAGCCGCTCATCGGCATGCTTGGCAGGCTGGGCGAGCCGCTCTATGGCCGGCAGACGCCCGACGGCTATCCGCTGAACAGCGGCGCCTGGGACAGCCCGGGACAACTGACCACACGCTTCGAAGTGGCGCGGCAGATGGGCTTCGGCGCGCCCGCACTGTTCGGTCCGCCGCCGCCGTTCATGCGCGCCGAAGCCTCGCTGCCGGGGCCGGGCGTGGACGGCGGCCTGGGCGCGATGCCGGCGATGGACGCGATGAACCCGGCGCCTGCCGCCGCGCCCGCAGCACGCGCGCACCTGCCGCCGCCCGACCTCGCGCGCAGCGCCGTGTTCCTCGCCGCCGAGCCGAACCTGAGCCGCGCCACGCTGCAGGCCCTGGCCCAGGCCGATCGGCCCGTGGACTGGAACGCGCTGTGGCTGTCTTCGCCTGAATTCATGAACGATTGAAAGCGCCAGCGCCCTGCCCGCGCCGATCCTGCCCCCCTGCTCGACACTCACCACCGGAGCCCGCCATGCAACGCCGTCACTTTCTGCAGTCCGCCGCTGCCGCCGCCCTCGCCGCACCCATGTCCAGGCTGTGGGCCACGCCCGCGCCGGGTGGCCCGAAGTTCATCCTGGTGTTCCTGCGCGGCGCCTATGACGCGACCAACATGCTCGTGCCCTACGCCAACGACTTTTATTACGACGCGCGCCCGCACATCGCCGTGCCCCGGCCCGCAGCGAACGGCTCGGTAGACGACCCGCAAGCCGCCATCCGGCTCGACGCCGACTGGGCGCTACACCCGGCCCTGCGCGCTTCCATGCTGCCGCTGTGGCAGGCTGGGCAGCTCGCCTTCGTGCCCTTCGCCGGCACGCGCGACATGACCCGCAGCCACTTCGAGACACAAGACCACATCGAGCTCGGCCAGGGCCCGCGCACGCACGATTTCAACGACGGTTTTCTCAACCGCCTGGTGCAGCAGCTTGGCGGTCGCGCCCAGCCCATGGCCTTCACCGCGCAACTACCGCTGTCGCTGCGCGGGCCTGAGCGTGTGCCTAATATGGCCATCGCCCAAGTGGGGCGCAGCGGCGTCGACGCGCGCCAGCAGGCGCTGCTGGAAAGCATGTGGGGCGACACCACCCAGGCCGCCGCGGTGCACGAGGGCTTTGCCGTGCATGCCACGGTCATGCACGACATGCAGGCACAGGGCTGGGAAGCCGAGATGGTGGCCGCCAGCCGCGGTGCCATCAATCCGCGTGGCTTTGTCGCCGAGGCCGCCCGCGTGGGCGGGCTGATGCGCGCCAGCTTCGACCTCGGCTTCATCGACGTCGGCGGCTGGGACACGCATGTGAACGAGGCCACAGTCAACGGCGCGCAGGGACAACTGGCCGACAAGCTCGGCGCCCTGGGGCAGGGACTGGCGGCGCTGGCCCAGGCCATGGGCCCGGCCTGGCGCGACACCACGGTGGTGGTGCTGAGCGAGTTCGGCCGCACCTTCCGCGAAAACGGCAACCGCGGCACCGACCACGGCCACGGCACGGTGTACTGGGTACTGGGCGGCGCCGTGCGCGGCGGGCGCATCGCCGGCGAGCAGTTGGCGCTGTCGCCGGCCACGCTCAACCAGAACCGCGACTATCCGGTGCTGAGCGAAGACCGCGACCTGCTCGGCGGCCTGTTCACGCGCCTGTGGGGGCTGAACGTGCGGCAACTGCAAGCGGTGTTCCCGGACTGCCAGCCCGTGGATCTGCGTCTGGTCTGAAGGCAGGGTGAGCGGCTCGCGCCTGCACGGATCGCGCAACAGCCCGGGCAAGCTGCACGGCGGCCGCTAGTCTGCGCCAACGCAAAGCGGCCGCCATCGGGCTTGCGTAAGCTTGCAGCACGCCAACCGGAGATCGTCATGGCCGAAGAAGCCCAACCCAGCGTCACCCTGCGCCAGCAACAGGCCTACCAGTTCGACATCAGCTTCAACCCAGGCATGCCGCATGTGCTGTCCGACGAGCCCTCGCCATTGGGCGCGGATGCCGGCCCATCGCCCGCGCATCTTCTGCTGGCGGCGGTGGGCAACTGCATGAGTTCGAGCCTGTATTTCGCCCTGGCCAAGTTCAAAAACGACGCCGGCGGCATCACCACCACGGCGCGTGGCGACATCGGCCGCAACCCGGCCGGGCGCCTGCGCGTGCTGCACATCGCGGTGGACATCCGCATCGGCGCCGCGGCCGCCGGCCTGTCCCATCTGGAGCGCATCCTCGACCAGTTCGAGCAGTTCTGCACCGTGGGCGAAAGCGTGCGTCAGGGTATCCCCATCAGCGTCGCGGTGTTCGACGGCAACGGGCAACGACTCAAATGAAGCCGCCCGGCACGGACCTCGGCAAACCACGGTCGGATGCGCGCCTTTTCGGCTGCGGCCACAATGCCTGCTCGACGACTTTCGCTGCCTGATCACCATGACCATGCCTGACCCCAGTGCCACGACACCGCCCGCGCCACCTGGCGCCGCCATCCCCGGCTTCGCCGACGCCCGCGCCACCTGGGACGCGCGCTTCGCGCAGCCCGGATTGCTGTTCGGCGCCGCGCCCAATGCCTTCTTGCAGCGCGAAGCCGGGCGCCTGGCGCCGCGCAGCCGTGTGCTCGGCGTGGCCGACGGCGAAGGTCGCAACGCCATCTGGCTGGCCGAGCAGGGCCACGCCGTCACCGCGTTCGACCTCTCCCCGGTGGCCGTGACCAAGGCCGGCGCCTGGGCGGCCGAACGCGGCCAGCCCGTCGAGTTTCACGTCGCCGGCGTCGACGACTGGGCCTGGACGCCGCGCCGTTTCGACGCCGTGGTCGCCATCTTCGTGCAGTTCGCCGACCCCGCCATGCGCCAGCGCCTGTTCGCCGGCATGTGGCAGACCCTTGAGCACGGCGGCCTGTTGCTGCTGCAGGGCTACACCCCGAAGCAACTCGACTACCGCACCGGCGGCCCCGGCAAGCTGGAGCACCTCTACACCGAGGCGATGGTGCGTGCCTTGCTGCCGCAGGCCGAATGGCTGTTGCTGCAGGAGTACGAAGACATGCTCACCGAAGGCTCGGGCCACGCCGGCCGCTCGGCTCTGCTCGCAGCCGTGGCGCGCAAGCCGGATAGCGCTGTGTGACGGCGCCACCCAAGCAAAGGCCCGCCGAAGCGGGCCTTTACAGAGGACGACGGAGCCGTCGCGTCGGCACTGCGGCCGCGATCTAGAACGGAATGTCGTCGTCCATGTCGTCGAAGTTCCCTGCGGGTTTGGCTGCCGGGGCTCGACTCGGGGCTGCGGCACGGCTGGGCGCGCCCTCGCGGCTGCGGCTGTAGCCGCCTTCGTCGTCACCCGAGCTACCACCAGAGCCGCCACCTTCGCGGCCGCCGAGCAATTGCATTTCGGTGGCGATGATGTCGGTGGTGTAGCGCTCGACGCCGTCCTTATCGGTGTACTTGCCGTACTTCAGGCGGCCTTCAACATAGACCGGGCGGCCTTTCTTCAGGTATTCACCGGCGATCTCGGCCATGCGGTCGTAGAACACCACGCGGTGCCATTCGGTTTCTTCCTTCTTCTCGCCGGCCTTGTCTTTCCACTGCCGGCTGGTGGCGATGGAGACGTTGCAGATCGCCGAACCGCTGGGGGCATAACGCACCTCGGGATCTTTGCCGAGGTTGCCGATGAGGATGACTTTGTTGACTGAGGCCATAGCGAATCCTGAAGCTGGGTGGTTGCCCGCTCAGCGGGTGGGGGCCGGCAGAACAAGCGGCCGGCTGGTCGGGGAGCAAGGATAGCGCCAAGCCGAATCGCGGTGCAGCACCGAACCCGGCCCCATCTGGCCGGGAGGCGAGGTCAGCCCGCGTTGGCGCGCATGTGGCGCGGCTCGGGCGTGTCGATGGTGAGCGACACCAGCAACCATACCGCAGCCAGCAAACCCGCAGCCAGGAACACCGCCTCGCGACTGAAATTCTGCGCCAGGAACCCCCCCGTGGCGCCGCCGGCGAACAGCCCGAGCGACTGCCCGGTGTTGTAGAAACCCATGGCCAGGCCCTTGCGGCTGGGCGGCGCGGTGCGCGACACCAGCGAAGGCAGCAGCGCCTCCATCACGTTGAAGGCGAGGAAGAAGAAAAACAGCGCGGCGATGATGCCCGAGGGATGCTTGTAGCCGAAGGCGAACCCCAGCATGGTCAGCACCAGCAATGCCACGGCGCCGACGAACACCGGCTTCATATAGCCGTATTTTTCAGCCCAGATGATGCCGGGAATGGCCAGCGCGAAGGAGACGAGCGTGACCGGCAGGTACACCATCCAGTGATGCAGCAGCGGAATGCCGGCGTATTTCACCAGCGCCACGGGCACCACCACGAACATGCTGACCTGCAGGAAATTCACCACGAAGATGGAAAAGTTCAGCTTGAGCAGCGCGGGCGTGAGCACGGCGCGCGCCCAGTGGCCTTGCAGCTCTTCAGGATGACGCACCATGGGCGCGTCCGGCACGACCCAGAGGACCACGGCAATGGCCAGCAGCGCCAGGATACCGGTGAGGTTGAACATGCCGGGCACGGAAATGGCGTGGTAGATGGGCGGGCCGAAGATGAGGGAGACGATGAAGGCCAGGCCAATGGTCATGCCCACCATGGCCATGGCCTTGGTGCGATGCTGCTCGCGAGTGGAATCGGCGATCATGGCCGAGATGGCGGCGGAAATCGCCCCGGCGCCCTGAATGGCGCGGCCGACGATGATGAGGTGCAAATCGTTGCTGTGGCCGGCGACGAAGGAGCCGACGGCGAAAATGAGGAGCCCGAAGACCATCACCGGCTTGCGCCCGAAATGGTCGCTGGCCATGCCGAAGGGAATCTGCATCAGGGCCTGACTCAGGCCGTAGACCCCCAGCGCCAGCCCGACCAGCAGCTTGTCGCGCCCCTGCGGCAAGGTCTGCGCATAGACCGCAAACACCGGCAGGATGAAAAACAGCCCCAGCATGCGCAGGCCGTAGATGGAGGCCAGGGTCAGGCTGGCGCGGCGCTCCAGCGAGGTCATGCCCGGTGGCAGCGCGGAGGAAGACGTGACGTGGTCGTTGGTGGTGGCGGACATGGGGTGGAAGGACAAGGTGCGGCGGGGACTGCGAAACCAGCGCTGCAACGGCGGCGTCTTCGGGGTGGGGTCGCGCTGGCCTGCGCGCCCGCGTAGGAGCCGTCGTGTGCGCGACACGCAACGCCTGCCTGAAGCCAGCCTGCGCAAGTCTCATTTTCACTCAGGGCCGCAGGATGGTGTATCCGACCAAGGGCAAAACCCGCATTCTTACAGCTCGTTGCACGAATCGGACGCTTTGCCTCCGGCAAAGCTGCGCGGGATCATTTTGATCCTGCCGCTGCGCACGCCTTATGCATGCCCAGGCATGGGGGTGCGCGGGGCGGGCTTGCGCGCCTATAGTTGCGTGTTACCCGCACTGCCGCCATGAACGCCCAAGACCGCTTCCTCCGCGTCGACCCCAAGCCTGCCGCGCCGCTGCCGGATGCCCCGGACAGGGGGCTTGTTGCGCCTGACGTTGCGCCGGGATTCGCTGCGGTCACGGCGGCCGAGGCGGCCAGCATCCGCGTGCGCGGCGCGCGCACCCACAATCTGAGGAACATCTCGCTCGACATTCCGCGCAACCGGCTGGTGGTCATCACCGGGCTGTCGGGATCGGGCAAGTCGTCGCTGGCGTTCGACACGCTCTATGCCGAAGGCCAGCGGCGCTACGTGGAGAGCCTGTCGGCCTACGCGCGGCAGTTCCTGCAGCGCATGGACAAGCCTGACGTGGACGTGATCGAAGGCCTGGCGCCGGCCATTTCCATCGAGCAGAAGTCCGCCAGCCACAACCCGCGCTCCACCGTGGGCACCGTCACCGAGATTTACGACTACGTGCGCCTGCTGTGGGCACGCGCCGGCACCCCGCATTGCCCCAACCATCCCGAGCAGGCCCTGCAGGCGCAGACCGTGACGCACATGGTGGACGCCCTGGTGGCACACCCGCCAGGGCAGAAACTGGCGCTGCTAGCGCCGGTGGTCGACGGTCGCAAGGGCGGCCACGCCGAGCTGCTGGCAGCGCTGCGGGCGCAGGGCTATGTGCGCTTTCGCGTCGACGGCATCGTGGTGGAGGCGGACAACCTGCCGCCGCTGGACGACGGCAGCCGGCACGATGTGGACGTGGTGGTGGACCGCGTGAAGACCGGCGGCGACATTCGCCAGCGCCTGGCCGAAAGCCTCGAAGCCGCGCTGCGCCTGAGCGACGGCCGCGCCCTGGCGCTCGACCTGGACAGCGGCGCAGAGCAGAGCTTCAACAGCCGCTTCGCCTGCCCCATTTGCGCCACCGCCCTGCCCGAGCTGGAGCCGCGGCTGTTCTCCTTCAACAACCCGGTCGGCGCCTGCCCGCGTTGCGACGGCCTGGGACAACTCGACGTGTTCGACGCCGCGCTGGTGGTGGCCCATCCCGAGCTGAGCCTGGCCAGCGGCGCGATCCGCGGCTGGGACCGGCGCAACCGCTTCTACTTCGAGCAATTGCAGGCGCTGGCGTCGCACGACGGGTTCAGCCTCGACACCGCGTTCGATCAACTGCCGCACGCCGCGCGCCAGCGCCTGCTGCACGGCACGGGCGGCGAGGCCATCAGCTTCACCAGCCTGGACCCGAAGGGCAAGGCGGTGAGCCGCAAGCATCCGTTCGAAGGTGTGCTGCCGAACCTGGAGCGGCGCTGGCGCGAGACCGACACGGTGGCGGTGCGCGAAGAGCTGTCGCGCCTGCGCAGCGTGCATGTCTGCCCCGAGTGCGGGGGCAGCCGGCTCAAGCGCGAGGCGCGGCTGGTGCAGGTGGGCGGACTGGCGCTGCCCGAACTGGGGCGCATGACGCTGCATCAGGCCCAGACCTGGTTCGACATGCTGGCGCTGGATGGCGCCAAGGCCGAGATCGCGGCGCGCATCGTGCGCGAAATCGCCACCCGGCTGCATTTCCTCAACGACGTCGGCCTGAGCTATCTGACCCTGGAGCGCAGCGCCGACAGCCTCTCCGGTGGCGAGGCACAGCGCATCCGCCTGGCGTCGCAGATCGGCTCGGGCCTGACGGGGGTGATGTACGTGCTCGATGAGCCCAGCATCGGCCTGCACCAGCGCGACAACGACCGCCTCATCGCCATGCTCAAACGCCTGCGCGACCTCGGCAACAGCGTGATCGTGGTGGAGCACGACGAGGACATGATCCGCGCCGCCGACCATGTCATCGACATGGGCCCGGGCGCCGGCACACATGGCGGCATGGTGGTGTCGCAAGGCAGCGCGGCGCACATCACGCACGACCCGGCTTCGCTCACCGGTGCCTATCTCTCGGGCCGCAGGCGCATCGCCCCCGGCGGCAGTCGCCGCCCGCCGGGCGAGCATTGGCTGGAGCTGGCCGGGGCGCGTGGCAACAATCTGCAGCACGTCACCGCGAGCATCCCGCTCGGCCTGTTCACCGTGGTGGCCGGGGTGTCGGGCTCGGGCAAGTCCACCCTGGTGAACGACACGCTGTACGCCGCCTGCGCCGCCGCGCTCAACGGCGCCCACACCGAGCCGGCAGCGTTCGACACGCTGCACGGGCTGGAGAAACTGGACAAGGTCATCGCCGTCGACCAGTCGCCGCTGGGGCGCACGCCACGCAGCAACCCGGCCACCTACACCGGCCTGTTCACGCCGCTGCGCGAGCTGTTCGCGCAAACCAATGTGTCGCGCGAACGCGGCTACGACGCCGGGCGCTTTTCCTTCAACGTGAAGGGCGGGCGCTGCGAGGCCTGCCAGGGCGACGGGCTGGTGAAAGTGGAGATGCATTTCCTGCCCGATCTGTACGTGCCCTGCGACGTGTGCCACGGCCGGCGCTACAACCGCGAGACCCTGGACGTGGTGTGGCACGGCCTGAACATCGCCCAGGTGCTGGACCTCACGGTGGACCAGGCGCTGGAGCATTTCAGCGCCGTGCCGGCCATCGCCCGCAAGCTGCAGACCCTGCAGGAAGTGGGGCTGGGCTACATCCGCCTCGGCCAGAGCGCGACCACGCTCTCCGGCGGCGAGGCCCAGCGCGTGAAGCTGGCGCTGGAACTGTCGAAGCGCGACACCGGGCGCACGCTCTACATCCTCGACGAGCCCACCACCGGCCTGCACTTCGCCGACATCGACCTGCTGCTCAAGGTGCTGCTGCGCCTGCGCGACGCCGGCAACACCATCGTCGTCATCGAGCACAACCTGGACGTGATCGCCAGTGCCGACTGGGTGCTCGATCTCGGCCCCGAAGGCGGCTCGGGCGGTGGGCGCCTCGTCGCCGCGGGCGCGCCGGCCGCGCTGGTGGACAACGCCGAGTCGCTCACCGGGCGCTACCTGGGCCGCCTGCTGCGCCTGCAAGCTTCGGCCTGAACCGACGCTGCCCTGCCCTCACCGATAACCCGCGCATGGATGCTGACGCTCTCGCCGAGATCCTGCACGCCGAACTCGGTGGCAGCTGGTCGGCCCAGGCCCTGCGCGCCAGCGGGTTTTGCGACACCTGGGCGGCGCAGGACGCCGGAGGCACCCGCCTGTTCGTGAAGTCCGCGCCGTCGGCCCAGGCCACCATGCTGCGCGCCGAAGGCGAAGGGCTGCTCGCGCTCAGATCCAGCCGCGCCATCGCCGTACCCGCCGTGGCCGCCTTCCACCTCGGCCGTGAACACAGCCTGCTGGCGCTGGACTGGCTGGACTTCGCCACGCCCGACTCCGGTTTCGGCCAGCGCCTGGGCGAGCGTCTCTCGGCGCTGCATGCCGCCCCCCAGCCGCGTTTCGGCTGGGGGCAGGACAACTTCATCGGCGCCACCGCCCAGCGCAACGGCTGGAGCGCGGGCGCCACGCTCACCGACTGGATCGTCTTCTGGCGCGACAGGCGCCTGCTGCCGATGCGTCAAGGCCTGGCGCGCAAGGGTGTGGGCCAGGTGCTGCTGGAGGAGGTAGACGCCGTGGGCGACGGCCTGCTCTCCTACTATGCCGACGGCCACCAACCCCGCCCCAGCCTGATCCATGGCGACTTGTGGAGCGGCAACTGGGCCATGCTGACCAACGGCGAACCGGTGATCTACGACCCTGCCGTGTCGGTGTCGGATGCCGAGGCCGAGCTGGCCATGATGGAACTCTTCGGCAGCCCGCCGGCCGGCTTCTGGGACGCCTACCACGCCGGCTTCGACCTGCACCAGGGCTACCTGCGACGCCGCGGGCTGTACCAGCTCTACCACCTGCTCAACCACACCCTGTTGTTCGGCGGCGCCTACGCGCAGCAGGCCCTGCGCTGCGCCCGCGCCCTGCGCTCCGCCATGTGCTGACTGGGCACAGCGCAAGGCAGCAATCCTTGGGTCTATGCAGCGTGACATCTGCACACAATCGTCCGGACCGCGAAAATTTCGGCGGTTCGCCCGCATGGTGCGGGCCGCAACCTGACGGAGAGCTACTTCATGGGCAAAATCATCCAACTCGACACGACCGACGGACAACACCTGAATGCCTACCTGGCCGAGCCCGGTGGCGCGTCGAAGGGTGGGATCGTCGTCGTGCAGGAAATTTTCGGCGTCAACGCGCATATTCGCAGCGTCGCTGACCGATACGCGCAAGCCGGCTACACCGCCATCGCCCCGGCGGTGTTCGACTCCGCAGAGAAGGGTGTGGAGCTGGGCTACGACCAGGCCGGCATGCAAAAGGGCCTGGATCTGGTGGGCAAGGTCGGCTTCGACAAGGCGCTGGCCTGCGTGCAGGCGGCGGCCAAGGCCGTGGCCGGTGCCGGCAAGGTCGGCGTCGTCGGCTACTGCTGGGGCGGCTCCATCGCTTACCTCGCGGCCATCCGCCTGGGCCTGCCGGCGGTGAGCTATTACGGCGGGCGCAACGTGCAACTCGTCGGCGAAAAAGCCACGGCACCACTGCTGTTCCACTACGGCCTGAAGGACGCCCACATCACCGAGGCCGACCGCGAGGCGGTGCGCGCCGCCAACCCCACGGCCGAGTTCTACGTCTACGACGCCGACCATGGCTTCAACTGCGACGCCCGCGCCAGCTTCGATGCCGCCAGCGCCAAGCTGGCGCTGGAGCGCAGCCAGGCGTTCTTCGCCCGGCATCTGGGCGATGCGCGCTGAATCCGGTCTTTGCGCGCTGCCGGCGCGACGCCGCCGTCGCTACTGGTTCACCTTGACCTGATAGGTCACGGTGAGCCGTGCGCTCGGCGCCAGGCTGCCGGTGAAAGTCCACCGCAGGCTGCCGCTTGCGCCCGCCGCAGGCTGGGTGCTCACGCTGCAGGCGCTGATGCCGCTGGGCAGCGTCGCCGGACAGGCGGCCGATACGAACGTGGTGAACGCCGGCGTGGCGTCGCTCACCACCAGGGTGCTCAAGGCCTGAGTGCCGTTGTTCACCGCCGTCAGGGCATACTGCAGCGCATCGCCGGGGTTGGCGCTCACTGCCGTGGCCGCCGCGCCGCCCTGGGTGAGGTTGCTCACCAGCTTGCTCAGGGCCAGCGCCCCCGGCTGGCCCACGGTGGTGATGTCCTGGGCCGTGAGGTTGGACGCCAGCGCCGGGTTGGCGTTGGTGTAGTTGAAGGCGGCGTTGAGCGTGACGCTGTTCTGCGCGCCGGCGGCGGCGCCGGCCGGCACGAACTGCTTGACGATGAGGCAGATCTTCTGCCCGGCCGTGACGGTGATGGGCGCGGTGATCTGCGGCTCGCCGGCGTCGAGCACGGCATTGCAATTGCTGTCCTGGTAGAGAACCTGGGACCAGGCCGGGCTGGATGGCGCGGCGCTGTTGCTCAGGCTGAAGGTGACCTGGCCGCCGCTGCCGGCCGTGAAGGTGTGGGCATAGAACACCGTGGTGCCGGGCTGCGCGGCTTGCGCGCCGTTGGGGCCGAGGGTGTTGCCCGGCGCCAGGCCGAAGTTCACGCCGCTGTAGGTGTTGCCCGCCGCCGGGGTGAAGCTGACGTTGGGACGGGTGTAGCTGCCCCCCGTGGTGCCGGCGCTGCCGCCGGTGGCCAGGCTGCCGCTGGGCGCGGCCGGGGTGATGGTCAGCGTGCCCGTGGTGCTGGCGGGAATCCACAGGGTGTAGCCGCCGTTGCCGGCCGTGCTGGCGCTGATGCCGGCGCCGGCGCTGGTGTTCACCACCACGTTGGCCATGCCGGCTTCGCTGCCGTCCTGCACGCCGTTGTTGGCCGTGCCGGCGCCAGCTCCGGTGTCATTGAACACGGTGCCCGTCAGCGAAGCGCCGTTGTACAGGCCGAAGTTCTGCGGCGGCGGCGGCGCGCCCGCCACCGCCAATTGGATGATGCCGCTGACTTTCTGTGTACCGATCCATCCCGCAGGCCGCGACGCGGTGATGTCGCTCAGGGTGTTGTTGCCATCGAGGATGAGGCAGTAAGTGCCGGGTGCGACATTCGGCAAGCTGTAGGCGCCGGTCGTGGTGTTCACCGCCGCCGCGGCCGTAGCCGGCGACTGGCAGACACCCCCCGAGGACGGCGCCAGCTTGACGTACAGGCCGGCAACGCCGGTGCCGCTCTCGCCGGCGTCGAGATTGGCATTGTGGTTGGTATCGTTGTAGACCGTGCCGCTCACGCCCTGGGGCTTGGGGGTCAGGGTCAGGGTGCAGGTGATGGCGTCACCCGTCTGCGGCGTGAGGGCGAAGCTGGTGCCGGCGCCGCCGGGCAGCACGGTGTTGGTGCCGCCGAATGTGGAAGCGCCGGGGCCGGCGTTGCTGCAGCTGATGCTGCTGGTGTAGTACGTGAGGCTCGAGGTGCTGCCTGTGGCCATGGCTACCGACAGCGTCACGCTGTTGGTGCCGATGACCGAATCCGCCCCGGTGGTGGCGGTGGTGGCGGTGCCGCTGGTGCTGGCGTTGGAGATGGCCGCCGCCGGGCTGGTGTAGCCGATGTTGGCGGTGAACTGGTCGGCCGGGCTGAGCCGGCCGGCGATGTTCAGGTTGAGGTTGATGGTGGGCAGCGACAGGGCGAACAGCGACGCCTCGTTGCCGCTGAAGGTGGCCGAGACCTGGGTGGGGTTGAGCGTGCCCAGGACGATGGAGCCGTTGTAGTTGTTGTCGTTGGTTGCCGGGCCGGTTTCGGTCACCTGGGTGCTGCCGGTGCCGGCCAGCGTGGGATTGCCGCCATTGAAGCTGGCGTAGTAGTTGACCGAGTCGATCAGGCTCCAATTGGCCGTACTGGCGTAGACGATGCTTTCGGGCGCGTTGGTGTTCTCGCCGTCGGCGGCGTAGAACGCAAAGCTGCGCGCGTTGCCCGCGGCGTCGCGCATCACCATATTGGCCAGGGTGATGGTGCCGTTGCCGGTCTGGCCCAGCCAGTAGAAGATGGGCAGGCCTGTGATGCCGTTGTAGGCGCCGTGGCCGAAGGCGCCGCCGCCGGTCCAGGCCGGCTCGGCCACCGCGGCCATGGTGGTTCCGGTGCCGGTCTGCGAGCGCTGGACTGAGGTGGTCAGGGTGCCGGCGCCATTGGGCAGGGTGAACGTGAACGCCTGTCCGGCGGCGCCCCCGGCTGCGGTGTTGTCGTAACCGGTGAAGTCCAGCCACCACAGGCTTTGCGCGAAAGTGCCGGTGCCGGCGGTGGCGTAGGAGCCGCCCGCGGCCAGCGCCAGCGCGCTCCAGCTCAGCAGCAGCGCCAGCACCAGCCCGCGCACGATGTGCAGCGGATTGCGGACGACAGGAAGATGCACAGGACTCACTGAACGACACTCCTCGCTGCGCTCACGGGCTGAAGGTCGCTCGCGCAGCACTGCCTGGCGGCACCGCCGGAGTCGCTGCCCGAGAACAGGTTTTCGTCGAACTTGAAGCGCAGGCGCATGTAGACGCCGCGCTGGGTGTAGGCGTTGCCGGAGAGGTCGGGGGCGTCGAAGCCCTTGACGTTGTAGCCCACCGACAGCCACAGGTTCTTCCAGACGAGGTAGCCGACTTCGGCGCCCACGGCATTCTCGGTGCTGCCGTCGCCCCACATGCGGTAGCCCTGCAGCCCGGCGTCCCAGCGTTCGCTCAGGTCCCAGGTGGAACGGCCGCCGATGAGCTGGGTGAAGGAGCGGCTGACGATGCCGCTGGAGCGATCGGTGGCCCAGCGCGCAGCGTAACGCCCGCTCATCACCCAGCTGCGGCTGGCCTGCAAGTTGACGTTGGTGGCGGCGATCCAGGCGGCTTCGTCCAGATTCAGGCCGGGGCCGAGGGTGGTGTCGGCGTCGCGCTTGTATTCGATGCGGCCGAGCGCGTTCCACACATCGGTGTTCACCGGGCGATACGCCGCGCCGGATTGCACGGTGATGAGCTTGCGTGCGCCGCTGCCGGGCGCCAGATTGGTTTGCAGGCTGTAGAGGGCGCGGTTGAGCAGTGTCCAGTCGGCGTCGAGCTTGTTGGCCAGGCCGGCGGTGAACAGCCAGCTGCGCGAGGTGCTGGAGGTTTGCCACTGCGCCTGGGTCGAGCCCTTCCAGTCGGGGCTGGCGGTGTAGCTGGCACCCAGGGCGATGGCGTTGGACGCGTCGCTGACGACGCCGGAGATGGGCTTGATGCGCTGCACGCTGGCCGACAGGCCGATGCCGCTGTCGAGCCGCCACAGCCGGCGCAGGCCGACGGCGTCTTCGGCGCTGCGGCCGTCGATGCTGTCGCCGACGCGGTATTCGTTGAACAACTGGGTGCTGTCGGACAGCGCCGTGCTGATGCCGGCCACCGTGGTGTACTGCGACACCGCCGGGTTCAGGGTGTAAGGGCCGTTCAGGCTGTTGATGAAATCGTGGCGCAGGTACAGCCGCGTGGTGGCGTTGACCGCGTAGTTGCCGCCAAGGCCGATTTCTTTGCCGCCGCTGCCGTCCACGGCGTATTCGGCCAGGCCGTACACATCGGCGCCCTGCACGCCGGGAACAGGCACCGTGAGCTTGGCGCGCGCCGCCGTGTAGCCCACCTGGGCCGACGAGGCTGCCGGCACGGGCATGACCGGCACCACCGGCGCCGAGGTGCCGGGCAGGGGCGGCGCCGACAGCACCGACTGCGCGTTGGCGCTGCTGTGACGCACGCCAAGCTCGAGCTTGATATTGCCCGGCAGGCTGTGCTCCAGCTTGAGTTCGACCCCGGTCTGCTCGGCGCCGGTGGTGCTATTGGCGGTTTTGAGGGCCTCGGCGACGACGCGATTCTTCGCGTCCAGGGTGTAGCCGGCCTTGGCGCCGTATTCCGAACTGCCGGCCGACTGGATGCTGCTGGGGTTGTAGAAGTCGGCATCGGTGTGCACGCCCCAGACATGGGCCTGGAGCTTGTCGCCCGCGTGCTTGAGGTCCACGCGCTGGCCGTTGCCTTGGCCTTGCAGATCGGTGCTGCTGTGCGCCACTTCGGCGGTGGCCACAGTGCTGGCGCCGAGCCGGGCGGTGAGGTTCACGCCCTGCAGGGTCTGCACATTGGCGGGGTCGGCATCGTGGATGGCGGTGGCGCCCAGACTGAGGCTCGGCGTGAGTTGCAGTTTGGCGTCCACGCCCTCCACGCCATGCTTGGGGCCGCCGTTGTCGACCGAATAGCTGACACGGATAAAGATGGGGTTGAGGTTGGCATCGACGCTGGGCACCGGGCTCTTGAGCAGCAGCAGGCCGGTGTACGGCTCGATGGCATAGTCGGTGAAGTTGGCCAGCGGCGTGTCGCTCAGCACCACCGAGGGCTGGTTGCGGTCCAGCGTGATGATGTCCACCTGCTGGCTGTTGATGACGCCGCTCAGCCCCAGCTGGAACGGCCCGGAGGTGCCGTTGGCGCGGAACTGCTGCACCGTGAGGCTGCTGGAGGTGCGGCTGGCGAAGCCGTCCACCGTCAGCGCGCCCTCCTGCCAGCGGCCCTTGAAGCCGTTGAGCGCGCGCGCATACTGCGTGAGCTGGCGCGCCGGGTTGTCGCTTTGCGTGGAGTAGTCACCGATGAGGGCGTAGCTGGTGCCATGCTGCAGCAGCACGTACAGCTTGCCGGTGGACTGGGCCTCGAAGCCGCGCGCCGAGGAGTCGCCATACACCGGGTAGAACTGGTTGGGCTGGATGTCGCGGAACAGCGTGGTGTCGGCAGGTTTGTCCGAGTCGTAGGCCAGGGTCAGCAGGCTGGAGCCGAGCACCTTGCCCTTGAGGAAAAAGGCGGTGCGCGCGGCGGCGGCGCCCTTGCCGTTGTCGAAGCTGGTGGCGGTGCTCTGGATTTCGCGCTCGAACACGTCGCCGCTTTGCGCCGGCTGCAGCGCGCCAGGGTTGAGGTTGCGCAGATTGATGGTGCCGGAGACGATGCCGGCGGCGATCAGGGGCCGCAGATGCGGCGTGAATTCCAGCGTCGCCGTGGTCTTGACCGTGCCGCTGCTGACGCTGAGTTCGTCCTTGCCGGGCTGGGCCGGCGGCAGCAACAGCAGACGGCCCTCGCCGCCGGTGATGAAGCCCTGATGCCCGGGCTGCTGGTTGAGCGGATTCCTCGGCTCGCCCGGGAATTGCCACTGGCCGAGGCTGGAGCGCAGCAGCACCGGCGTGCGCGCCGCCACCGGCAGGCCATTGGCGTCGCGCAGCAGGATGGTGACGGGCACGGCGGTGGCAGCGTCGGCCACCGCCTGCGGCGGCGCCTCGATGACGATCTTGGCCAGCGGGCCGGGCGCCAGCACCGTGATCCGCGCCTGGCCGCGGACGTTGCCGAAGCCGTCCAGCGCCTGGACCGCCAGCACATTGCGCCCCGGCTTGAGATTCACGCCGATGTATTCC
This sequence comes from Betaproteobacteria bacterium, assembly GCA_028871675.1. Lineage (GTDB taxonomy): Bacteria > Pseudomonadota > Gammaproteobacteria > Burkholderiales > Burkholderiaceae_C > Thiomonas_A. The sequence continues at coordinate 65,669 of JAGWMO010000002.1, forward strand.
CAGGCGACGACGCCGTTCTTCTCCAGCGAGCTCTTCTTGCCCACCTGGCTGGCCGGGACCGGCCGGCCGTCGACCGTCAGTTCGAAGCTCGCGCCCAGCGGCCCCTTCACACGCACCCGGGTCTGGTCGGAGGCCAGCACCTCGCCGTCCTTCAGGCCGACGAAGCCGACCTTGGGGTCGAGACCGGGGATGAGCTTTTCCAGCGGTTCCACCAACTCGGGCGACTCGGCCGTGGCCAGCGGTGCGGATGCTGTCGGCGCCGGCAGCGCCTGCCGCTGCAGCAAGGCGCCGGTGGGCGTCTGCAGCGGCTGCGGCAAGCCTTGCGGCGTGGGGGCATAGGGCCCACCGGTGTCACCCACGGCGCCCAGCGGCGCAGCGCTGGCGGCGAAGGGGGCGATGCCCGAGGCCATCGGCGCCATCATCACCTGGGGCGACACCGCCGGGCCATTGACGCCGCCCACGCCCATGCCGCTGCCGGCCTGCACCGCGCCCGGCAGGCCGATGGCGCCGGCCGACGGCAGGGTGCGGGCGTCGACCACGCCGGTGTTGGTGTTGGGCGACAGCAGCGTGCCGGCGGCCTGCAGGATTTCCGACGGATTGGCGAGCGCCTTGCGGCGCGCGGCGATCTGCTCGCGCATCGACGGCGTGCACTGCGCGATGGCGAAATTGGCCTTGAACAGCTCGCCGTTGGTGAGGTCGGCGAACAGGCTGCCGGGGTCCATGGCGTTGCGGTTGTTCAGCACCTCCAGCCTGGCGCCGGCGGGCAGCGTGGTGTTGTCGACCTTGACGATGTGGGTGCGCGGCGTCAGGCCGTAGAAGCTGTACTTGCCCTCCTCGTCGGTGACCGCGTAAGTGCCGTCCTCGAGGTAGATGCGCACGCCGGGAATGCCGGGGTCGCCCCGCTGCTGCACGCCGCCCCCGCCGCAGTCGGCATAGACCTTGCCGATGATGTAGGCCTTGTCGGAGAACACACCGCCCACCACCTGCACCCGGGCGCTTGCGCGGTTGGACAGCACCGAGCCGCTTTGCGCCTGCGCGGTGTTGATGCCGGTGCCGCCCTGCGCTCCCACACCCACGCGCACGCGGTAGGTCAGCGTGGGCTGCGCCCCGGCGGCGATGCTGCCGAGGGTGAACTGCAGGTTCGGGCCGGTGCCGCCGGCCGGGTCGGGCAGCGGCGAGCCGTTGAGCCTGGCGGTGCCGCGCTCGTAGGCGAAGCCGGCGGGCAGGCTGTCATTCACCACCGTTGCGGGCAGGGCGATACCGGTGCCGTTGTTGAGCTGCACGGAATAGTCGACGAAATCGCCGACTTCGGCCGTGGCCTTGTTGGCCGTTTTCTGGATGAGCAGGCCGCCGGTGGCGCCGGCGTCCAGCGGCAAGTCGAAGTGCACCGGGCCTTCGGCACCCGTCAGGGTGAACGTGCCGCCGTAGGAGCCGGGCGTGTCGATCAGGCGGCCGGCTGGTTGCAGCGCGGCCGGCAGCTTGGAGGGAAAGGTGTAGCCGGCCGGCGGCGTGACGACAAGGCGGTAGGTGCTGGGCGGCACCAGCAGAAAGCTGTAACTGCCGTCCGGCCCGGTGGTGACGGTGCTGGGCGCTGCGGTGATGCCGTCGGCCTGGAACACCTTGGCCGGGCCGCCGGCGTTGCCGCCGTTGCCGGCGCCGGTGACGTCGATGAGTTGCACCGTGGCACCGGCCACCGGCTGGTTGCTCTTGCTGTCGTAGACCACGCCGGAAGGGTCGATCAGCAGCGTGGTGGCGGCGGATACGGCGACGCCGCCGCAGGAGGTGATGCTGGCGGTGACGATGTCGTTCTGCAGCACTTCGAAAATGCCGCTGCCTGGGACCACGATGTGCGTCGCGGCGTTGGCCGTGGGCACGTTGGGCTGGATGCGGAACAGGCCGGTGTTGGGGCCGCTCTCCACCGCGGTGAAATGCTCCACGTCGCCGGTGAGCTTGCTGGTGAGCGTGACAGGCACCGAAAGCACCTGGCTGGGGTCCACGTTGCACACCGCTGCGTTGACCTGCACGAACAGTGGCTGGCCCGGCAGGTTGACGCTGCTGGGCGTGGCATAGCTGGCGTTGGGGTAGAAGGCGATGCTCGGCGGCAATTGCGGCAGCGCCACCGACACCGGGTTGCTGGCAGTGCTGAGCGCGCCGCTCTGGCTGCTCATGCTCCAGCCGGCGGCAGCAGTGTCGGTGATGGCGCCGCCGGCGTTGGCGTTGATCGTCACCGTGAACTGGCCCGAGAGCGTCGCGCCCTGCGCCAGACTGGACAGTGCCCAGGCCACGGCGTCCACCGCGGCGCCCGGCGGCAGCGCGCTGACATAGCTGTTGGCCGCGGCGCCCGCCAGGTGGTAGAGCGTCTGCGCCCCAGGCGTGCCGGATGTCTGCGCGCTGGCGAAGGTGGTGTTGGCCGGCACCGGCACGCGCAACACGAACAGATTGGCTGCGGCGCCATCGACGCTCACCGGCACTGGCCCGGCTGCGGCATTGCCGGTGTTGCTCGCATTGGCGGTAAAGCTGACGCTCGCGCCTGGAGTGGACGTGGCCACCGAGGCTGCAAGATTGACCTGCAGCGCGGCGCTGTTGACGGTGTTGAGCGTGTCGGTGTTGCTGGCGCTGGCGCCCTGCAACTGGCTGGTGGCGGCGAGGGTGACCTGGGCGCTTTGCCCCGGCAGCGCCGTAGCCGGAATGGTGCCGGTGATCAGCAGGTTGACGCTCTGCCCCGCGGCCAGGGTGATGCTCCCGCCTTGGGCGATCACGGGCTCGCCGGGGTCGGCCACGCCGTTGCCGTTGACGTCTCGGACCACCTGCACATTGCCGGGCGCGAAACCACCGCCGCCCGGCACGTTGCTGTTGATGAGATAGGTGGTGGCGACGTTGCCGGTGTTGGTCAGCACATGGGTGATGGTGAAGCTGCTGCCCGGGGCGAAGATGAGGTTCTGGTTGGCCGTCAGACTGAGGGCTTCCAGCGCCGTCACCGCGGTGTTCACGGTGTTGGAGCTGAGCCGCACCGCGTTACCGGAGGCGGCGTCGATATAGGTGGCCGTCGCGGTGTTGCTGATGATCGTTCCCGCCGGCGTCGGCGCCGCCTGGGCCCAAGCCATCCACCCGGCCAGCATGGGCAGGACGAGCATGGCGAGCAAGGCATGGCGCAGCAGGCGATACATGGGGACACAAGGCGTTTGGACGGGGTGCGGTGGGCCGCTTTTCCAAAGGCGCCGCGGTGAGCGCGCTTGGAAAAACGGGGGAGGTCGGCGACCTCCCCCGCAGGAACTCAGGCTGGCATTACGGATTGATCTTCACGCCGAAGGTCAGCACCGCCGACTGCCCCGGGGTCAGGGTGCCGACATTGGCGCTGATGGTGCCGGTGCCACCCACCGCCGGCGCACCCGCTGCGATGGTGCCCGCCGTGGTGGCCGGCGCCGTGCTCAGCGTGGTGTAGGTCGGCGTGGCGTCCGACACCACCACCGAGGTGGCGTTGGCCGAACCCACATTGGTCGCCGTCACCTGGTACAGCACGCACTGGCCGGGCTTGGCCGACAGCGTGGCGGTGCCGTAGACGGTGCTGCCGGTGGGGCCGGCACAGGCGGCGTCCAGCGCCTGCGCCTTGGCGAGCGTCACGTTGCCGGCAATCACCGTGGTGGTGTCGGTGGCCACTGCCGGCGCGGGCGCCGTGGTGGTGTACGAACCGTTGGTGGTGGTGACGGTGACGGTGGTCTGGTTCACATTGCCCGGCTGCGCGCCGCTGGGGGCGATCACCTTGTCGAACACGGTGATGGACTGGCCGGGAGCCAGACCGCCGCTCAGGCCGGCCACGGTGTTGAGGTTGCCGGTGATCTGCGGATCGGTGGCATCGAGCACGCCGTTGTTGTTGGCGTCGTAGTACAGCGTCGACGTCCAGCCCGACTGGTTGTTGGCCGTGGCCAGAGCCATCGAACTCACCGTGCCGTTGCCTTCCGTCACGTTGCCGGTGTTGGTCAGGGTGTGGCTGTACACCGTCGAGCCGCCGGGGTAGGTCTGGCTCGTGCCGTTGGGCGTGATGGTGATGGAGCGCACTGCGTTGACCGTGACCGCGTCGGTGACGAAGTCGGTCGCGCCGGAGTTGGGCGAGGCGGCCGTGAACGTCAGGTTGCTGGTGCCCGCCGCATAGCCCGCCGGCACGGTGACCACCGCGCAATACTGCACGGCCGTGCCGTTCGCCACGTTACCGGTGTTGGTGATGACCGTGCCCGAAGCCGGCGAGCAGGTGCCGCCGGCGCCCGGGGTCTGGAAGCTCGCCGTCCAACCCGCCGGCAGATTGCTCGCCGTGAGGTTGTAGTTGTCGGGCGAGGGGCCGGTGTTGTTGGCGAACAGGCTGAACGCCGTGGTGGTGCCGGGGTTGGTGGCATTGGTGGCCAACGGCGTGGTGGTGCCGGGGCCGGTGCCTTGCACCCCGGTGCCGCCAAGCGCCGCGTTCTGGGTCAGGTCGAGCGTCGCCGCTGCGATGGCCGACAGCGTGTCGGAAGTCGTGGCCGATTTGGTCGGGTCGAACACCGAGGTGGCGGTCTTGCTGATGGTGAACGGCGCGCCGGCGTTGGTGGCGTTGGGCGGCAGCGTGGCCTTGACGATCACGTTGTAGCTGGCGCCTGCAGCCAGCGGCCCGGTGTCGGGTTTGCCGTCGCCGTTGGTGTCGGTCAGCGGCGTGACGCCGTCGCTCTTGTACAACTGGAAGGTCGTGCCCGCCGGGTAGTTGTTGCTGCCCAGGGTGATGTTGAAGGTGTCGGTGCCGGTTCCGGTGTTCCTCACCACATTGGTGAAGCTCACGGTGGAGCCGGGCGCGGCCGGACCCGCCACGGTCTGGCCGGTGATGGTGACCGACGCCGTCTGCGTCACGCTGAAGGGCACGGTGTTGGACGAACCCGTGACCGTGGTGCCGCTGCCGTTGTTGTACGACATGGTGGCGGTGTTGTTCAGCGTGCCCGGCGCGGTGCCCGCAGCCACGTTCACCTGGAAGCTGATGGTGCCCGATTGGCCGGCCGTCACCTGCGCCAGCGTGGCCGCGTAGGTGTTGCTGGCGCTGGTGTAGGTGGAAGTCAGCGTGTTCGGTGCCGTGCCGCTGCTGCCGCCGGTGTCGCTCAGCGCCGTGCTGCCGGTCACGCTCCAGCGGCCGGAGTTGGCCACATAGGTCATGCCTGCCGGAATCGCGTCGCTGATCACGACACTGGTGGCGGTGCTGTTGCCGGTGTTGGTGTAGGTCAGGGTGTAGGTGTACGGCCCGGAGCCCGGCGCACCGCTCGACGCGCTGACCGCCTTGGTCAGCGTGATCACGGCGTTGTTCGTCACCGTGGTGGTGTCGTTGTTGCTCGCCGTCTTGGTGGCGTCGAACACGCTGGTACCGGTGACGGTGATGGCGTTGGTCTGGCCCGGGGTCGCCGTGGCCGGCAGGGTGCCAACGACGATGAACTTGAACGCCGCGCCAGCCGCCAGCGCCCCGGTGGACGTGATCGCCGGGCCCGTGGGCTGACCGCTGCCGTTGTCGGCAAAGATCTGCACATTGCTCATGCTGAACGCGCCGGTGTTGGACGTGCTCAGGTTGAAGGTGTCGCTGCCGTTGCCGGTGTTGGTCAGGGTGTGGGGGTAGTACACCACGCTGCCCGGGGTCGCGGTCTGCGCGCCGTTTTGCGTCAGCGTCAGGCTGGCAACCTGGGTCACCGTCGTCTGCACCACGTTGGAGGTGACGGTGCGCGTGACGCCGGAGCCGTCCGTGTAGGTGGCCGAGGCCTGGTTGCTGATGGATGTGCCGGCCGGTGGCGGCGCGGCATGCGCGCCCGTGGCCGCGGCAAGGGCCAGCGCACCGGCAGCCAGCCAGGCCGCAGCGCGGCGCAGCAGGCCACCGGAGGACCAGCCCCCTGGTGACGATGCAGTGAAACGGATTGAACTCACGGTGAACTCCCTAGGCTGGATGCAACGTGCGCACGTGGCGCAAGAACGGCGAGAAAAAAGAGTGGCCACACGCGCAGGCAGGTGACCGGGACGACGCATTCAAGCGATCGCTCAAGGCTTGGCCGGCGGCGTCGCCGTTGCGGCGGCAACCGGATCGACCTGGACGCGGGCTTGCACCTGCACCTGCTTGCCGGGGAGCAGATTGCCCAGGCTCCAGCGCAAGGCGCGGTAATCGGCCAGCGGCACCGGCTGCGGGCCCGTGGTTCCGTTGGCCATCTTGACCATGCGCATCAGCGGCATGGCGGCAAAGTGCACGCCATCGGTGCTGGCCATGGCATTGGCCGGCTGGGCGCTGTGGGCGACGTAGGTGGTTCCGGCAGGAATCGGCAGTTCGGCGACGAAACCGTTGGCCGGCTTGTCGCCGTGGTTGTCGTAGCTGGCACGGTATTCGAGGACATCACCGGGCTGCCCCGCAGTGACAGGCTTGAGCACGGGCTTGGCGTCCACCATGACGACGCGCTCCACCTGCAAGGTCGAGCTGACCTGCGCTTGTTGTGCGCTGGCCATGCCAATCAGACCGAGAGTTGCGATAAAGCCGGCGGCAACGCGGCAAATGTGCAGTTTCAACATGGAGAATGTCCTTGGTTCAGTCAGATCCACATGGGTGAACGAACGAATGCGGTGGCGATGCTAAGCAGTTCGCGGCGCTTCGGTTGTGCAAAATTTCGCGTTTTCGCCGGTTTACAACGCAACGAAATGTAACAAAACCATTTGTGCTCCCGATTGGCCAAAAATGCGACATTCTTGAAGCCCGCATGGCGGCCAAGCGCACGGCATTGCAGCGCCCGGCTGCGCAGCGGGCGAACTGTGTGAAGTGGAATTTACAAACCGGATGCGGCCCGGCGCGATGCATGCGCGCCGAGGTCCGGCCGGCCCTTGCGGGCTGGTCAGACGCCACGACGAAGCAGGCGCGGCAACCTCGGGCCGGCCGCGGTTGCAACCGCGGCCCTGCAACCGGGCGGGAACGCTCAGTCCTTCGCCCGCACCGCCACGAGGGCCGAGCCGACGATGAGCAGCGCGGCCAGACCGAGGGACCCGGTGAACGGTCGGCTGGTGGCCCACACCAGCAGCGCGGTGGACGCCAGCGGGGTGAGGTAGCTGAGCACGCCGAGGGTGCGCGGGTCGCCCAGCTTGAGGGCGCGGTCCCAGAGGTAGAACGCCGCACCCAGCGGCCCCAGGCCGAGCACAGCGATGCGCATCAGCTCAGGCACCGTGAGTTGCACGGCCGGCTCCAGCGCCGCGTGGCAGGCCAGCGCCAGCAGCCCGGACAGCAGCGCGAACAGGCCGATGGCGGCCGTGGGGAAACCGCGACCTTGCTGCGCCAGGCGCCGGCTGCCGAGAGAAAACGTTGCCCAGATGCAGGCCGATCCCCATGCCGGCACATAGCCCCAGGCGAAACCCCCATGCAACCCGCGCCCCCCGACGATGGCAATGGCCGCCCCGGCAAAACCCACCACCGCCGCGCCGATGTGCACCGGCCTCAGCCGCGTTCCCGGAAGCAGCAGCGGCGCCAGCACGACGATGAGCAGGGGCCAGAGGTAATTCACCAGATTGGCCTGCACCGGCGGCGCATGCCGCAGCGCGATGAACAGCAGGAAGTGAAAGCCGAACAGGCCGTAGACGCCGAGCGCCAGCGCCACGGGCCGCACCCGTCGCCATTGGCGCCAGAAGGGCCAGGCCGGGATGCTGCCGACGACAAGCGCCAGTCCGGTGAGCAGAAAAGGCGGCACGCGCGCGAGCTGTACGCCCAGTGTGGCCAGCGTGGCCCAGAGGGCGATGGCGCCAAGGGCATAGACGTTGGCGCGAGCGGCGGTGGCATGCATACGCGCACTGTACCGGTGCGCATCACGGGGCTGTGTCCGGCAAGGGGCTTGATGCGGCCCGCGCCTTGCAGCCGCAGCGGCACGCCGACCGCCTCAGGGCGCGTGTTGCGGCGAGGCCGGTGCCCCGTGGACCAGGGCCTGAGCCAGATCCGGTCGGCGCTGCGCCCAGGGCTGGGCGGCTTCGAGCTGTGCGGCCAGGCGCAGCAGCAGGTCTTCGCGGCCCCAGGCGGCGATGAACTGCACGCCAACCGGCATGCCCTGCGCATCGACCTGCAGCGGCAGCGACATGGCCGGTGTGCCGGTGAGGTTGGCCAGTTGTGTGAAGGGGGTGCGCGCCAGGCTTTTCCGCGCCAGATCGTCGACGATACCGGTCCTGCGCAGCAGCCCGCCCAGGCCCAGGGCCAGCACCAGGCGCAGCGCGGCCTGCTGGCTGGCGGGGGTGTCGAGTGCGCCGATGCGCGCGGGCGGCTGCGCCGTGGTGGGGGTGAGCAGCATGTCGTGGCGGGCGTGGAACGCGGCCAGGGCGCGGGCAAAACCATTCCAGCGCGCACGCAGGGCGACATAGTCGGCAGCCGGCAGGCTGGCGCCGATGGCGGCAATGGCACGGGTATCGAGTTCGAAATCGGCCGCACGCGCGCCATGCACGCGGATGCAGCGCCGCACCTCGGCGGCGACATGGCCGAAGTAAATGCCGAGATAGCTCTGCGCCAACGCCAGACCGTCGATTGCCGGGACGGCCGGCTCGACCGCATGGCCGAGCGACTCCAGCAACTGGACGGTGCGCTCCACCGCGGCGGCACACTCGGGGTGCACGGCGCCGCCCAGCGGCGACACCACGCTGAAGCCGATGCGCAATCGCCCCGGTGCGGCCCCCACTTCGAGCGCATAGGGCCGCAGCGGCGGGGTCACGCCATAGGGGTCGCCCGGCTCGGCGCCGGCGATCACATCGAGCAGCGCGGCGCTGTCGCGCACGCTGCGGCTGAGCACATGGGTGCAGCTGGCGCCCTCCCAGACCTCGTCGGCCGCCGGGGCCTGGCTTACCCGGCCGCGCGAGGGTTTGAGCCCGAACAGGCCGCAATAGGCGGCGGGAATGCGGATGGAGCCGCCGCCGTCAGACGCGCCCGCCACCGGCACGATGCCCGCAGCCACGGCCGCCGCCGCGCCGCCGGACGAGCCGCCCGGGGTGAGGTCCAGGTTCCAGGGATTGCGGCAGGGGCCAAACAGCAACGGCTCGGTCACCGCCTTGAGCGCCAGCTCGGGCAAGTTGGTCTTGCCCAGCAGAACCAGGCCGGCGTTCCGCCAACGCTGCACCACGCTGCTGGTGACATCCGCCAGGACCTCGCGGCGGGCGCGCGAAGCCCAGGTGGACGGCATACCAGCGACGTCTTGCCCCAGGTCCTTGAGCAGAAAGGGGACGCCGGCAAAGGGACCGTCCCGGCCCCGCGGGGGCTTCGTGCCCAGTTGCGCGCGGGCCTGCTCGCGCCAGTCCATCACCACGGCGTTGAGGCGCGGGTTGAGCGCATCGAGTCGCGCCAATGCGGCATCGAGCACCTCGGTCGCGCTCACCTCGCCGCGGGCGATGAGGGCGGCGAGGGCGGTGGCGTCGAGACTGGGGTCGATATCGGGCATGGAGTCAAGCATAGAGCCGGTGACCGGATCTTGTCGCATGCCTGCTTTGTGTCAGCCGATGCTGAACTGTAAAAAGCCACTGACATTCTTCGCGCCGGACGCGGCTGCGTTTCTAGGATGGTTTGCATGACCAACCATTCCAAGCCACGGAGACTCGCATGACGCTGATCGACTGGTTACGCCGCAACCTCGCCGGCATGCCCGAGGCCCCCGACAGCCGTCTCGCCGAATCGGGCCTGCCCTCGCAGATCGCCGCCGAACACGCCGAAACGTGTTACAGCGGGCTGAACTTTTATTCCGCCATCCAGAGCCACCAGCAATGGAAGACCCGTCTCGGGGCCTATGCCCGTGGCGATAGTGACGAGCAACTCGACGTCGCGACCATCAGCCGCGACGATCGCTGCGCGCTGGGCATCTGGCTGCATCACGATGCGCGGGTCCCCCTCGCGCAATTCGGTCTGTTCAACCGCCTGCTGGAGGAACATGCCGAGTTCCACCGCCAGGCCGGCGAAGTGGTGCGGCTGATCCAGTCGGGCGCAGGCGAGTCGGCCAGCATGGAGCTCGCCAAGAGCCGCTACGCACGCATGTCGCACAAGCTCATTTCAACCCTGAGCGAGCTGTATCTCGCCGTGACCCTGCCAGCAGGCCGCACGCATTAAGCCGGCAAGCCTCACGCAATGGAGTTCGCACGCCGGGGTGGCGCCACGCAGACGCTGCTGGATCTTGCCGATCTCGCGGATGACACCTCAGGCCTGGACGTTTGTCACGTCGGCTTGTCACGCGGCAACGCGGTGAGCCGCGCTTGGCCGCCACATCACCACGCGCAACGGCAGGACCATCGTTCAACTCCAACCTGAAGCAGCGCTTGCAACACCCACGGCTGCCTCGGGTTGCCCCAGGCGTGTTGTTGGCACCGGGGACAAGGCGGCGGACTCGGGATTTCATCCAACATTCCTGCACAATCATGTCGAACATGCCACAACATCCACCATTCAGCGACGATCCGGGCCGATCCGCCTCCGGTCACCGCATCGCTTACCTCGAAGACGATCCGATGCAGGGCGAGGCGGTGAAATCCTGGCTGGAACAAGCCGGCTATGTGGTGGATTGGTTCGAGAGCGGGCGCGCCTGCGCGCTGGCCCTCGAGCGCGGCAGCTATGACCTGGTGCTGCTGGACTGGATGGTGCAGGACCTGCTCGGTTCGCAGGTCCTGCAGCGCGCCCGTGAGCGCCTGCGCGAGCGTTGTCCGCCCATCATCGTGCTGAGCGGGCGCGACAGCGAAGACGACGTGGTGGAGATGCTGCAGGCCGGGTCCGACGACTACATCGTCAAGCCGCCCGCCCGCGCCGTCCTGCTGGCGCGCATCGCCACCTGCCTGCGGCGCGGCCATCGGGACGACGCCGCACCGCCTCTGCTGCATGGGCGCCTGCGGGTGGAGTTTGCCCAGCGCCGCATCCTGCTCGATGGCCGCACTGCCGATCTGAGCGCGCGCGAGACCGACCTGGCCTTGCACCTGTTCAACCATCCCGGCCGCCTGCTCACGCGCACCCACCTGGCCAACGCCGTGTGGGGCCTGCCGCCGGACGCCGACACCCGCACCATCGACGTCCACATCAGCAACTTGCGCCGCAAACTCGAACTAAACCCGTCCTCGGGCTGGCGTCTGGTGTCCATCTACCGCCAGGGCTACCGCTTGGAGCGCCTTGCCGCGTCTGCGCCCCCCACGTAAGCTCTGCGCTTGTCCTTCGCACCACGTCACCTGCAGCCCCATCGCTTGGGTCGGGCCGCCCCCATTCCCACCTCGATGAACGTTCAGCGCCGCTCCCCGCTCCGCGTGTCCATGTTCCTGCGGCACCAAGTTCCAGCCCTCGTCCTGGGCATCGCACTACCGGTCGCGGCGCTGGCACAAGGCACACGGCCGGAACGGGCTCCAGGGCCGACGCAAACCGGCGTCGCAGTGTCGACCGGGCCCACATTGCGTTATGTCACCAGGCCGGGCGATACCCTGATCGGCCTCGGTCAGCGCCTGCTCATCGACCCCTCGGCCTGGCCTGGCGTGCAGCGCCTCAACCATATTGCCGATCCACGCCGCATGCAGCCGGGAACGACGCTGCGCATCCCGGTCGCGCTGCTGCGCGCCATCCCCGACACCGCCACCGCGCAGGTCGTGGACGGCACGGTGCAATGGCGCTTGGCAGCGGGTGCGTCCACAAGTCCTGCGTCTGCGGCGTCCGCAACCAGCCCATCGCGCCCACCGGACAGCGCAAACGACTGGCAAACGCTGCGCTCCGGCCAAAGCCTGCCCAGCGGCGCGCAAGTTCGTGTTCTGGGCCGGGGCACGGCCTTGCTGCTGCTGGCCAACGGCACGCGCGTCCAGCTTTTGCCCGACAGCCTGCTCGACCTCGACAGCCTGCGCAGCTATGCCCAGGGGACGATGCACGACAGCCGCCTCGGGTTGCAGCACGGCCAGGCCCGCATCCTCGACAACCCCAAACGCGAGCCCAATCAGAATTTACGCATCATCACCCCCGGGGCGCAGGCCGTGGTCCGGGGCACCGAGTTTCGCGTCGATTATGGTGACGGCGTCACGCGCCAGACCACACTGGAAGGGGCCGTCGAACTGTCCGCCGGCGGAGCCCAGGTGGCCGTGAACCAGGGCTACGGCAGCCTGAGCGCCAACGGCCAGCCGCCCATGCCGCCGGTGCAATTGCTGCCGAAACCCGACCTCTCCGACCTCGTCGCGCGCGTCGAGCGCCTGCCGTTGCGCCTGCGCTGGGCGGCACAGCCTGGGGCGCGGTCCTGGCTGGCCCAGGTGACGCCAGCCGACGCGCCCCTGCGCATCCTGGCCCGCAGCACCGTCACCGCGCCCGCGTTGACACTCGCGGATTTGCCCGATGGCCACTACCTGCTGCGCGTCAGCGCGCTCGACGCCCAGCAACTGCAGGGCTATGGCGCCGAGCGTGGCTTCGAGGTCGCTGCTCGCCCCTTCGCGCCACTGCTGCAATCGCCTGGCCGCCAGGCCGTGGTGCGTCTGGCCCGGCCCGCCTTCGACTGGAGCGAGGTGCAGGGCTCCGCCCGCTACGCGCTGCAGGTTTGCCCGCAGGCCGATTGCGCCACGCCGCTGCTCAGCACAACCGTTGCCGCGCCCCCCTGGACCCCCGGCACCGACCTGCCGCCAGGCACTCTGTTCTGGCGCATGGCCAGCATCGACGCCGGCGGCAAACAAGGCCCGTGGAACGATGCCGACCCCTTCACCTACAAACCCGCGCCGGGCCCGGTGGACCTCGGCCAATCGGCACTGCGGTTCACGCCTGACACGCTGGATGTGAACTTGCCACCACCGCCCGACGGGCTGCAATACCGCTTCACACTGGCGGGATCTGCTGCGCCCGCGAAGCTGCTGCAAACGGTGGTGTCGGCCGATGGCCGCGCGCAATTGCAACGGCCATCCGGTGGCGCCTACCTGCTCGGCGTCAGCCTGGTCGACAGCCACGACGGGACGGCCGGGCCGGTGGCGCAGCAGAGGGTGAGCGTGCCCCCGCGTTACCCCGACCTCTGGCTCTTGCTGGTGCCCCTGTTGGCGGCGTTCTGAGTCACGGCCGCGATGCCCGGCACCCCGCAGACGCTATGGTCGAGCTTGCGCCGCAGCTTGGCCCCCTGGCTGCTGCTGACGGCCTGCCTCGCACTGGCGGTGCAAACCTTGGGTGACAGACAGCCGCTCGACGCCTGGGTCTACGACACCGGCCAGGCCCTGGTGCGGCACACGCCACCAGTAGATCTGCGCATCGTCGCCATCGACGCCGCCAGCCTGCGGCGGGTGGGGCGCTGGCCTTGGTCGCGCACGACCCAGGCGCGGCTGGTGGACGCCATCTGCGCCGCCCATCCCCTGGCCCTGGGCATGGACATCGCCGACACCGAACCCGCGCCGGGCGACACCGAACTCGCTGCAGCGCTGCGCCGTTGCGGCATGGCGGTGCTGCCCGTGCTGCTGGAGCAACCCGCGCCCGGGTCCGCTTGGAGCAGCACGCTGCCGGTGCCGGTTCTCGCCGCGGCAGCGGCCGCCTTGGGTCGGGTGAATGTGGAGCTCGGACATGACGGCGTGGCGCGTGGCGTCATGCTGCAAGCCGGCCTCGGCCGCGACACCTGGCCCTTGTTGGTGCAGCAGGTGTTGCGGCTGGCCGGCCAACTCCCGGCGAGCATGGCCACATCCCCAGTCGCGTCTGTGCCGGACGGGTTGCGACGCGGCCATCCGGCTGACGACGGGCGCGAGCCGACAACGCCGCAACCGCACCAGCAAGGCAGGCGGCTGCTCAACTTCTGGGGTCCGCCCGGCAGCCTGCCCTCCGTTCCAGCCTGGCAGGTGCTCGACGGCAGTGCTGCGGCGCAACTGCGCGGCAAGATCGTGCTGCTCGGCGCCACCGCTGCCGGCCTGGGCGATCTGCTGGCCGTGCCCAACGCCGGCAACCGGCTCATGCCAGGCGTGGAAGTGCTGGGCTCCGTGCTGCTGGATCTGCGTCACGGCCTGCTGGTGCGGCCGCTTGGGCCGTGGCCGCAAACCCTGCTGACCTTGTTGCTGGCCCTGTTGCCCTGGCTGTGGCTGCCCCGCCTGCCGGTGGGTATCAATCTGCTGGCGAGCTTCGCCTGGATGCTGGTGCTGCTGGTGGCTTCGGCCCTGCTGCCCGGCCTGGCCAGCCTGTGGTTCGCCCCGGCAGGTGCGTTGGCGGGCGCTATGTCCGGCCATGTGCTGTGGGCGCTGGTCTCGCTGCGCGCGGCACAACGCCATCTGGACACGCAAATCCTGCGCCTGGATCTGGCGCTGCAGACGCATGAACCATCGCAGGGCTACCAGGCGCTTGGGACAGACGCTCCCGGGCTGCAGCCCGTGAGCTTGCTCGAACCACGGGCGCGCCTGCGGCTGCCGCAGCGCATCGCGCTGATCGAGCAAGCCCAAAGCCGCATGCAGGCCGTGCAGCAGCAGCGCGAAGACGCCCTGCGCTTCATTGCCCACGATGTGCGTGTGCCCCTGGCCGCTGCGGCCGATCTGCTTGAGGGTCCACCGCTGGATGTGGCCGAACAGACGCGTCTGGCCCGCCTGGTGCAGCGGGCGTACAGGTTGGCCGAGGAATTCCTGCTGCTCACCCGGGTGGAAGCGCCGCAGCCGCTCAAGCTGCAGAGTGTCGAGCTGGGCGGCCTGCTCGACCAGGCGGCGGACGCGATGGACGACACGCTGCTGCGCGCCGGAGTGCGTTTGCAGCGAACACTGAGCGAGGCCCCGCTGTGGGTGCGGGGCGACTTCGGGCTGCTGGAGCGTGCGGCCATCAACCTGTTGCGCAACGCCGTGCAACACAGCTCACGCGGCGCCGCCATCGTGCTCGGCCTGGAGTCCATTGCGGGCCAGGCCCGCTGGTGGGTCGGCGACTCCGGGCCCGGGCTGAGCACGCAACAGCAGGCGCAACTCTTTCAGCGGCATGTGCGCTTGGAGACACAGCCCACCCACACCGCCGGCTTCGGCCTGGGCCTGTATTTCGTGCGCCTGGTGGCGGAGAAGCACGGCGGCAGTGTGGGCGTTGTGTCCACCCCGGGGCAAGGCGCAAGCTTCTGGATGTCGTTGCCGCTGGAGTCCGTCTGAGGCAAGCCTTGTCGAGGAAGTCGGGCGCGGCGCGATCTGACCGCCTGGAGTTTGTCGAAACGGCCTCGGGCTTGTTCAGGCGCTCGCCCGGGTGATGCCAGGCGTCAAGCCTGTTCGCGGCAGCGCTGCGCCAGCTCCACCAGGGCTTTGCGCACTTCGCCAGCATCATGCACCGGCGCTGCGAAATCGATCCGCAACAGCCGGCCGTCGGCACGGACGTCCAGGCCGTCGGTGTCCACCCCGACCACGCTCACCTCCTGCGCCTGCACACCGTGGAGGTGGGCGCAGTAGGCGCGCAGATTGTGGACGTGATCGGCATTCATGTGCTGGATGATGCCGGGCTCCGACATGACCAGCGTGTTGGCGGGCGGAGCGAAATCGGCGGGGGCGATCCAGTGGATCCTGCCGAAGCCGCCAATGAAGCGTATTGCTTCCAGTTCGATGCGGTAGAAGAAAAAATCATGCATGCCGAAGTAACCCTCGGCTTCGGGCAGGTAGCGCACATAGCGCGGACCCAGCGCATCCTTGTCCTCCAGGCGGCTTGCTCGGCCGACGAGCGTGACGCGCCCTGCCGCCTGCGCATCGCTGGCGCAGGGATGGGCGATGATGCTGGCGCGCGGATCGGCGTCCAGGTTCTTGGTGTGCTCGGCCAGTGTGGAAATCAAAATCACCGGACGGCCTTGGTGGTCGAGCATGAACGGCGCGATCGAGCCAAAGGGCATGCCGCCGAGGCGTTTGGACAGGGTGGACAGCACGCCGTTGGGATGGGCGCGGACGAATTGGCGGGCTTCGAGGCCGAGATCGCTCATGGCGGTGCCTTGCAAGGTAGGAAGGGCAGGCGTGGGCTCGGCGCAGTTGTCGGCCACCGGCGGAGGATCGCCAGTCAACCGCGGTCAGCGGGGCGCCAAACTGGGGACAACATAACCGAAACTGCCATGATTGTGCCGCTGCGGACTGCCGCGAATCCAGGCGCAGGCGGAGGCCTTCCTGACGGGCGGCATATCCGGATAACCCGCCGCATCCCACATCCCGTCCGGCTGCGCAACTGGCCGGACGGCCACTTGCGCATTCACTTCGGCGCATTGCCCTTGGGTTCAGCTCGCGGCCAGCAGGTGTTCGACCTCGGCAAAGCTCTGCGGGCGCTCGCTCGCCTCGATCGGTGAGCCAAGCTGGCGACCGATTTGCGTGGTCGAAAAAATCCCGCGGATGGTTGGCACATGGCCGCGCTCGAGCACCAGGGCGTGCTGGCGGCCGCTGGCGCGCAGCGTCATCACCACATCTCCGACGCTGGAGTGCTGCACCTCGCTGTAGTCCAGCACCTGGATGTGATCGCGCGGCACCATCACCCGTTCCACCAGTACCGCGTCACGCGGCATGCCATCGCTCACCGCGACGCGGATGGGTTTTTCGCCAAGCAGGTCGCGCGCGGTGACGATCCCCAGCACTGTGTCGTTCACATCCACCACCAGCAACAGTCGCACGCGGGCATGGATCATGCGTTGCTGCGCCAGATCCACAGTGGCATCCGGACTGATGGTGACTGCGCTCACACGCCTCAGATCGGTCATCACCGCCGTGGCTGGAGCGTCCATGTCGACATGGGTCGGGCGGCCGAGATCGACCTCACTGAAACGTGTCTGCGCCGGCAAGATGCTGGCATGCAGACTGCGATAGATCGTCATGCTGTCCTCCTGGATTGCTGTGCCGCACCATCACTACCGGAACATCCGGCAAGCAGCGGTTTTACACGCTGCCAATGTAGACCTCAGCCGCAGACCCTGCTGTTTCGACCTGTCCCTAGTCGCAAGCAAATATTGCAGCGCAGCATGTTGTGCCAAACCCTCAGGATCGTCGAAGATATTCGGCGGGTACGGGTCATGGCGCCGCGAGGCTCCAGGCGGGGCGAATTCACCACGCCCATCTCCGTCTTCAAGGCCTGGTCGGCACAGGCACCAGGATCAGACGCTCAAGGGCGGCCAACTCATGCTCGAATCGGCGCTCGGCCAGTATGAGCCTCTGCATCATGTCGGCGTGCGCCGTCTCGACAAGCGCCTCGCCACCCTCCGCCTGAGTCGACGCGGTTGCGGCGGCGGCCCCCGCGCCCATCCAGCGGGGTGTCACCACCTTGGGCTCCAGTGATTGGCCAGTGCACCCAGGGGGCCGATGTGCGCCGAGAAAGCACCCCCTCGGCGGCGTTCGAGCTCGCGCATTCGACGCTCCAGGTCGCCCCTATCGGTTGCTTGCCCGAGATAGGCTTCAGCGTCGCCCTGTGTGCTGCGATGGGCGGAAAACATGGCCTTGAGTTGGCCCAGCAATGTATTCATGGTGGTTCTCCCTGATGGGGAGCCAAGACAACCCTCGATTAGGGTTAACCCTAGTTTAGCCCTTCCTGGGGATGTCTGCCGTCCGTGCGCTTGTCCGGCGGGCAAGCTCGCCGCGCCAACCTTTGCCTGGGCTCGGCCTGAGGTGCTGCCCAGGTGTCGACGCGTCCGAACGTGGGCAAAGCGGCAAACGTCTGTTGCATGCCACACGGTGGCGGTGCGACCAGCCGGCTCGATGCGCGAAAATGTGTCACCATCACCGACGGGGTGGCGCCGTGGCGCACCCGCACGAACCTGCCAGATCCAATCTTGGTCTCAAAGCACGCCTCGTGACGGCGGCCCTTCAGGGAGCGATTCGCCTCACACCGATTCGCCCCTCACAATTCATTGCACTCTTTTACCAATAAGGGTTTGACCTGATATATTGCGCCGCAGCAAAATTGATTGAACGCAACCTTTCCGGCACTCTCCCATGTTAGACGCGACCGTCGTGCAGCGCATTCTCAAACCGGGTGAAATCCTGATTCTCGGCCGCACCCATGAGGGCAGCCCGTTTCGGCCGAGCGATTGGGCCGAACGTCTCGCCGGAGTGATGGCGCAATTCCGACCAACGCATGCGAATCATCAGGAAACGCATCTGTGTTATTCGCCCTATTGCATGCCCACCCTGGTGGATGGTGTGCGTTGCGTGGTTCTGAGTCGTGCCCTGGCTGAGACCGAACCCATGGCCTACCAGTTCGTTCGCAATTTTGCGCGCGACAACAACCTCGAAACGGTCGAAGCCTGCATCGTCGAGTTCGACTCTGAGGCTTCTGCTGACGACAGCGACGCCGGTGACAACGCTCTCGGCGGACGCCGAGCGGCCTAGGCTTCAAGCCAGGCTGCAGGGTTGATACGGCCCAGGCGGGCAGCCTGGCCGTGATCGAAATCCATTGGACATAAAAGGCCACGGCAGTGCTGCGCTGCCGCGGGCTTTCCCACCCCGACAAGGAGAATCTGGGATGCTGATAGGCGTTGTAGCGGAGAGTTTCGAAGGCGAGCGGCGGGTGGCGGGGACGCCCGAGACGGTCAAGAAGCTGGTGGGGCTGGGGCACACCGTGCTGGTGCAAAGCGGCGCCGGGCAGGCTGCCGGGGCCAGCGACGCCGAGTATGCGGGTGCCGGCGCCCAGGTGGTGGACGCCCCAGCGGCGCTGGGGGCCGAGCTCGTGCTCAAAGTGCGCCGTCCCCAGCCCCACGAGCTGGCGCAGATGCAGCGCGGCGCCGCCGTGGTGGGCATGCTCGAGCCCTTCAACGCCGACGGGCTGCAAGCGCTGGCCGACGCCGGGCTGACCGCCTTCGCCCTGGAGGCCGCTCCCCGCACCACCCGCGCGCAGAGCCTGGACGTGCTGTCCAGCCAGGCCAACATCGCCGGCTACAAAGCCGTGCTCCTGGCGGCCAACCTCTACCCCCGCTTCATGCCCATGCTCATGACGGCCGCCGGCACCGTCAAGGCCGCCCGCGTGGTGGTGCTCGGCGCCGGCGTGGCCGGGCTGCAAGCCATCGCCACCGCCAAGCGCCTGGGCGCCGTGGTCGAGGCCTCCGACGTGCGCCCCGCCGCCAAAGAGCAAATCGAGTCGCTGGGCGCCAAGTTCATCGACGTGCCCTTCGAGACCGACGAGGAACGCGACATCGCCCAGGGCGTGGGCGGCTACGCCCGCCCCATGCCCAAGAGCTGGCTCGACCGCCAGGCCGCGCTGGTGGCCGAGCGCGTCAAGCAGGCCAACATCGTCATCACCACCGCCCTCATCCCCGGGCGGCGCGCCCCGGTGCTGGTGAGCGAGGCCATGGTCCAGGGCATGAAGCCCGGCAGCGTCATCATCGACATGGCCGCAGCCCAGGGCGGCAACTGCCCGCTGACCGAAGCCGACCAGACCGTGGTCAAGCACGGCGTGACCCTCGTGGGCGACACCAACCTGCCCGCGCAGGTCGCCGCCGACGCCTCCCAGCTCTATGCCCGCAACGTGCTCGACTTCCTCAAGCTCGTGCTCGACAAGGACAAGGGACTGCTCGTGAACCTCGACGACGACATCGTCGCCGCCTGCCTCATGACCCAGGGCGGCGAGCTCCGGCGCAAGAGCGCCTGAGGCGCCGCGTGCGCCCCTGCCATCGCCCCCCAGTCCGCCTTCCGCCATCCGCCCAGGACACCCCCCACCATGCACGACATCGCCCCCTTCGTCATCAACCTCACCATCTTCGTGCTGGCCATCTATGTCGGCTACCACGTCGTGTGGACCGTCACGCCGGCGCTGCACACCCCGCTGATGTCGGTGACCAACGCCATCTCGGCCATCATCATCGTCGGCGCCATGCTCGCCGCCGCCCTCACCGTCACCCCCCTGGGCAAGACCATGGGGGTGCTGGCCGTGGCCATGGCCTCGGTCAACGTCTTCGGCGGCTTTCTCGTCACCCGGCGCATGCTGGAGATGTTCAAGAAGAAAGAGCGCGCCCCCAAGGCGCCCTGAGCCACAACGCCCGCCCCCATGATGCCCGCCGCCCCCCAGAACCCATCCAAGGATTGGTCATGACCCTCAGCATGAACCTGGTCACCCTGCTGTACCTCATCGCCTCGGTGTTCTTCATCCAGGCCCTCAAGGGTCTGTCGCACCCGGCCACGAGCCGGCGCGGCAACCTCTTCGGCATGACCGGCATGGCCATCGCCGCGCTCACCACCCTGGCCCTCATCGTCAAGATCGGCGGTGACGCCGGCGCCGCCGGCCTGGGCTATGTGCTCGCCGCCATCGTCGTGGGCGGGGCCATCGGCGCCACCATGGCGCGGCGCGTGGAGATGACGAAGATGCCCGAGTTGGTGGCCTTCATGCACAGCATGATCGGCCTGTCGGCGGTGTGCATCGCCGTGGCCGAGGTGGCCGAGCCCCACGCCTTCGGCATCGTCGCCGCCATGGGCGATCCGCTGCCCTACGGCAACCGCGTCGAGCTGTTCATCGGCGCCATCGTCGGCGCCATCACCTTCAGCGGCTCCGTCATCGCCTTCGGCAAGCTCTCCGGCCAGTACAAGTTCCGCCTGTTCCAGGGCGCCCCGGTGCGCTTTGCCGCGCAGCACTGGATCAACCTGGGCATCGCGCTGGCCACCCTGGGCCTGGGCCTGGCGTTCTGGGCCACGGCGGCCTGGGCGCCCTTTCTCGTCATGCTGGCGCTGGCCTTCGTGCTGGGCGTGCTCATCATCATCCCCATCGGCGGCGCCGACATGCCGGTGGTGGTGTCCATGCTCAACAGCTACTCCGGCTGGGCCGCCGCGGGCATCGGCTTCTCGCTGGAGAACCCCATGCTCATCATCGCCGGCTCGCTGGTGGGCTCCTCGGGGGCGATTCTCTCGTACATCATGTGCAAGGCGATGAACCGCTCGTTCTTCAACGTCATCCTCGGCGGCTTCGGCGGCGAGGCCCAGGTGGCGGCCACGGGCGCGGCGCAGCGCACGGCCAAGTCGGGCAGCGCCGATGACGTGGCCTTCCTGCTGGGCAATGCCGAGAGCGTGATCATCGTGCCCGGCTATGGCCTGGCGGTGGCGCGCGCGCAGCATGCCTTGAAGGAGCTGGCGGCCAAGCTCACGGCCAGGGGGGTGAGCGTGAAGTACGCCATCCACCCGGTGGCCGGGCGCATGCCGGGGCATATGAATGTGCTGCTGGCCGAGGCCGAGGTGCCCTACGACCAGGTGTTCGAGATGGAGGACATCAACCCGGAGTTCGCCCAGGCCGATGTGGCCGTGGTGCTGGGGGCCAACGATGTGGTCAACCCGGCAGCGAAAACCGACCCCACCTCGCCCATCGCCGGCATGCCCATCCTGGAGGCCTACAAGGCCAAGACGGTCATCGTGAACAAGCGCTCCATGGCCACCGGCTATGCCGGCCTGGATAATGACCTGTTCTACCTCGATAAAACCATGATGGTCTTCGGTGACGCTAAAAAGACCATCGAGGACATTACCCGCGCAGTCGAATAAGCCAAGGTTTGCGTCTCGAGGCCTTGAGCGCAGACCTTGAACGCAAGTGGAGCAAGGCGCGGCGGTGCGTCTTGCTCCAACCCAACAACCCCAGGACGCCCAATCTCGGGACCGGGGCAGCAGGCCATCCGATCATTCAGCCTTCATGGCTCAGCCGGCGTGTGCCACACCGGCCAGATGTTCCATGCGCTCGGTGTCGGCGGCCAGCGCCGCCGCGTCGCCGTCATAAAGAATCTCGCCTTCGCCAAGGACATAAGCGCGGTCGGCCAGTTGCAGCGCAAGAAAGGCGTTCTGCTCGACCAGCAGCACCGAGATGCCCTCGCTTTTCATGCGCGCCACAGTGCGCATGACTTCCTGCACGATGATGGGCGCCAGGCCTTGTGAAGGCTCGTCGAGAATCAGCAGCTTGGGGTTGAGCAGCAAAGCGCGGGCGATGGCGAGCATTTCCTGCTCGCCGCCGGATAGCCGCCCGCCCTTGCTGGTGCGGCGTTCGTGCAGGCGCGGGAACAGTTTGTAGACGGTATCGAGGGTCCACGGCCCCTTGGTTTCACGCGCCACGAGCAGATTCTCATGCACCGTGAGGTGGCCGAAAATCTTGCGTCCCTCCGGCACGTAACCCGCGCCCATGGTGGCAACGCGCGACGGTGACGCGCCGGTCACGTCCTGACCGAACAGTCGGACATGGCCCTGGCGCGGCGGGGTCAGCCCCATGATGGAGCGCAGCGTGGTCGACTTGCCGGCGCCGTTGCGCCCGAGCAGGGCAACGAGCTCGCCCTCGCCGACATGCAGCGAAACGCCTTTGAGGATGTGGCTCTTGCCGTAATAGGTGTGGATCGCGTCCACCTCCAGCACCTTGTTCATGTGTAGCCTCTCCCTGCGACGCTTGTGACTTCTTCGGAATTGAAGCGGTTGCCTGCTTTCATGCCGCCTGCCCCAGATAGGCGGCCTGCACCGCCGGGTTGTTGGCGATCTCGTGGGCATTGCCCTCGGCCAGCATGGTGCCGTTGTCGAGCACGGTGATGCGGTCGGCGATGCCGAAGACGATTTCCATGTCGTGTTCGACGAACAGGGTGGTGATGCCCTGTTCCTTGTTCAGGCGCCGGATCAGGGCGGTCATGTTCTGCGTCTCCTCGTCGCCCATGCCGGCGGTGGGCTCGTCCAGCAGCAACAGCTTGGGGCTGCGCGACAAGGCGATGCCGATCTCGACCACGCGCTGGTCGCCATGCGAGAGTTCGCCGGCGATGCGATCGGCTTTGGAGCCGATGCCGACGACATGCATCAACTCCTGCACACGCTCGTCGATGCGCGTGCGCAGGGCACGCGTCATCCACGGTCGGTGACTCACACCCATGGCGACTTCAGCGGCGATGCGCAGGTTCTCCAGCACCGAGAGCGAGAGGAAAATCTCGGTGATCTGGAAGGTGCGGATGATGCCCTGCTGGACCAGCGAGGCCGGGTTGACCTTGGTGATGGGCTTGCCATCGAACCGGATGCTGCCACCACTGGGCGGGAAAAAGCCGCTGATGAGATTGAACAACGTGGTCTTGCCGGCGCCGTTGGGACCGATGACCGCGCGCAACTCGCCCTGTTGGACCGTCAGCGAGATCTCGCTCAGCGCCTGCAGCGCACCGAAGCGACGCGAGACGGATTGCAACTCCAATAAGCTCATTTCTCCACCTTCTTGCGCTGCAGGAAACCCATGATGCCGAGCGGGAAGAACAGCACCGAAAGAATGAAGATGAGGCCGATGACGGACATCCAGTTGTTCGTCACATTGCTGGCATAGTCGCGCACCAGCACGAAAATGGCGGCGCCGACGAAGGGGCCCCAGAAATTGCGCATGCCGCCGAGCACGGCAATCACCACGAGGTCGCCCGAGAGGGTGTAGTTCAGGCTGTTGGGCGAGGTGAAGTTGTCGAGCAGGGCGTTGAGCCCACCCGCCAGGGCGACGATGAAGCCGGAGATGGCGAACGAGATCGCGGCATAGCGCTGCACCCGCACGCCGAGGAAGGTAAGGCGCTTCTGGTTCTCGCGGATGGCGACGAAGGTATGTCCCAGCGGCGAGTGCAGCACCACCCACAGCACCACCGCACCCAGGGCGAAGCACAGCAGCACGAGGTAGTAAAAACCGGTGGAGCCCAGGGTCCAGGTCACGCCGGGCAGCAGGTGCATGGCGTGGCGCGAAAAACCTGTGAGCCCGTCGTAGCCGCCCGTCATTGCCTGCCAGCGGATGGCGATGAAGTAGAACAACTGGCCGATGGCGATGGTGATCATGGCGAAGTAAATGCCCTTGCGCCGCACCGCGATGGGGGCCAGCACCGTGGCCACCAGGCCGCCGAGCAGCGTTCCGCACAACAGCGCCAGCGGCACGTTGTGCGTGACGTACTTGAGCATCAGACCCACCCCGTAGGCGCCCAGACCGAAGTAAGCGGCATGGCCGAACGACAAGCCGCCGGTGAAGCCGAGCAGCAGGTTCAGTCCCATGGCCGCCAGGGCGTAGATGAGCACCCGTGAAGCGATGTCGTCGTAGCCGCCGACATAAGGCAGCCAGGCGGGCGCGGTGAGCAGCAGCGCCGCGAGCAGCAAAGTGCCCACATGTGCGTTGCGGCGCATGGCCGGGCGCGCTTGCGCGGCTGGGGCGGGCGGTGCCGCCAATGTGGAAGTCATGTCGTCCTTCATTCCAGCAATCCCTCCTGGCCCATCAAGCCGCGTGGCCGCACCACGAGCATCAGGCCCATGATGAGGTAGATCACCGCCTCGCTGGCGGACGGGAAAAAGGCTGTCGTCACACCAGACGCAACGCCGATCAGCAGGCCACCCATGAGTGAGCCAAGCAGCGAGCCGACACCGCCGACGACAATGGCGACGAAGGCGGGCATCAGCAGGCTGTCCCCCATGGTCGGATCCAGCCCGAGCTGGCCTGCAGCCAGGATGCCGGCAACCCCGGCGAAGATGATGCCGATGACGAAGTTGGCTGTGCGCAGCAGGTAGATGTTCACACCCAGCGCCGAGACCGTTTCCAGATCGGCGTTCCCGGCCCGGATGCGGATGCCCAGGCGGGTGAAACGCAGCACGGCGAACAGCGCACCCGTTCCCACCAGCGCCACGGCGACGACGAACAGGCGGTAACCGGTCAGAAAAAAGTAGGTCTGGCTCAGGGGGTGGCCGAGTGATTCAGGAATGAGCAGCGGCACGCCTGTGGCGCCCCAGATGGTGCGGATCATGTCTTGCATGATCATCGCCAGACCGAAGGTCAGCAGCAGGGAGTAGAGCGGGTCGCGTTTGTAGAGACGGCGGATCAGGAAGACCTCCACCACCAAACCCAACACCCCGGCCAGCACGGGCGCGATCAACAGCGCACCCCAGAACCCGACCGTAGGCGCCAGGGTGTAGGCGAAATAGGCCGCCAGCGCCATGAAGGCGCCTTGAGCGAAGTTGATGGTGTTGTTCAGCCCCAGGATGAGGGCCAGGCCGAGAGCCAGGAGTGCGTAGAACGCACCCGTGATCAACCCGTTGAACAGGTTGAAGATGAGGACGATGTTCAAAGAGATGCCTCCGATCCGTCAGATGTCAGATGCGCAAAAGCCACTGCACCGGACGGCGCAGTGGCAGCGGGTTGGAGCGTACTCAGGCGCGGGGCAGCATGCATCCCGTCTCGGAGGGAGGCAGCGCGATTTTCTCGCCCGGGACGATTTCCGTGACATCGAACAAGCTGGGGTACTTGCCGGTCGGGTTCACATGGCCCGGGAACATCCCGAGCATGAGCTGATGGTCCTGCGGGCGGTAGAACACGTTGCCCGGCTGCAGCGCGATTTCCGGCGGCAGCATCAGCCCCTCCATGGCTTTGACGACCTTGGCCGTTTCAGTCGACTTGGCCTTCTCCGCCGCCAGCTTCAAGGCGTAGGTCGAGGCGTAGCCGAACCAGACGCGGGCCGTGGGGTACTCGCCCTTGTTGGCCGCGGCGAAGCGCTTGACGAAGTCGGCGACATGCGGGGTCTTGGGCTGGTTCCAGTACCACTCCATGGTCCACCAGCCGTAGCGCGCGGTTTCCGGCAACGACTGCAATTGCTCCAGTTCGATCAGCGCGCCCGCCACGGCGATGTCCTTGTTGATGCCGAACTGCGCGATCTGCTTCATCGCATTGACCTGGTCGTTCCCGGCCAGCAGCAGGCACAGAACCTGGGGTGCCTTGGCCTTCACATCGATCAGGTAGGAGGAGAAGTCGGTCGTGCCCACCGGCGCCAGCGCGCCGCCCACCACGGTGCCACCCACTTTTTTCAGTTGGGTGGTGTAGTCGGCCTGTTCCGACTGGCCGAAGGCGTAGTCGGTGGTGAGGAAATACCACTTTTTGCCGAACTTGGAGGAAATGGCCTCGAAGTCTCCGGCGGTCAGCATCCAGGTCGTGGAGCACGTGCGGAACGTGGTGCTTTTGCACTCCTTGCCGGTCAGGCTGTCGACGTGGCCGCCGGTGCACAGGAACAGCTTGTTGTGCTGCGCCGCGAATTGCGACACTGCCAGCGAAGCCGCCGAGTTCACCGTACCCATGAGGAAATCGACCTTGTCCTGGCTGACCAGACGCGAGGACTTGTCCACCGCCGTGCCAGGATTGCCGGCGCTGTCTTCCACCAGCACCTGCAAGGGGCGCCCCATGATGCCACCGGCCTTGTTGATCTCCGCTTCGGCGAATTTGGCGCCCTTGATCTCGCTATGCCCCAATGCGGCGAAGGTGCTGGTGATGGGG
This sequence comes from Betaproteobacteria bacterium, assembly GCA_028871675.1. Lineage (GTDB taxonomy): Bacteria > Pseudomonadota > Gammaproteobacteria > Burkholderiales > Burkholderiaceae_C > Thiomonas_A. Next base: position 91,791 of record JAGWMO010000002.1, read on the forward strand.
TCGACCATCCCGATCTTGATCGGCGCCTCGCTCGCGGCCCAGGTGGGTTGCGGCCTGGCGAGCACTGCAGCCAGCCCAGCCGCTCCGGTGATTTTCAAAAAATCACGGCGATCGAAATCACCGCCAGTCTTGTTCTCGTCGTGCATTGCAGTCTCCTTGTCGCGATCGACTTTGTTTGATGCCATTCGGCTTGGCGATGCTAGGTCCGCGCCCAACAAACCGGAAGACAGGAAATCAAGCATAGTTGCTACTAAATGTAATACCTCCGTTTTTCTGACGCATTCCTGACACATCGCGAACCCATGAGAGTCGAGTGGGCCGGAGATTATTGGTGCTTCAGACAGGACACCTTGAACAAAATTGATGAGAATAGGCATGCACAAGGACACACCCGGACACACACCCGAAGGGCCCTCATGTTGCTGGCCCCTCCAGGCCGTTTCCTGGTGCTGCGCGTCGCATCACCGCACCGCACCGCTGTGCCGGCAGCGGCGGATCGACGCCAACAGCCGGCATGGGGCATGTCGCGTCCGGGCAAGCCGGCGCCCGAAACTGCAAGCCCGTCACAGCGCTGCGGCTATAGCAATTCGCGCAACCGGTACCACAGCATGCCCAGCACCAGCGCCGGGGTGCGCAGCAGATCGCCACCGGGGAAGGGGCGGTGATGCAAACGGGTGAAAAGGTCGAAGCGCTCGGCCTGACCGGCGATGGCTTCGGCGGCCAGCTGCCCGGCCAACCCGGTGAGCGCCAGACCGTGACCCGAGAAGCCTTGCAGGTACGTGATGTCGGGCGCAATCCGGCCGAAGTCGGGAGCGCGGTTCATGGTGATGTCGACGAAACCGCCCCAGGCGTGGGTGACGCCGATGTCGGCCAGTTGCGGGAACACCCGCAGCATGCTCTGGCGCATGGTGGCGGCGAGGTCACGCGGCGACACGGTGGAGTAGCTGACGCGGCCGCCGAACAACAAACGATCGTCGGCCGCGAGGCGGTAATAGTCGAGCACGAACTGGTTGTCGCTGACGCAGGCGCGGTTGCGGATGAGCCTCTGCGCGCGCTCGCGCCCCAGCGGCGCGGTGGCGATGATGTACGTGCCCACGGGCATGATGCGGCGCGCGAGTTGCGGCGCCACAGCGCCGAGCTGTGTGTTGCCGGCAAGCAGGATGTGGTCGCAATGCACCTCGCCCTGCGCGGTGCGCACTCGCGCAAGCCCGTTGGCGCGTGTCGTAGCCGGGAACCGGATCGGATCCTGTGTGTGAGCCACGACTCCAACCTTGCCAGACTCGAGCGCGAGAACCTCGCTGCCCTCGTGAAGGATGGCTCCAGCCGCAGCGGCGGCACGCGCCAGGCCCAGGGTGTAGTTGAGCGGATGCAGGTGGCCGCCGAACGGGTCCATCACCCCGGCGCAGTAGCGCCGGGTGTCGAGCAGTTCACGGGTGGCGGTGGCGTCCAGCCATTCGAGGTGGTGCGCGCCGTAACGGGCTTGCATGTGCTCCACCCAATGCTGCAGCGCGCGAGCCTTTTTGGATGTGACGGCAACGGTGAGTGCACCCGCTGTCCAGTCGCAGTCGATGGCGTATTGGGTGATGCGCGCCTGCATCAAACGCAGGGCTTCGAGCGACATCTCCCAGGCGTCATGCGCCGCGGTCTGGCCGAGTTGCTGCTCGAAAGGCTTCATCTCGCTGGCATAGCCGGCCAAGGCCTGGCCGCCGTTGCGGCCGGACGCGCCCCAGCCGGCGCGCATGGCCTCGAGCACAACGACCTTCATGCCGCGCCGCGCCAATTCCAGCGCGGCCGACAAGCCCGCCAGCCCGGCACCGACGATGCACACATCCGCTCGCGCCACTCCCTCCAGTGGCGCGTGGCTGGGCGCGGCATGGGCCGTGGCCTGGTAGTAGGACTGCTCGACCAGAGCCTGGGACTGCCGCTGCAGGCGCATCATGCTTTGGCTGCCGTCCCGGCATGCCCGACGGCAGCCAGACGCGCACAGAGATAGGTCCAGACGCAGACGGCGGCGGCGTTCGAGGTGAGCTCAGCGTGGTCGTAAGACGGCGCCACTTCGACACAGTCCATGCCGATGAAGGGCAAGGGCATGACACACAGCTCTTCGAGCAGGGTGAGCACCTGGCTGGTGCTCAGGCCGCCGGGTTCGGGCGTGCCGGTTCCCGGAGCGAAGGCGGGGTCGAGGCAGTCGATGTCCAGCGTCAGATACACCGGTGCCGCGGCTGCCTGCAGGCGCTGGGCGATGTCGCGCACCACACCGGCGAGTTGCGCCGCGCCGTCGAGGCCGCGCAATGCGCGAGCCGTGATCACGCGCCCGCCGATGGCGTTGACGTACTCCCGCGCCTCGCGCTGCGCCGCCGATCGGATGCCCACCTGCACGAAACCCTGGGGCACGACGAGCCCTTCGTGCACGGCCTCGTAGACCCAGGTGCCATGGCCGGAAGGTTCACCGAAATGGTCGGCCCAGGTGTCGCAGTGGGCGTCGAAATGCAGTACGGCCAGCGGCTGCCCATGCAGCTTGCGCGCCGCGCGCAGCAGCGACAGGGTGATGGAGTGATCGCCGCCCAGCCACAGCATGTGCTGGCTGCGCATCAGCGCTTCGGCCTTCGGCTCCAGTGCCGCACGCAGGCCCATCAGGCTGGTGTTGGGCAGGTGCAGGTCACCGTGGTCTTGCAGGTACGCCGCCGGAGATGTCGCGTCACCATGCGCGTCTGCAGGGAAGTCGAGATCGAACAAGGGATGGGTCGCGTCGCACAGCATGGCACTGGCCTGGCGGATGGCGGCTGGGCCGAAGCGGGCGCCGGGGCGGTTGGTGGTGGCTCCGTCCCAGGCCACGCCGGCCACGCCGAACGGGGTGACCTCGCCGCCCGAAACCGGGGCGGCACCGAGGAAGCGCTGTTGCGCGAGGAAGGCGAAGCCGTGTTGCGCCATGATGATTTCTGCTGAAGCTGCGAACGCGCCCGGGCACACCGGCACGCGGATGGATAGACACATTGACTGCACACAAAGCGGACTGGAGAATAGGTCAGATTCTGGCGAATCGAAGGGGCCATTTCCGGGAATGGAAACGGGGCCACTTCGCGGCGCGTGTGCATGCACACGGCGGTGCCCGTTCGCTCGGATTGCTCGCCTGCCAACCTGTCAACCCTCGCATGAACACCCTCGCCACTCCGAGCCCTGGCCTCATGTCTGACCTGCCTCCCGAGCGCATCGCGCGTTTTTTCGCGGCGGAGTCGGCCCGTTTCCTGGCCGACCATCCGCAGTCGCGCGCATTGCATGCACGTGCCGCGCGCCATTTCCTCTTCGGCGTGCCGATGCACTGGATGGCCGACGCGCCCTCGCCCGTACCGCTGTTCGTTGACCGGGCTGTGGGCGCGCGCTTGTGGGATGTGGACGGCCACGAGCTCATCGACTTCTGCCTCGGCGACACCGGCGCGATGTTCGGCCATAGTCCGGAGCCGGTGGCGCGCGAGCTGGCCGAGTTCAGCGGCGGCGGTGCCACCACCATGCTGCCGTCCAGCGTGGCGCTGGATGTGGCCGCGCTGCTGGAGCAGCGCTTCGGCCTGCCGATGTGGCAGTTCACGGCCACCGCCAGCGACGCCAACCGCTTCGTGCTGCGCTGGGCGCGTGCCATCACCCGGCGCCGGCACATCGTCGTGTTCAATGGCTGCTATCACGGCACGGTGGACGATGTGTTCGTCGATCTCGCGGCCGATGGCAGCACCCGCACCCGGCCCAGCCTGCTGGGCCAGGTGCACGATCCCGCCACCTTCACCCGCGTGGTCGAGTTCAACGATCTGCCCGCACTCGAAGCCGCGCTGGCCCCGGGCGACGTGGCCTGTGTCATCACCGAGCCGGTGCTCACGAACATCGGCATGGTGTTGCCCGACCCCGGCTTCATCGAGGGTGTGCGCGCCCTCACACACCGCCACGGCGCGTTGCTCGTGCTGGACGAAACCCACACCATCTCCTGCGGCCCCGGGGGCTACGCCCGCGCCTGTGGCCTGCAGCCCGACATCCTGGTTCTGGGTAAACCGATCGCCGGCGGCACACCGGGTGCGGCCTATGGCTTCAGCGCCGAAGTGGGCGCGCGCATGCAGCAGGCCAAGGGCGCGGCGGTTCCGGGGCATTCCGGCATCGGCACCACGCTATCGGCCGGTTTGCTCACCTTGCGCCTGATGCGCGCGATGCTTGCCGAGGTGATGACCGACGCCGCCTATGCCCGCATGTTCGTCACCGCGCAGCGCGTGGCCGATGGCCTGGAAGCGGTCATTGCCAAGCGCGGCCTGCCCTGGTGCGTGACCCGCATCGGCGCGCGTTGCGAATGCCAGTTCGTGCCACAGCGACCGCGCAACGGCAGCGAGGCTCGCGCCGCTTTTCGCGACGCGCTGGAAGCGGCGCTGCAGCTTGCGCTGCTCAATCGCGGTGTGCTGCTCACGCCCTTCCACAACATGGTGCTGGCCTGCCCGGCGCACACCGCGGCCGACGCCGATCACCTCATCACGGCATTCGACGACGCCCTGGAGGCGCTGGGCGCGGCTTGAAGCGTGCCCGCGTCGGGCGACGCTTCAGAATCTGACTCAGGGCCTGATGTAGGCGAAGCCGGCCTTTTCGAGTTGCATGATGCGCACCACGCCGGCCGGCACGATCACGGCGTCCGGCACCAGGACCGGCATGTGACCGATCTTTTTCGCCATCGCCTCCATGGTGTTGTGGCAGGCGTCGAACTCGATGCCCTCGGCATTCTGGGCGGCGATGCGATCACCCACCGGGCTGTCTTTCAAGAACATCTTCAGCCCCGGACCGAAGGCGACGATGATGATGCGCACTTTTTCTTGGCCGAAGTGGTCGAGCACGTTTTGCGCATTGTTGAGTGTGAGGTTCCACAGGGCCGGATTGTCCTCGTCGACCTGCAGCACCAGCTTGTATTGGGCAAAGGGCAGGTCATGGATGAATGCCGGCTTGTCGAAATTGAAATCTTTCAGCATCGACGGATTGGCGGCTTGGGCCAGACCCATGCCGCCCAGGGCCAGAGTCAGCGCCAGAAGTGCGTGGCGCAACATGCGCGTGCAGCGATGTGTGTTCATGATGGTCTCCTCGTGAACGGGTGGGTTGGGCCCCTGTTGGTCACGGCACGCCAGGGGTCCGATGCGTGTTGCAAGCTGCGGCGGCCGGGGCGGTTGGAGATCTCTGCCTCGATCGCCCCGGTGCGGCTCAGAATTGGACGACCGGCAGGCCGCGTTGCACCCACTCGTTCATGCCGCCGGGGTATTCACGCAATCCCCTGATGCCCATGATGCGGTCGAGCACGAACCATGCGCCAGCGGCGTATTGGCCGGTGTTGCAATAGAGGATGCCGCGCTGCGGGCGCGCTACGCCGTCGAGCGCGAACACCGTCTTGTACTGCGCAGACGTGAGGAAGTGCCAAGAGCCGTCGGCCGCCTGGCGATACAGCAGTTCCGCCGGCAACGCGCGCGAACCGGCCAGGCGCCCGAACACCGGCACCACGGGCGTGCGCTCAAGCCCGGCAAACTGCGCCAACGGCCGGGCATCCAGCAGCGGCTGGTGCGTACGCTGCGCCGCCTGCACTTGCGCAATGGTGGCCAGGAGTTCGGGGTTGGACGCTTTGGCCTTCCATGCGCTGGAGGTCATGGGGGCGATGGCATCAGTGTCCACCGGGTAGCCGGCGGCGATCCACGCATGCGTGCCGCCGTCGAGCACCGCAATCTGCTCGGCCGGAACGCCAAACAGTTGCAGTTCCCAGGCGAAAAACGCGGCTTCCTGCAGCGAGGTTGCATCGTCGCCCGTGGGGGCGATGACGATGGGTTTGTCCTGCTGCAATTGCACGGCTTGCATGCTGGCCTGGAATTCCTCGGCCGTGGGCAGCAGAAAGTCCACGTTCTTGCCGTCGATGTCCCGCTTGTGCCGCAGCCCCCAGAAGTTGACCGACAGCGCGTCTTCGATGTGGCCGCCCACCACATCGAGCACCTTCCTGCCATTCACCGTGGTGAACTTCGGGTCGTCCGACAAGGTATTGAGGTTGTCGCGAAGATCGACGACCTGCACATCCTTGGCATGGGCATGGAGCCATTGCGGCGTCACCAGCGGGCCGGGCAACACCCCTGCTTGCGCCCATCCGCACAAGCCCAGCACAGCCGCGCCAACCCCAAGTCGCCACAGCTTGTTCCATCGCTCCATCGCCATTTCCTTATTGATGAATGTGTGCGCATTCTCCAGAAAATTGGAGACGAGTCCAACAAATAGTTTCGATGGAACCGAGCAATTTTGCCGATGCATTGCGACGCATCAAGCCACGTATACACCCCCATGCATACTGGCGTGGCTGCGTTGTCGAGTTGCCGCTGGAGCGTCCGCGCTCAGGCGCACGGTGGTGCCTGAAGGCGCTGGCGTGCCTGCGCCGCCACGCCGTCGCGCAGCGCCCAGCGCATCAACGGCACCGCGCTGCGCAGTGCGGCACGGGTGGGAGCGAGCTGCAGCGGGTGCGGTGCCGGCAGGGCGTAGAGCGGTTGCGCCCAGGGCGGCAGCAGCGCGGTGGCGGCGGTCATCATCAGATGCAGTGGCACGGCACTGAGCCGCCCGCCCAGCGCAGTCTGCAGGCGGCGCATCGCACTCTCGGCCGCGGACTGGCCAGGCGGCTGGCGCGACATGCCGCGGAGCATGCGCAAAATGGCTTGCGGGCGGGGGCCACCTTCGAGTTCGGGCCGATAGCTCTCCAGTTGCGCCAGCAGGCCGGCCCAGTTGTGCGGCACCTCGGTGGCGCCGAGGGCCAGCGGTACGCGCGCCATCTCGGCGACATAGGCATCGCGCTCGTGCAGCGACAATGCCGCCGGCCCGGTTGGGCGCGAACCGGCAGAGTGCGCCGGCATCAGCCAGTCGTACGCGGTGACGAAGCTGTAGACCTCGGCGACGTGGATGAAGCTGAGCAGATGCGGGTCGTCGGCCGAGTAACTGCGGCCATCCGGCGCGACGCCGCGCACCTGGGCGTGGATGGCACGCACGCGCTCCACCGCATCCTGCGCCGCAGCGCAGGGACCGTAGGTGGTGGTGGCGATGAACAGCGCGGTGCGATGCAGCCGGCCGCGCAAGTCGTCGCGGAAATCGGAGTGGTCCCACACAGCGGCCAGCGCCAGCGGGTGCAGTGCCTGCAGCAGTAGCGCGCCGATGCCGCCAGTCATCATGGCGACAAAATCGGCATGCACGCGCCAGGCCACCGAGTCGGGGCCGAACCAGCCGGGGTCTCCCACGGGCTGGGTGAAGTCCAGCGCGGCGCGGCTGTCGCCGGCCAGTTGGCGCACCTGCTGCGCCACGGCCTGGCGCAAGGAAGCGGTCACGTTGTCAAGCATGGGCGCATTGTGGCGCATGCCGCCGGCCGCTAGAGCACCTTGCGATACACCACGAACCCGGACTTCTCGGCAACCTGGTCGTAGAGCCGCATGGCCACGTGGTTGGTCTCGTGCGTGAGCCAATACGCGCGCTGCGAGCCCGCCGCCGCTGCGCGTTCGTACACAGCCTGGATGAGGGCGCGGCCGACTCCCTGGCCGCGCGTCTCTTCCTGGGTGTAGAGGTCTTGCAAGTAACAAGTCGGCGCAATCAGCGTGGTGCTGCGGTGAAACAGGAAGTGCACCAGGCCGAGCAATTGGCCGTCGCGCTCGGCAACCACGGCGTGCATGGGCTCGGCCGGGTCGAGAAAACGCGCCCAGGTGGTCGCGGTCATGTCCGGCGGCAGCGCCGTTGGCCCGGTGCGGCCATAGAACGCGTTGTAGCCATCCCAGAGCGGCTTCCACTGAGCGTAGTCGTCACTCACGACGGGGCGTAGCGTGAAGGCTGGGGGCATGGGGAACACCTCGTGGTTGGAGCAAGGGGTGCCGTGACCGGAACCTGGCTTCAGGCCGATGGGGACGGCGGGGGCGCGGCATCCAGCGCCGCGCGCAGCGCTTCGCCCACCTGCTGCGGGTTGGCGCGGCCGCCGCTGGCCTTCATCACCTGGCCGACCAGGGCGTTGAGCGCCTTGGCCTTGCCGGCGCGGTATTCCTCGACGTTCTTCGGGTTGGCCGCGAGCACGGCGGCGACCGCTGCGGCGATCGCGCCGGTGTCATTCACCTGGCGCAGACCGCGGGCTTCGATGATGGCGTCCACCGCGCCCGGCGTGCCACCCGCGCCGTCCCACAGCGCGGCGAACACCTCGCGTGCGGTCTTGCTGCTGAGCGTGCCGTCCTGCAGACGGGTGATGAGCTGGCCGAGTTGCGCCGCGCTCACGGGCACGGCGTCCAGCTCCAGCTCGGCGCGGTTCAGATGCGCCGCGAGTTCGCCCATGATCCAGTTGGCCGCCAGCTTGGCGCCATGCGCTGCCTCGTTGCGGCCACCCATCGCCTGCAGGCAGGCCTCGAAGTACGCGGCATGGGCGCGGCTTTGGGTGAGGTAGGCGGCGTCCTCGGCGGACAAGGCGTGGTCGCGCATGAAACGCTCGGCCATCTGCCCCGGCAGCTCAGGCAGGCTGGCGCGCACTTGCTCGATCCATGCGGGGGCAATGACCAGAGGCGGCAGGTCGGGGTCGGGGAAATAGCGGTAATCGTGCGAGTCTTCCTTGGTGCGCATGGTGCGGGTCTCGCCGCGCTCGGGGTCGAACAGGCGGGTTTCCTGGCGCACCGTGCCGCCGTCTTCGATCAGCTCGATCTGGCGCTGCGCCTCGTGGGTGATGGCGCGTTCGAGAAAGCGAAAGCTGTTGAGGTTCTTGATCTCGCAGCGCGTGCCCAGTACGCCGCCGGGTCGCCGCACCGAGACGTTGGCGTCGCAGCGGAACGAGCCCTCCTGCAGATTGCCGTCGCAAATGTCCAGCCACATCACCAGGGCATGCAGCGCGCGGGCGTAGGCGGCGGCCTCGGCGGCGCTGCGCATCACCGGCTCGGTCACCACTTCGAGCAGCGGCGTGCCGGCGCGGTTGAGGTCGATGCCGGAGGCGGCGCCGCCGTCGAAGGCCAGGCCGTGGATGGACTTGCCGGCGTCTTCCTCCAGATGCGCGCGGGTGAGCTGCACGCTGCGCAGCTCGCCATGGAACAGGAAGGGCACGACCCCGCCCTGCACCACGGGAATCTCGAACTGGCTGATCTGGTAGCCCTTGGGCAGATCGGGGTAGAAGTAGTTCTTGCGCGCGAACACCGATATCGGCGCGATGGTGGCGTGGATGGCCAAACCCAGGCGGATGGCGCGCTCCACCGCGGCGCGATTCGCCACCGGCAGCGCGCCGGGCAGCGCCAGGTCGACGACGCTGGCCTGGGTGTTGGGCGCGGCGCCGAACGCGGTGGGCGCGGTGGAAAACATTTTCGACGCCGTGGACAACTGCACATGCGTTTCCAGGCCGATGACGATTTCCCAGGATCTGGCAGGGGTGCTGGACATGGTGATGGGCTCGGGAACTCAGAGTTGCGGGGCGCGGGCATGCCAGTCGGTCGCACGCTGGAATTGGTGCGCGGCGTGCAGCAGGCGTTGTTCGCCGAAGTGCGGCCCGATGAGCTGCAGGCCGACCGGGCGTCGGGTATGCGCGCCCTGACCGAAGCCGGCCGGGATGCTCATACCCGGCAGGCCGGCGAGGCTGGCGGGCAGGGTATAGATGTCGGCCAGGTAGTTGGCCAGCGGGTCGGCTTTTTCGCCGAGGTTCCAGGCCACGGTGGGCGACACGGGCCCGGCGATCAGATCGCACTGCTGGAACGCGGCAAGGAAGTCATCGGCGATCAGGCGGCGGATTTTTTGCGCCTGAAGGTAGTACGCGTCGTAATAGCCGTGCGACAGCACGTAGGTGCCCATCAGGATGCGGCGCTTGACCTCGGGGCCGAACCCTTCGGCGCGGCTGGCCGCGTACATCTCGGCGAGGTCGCGACAGCTCTCGGCACGGTGGCCATAGCGCACGCCGTCGAAGCGCGAGAGGTTGCTCGACGCCTCGGCCGGGGCGACGATGTAGTAGGCCGGAATGGCCAGTTCGGTGCGCGGCAGGGCGATGTCCAGCAACGTGGCGCCCAGCCGCTCGAACTCGGTCAGCGCGGCGCGCACGGCCTGCTCGACTTCGCCCGCCAGGCCGTCGGCGAACCACTCGCGCGGCAGGCCGATGCGCAAGCCCGCCAGCGGCCGCGCCGCATCCGCGCCCGCCAGGGGCACGTCCAGCGCCTCGGTGTAGCGGGGAATCTCGCGCTGCACGCTGGTGGCGTCGGCCGGGTCGAAGCCCGCCATCTGCTCCAGCAGCGCGGCGCAGTCCCAGGCGGTCTGCGCCAGTGGCCCGGCCTGGTCGAGGCTGGAGGCGAAGGCGATCATCCCGAAGCGTGAGCACAGGCCGTAGGTGGGCTTGATGCCGGTGACACCGCACATCGCCGCGGGTTGGCGGATGGAGCCGCCGGTGTCGGTGCCGGTGGCCGCGGCCACGAGGCGCGCGGCCACCGCAGCGGCTGAACCACCGGAGGAGCCGCCGGGTATGGCGGCAGGGTCCCAGGGGTTGCGCACCACGCCGTAAGCCGAGTTTTCATTGGAGGAGCCCATCGCGAACTCGTCCATATTGGTCTTGCCGAGCGTCACCATGCCGCCGGCCTCCAGGCGTTGCACCACGGTGGCGTCGAACGGGCTGAGATAGCCGGCCAGCATCTTGCTGCCGGCGGTGGACGGCATGCCGCGGGTGACGAACACATCTTTGTGGGCGATGGGCAGCCCCAGCAGGATGCGCTGGTCGCCGCCCGCGCGCGCAGCATCGGCAGCACGGGCTTGCGCCAAGGCAGGCTCGGCGGCGACATGCAGAAATGCGCCAAGCCGGGCTTGGGCGTCGATGCGGCGCAACTGCTCCTGCACCAGCTCGACGCTGGATAATGTGGTGGCGGCCAATGCGCCAGCCTGCTCGCGCAAGCTGGCGCTGGCGATATGCGCGTCGGTTCGGCTCATTCCAGCACCCGCGGCACGATGAACAGGCCATCTTGCGCGGCCGGGGCATTGGCCAGCGCGGCGGCGAGAATGTCGGGCTGCATCGGCAGGTCGTCGCGCAGGCGCAACGGCAGTTCCATGGCCGCGGACAACGGATGCGCCAGCGGCTCGACACCGGTGGTGTCCACCGCGCGCATGCGCTCGACGATGGCGAAAAAGTCATTGATCTGGGCCAGCATCGACGTTTGCTCCGCGCTGCTCAGACGCAGTCGGGCGAGCGTGGCGATGCGGTCAATGTCGCTGGGTTGCAGGGGCATGGCGAAGGGATGCGGCGGGTTTGGCGTGGAACCGGTGGCGAATGTGGAGCCGCAAGGCGCTGCAGCCAGGCTCCATGCAGCCGGAAAACGAACATTCTACGGGGCGGCATCCGTTAACATGGCATGATTCCTCACGGCAAAAATCCTGCGCCACGCCGGCTTTTTTGTTGTTTTTTTCAAACACACCCAACACCTCAACCGCCATGTTCGGACTTTTTCGTCGGTATTTCTCCACCGATCTGGCCATCGATCTCGGTACGGCCAACACCCTCATCTACGTGCGCAGCAAGGGCATCGTGCTCGACGAGCCCTCGGTGGTCGCCATCCGTCACGAAGGCGGTCCCAATGGCAAGAAAACCATTCAAGCCGTGGGACGGGAAGCCAAGGCCATGCTGGGGCGTGTGCCGGGCAATATCGAGGCCATCCGGCCGATGAAGGACGGGGTGATTGCCGACTTCACCGTGACTGAGCAGATGCTCAAGCAGTTCATCAAGATGGTGCACGAGACCACGCTGTTCAAGCCGTCGCCGCGCATCATCATCTGCGTGCCCTGCGGCTCCACCCAGGTCGAGCGCCGCGCCATCCGCGAATCGGCGCTCGGGGCCGGCGCCAGCGAGGTCTACCTGATCGAGGAACCCATGGCCGCGGCCATCGGCTCGGGCCTGCCGGTGAGCGAGGCCAGCGGCTCGATGGTGGTGGACATCGGCGGCGGCACCACGGAAGTCGGCGTCATTTCGCTCGGCGGCATGGTTTACAAGGGCAGTGTGCGGGTGGGCGGCGACAAGTTCGACGAGGCCATCCTCAACTACATCCGGCGCAACTACGGCATGCTGATCGGCGAGCCGACGGCCGAGGCCATCAAAAAGGAAATCGGCTCGGCCTTCCCCGGCTCGGAAGTCAAGGAAATGGAAGTCAAGGGCCGCAACCTGAGCGAAGGTGTGCCGCGCAGCTTCACCATTTCCAGCAACGAAATTCTCGAAGCCCTGACCGACCCGCTGAACCAGATCGTCTCGGCGGTGAAGAACGCGCTGGAGCAAACCCCGCCCGAACTCGGCGCCGACATCGCCGAACGCGGCATGATGCTGACTGGCGGCGGCGCCCTGCTGCGTGACCTCGACCGCCTGCTGGCCGAAGAAACCGGCCTGCCAGTGCTGGTGGCGGAAGACCCGCTGACCTGCGTGGCGCGTGGTTGTGGCATGGCGCTGGAGCGCATGGACCGGCTCGGCACGATCTTCACCTCGGAGTGAGGCCTGCGGCCGCTCCACGGCCATCGGCCTGGCGCGGCCCTCGCCCACGGCGCGCGTCCGCCTGCGCCGCCTGATCCGCTGCCTCGCCGCCCGCTGAATCGGCAACTCTCCTGCCATGGCCTATCAAACCCTGGAGCGCACCCCGCCGCCATTCTTCCGGCAGGGACCATCCGCGATCACGCGCCTGGCGTTCTATGCTGCGCTGTCGCTGTTGCTGATGGCGATGGATGCGCGCTGGCACCTCGTCACGCCGCTGCGCCAGGTCATCTCCACCGCCATCGAGCCCGTGGTTCAGGTCGCGCGCGCGCCGGTGCTGGCGCTGGGCGCGGTGGCCGTGCATTTCGAGTCGTTACAGACCGCACAACGCGATGCCCAGGCTCAACGCAAGGCCAATGTACAACTGGCACTCAAAGCTGAACTCGCCAGCCAGCTACAGGCCGAAAACGCCAGTCTGCGGGCCCTGCTGAAATTGCAGCGCAACGTGCCGATGCGAACCACGGCGGCGGAGATCGTGGCGCAGGCCAGCGACCCGTTCTCGCGCAAGCTGTTCATCGACCGCGGCAGCCTGGCAGGCATCGAGCTGGGCTCGCCGGTGATGGATGAGACCGGGCTGCTCGGCCAGGTCACGCAGGTCGATCCGCTCGGCGCCCAGGTCACGCTCGTGACCGACCGCGATTCCGATGTGCCGGTGGAAGTCGCGCGCGACGGCGAGCGCGGCGTGCTGGCGGGGGACGCCGACGCCACCCGGGGCGGACTGGAGCTGCGCTGGCAGGCCGCCGACACCACCGTGCGCGTGGGCGACATCCTCGTCACCAGCGGGCTCGACGGCATCTACCCCGCAGGCTTGGCGGTGGCGCGCGTCATCGACGTGCAGCGCCGGCCCGACGCTGCCTTCGCCCGCGTGCTGTGCGCGCCACTGGCGCATGTCAACGGCGGCCGTCACGTGCTGGTGCTCAAACCGCTGGCCCCGCTGGCGCTGGCGCCAGCGGCCGAAACCGCCAAAACCCGCCGCGGCGCCGCCGCGCGCCCCTGAGATTGGCGCCAGAGTCCATGTCGATCGGCCCGTTCCTCAGACGCCCATCCGGCACCACGAGCACCGACGGCACCGGCCGCGGTGAAGTGCTGCTGCTGGCGGTGCGGCCCTGGTTCATCTGGGGCAGCTTGCTGGCCGCCTTGCTGGTGGATTTCCTGCCGCTGGGCCGACTGCCGTGGCTGCCGGACAGCCTGGCGCTGGTTCTGGTGTTCTGGGCCGTGCACCAGCCGCGCCGCGTCGGCATCGGCGCCGGCTTCGCCCTGGGCTTGCTGGTGGATGTGCAGCAAGGCGCGCTGCTGGGTCAGCACGCCTTGGCCTACACCTTGCTGGCCTTTTTTGCCGTGGCGCTGCACCGCCGCCTGCAATGGTTTTCCCTGCCGCAGCAAGCCCTGCAGGTGCTGCCGCTGTTCGTCGCGGCGCAGGTGCTGCAGTTCGTCGTGCGCATGATGGCCGGTGCCTCGTTTCCGGGCTGGGCATTTTTCCTCGCCCCGGTCTTGCAGGCCGCCTTGTGGCCGGCGGTGAGCTGGTTGCTGCTGGCGCCCCAGCGGCGCGCACCGGACACCGACCAGAACAGGCCTCTATGAGCGCATCCAGCAGCTCCCCAGCGCACTCCCCGGCCGGTGAGAAAACCGGGGGCTGATGCGCTTGCTCGATCGCCATGGCTCCACGCAAACGAACTTCGGTGCGACTTGCGGCACCAACTCGAGTGAATCTGGACTTGCCCGTCCTGGAGGGTGCAGCGAGTTGCTTGCGTTTTGCCCCACGAGCCATGCGCCATGGCTGAACTGAAGAACGTCGAGCGCGAGTTGTCGCGCTTTCGTCGCCGGCTACTCATCGCCACGCTGGTGGTAGTGCTCAGCTTTGCCCTGCTCGTCGGCCGCTGGCTGTGGCTGCAGGTGATCCGCCACAGGCAGTACTCGCTGCAGGCGCAGGACAACCGCATTGCCATCGTGCCGCTGGTGCCCACGCGCGGGCTCATTCTCGACCGCAACGGCATTTTGCTGGCCAACAATTTCGCCGCCTACACCCTGGAAATCACGCCGAGCAAAACGCGCGGACTCGACGCCACCATTGCCGCGCTGCGCGCCATCCTGCCCATTTCCGCGTTCGAGGAGCGACGCTTTCGCAACCTGCTGGGCATGAGCCGCAGTTTCGAGCCCACGCCCATTCGCAACAAGCTCACCGACACCGAGGTGGCTCGCTTCGTCGCGCAGCGCTTTCGCTTTCCCGGCGTGGATGTGCGCGCGCGACTGTTCCGCAGCTACCCGCTGGGGGCGTTGGCCAGCCATGCCATCGGCTACATCGGCCGCATCGGTCCTGCCGAGCAGGCCCGGATTGCCGAGGGCGACGACGCGGCCAACTACCAGGGCACCGACCACATCGGCAAGACCGGTGTGGAGTTGCAATACGAGGAGCAACTGCATGGCGTGACCGGCTTCGATGAAGTCGAGGTCAACGCCGTGGGCAAGCCGGTGCGCAAGCTGCACAGCTTCCCGGCGGTGCCGGGGAGCACGCTGGTGTTGTCGCTCGACATCCGCTTGCAGAAACTGGCTGAAGACCTGTACGGTCAGCGCACCGGCGCCTGCGTGGTGATGGACCCGCGCAACGGCGAAGTGCTGAGCTTCGTGTCCATGCCCACCTACGACCCCAATCTGTTCGTCGAAGGCATCGACCCCGAGAGTTGGAACGCGCTCAACACCGACCCGCGCAAACCCCTGCTCAACCGCGTGCTGCGCGGTACGTTTCCACCGGGCTCCACCTACAAACCCTATCTGGCGTTGGGGGCGCTCACCCTGGGCATCCGCACGCCGAACTATGTGCTGAACGACCCTGGCTATTTCATGCTGGGCGACCACCGCTTTCGCGACGACAAGCCCGGCGGACATGGCCGCGTGGACATGCATAAAGCCCTGGCGGTGTCGTGCGACGTGTATTTCTACATGGTGGCGAACGACTGGGGGGTGGATGGCATGCACGACTACACCCGCAAGTTCGGCTTTGGCCGGCACACCGGCGTCGACCTGCCCGATGAGGCCCGGGGCATCCTGCCGTCGAAGGCCTGGAAGCGCCATGCCTACAAATTGCCGGCGCAACAGCGCTGGTTCCCGGGGGAAACCATCAGCCTGGGCATCGGCCAGGGCTACAACAGTTTCACCCCGATGCAGATGGCCAATGCCCTGGCGACGATGGCCAATCACGGCACGCGCCTGAAGCCGCGCGTGGTGAAGCTGGTGGAGGACATGAAGACGCGGCGCTTCGCGCACACTCCGGTGGAGGTGGCCGAGCGCATCAACGCGCCGGATGCGATGTGGCAAGTGGTGCACGATGGCATGGTGGGCGTCAACGCCGAAAAAGACGGTACGGGTTATGCCGTCTTCAAGGATGCCCCGTACACCAGCGCCGGCAAGACCGGTACGGCGCAGGTGTTCACCGTGGCGCAGAACCAGAAGTACAACGCCAATGATCTGTCGCGGCATCTGCTGGACCACGCGCTCTACATCGTCTACGCCCCGGCGGAGAACCCCACGGTGTGCGTGGCGCTGATCGTGGAGCACGCTGGCTGGGGGGCGGAAGCCGCAGCGCCCATCGCACGCAAGCTGGTGGACTATCACTTGCTGGGGCTGTATCCCACAGAGGCCGAGATCGAACAGATTTCCGGCGCCAAGCCAAAGCCGGTGCAGTTCCAGTTTGCCGGTGGCAAGAACGGCGTTCCCGCGGTGCCTGGCGCCAAACCCCAGGGGTCGACAGCAGCGGCCTCTGCCGCGGCGGGCGCGAGCGCTGGCGTCACTGGCATGCCGGCGGCACGGGCTGCAAAACCATCGCCAGGCGTGACTGGTCGCCCGGGGCCGAAGCCGGCTCGCGCTCCCGCCTCCCCGACCTCGACCCAGACTCAGGAGGATGCGATCCAGCCCTGGCCCGCAGCGGCCGCGTCATCCGCGTCACCGTCAGCGGCATCCCCTGCCGCCCACACCCAACACACCGCGTTCGACGCACCCTGCGACGGACGCTATCCGCGTCCACGCTGCCAGCCTGGGCCCCTGTTCACGCGCTTCGGGGCGCGGCATGACAACCCCGATGCCGATGAGGGAACACGCCTGTGAGCACCGTCCGCTGGACCATCGAACCGCTCGGGGGCGCCAAGCCAAGCCCCGCTGCCCCAAGCGCGGACAGGCCATGGCCCTGCAGCGAGGAGTGACCCGATGAACGCCGTCTTCAATCGTCCCCCCTTGTGGCGCCGGCTGCGGCCTTACATCACAGGTTTCGACGGTCCTTTGCTCACCGGGCTGCTCACACTGGTGGCCATCGGCTGCGTCGTGTTGTTTTCCGCGCTGCAGGGCCAGAACATCAGCTTCGCCGACCAGTTGCGCAATCTGGCCGTGGCCTTCGTCGTGCTGTTCGTCGTCGCCCAGGTTCCGCCCCAGCGCTTGATGCAGATTGCCGTGCCGCTCTACACCTTCGGCGTCACACTGCTGATCGCCACCGCCATGTTCGGCCTGGTGCGCAAGGGCGCGCGGCGCTGGCTCAACGTCGGCGTGGTGATCCAGCCGTCGGAAATCATGAAAATCGCCATGCCGCTGATGCTGGCGTGGTACTTTCAGAAGCGCGAGGGCTTCATCCGTTTGAGGGACTATGCATTCGCCGGGCTGCTGCTCGCCATCCCCGTCGGACTCATCATGAAGCAGCCCGACCTCGGCACCGCCATGCTGGTGCTGTCTACCGGATTTTTCGTCATCTTTTTCGCCGGACTGTCATGGCGCGTGCTGGCGCTGTTGGCGCTTGGCGCAACGGGCGCCGCGCCGGTGCTGTGGCACTTCATGCACGACTACCAGCGCCAGCGCGTGCTCATGCTGCTCGACCCGCAAGCGGACCCGCTGGGCACCGGGTTCAACATCCTGCAATCGATGATCGCCATCGGCTCGGGCGGAGTCTGGGGCCAGGGCTATCTGCATGGCACCCAGGCGCACCTGAACTTCGTGCCCGAGTCGCACACCGATTTCGTCTTTGCCGTGCTGGCCGAGGAATGGGGCCTGGCCGGCAACGTGGCGCTGCTGCTGGCCTACCTGTTCTTCATCGTGCGCGGGCTGATGATCGCCGCCGCCGCGCCCACGCTGTTTTCGCGTCTGCTGGCCGGG
Source organism: Betaproteobacteria bacterium (assembly GCA_028871675.1). Taxonomy (GTDB): domain Bacteria; phylum Pseudomonadota; class Gammaproteobacteria; order Burkholderiales; family Burkholderiaceae_C; genus Thiomonas_A. The sequence goes on from JAGWMO010000002.1 coordinate 109,438, forward strand.
TCCATCACCATGATTTTCTTCACCTACGCCTTCGTCAACATGGGCATGGTGTCGGGAATCCTGCCGGTGGTCGGCGTGCCGCTGCCATTCGTCAGCTACGGCGGTACCGCGTTGGTCACGCTCATGTTGGGGACCGGCATCTTGCTGTCCATCGCCAAGTCGAAACGGCTGGTGCAGAGCTGATGTCGCTGTCGGGCACAGCGGCTTGGTGCATCAGGGCGTGCTGGAACTCTCCGCCTGATCCGACGCCTGGCGCGACCACAGCGGCTTGAGCTGCGGCAGCAACTCGGCGTACTGGGCACGAATGTGCGCCATTTCGCCCTCCTGTCCGGCAATGAGGCTCAGCTCCTGCCGGGTGAGCAGCTTGTTTTCCTCGAACTTGTTGCGCAACTCCCGCGGGTAGTTGCCATCCGGGTAGAACAAGGCTTCTTGTTTCAGCGATTTGAGGCTGTCGGCCAGACGCTGCAGACGCTGCCGTGCCGAGACGATGAGCGACTGCGGCGTTTGCAGGTCGTTGCGCTGGGACTGGTCAAAGGCGACGCGGTCGGGAAAGCGCGTCAACAAGGCCCGCTGCTCGCGCTGTTTGCGGCGTTGCTGCTGCTGCACCTCGCGTTGCTGGCGGGCTTGCGCGTCCTGCTCGGCCTGCTGCTGCGGTGTGAGGATGAGGCGACGCACGCTGCCGTCGGGGTTGAGCTCCTTGCCGCCGTAGCGCAGACAGTCGGTGCTGAGATGGTCGGTCGTGACCATCACACCGCTGGGGGTGCGGCAGACGAAGATCTCCGCCCAGGCCGGTGTCGGCAACATGGCTGTGGCCAGGAGGAGCCAGAGGGCACTGCGGAATCGCATCGAAGACTCACCTCATCTGTCAATCAAGCCTGGGCATGGTGTGCGCTGCCGAACGGTGCGCGCGCCACGCCATGCGGGTCAAACGCAACCGGCACGCCCATGGTGCACAGAAACGTCACGACCAGAGTCTAGGGCAGCATGCTTTTTACAATTGTCCGCATGAACCCGAGCCCCTTGCGCGTCACATCCCTCAACCTCAACGGCATCCGCTCCGCCAGCAGCAAGGGGGTGGACGCCTGGCTGCGGCGCCAGGCCTGCCCCGACTGGCTGTGCGTGCAGGAGCTCAAAGCGCTGGAGTCCGACATGACGCCCGAGTTGCGCGCGCTCGGCGGGCTGCAGGGCGCCTTTCACCACGCGCAAAAGCCGGGCTATAGCGGCGTCGGATTGTATTTCCGGCATGCGCCCGATGACCTGCGCATCGGCTTCGGCAGCGCCGAGTTCGACGCCGAGGGCCGCTATGTGGAAGCGCGTTACCGCCTACAGGGCGGCATGCGCCTGGCGCTGGTCTCGGTCTATTTCCCATCAGGCTCCAGTTCTGAGGAGCGGCAGCGGGCGAAGTATCGCTTCCTCGCCGAATTCGAGGAACACATGAAGGCGCTGCACGCCCAGGGAGAAGTCATTTTGTGCGGCGACGTGAACATCGCCCACAAGGAAATCGACCTGAAAAACTGGAAAGGCAATCTCAAGAACAGCGGTTTTCTGCCCGAGGAACGCGCCTGGATGACCCATGTGCTCGACGACCTGGGCTGGGTCGATGTGTTCCGCGTCCTCAACCCGCTGCCCGAGCAATACACCTGGTGGAGCAACCGCGGCCAGGCGCGGGCCAAGAACGTGGGATGGCGCATCGACTACCACCTGGCCACGCCCGGCGTGGCGCGGCTGGCGCAGCGCGGAAGCGAATCCATCTACACCGCCGAACGCTTCTCCGACCATGCTCCGTTGAGCATCGATTACGCCCTGTCATTCTGAGCAGCGCGCGGGCGCACCAGGCCATCAGGCCGGCAACTGCAACGGCAACTGGTCGAGCCGGTCGAAATAGGCCGCGGCGGGGGTGGCGCGGATGGGTTCGCCGTGGTTGTAGCCGTAAGTGGCCAGCACCACGGGGCAGCCGGCGCCGGCTGCAGCGATGGCATCGTTCTGCGAGTCACCCACCATCAGCGTGTGGGCGGGTGCGATGCCGATCTGCCTGCAGGTTTCGACCAGCGGCATGGGGTCGGGCTTTTTCCGCGGGAAGGCGTCGCCGCCATTCACGGCAACGAAAAAGTGCAGCAGCCCCTTGATGCGCAGCAGCTCGCGCGCGTAGTGGGTCGGCTTGTTGGTGATGCACGCCAGCACCAGGCCGGCGTCGGCCAGGCGCTGCAGGCCTTCGGCAATGCCGGGGAAGGTGTTGGATTGCGTGCCGTTGACCTCGGCGTAATGGTGCTGGTAGCGCTCGATGGCCTGCGGGTAGATAACGTCAGCCTGCGCGTCACTCAGGAAAATGCGCAGGTTTTGCGCGACCAGGTATTCCGATCCCTTGCCGATGCGCACTTCCACCTGCTCTCGCGTGACTTCGGGCAGATCGAACTCGGGCAGCATGCGGTTGAGCGTGGCATGGAAGTCGCCCAGGGTGTCGACCTGGGTGCCGTCGAGGTCAACGATGGCGGCGCGGATGGCCACGCCATGCACCGAAACACCGGCCATGTCGACAGCGCTGCTCATGCCGTCACCGCCGCCAGGTTGACGCGCATGGCGTCGATCACCGCCTTGTAGTCGGGCTTGCCGAAAATGGCGCTGCCGGCTACGAAGGTGTCCACTCCCGCCGCGGCGGCGGCGGCGATGTTCTCGGGTTTGATGCCGCCGTCGATTTCGAGCAGCACCTCGCGCCCCGTCTTGGCCTGGTACGCGTCGAGCTTGGCGCGCACCACGCGGGCTTTGTCGAGCGAACTGGCGATGAAACTCTGGCCACCGAAACCGGGGTTCACGCTCATCAGCAGCACGAGGTCGACCTTGTCCATGAGGTAGTCGAGCACATCCGGCGACGTGGCCGGGTTGAAGACCAGCCCGGCCTTGGCGCCGCCGTCGCGGATCATCTGCAGGGTGCGGTCGACATGCTTGCTGGCTTCCGGGTGGAACGAGACGATGTCGGCCCCCGCCTTGACGAACATCTGCGCCAAGGCATCCACCGGCTCGACCATGAGGTGCACGTCGAGCGTGACCGGCGTGCCGTCGGCGCGCTTGCAATGGGGCTTGATGGCTTCGGCCACCAGCGGGCCGATGGTCAGGTTGGGAACATAATGGTTATCCATCACGTCGAAGTGGATGAAATCGGCGCCGGCGGTTATGACGTTGCGCACTTCTTCGCCCAGACGGGCGAAATCCGCCGAGAGAATACTGGGGGCAATACGGTAGGTTTTCATCGTCGCCGATTGTAAAAGCCCCAGAATTTCGCCGACAGCCCGGCTGTCTACAATCGTCACCACCATGGATCCTTATCAATTTTCAGTGACGGTGAAGCCCGAATTTCTGGCCGACCAATCCGACCCGAAACAAGGCGTCTGGTCCTACAGCTACAGCGTGAGCATCCGCAACTCCGGCAGCGTCGCCGCCCAGCTCATCGCCCGCCACTGGATCATCATGGACGGTGCCGGCCATGTGGATGAAGTGCAGGGCCTGGGAGTTGTCGGCCACCAGCCCCTGCTCAAGCCGGGCGAGACCTTCGAGTACACCAGCTGGACGCGGCTGAACACCGCTACCGGGAGCATGCGTGGCAGTTATTTCTGTGTCGCCGAGGACGGTGCCCGGTTCGACGCGCCGATCCCCGAATTCGTCCTCATGCCACCCGGCGTGACCTTGCACTGAATTCGCAACGCGGCATGGCAGCCAGCCCCGGTCGCAGCGCCCAGGACCAACTCCGGGCTCTGCTGCGTCAGGTCCAGTCGCAACTTGTCGCCAGCCGTCCCGAGCGTCACCTCTGGCTCATCACCCTGCTCGACTGGGTGCGCGACGGCTCGCAGCCCCGCCTGCTGCTGCCATCGCTGTCCGCCGAGCAACTGGCGACGCAACCTGCCGCCGTCTGGCGGGTCCAGGCCCTGCTCGACATGCTGGACACCGACCCAGCCACGCGGGCCGATGTTTCCGCGGTACTGCAGCGGTTCGTGCTGCACAACGACGCCACCGCCTTGCTGGCCGATTTCGGCTTCACCCCACGCCCGGCTTTCTGGTCCGAATTCGCCGAGCGTCTGCGCGTCAAGCTGCTGCCGGCGACGCCCGACACCAACGATCTGGCAGCGCTGTTCGGCCTGATGTTCAACGCGCCGGGCGACGCGGCCTGGCTGCAAGCCCTGCCTCATGTCCTGCTGCAGCGACTGACCGCGCTGTTCGTGCAGCCGCAGACGCAGCCCGCCGGCCTGGACGCCGTGGACCTGATCGCCGAAGCCGCAACCCTGGACGAGGCCGGCGAAGCGCCATCCGCGCGCGCACCGGCGCTCGCACATGGTGCTCCCGCGCTGCCCGACATCGGCCAGCATTGGCGCGGCGAGATCGTCGAGGCCATCACCTACAGCGTCAGCCAGATTCGCGCCGCGGGCTTCGCGCCGCAACTGCGCCGGCGCATGCGCGCCGCAAGCCACGCCGTGCAAGACATCGTCACCCCGTTTCGCCAGTTGGCGAACGCCTGGGAAGCCTTGCAACCGCAGTTGCTGGCTGCCGCCGAAGCCGGAGCCGGCGCGACCACGCGCATCGGCCCATTCGCCGCGCCCGAAGCCCAGGAGGTGCCCCACGACAAGGTCACCCTGCTGCAGGCGCTGACCTATTTCCGGACCTTGCTGGACGCCTGCGCCCAGGCCGTGCGCACCGTGCCCGAGCACCTGGAGGACCATGGGGTGTCGGTCGCCATCGTGTTCGACGCCTGGCAACTCGGCCGCCGCATCGCGCGGGTGGAAACCTTGCTGGCGTGTCTGCTCGGGCCCGATGTGGAACGCGAACACGCACGCATGCTCGCCGATTTCGCGCATATCTGCCGCGAGCGCCGCAGCATTCGCGCCCTGTTGGCGCGCAACTTCTCGTTGCTGTCGCGCAAGATCGCCGAGCGCCATGCCGAAACCGGCGAACAGTACATCACACGCAACGGCCGCGACTACGCCGGCATGCTGTGGGCCTCGGCAGGTGGCGGTCTGGTGATGGGCTTCACCACCTGGTGCAAGCTCGGCATCCTCAGCCTGCATTTGCCGCTCTTTCCCGCCGGCTTCTGGGTCGGCCTGAATTACGCGACAAGCTTCGTCCTCGTCGCCTTGCTGCACTGGACCATCGCGACCAAGCAGCCGGCCATGACCGCGCCCGCCATGGCCGACAAGCTCGCCGATCTGTCCGACAGCGACGCGGTGGAAGGTTTCGTCGGTGAGGTCGCTGCCCTCATCCGCTCGCAGGCGGCGGGCATTCTTGGCAACGTCGCGCTGGTGTTCCCCACGGCCATGGTGCTCGGCCTCGGCATGGCCTGGTTCAGCGGACAGCCGTTGCTGGACCCGGTGCAGGCCGAGCATGAGATCCGCTCGCTTTCCCTGCTCGGGCCAACGCCGCTGTTCGCCGTGTTCACCGGTGTGTTGCTGTTTGCCTCCAGCATCATGGCCGGTTGGGCCGAAAACGCCTTCGTGCTGCACCGGCTCGACAGCGCCATTCACTGGAACCCGCGGATCCGTGCCGTGCTCGGGCCGGAGCGGGCATCGCGCTGGGCAGGGTGGTGGCGCCGCAACATCAGCGTCGTCGCCGGCAACGTCGCACTCGGCTTTCTCCTGGGCCTGGTGCCGACGCTGCTCGCCGGCTTCGGCATTGACCTGCAGGTGCGGCACGTCACCCTGTCTGCCGGGCTCATGGGCGCATCCATCGCCACGCTGGGCTTGGACGTGCTGCACCACGGCTGGTTCTGGTGGTCGGTGGCGGGTGTCGCGGCCAACGGCGTGCTCAATGTGGTGACCAGTTTCTACCTCGCTTTCCGCCTGGCGCTGCGCTCGCGCAGCATCGGTGCGCAGGGTCGTCGCCTGGTGAACACGGCGTTGCGCCGGCGATTGCGGCATCGTCCGCTGTCTTTTGTCTGGCCGCCGCGCGCAACACCCAGCGTCCGCTCCGAGACCGTGTGATGCGCGGGTTTGCCGCCGACCCCTGCCGCGCCCCCATGCACTGCGCCTTCGCCCGTCTCGGCCGGGCGCTCGCCCGCTTGGCATGGCCTGCGCTCACGGCCGCGCTGCTGGCGAGCTGCGCCTCGCCACCGGCGGTCGCGCCCGTTACCCCGATGTCGCAGGTTCCTGTCATTCCCGTGCCGCCAGCGGCCCTGTCGCCGAGTGCCGCTGCCCCGCTCACCGGCCCCGGCCTGCGGCTGCAAGCCGCCAGCTTCGGCGAGCTGCCGGGCTGGCAGGCGGACGACTTCACCGATGTCTGGACCGCCTGGCAGCGCGATTGCCGCGCTCCGGTGCCGCAACTGGCGGCGGCCTGTGCCGCCTCGGCGCAGGTTCCCGCCGGCGACACGACAGCGCAGCGCCGCTTTTTCGAGCAGTGGTTCCAGCCCTGGGAGGCGCAGGGTCCGGCCGGACAGGACAGCGGACTGGTCACCGGCTATTACGAGCCGGTGCTCAAAGGCTCGCTCACGCCGGGCTGGCCTTATGTCGTGCCCATCTACGGCCTGCCGGCTGACCTGGTTCCCCGGCCCGACGCGGCCGATGGCGTCACCCGTGGCCGGCTGGCATGGACGGATGGACGCCAGGAGGTGCTGCCGTACTGGAGCCGCGCGCAGATCAACGCGGACCCGCAGGCCCGGGCTGTGCTCGGCCGCAAGGTGGTGGCCTGGCTGGAAAGTCCGGTGGACGCGCTGTTCCTCCAGGTGCAAGGCTCGGGCCTGGTCGATCTGCCGGATGGGCGCATGCTGCGCCTGAGCTACGCCGGCGACAACGGCTGGCCTTACAAATCGGTGGGCCGCTGGCTGTTGGATCAGGGCGAGCTGCGCGGCACCGTCACCATGCAGATCATCCGCGCCTGGGCGCAAATGCACCCGGCGCGCGTGCCGCAAATGCTCGACGCCAACCCGCGCGTGGTGTTCTTCCACGCCACGCTGCTGGGTTCACAATCCCCCGCCGATCCCATGCCGGCACATTGGGCACCGCACAACTCAGCCACTAGCGCTGCAGCCCCCACCCGAGGCGGTCCCACAGGCGCCCTGGGCGTGCCCCTCACCGCGCTGCGCAGCGTGGCCGTGGACAAGCGCCTGCTGACCCTGGGCACGCCGCTGTGGCTCGCCACCACCGTGGCTGGCCAGCCCTTCGCGCATCTGGTCTTCGCGCAGGACGTGGGCAGCGCCATCACGGGTCCGCTGCGGGCTGACCTGTTTTTCGGCACCGGTGACGCCGCCGGTGACGCCGCCGGTCGCCAGCAGTCGCCCGGACGCATGTGGGTGCTGCTGCCGCGCGGTGTGCGGCCGTAGCACGGCGGCGAGGGGCCGCGGCGCCGTGCGCCATTCACCGCCCGTCACATCCCCATCCGGCCGATCTGGTGTAATCGAGATGAGTCTTCGCGCCGTGTGCGCGTCCACCGCAGGAGAACACCCGATGCCCCCCCGCCAGCATCCGCATTTCATCCGCCCGCAGAACCCGTCGCACCCGAAGGCGGGGTGGCGACTCCGCACCGGTTCTCTGCTCGCAGCCGGCGTGGCGACGCTGCTGCTCGCCGGCTGCGAAACCGCGGTGTCGCTCAACGGTCCGGCGCCGGTGGTGCAACTGCCCATGTCGCCTCCCGCCAACACTCCGCCAACACCGCGCAACACCTACAGCCCGCCACCCACGGCCAGCATGCAGCCACCCGCCGCGCAGGTTCAGCCACTGCAGCCCACGCCCGGCATTGCCGTGCAGCCGCTGGCACCCGCGTCGGCGCCCTCGGCGCCGGCGGCGTCATCGGCCTATTCCGCCACCTATCCGGCAGCTTCGGCACCAGCCAGCCAGCCAGCGCCCGGCCTCGTCTATCCGCCTGCATCTCCAGCCTCCAACCCACCCAGCCAGGGCAGCGCAACCCAGGCCCCGGCCGCGCCGGTGTTCTCGCCGCAGTCAGGCCCGCTACCGGCCAACGCCGTGCGCTACGTCTGCAACGACGGCACCTCGTTCGTCGCGACGTTCGGCGATGTCAGCGTCAATCTGTCCACCGCGCTCGGCACCGTCAAACTCGAACAGACCGTCGCCGCCGACGGCGCGCGCTACAAGAACGGCGACTTGCAAGTGTGGTTCAAAGGCCGCCAGGCCACCGTCAACAACCTCACCCAGGCGGGAAGCACCACCTTGTGCGTGGAACAGCGGTGAGCGGCGCGGCGACCGGCATCACAGCGGCTGCTGCCGCACAGCCGCACGACCTGGCGCAAGCACGGCCCGGCCCTGTGGGCGCCGGTTGCCGCGCAGGGTTTGCACCGCTTGCGGCAGGCGTGCCTGCGCCTGCAGTGCCAGGGTCCGATGCCGCGCCGCAAGGCCGGCGAAGATCCAGAAATTGGTCATGAGATTGCCGTCGACGAAGCGGCTGCCGTAGATGTTCACCAGCACGATGGCGAGCACGGCCAACCACAGGCTGATGCCATAGACCTTGGACTCCTGCGTGTCATCCAGCCTTTCCACCGAGCGCCCCAGTCGGTACAGTCCATACAGCAGGATGAGCATGGCCACGGGCGCAAGCAAGCTGTCCTCCGTGGCGCTGAGCACGTAGTAGCAGTTGGCATCCTGGTCGGCCGCGGCGGGTGCGACCTGGCCGATGTCGCGCGTGAAATGGTTCAGTCCGATGCCCCAGGGAGCGTGCTCGATGAGCTTGGCCGCTCCGGACCAGATGAGGAAGCGCTGGTCACTGTTGGTCGCGAGTTGCTGCTTGAGCGAGGTGCCGCCCACCGTCCCTGGCATGGCGCTTTGGGTGCTGATGGTCATGTCGATGCGCTTGACGGCGCCGGCCGGCATCCACAAGCTGTAGTTGAACAGCGCGATGGCGACAACCAAGGCGAACACGACGTTGCGGCGCAACGCCAGGATCAGGGCCAGCAGCGCCAGAATGCCGTAGGACTGCCGGGAATAGGTGAAGAAGTTGACGAAGATGCCGAAGGCGGCCACGCCCAGCGCCAGCCAGCGCACCGTGCGGCTGGAGCGCCAGTAGAAGGCGGTGACGCCCAGCAGGCAGAGATAGATGGTGAAGTAAGCCGAGGAGCGGTTGGCGTCGGACGTGTTCCAGCTGAACGGCGCGGCGACGCGGCGCGCGGCGTTGAAGTTGAAGCCGTAGTCAAGCGCCTGGCGCAGGCCGAGGTAGATGTCGAAAAATGCCGTGAACAGTATGACGAAGAACAGGAAGCGGATGGTCCTGGCGTCCTGCACGGCGTAGTAAGCCAGGAAAAAGAACAGCATGTAAGTGATGCAGTTCTTGAGCACTTCGAGGTCGGCCAGGGTCGTCGAGGCGCCGCCGCCCACCTGGCCGACGAGGAAGCCCCAGACCATCATCAGAAAAAAAAATAGGAACTGTTTTTTCAAGGGCGCCGGATCCAGCGCCCTGGCCTCATCTCTGTGCCGCAGCACGAGCAGCAGGATGGCGACGAACAGCAGGTTGGTGATGTTCAATCCCACCACGGAAAAGTCTGGAAAATGGGACTGATTCGGGATGTAAAAAATGGTGGCGGCGAGTAATAACCTCAATGATCGCGGCGTGGTTTGAAGGGTCGACTGGCTTTCGGTCTTCATCGCGGTCCATGGTGACGCGTCGGGCGAGCATGCGTATGCTCGCTATGGGTTGGTGAGGGCTGGTCTGGCAGCGCGCCGGTGAAGAGACGCCTTGCCTACATCCCGTAGTTCAGAGTCAGCCACAAAAGTTCGCGACTTGGAGCGACGACCCTTACAGAGATTGAGGTCTGCTGGGTCAACACCAAGCCGGCTTTTGCGGCAGCTTCTGCCGAATGACTGCTCTCCAACACGCCTCACGCCACATTCCTGCTCGTTCGCTCGTGCTCGCCCCGCATGCCCGGGTGGCCTCGCCAACCCCATGAATCAAGGGTTCCAAGCCACACGCCAACGAATAGGATGTTGATCCCAACTGCGAAAAATCGGCAGATTCACCAGCTTGCTCTGAACTTCTGCCGACCTGACTGCGATGATCAAACCCCATCCAACCACGGTCTTGATGTATCACGCAGTATCCGATGCAGGCGATGGCTTCTCACAAGCCGATGCGCACTACGCCGTCGGCCCGGTCCGGTTTCTGGAGCAGCTTCAGCTCGTCCGTGACGCCGGGCAGCGACCCCGCAGCGTGCGGTCGCTGCTGCTGTCCCCGCAAGCGTCCGCGGTCGCGTTCACCTTCGACGACGGCGACGTCAGCAATGCATGGGCAGCGCAGGCCTTGCACGACGCCGGTGGCTCGGGCGACTTTTTCGTCAATACACAAACCGTCGGCAAGGCTGGGCATCTGAGCTGGCAGGCCTTGCGCGACATGACTGCGGCGGGCATGTCGATCCAGTCGCACGCACACAGCCATCGTTACCTGGACGAACTCACCCCAGCCGAGGTCGAGCAGGAATTGCACACTTCCAAAGCCATGCTGGAAGACAAGCTCGGCTGCCCGGTAGAGCTGTTCGCACCACCCGGCGGACGCATGCCGGCCGGCATGCACCTCACCACCAGGCGCCTGGGCTACAAGGCCATCTGCTCGTCGCGTGTCGCCCTGTGGCGGGACTTGCGGTTCGATGACATTCCCCGTCTGGCGGTGTTGCGAAGCACGACACCGGTGCAATTTTCAAAATGGCTCACACAGGACAGCCTGGAACTGCTGCGCCAGCGGTTGCGCTATGGCGCCCTGACGTCCAGCAAGCGGCTGCTCGGCAAGACCAATTACGAACGCGTGCGACGCGGCCTGCTGCGTCTGGCCTCGGGCGGACGCTGAAATGGCGGCATGGCTGTTCTGGGGCTGCATCGCGTTGCTGCTCTACACCTACTTCGGCTACCCGGCCCTTGCGGCGTTGTGGGCGCGCCTGGCGCCATGGCCTGTGGCGGCATCGCTGCACTACCAGCCGAGGGTGGTGATGATCGTCGTGGCCCGCAATGAGGTGGCAGGCATTCAGGCCAAGATCGAAACCTGTCTGGCGCAGGATTACCCGCCAGACCGGTTGCGGGTGCTCATCGTCTCCGACGGCTCGACCGATGGCATGGACGATGTCGTGCGCGGTTTTGTCTCATCGCGTGTCGGCCTGCTCGCGTTCCCACTGACACGCGGCAAGGCCGCATGCCTGAACGACGCCATCGCCAGTTGCGATGAGGAGGTTCTGGTACTGACCGACGCGCGTCAGCGGCTCAGCCCCGAAGCGGTACGTTATCTGGCGTCCAATCTCGCCGATCCGCAGGTCGGCGCCGTCAGCGGCGAATTGGTCTTCGTCGCCGACGATACCAACGCCTTCGCCAGCGGCGTCAGCGCGTATTGGCGCTATGAAAAATGCATCCGCCGCAGCCAAGCGGCCATCCACTCCGTGCCCGGCGCCACCGGGGCGCTGTACGCGCTGCGCACAAGCTGTTTCCGGCCCATACCACCCGGCACGATTCTCGACGACGTGGCCATCCCCATGCTGACGGCCATGCAGGGCAGGCGTGTGGTGTTCGAAAGCCGCGCCCTGGCCTATGACACCCCCTCGACCGAGGCCCGGCAGGAACGCCGCCGCAAGGTGCGCACCCTGGCCGGCAATTTCCAGTTGCTGAGCCTCTATCCACAACTGCTGCTGCCCTGGCGCAACCCCATCTTCATCCATTTCGTGTCCCACAAGCTGCTGCGACTGCTGGCGCCATGGGCCATGCTGTTAGCCCTGCTGAGCAATGTCGCGCTCGCCTTGCATTCCACGTTTTATGCCGTGCTGCTGGCCTTGCAGCTGGCGTTCTATGCGCTGCCGGCGCTCGGCGCACTGGTGCCGGCGTGCCGCAACGTCGGCCTGGTGAAATTGGCGGCAATCTTCATCGCCCTCAACGGCTACGCCATGCTCGGCTTTTTCGAATTTCTCACCAACCGCAATACCCACCTCTGGCGCGCCAGCCCGGCAACCTCGCCCGAACGCCCAAGGGCTTGATTCCCGAAATAAGAAAGCGAGCACGGCGATGCGGGTGGTGTACTTCGTTTCCCTGTTTCCATGCTGGTCGGAGACGTTCATCGTGCGTGAAATCCGTGCCTTGATCGATCTCGGCACGGATGTGCGCATCGTCTCGCTCAAGCCACCCCGTGAGGCCATGATGCAGTCCGACGCCGAGAAGCTGCTGGATCGGGTGATCTACCCACCCGGCAAGGCGCGCGCCCTGCTGCTGGCGGCAGCCGAACTCCTGCGCCACCCCCTGCGCTCCTTCACCGAACTGGTGCAAATCGCGCTCGGCTTACGACGGCAGCCGCAGGCCTTGCTCAAGACCCTGGTGACCTGGTGGCGCACCCTGGCGATGCTGCGCCCCGTGCGTCGCTTGCAGCCCGACCACCTGCACGCCCACTGGGCAACCTACCCCTCGACGGCAGCCATGTTCGCCGCGGGCCGGTTGCGGCTTCCCTTCAGCTTCACCGCCCATGCGCACGACATATTCCTGGAAGACCAGCTACTGGCATCCAAACTGGCGCGCGCCAAGTTCAGCGTGACCATCTCCCAGTACAACCGTACGTTTCTTGCCGACCGCGTCTCGCGTGCCCTGCTCGACCGTATGCGCGTGATTCATTGCGGGGTCTCCACCCAGGACTATGCCTTTACGCCCCAGGACCGACAGCCTGGGCTGATCCTGGCCGTCGGCCGGCTGGATCCGATCAAAGGTTTCGAGCATCTGATCGATGCTTGCGGCCTGATGATGGCACGCGGCGTGGAGTTCACCTGCTGCATCATTGGCGAAGGCCCGCTGCGCGAATCGCTCGCGCGGCAAATCGCCAGGGCTGGATTGCAGCACAAGGTGCAACTCCTCGGGGCGCACAAGCAGGAGGACGTGCGCGCCTTGCTAAGCCGAGCAGCGGTGTTCGCGCTCCCCTGCGTGATCACGCCCCAGGGTGACCGTGACGGCATACCCGTGGCGCTGATGGAGGCCATGGCCTGCGGCACGCCCGTCGTGTCCACTCGCGTCTCGGGCATTCCCGAACTGGTGACCGACAGGATCTGCGGCCTGCTGGCCGAACCCGGCGATGCGGCCGATCTGGCTCACTGCATCGAACATCAACTCCGCCACACGGCTGAAGTTCAAGCCCGCGTCCTGGAGGGGCGACACAAGGTCGTGACCGAATTCTCCATCGCCGCCGAGGCCGCCAAACTGCATGCCGCCATCGCCGCAGTCGGCATGCCAGGCAAGGTTCCCGCCCCCGTCGGTCATGGATAAAAGGATCCCCAATCGTCCGCAAGCGCACGCCCCAGGGGATTCGGGCGAGCAGCCGCGCAGAATCCGTGTGCTCATCGTCACCGATGAAATGGAGGTCGGCGGGACTCAGCGTCAGATCGTGCAGATGACGTTGGGGCTCGACCGTTCGCGCTTCGAACCCACGGTCGCCTACTTCCGCAATCGCTCGTTTTTTGTCGATCAGCTCGAGCAGGCCGGCGTGCCCGTTCTTCTGGTTGCCAAACATGCGCGCATCGATCCGGGGTTCGTCCGCCGTCTGCGCCAGACCGTGGCCGCAGGCGCGTTCGACGTGATGCATTGCTTCGCCCTCACCGGCGAACTGTGGGGCGCCGTGGTCCACGCCCTGCTCCCCGCACGGCACAAGCCCGTGCTGCTGAGTTCCATCCGCAACACCCACGACTGGGAGCGCCCGCTGCACCGTCACATCAAGCAATGGGTGATGCGCCGGTCATGGCAGGTCGTGGCCAACTCCGAGGCAGGCGCGCAAAGCGCGCGGCGCCGCATGCAGTTGCCGCCCGGGCTCATCCGGGTGATCTACAACGGCGTGACGGTGCCCAAGCTCGCGCCCGAGTCCGGCGCCACCCTGCGCATTCAGCTTGGCATCGAGCCAAGCGCGCCCTTGATCCTGTTCGTCGGTCGCCTTGTCGAACAAAAAGACGTCGCCACGCTGATGCGCGCCATGGCTCGACTGCGGAGCCGCCACGCGCGACTGATCCTCGCCGGCGATGGCCCACTGCGACCGGCGCTTGAGCAACAAGCCGCGCTGCTGGGGCTGGGCGAGCACGTGCACTTCCTGGGCCAGCGCGATGACGCCGCGGCACTGATGTCGGCCGCCAATCTGGTGGTTCTGCCCTCCCTGGTTGAGGGGCTGTCAAACGTCATCCTCGAGGGCATGATGTGCGCACGTCCAGTGATTGCATCGCGTACCGGGGGAAATGTCGAATTGGTCGAGCATGAGCGCACGGGCTTGCTGTTTCAAGTCGGCGACGACGCCGCACTGGCCGACTGCCTCCAACGCCTCATCGACAACCCCGAGCAAGCCGTCGACCTGGGACGTGCGGCACGCGACAAGGCGCTGCGTCGCTTCAGCCTGCCGGCCATGGTGGCCGCGTTTGCAACCCTCTACGAGGAGGCAGCAGCCTTGCGGGGCGCGCCTCGTCCCTGAACCCGTCATTCACGTTCACCACATCCGTCCATGTCTGCCCTCCTCGGCGATTTCCTGGTTCTCATCGGCCCCGAGCGGCCACCTGCCGGAATGGCCGATTTGTCCGATGAATCGCTCTGGCCACCTGCCGCCAACGCCACCCCCGTGCGACATGCCATGCCGGCGCCCCATGTGCATGTCTGGATGCGCGGTGACACCCGCGTCATGGGTCATGGCTCGGCTGGGGGATTGGGGCTCGCTTTGGAACCCTCACGTGGCAGCGCGCGAGCCGCGACGGTCGACCCGCGCGACGCGGTCATCGCCGCCTGGGTACGCGATGGCCGTTTCGCGCACCCGCATCTCAACGGTCGCTACTGCTATGTACTCTGGTCGATCGACGGCAAGCGCGCACTGGCTTGCACCGATGCCTTCCGCACCTGCCCGGTGTTTCATGCGCAGGTCGGCGCCGGCCTGCTCATCGCCAGCGACCTGCGACTCATCCTGCGCTCCGGTCTGCTGCCTCCCCGCGTCTCGTTGCAGGCGGTGTACCAATATTTGAACTTCAGCTATGTGCCTGCGCCTTTGACCGTGATCGAAGGCGCGGCCAAGCTGCCTGCTGGAACCTGCCTGGAATGGAATGGTGCGCGGGTTCGACTGCACCGCCAATGGGATGCTCGCTATCCGGAAGACATGACGGCACCGCAGGCGCAACGCATCGAGCGGTTGCGCGAAACCATTCTGCATGTCGTGCGCGATTACCGCTGCGCCGACGCGCAGGGCTGGGGCACGTTTCTCAGCGGCGGGACCGACAGCTCCAGCATCTCGGGCATTCTGTCGCAAGCGCACGACGCCCCAGTGAACAGCTTTTCCATCGGCTTCCAGGAAGAGGGCTATGACGAGTTGCCTTACTCGCGCATCGCCAGTCAGCATTTCGGCTTGAAGGCGCACGAGTATCGCGTGAGCGAAGACGACGCCGTCGCCGCCATGTCCAACCTGGTGCGCGCGTACGACGAGCCCTTTGGCAACTCCTCCGCCATTCCCACCTTCTACTGCACCACGCTGGCCGCGCGACACGGCGTCACGCTGATGGTCGCCGGCGACGGTGGCGACGAGATCTTCGGCGGCAACGAGCGCTATCGCAAGGACCAGATCTTCCATCGCTTCCACAGGGCCCCTTCATTCGTGCGTGCACTGGGTCGATCCGTCGCTGGCGCGCTCCGGGGCGTGGACTCACGCTTCGCCAACCGCATCAAGAATTTCGTTCACCGTGCCACGCTACCCAACCCCGACCGCTTCTACAGCGACGATGCCTTCGCCTCCAAACATTTCGAAGCGATGCTCAGCCCCGCGTTCCGCGCTGCCGTTCGCGCCGACGACGCGCTGGACGTGCAGCGCGGCATCTACGCCGACGCTCAAGCGCATACCGAGCTGCATCGGCTGATGTATCTCGATCTGAAAATGACCATCGCCGACAACGATGTGGTCAAAGTGACGCGCGCCGCCAAGATGGCCGGCATGGAGGTGTCCTTCCCCTACCTGGACCGCCGCCTGGTCGATTTCACCGGCCGCCTGCCAGCTTCGGACAAGGTACGCGGCCTGGACAAGCGCCATCTGTTCAAGCTCGCGATGAACGACATCCTGCCGAAAGCGATCCGCAAGAAGAAAAAGCAAGGATTCGGCCTGCCGACCAGCGTCTGGCTGCGGCGCGGCGGACGCTATGCGAAGCTACTCACGGACATCGTGCTTTCCGACAGCGCGTCTGCCCGCGGTTACTTCAACCCCGACTTCATTCGCGGCTTGATCGAGCGCCACCAAAGCGGCGCGTGGGATCACGCCGCCGATCTTCACATGCTGGCCATGCTGGAGTTGTGGCATCGCGAGTACATCGACCCCATCGCCACAGGCTCGACCACGGCTTCGGTGTCGCAGCCGCAAGCCGCGCCGCGGGCTGTGGCGGCCTGACCACGGACCGAGCCGGAAACCATGTGCGGAATAGCCGGACTGTACGGACTGGGTGGCTGCCTGGACGCCGATCCCGCCGTGATCGACGCCATGTGCCAGCGCATCGTGCATCGCGGGCCGGACGACCGGGGCGTGTTTCGCCACCCGATCGGCCATATCGGCATGCAGCGCCTGAGCATCATCGACCTCTCGTCCGGCCATCAACCGATTGCGAACGAAGACCGCACCGTCTGGATCGTGTTCAACGGTGAGATCTACAACTTTCGCGAACTGCGTCAGCAGCTTCAAGACGTCGGTCACGTCTTCACCACCCAGACCGACACCGAGTGCATCGTGCATGGCTACGAGCAATGGGGCGAGGCCGTGTTCGAGCGCCTGCGCGGCATGTTCGGCGTAGCCATCCTCGACCTGACGCAAAACAAACTCGTGCTGGCGCGCGACCGCCTGGGCAAGAAGCCGCTGTACTACACCACCCTGAGCGACGGCACGCTGGCCTTTGGCTCCGAGCTCAAATGCCTGGCTGTGGTCCCCGGCTTTCGCGCCCGGATCTCGTCCCAAGCGACTCACGACTACTTCGCGCTGGGCTATGTGCCCGCGCCCGCCAGCATTTACGAGGGCGTCCACAAGCTTCCCCCCGCACATGTCCTGGTCGCGC
Source organism: Betaproteobacteria bacterium (assembly GCA_028871675.1). Classification (GTDB taxonomy): domain Bacteria; phylum Pseudomonadota; class Gammaproteobacteria; order Burkholderiales; family Burkholderiaceae_C; genus Thiomonas_A. The sequence goes on from JAGWMO010000002.1 coordinate 126,407, forward strand.
AGCAGGGTCAAGTCAGCTTGCGCCGCTATTGGCAACCGGTGTTCGGGCCGAAGTGGACCGATGACGAACCGACCCTGAAGCGTCGCTTGCTGGAGCAACTCGAAGACGCAGTGCGCGTGCGCCTCGTCAGCGATGTGCCCTTCGGGGCGTTTCTGAGCGGTGGCCTCGATTCCAGCGTGGTCGCCGCACTAATGGCACGCAATATGGGCCAGCCCGTCAGGACGTTCTCCATCGGGTTTCGCGAAGAGCGCTTCAACGAACTTCCGGCAGCCCGCTCCGTGGCCCGGCACATTGGCGCCGAGCACACCGAACTCGTCGTCGAGGCCGACGCCGTTGCCGCACTCGACGATCTCGTGTGGTATTTCGACGAGCCCTTCGGCGATTCTTCCGCCATCCCCACCTACCTCGTCGCCAAGCTCGCCGCGTCGCAAGTCAAGATGGTGCTGTCCGGCGACGGTGGCGACGAGCTGTTTGCCGGCTACGAGCGCTACGCCAAGTACCAGAAGCTGCGAGCGCTGCGCCGCCATACCGCTGGCCTGGCGGCGCCCGTGGCACGCGCCGCGGCCGCCGTCGCACCAGGCGGACGCGGCACAAGACTGGGCCGCATCGCGGCGCGCCTGGGGCAGCCTTTCCCTGACGATTACCTCGCGGGCGTGGCGCTGGCCACGCGCACCGACCTCGACGGCATCCTCGCACCCGAATTCCGCCGTGCCGATCCCTATGCCAGCATTCGCGGGCACTTCACGCAAGCCGGTATCGCCGACCCGATGGAGAGCGTCCTCGCAGGCGACATGGCCACCTATTTGTGCGACGACATCCTGGTCAAGGTCGATCGCATGACCATGGCGCACTCTCTCGAGGCTCGCGCCCCGCTGCTCGACCACAGGCTCCTCGCATTCGTCGCACGCCTGCCGTTCGACCTCAAATTGCGTGAAGGGCGCGGCAAACACCTTTTCCGCCAGGTGGCCACGCAACTGCTGCCAGCCGAAGTGCTGAACAAGCCCAAGCAGGGCTTCGCCATCCCCATCGCACAATGGTTGCGCCACGAACTGCGCGAGCGCATGCAAGATACCCTGACATCACGCGCCTTCGTCGAACGCGGCATTTTCGACCTCGTGGGGATCAAGCGCCTGATCAGCGAGCATCTGTCCTCCAGCCACGATCACAGCGAGCAGCTCTGGCTGATCCTGACTTACGAAACCTGGGCGCGTCGCTTTGTCGATCAACCCGCGCCCTTGCACCTTCGGCAGCAGGCAGCACAAGCGGCGTGAAACCATTTCGGGTCACATTCATGAAAACCATGATCGTCGATGAAAATCATTCAGTGACACCCAAATCGGTCCTGTATCTTCTCGCGTTCACGATTTTTTACATCCCGAATCAGAGCCGCATCCCTGATATACAGGTGCCTGGCCTCAATATTACGAATCTGCTGTTTCTAACGCTGCTATTTTTAGTTTTTCGCAATCATCGCGAAGGTGCTATCAAAACACCATTGAAAGGGAACTTCCTGTTTTATTTCAGTGTGCTTGCCTGGGGTTTGCTCATTGGACAGTTCTACGATGGTTCAACATTTTTGGCTGATTTGCAGGCATATAAGAACGTTACCCTTTACATGCTGCTTTTTTTCATCGCTTACCATGGGATACGCGACATCAAGGCACTGAAGTTTCTTATTTTTGTGATTTTGTTCGTGGCTTTTTTCGACACCTACCTTGGATTGCGGCAGGCCATGGATTATGGTTTCAACTACAACGAATCTCGCCGTGTCGCCGCTCCGTTCAGTTGGAATTCCACCGATGCCAACCGTTCAGCGGCCTTCTACGTGATCTACATGACACTGATGGGCGTGACTGCATTCTTCTATCGCGACAGCCGGCTGGTTCGATGGATCGCCTTGGGATGTCTCGCGTTCGGAGTTTTCGTGAATTTTTTTACCTACTCGAGGCAGTCCTATGGAATTTTTGCGGTTCTCGCCTTAATCCTGACGATGCGCCGCAACCTGTTGCTCGGCTTGCTGATCGTCATTGCATTGCTGAATTATCACGCCTGGTTACCGGACTCGGTCATAGCCAGGATCGACATGACCGTTCAGGGATCCGGGTCGATGCCGGGCATCGTGAACAAACCTCTGAATCAGGAACTCGATCCGAGCACGGAGAGTCGTTTCGTCATATGGCAAGGCGCTGCGCAAATGTTGGCGGACCACCCGTTGGGAGTCGGCCTCGACCATTTTTCGAAATACATTGGAGAATATTCGCCCGAGCATGCGCACATGGATGCGCACAACTATTTCGTGCTGTCGACTGCCGAAAACGGCCCGTTGATGCCGCTGGCATTGCTGGGCCTTTTAGCGGGATTATTCAGCCTCGGCAGAAAGATCGAGAAAATCGATGAACGTACCGAATCCAAAGTCTTGGGCATCGGGCTTTGGCTAGGCACCATGGCAGTGGCGATGGTGAATTTCTACGGTAGCCGATTTGCCGATGGAAATCTGATGGCGAATTTCTGGATTTTCGCCGGACTGGCGGCGCGCTATTTCGCCATCCGGACGCAACCAGCACAGTCGACCAACGCACAAATCAGCGGCGAAGGGCTGACACGTCGCCGCACCAATCTGCCACGCTACCGCCGGGGCGACAAGTTACTGAACGCCTGAGCGGCGCAGACCGCACTCGTTTCTCCAACGTTCAGCCCAGAAAGCGCCAGGTTTGCCTGGGCGCTTCATACGCCCGAGGTTGTGGAGGCAAGTCGACTCCAGTGCATTCAAAACGCCCCGATCGACCAACTCGCCCCGCGATTCTGACCGAGCAGATTTGTGACAAAGGCCGTGCCTGGGATCGCGGAGAAGGTCGACAGGTTCATGCCCTTGCCGATGAGCGGTGAACCGCTTTGTGGGATAGCGTTGTGGTAGTCGAACGGCGTGCTCACCGGGGTGTTCGGATAGCCAGGGTCGACCAGGGCCTGCAGATTGGTCAAGCCGGGGTTGGTAAACAGCCCCAGCGCGTCGTTGCCTGTGGCAGCTTGCCATTGCGCGAAAGTGTCCGTCGCCACGGTACTGTTGAAACCGATATTGAAGGTGTTGGCGACATTGGGATTCCAATACGCGTTGTTGTTCACCGTAACGCCCGGATCGGCCCCGTTGCCCTGGTACCAGATCACGTTTTGCGAATTCGCGCTCGTTGCGCTGGACCAGCCCACAATCAGGTTGTTGACCACGAAGCTGTTGGTATTCGGGTTGGCGCCGCTGGGTGTGGTGTTGTTCCACAGGTACAACCCGATGCTGTAGGTACCCGGCGGTGTGCTCGGCGGCAGAATGATGGTGTTGTTGGCGATCAGCGTGTTCTTCAACCCATGCTGCAGATTGGTCGGGTTCTGCAGCATGGCATTGCCCTCCCAGTATTCCTGGATCCCGATGCGAAAGCCGACGATCAGGTTGTCGTAGATCTGGGTGTTGGCGAGGTTGGCGGTACAGGGGTTGGCCCCGGACGAGCCGCATTCATCGCCGATGGAAATCCCGGCGTTGAACTTGTACATCGTGTTCCAGGGGTAGGTATTGGCGTTGTAGGGCTGGATCCAGGTGCTGGGATCGTAGCCACTGAAGTACACGACGTTATTGCGGGCGATGTCGTTCGGCTGATTGTCGAAGTACATATTGGTCGACCAGTTGTCCATCGCCAAGTTCTGCTCAAACACGATGCTGCCGCTGTTGGTGCCGGGACTGCTGCCATAGCTGATGATGCCTTCGCCACCGTTTTGCGCCACGATGTTTCCACGTGCCAGGCCTTGGTAGCCGCCCGTGAACACCAGTCCGCCACTCCAGCCGCCGCCGGAGGAGGCAAAGCCGTTGTTGCCGCGCGGCCAGTTGTGCATGGCGTTCATGTAAACAAGGTTGTAAAGCGCCTGGTTGCCGGAGTTGGCGATGGTGGCATTGCCCATGAAATTGATGCCGCCCTTGGTGTTGAACTCGGACACACAGTTGCTCACAGTGATGTTGTTGCCGTAGCCCCAGATGCCGCCATTTCCGGAGCCGCGCGCGGTCAGGCCGTTGAAGACAAGATTGGATACGCCGAACCAATAGATGGGAGACGGGTTGCTGGCACTGGGAATGGCGATGTCGGCGGTCGACGGCGTCGCGTTGCCGAAATCCGCTGTCAGCGTGCCGCCGCTGTAAGCCCACAAGCCGGAACCGGATGTCACGGCTGCGGGGTTGGTGGGCGGTGGCGAGGACGTTGCGGTGTAGGAGGAGGCCAGCGCAGGTTTGAGCGCCGCGCCGTTGATCACCACGGCCATCGGTTGTTCACTCAGCCCCGAGGCCTGCCAGACCGAGCCGTTGACCTGGGACCATTGAGCCGGCACTGGCGAGGCGTCGATGACCACGGGCCCATCGCCGTAGGACCCGAAGGTGATGGGCTTGCCAGGCTGTCCGCCGGCGACGTTGAGCACATTGAGGACTTGGTGGTAAACCCCGGCACGGATCAACACGGTGTCGCCAGGTTGCACGACAGACACCGCTTTCGCGAAAGTGGCAAACGGCGAGGTGATGGAAGTGCCGTTGTTCGCGTCGCTGCCGTTGGTGGCCACGTAGTAGGTCTGGCATCCTGCTGAGCTGCATGGCGGCGTGGTCACGTTGCCTGGTTGCCAAACTTGAAAAGGCAGCGCTACGGACTTGTAGGACGAAGCGACGAAGGCTCCGGAGTTATAGGCTACCCCGGCGTCGATCTGCGCTGCGGGGGAGGACCCTCCGCCGCAACTGGCAAGCATGGCGATGGAACTGAATGCCAAGCTGGCCCAAAAAGGCCGAACCATCTGGCTGAGAAAATTGACTCTGATCATTGTGAGCATCCGGCGCAAGTGGTGAAAAAAAAGCTGACGAACACCGCGCGCGACGCGAGGCATGACCTACATTCAGCTGAATACCCCCTTGGACCATGGCTGCTTGGCATGATGTTGACGGCGAATTTCGCGAATCAATCTCGCCAATCAAACGGCCAGCGTTGCGGCCTTTTTGTGTTTCGCCAGAGCCGGGCCGTCGCGATACAGCGAAGTGCACGATACCTGCTACAACGAAAAATTTTCGCGGATTCTACACGGATGTCGCGTTGCCCTTGATGAAGACCGACTCGGCTTCACCCGGACTAAAACGCTCCGATATTCCAGGCCGCACCACGTGGCCAGCCCGCAAAATCCGTAGAAAAACCGTTGTTCAACGGCAAGCCCCTGCCGATCAGTGGCGAGCGTGGCTTCAGTGCGAGGGCCGTGTAGGGGTAGGGGGTTCCGCCGCTCGGTTGCAGACGCGCCAAGTCGACCAAGCCCGGGTCGGAGAAGATGCTTTGATGATCGTTGCCTGTCTGCGCTTGCCATTGGGCCAGGTCGAGTTTGCGCACGATCATGCTGCCGGTCCACATGACAGCGGCATTGCCTGGGTTGTAGTAGGCGTTGTGGTCAATCGTCACGCCAGGGTCCGCACCGTGGCCAAGGTACCAGACAGCGGGTTGGTCGTGCGCGAAGGTCACGACCAGGTTGTTGACGATGCGGCTGTCGCGGTTGGCCGCTCCGTTGTCACGCAGAAATATGCCGGCCGAATAGGTGTTGGGCGGAGTCGCCAGCATCGACACAATGGTGTTGTTGGCAATCAGGGTGTTCTTCAGGCCGTGAGGGTTGGCCAGGCGGCCTTCTGCATATTCGGCAACACCAACCCGGAAGCCAACAATCAGGTTGTTGCGAATCTGTGTGTCGGCAAGCTTTGCAGCGCATGGCGTGTAGCCGGATGATGTGCATTCATCCCCGATGGAAATACCGGCGTTCATTTTGAACAGATTGCTCCACGGATAGCCGCTTTGAGGCGGCCGCGCCCAAGACGTGGTGTCGTAGCCGCTGAAGTACACCGCATTGTGGCGCACGATATCGCCTGGCTGATTGTCGATGTAGACGTTGGCTGACCAATTGTCCATCACCAGATTGCGTTCGAACACCGTATGGCCGGACGGAAATTTCGGCCAACTGCCATAAGCAATCATGCCCTCGCCACCGTTCTGCACCACCACATTTCCCAGGGCCAAGCCCCTCTCCGTGGCGGAGAACACCAAGCCACCGCTCCAACCCCCGCCTGCGGCGGCAAAGCCATTGTTGCCGCGCGGCCAGTTGTGCATGGCATTCATGTAGACCAGGTTGTACAGGGCTTGGTTGTGCGCATTGGCGATCTCGCCATTGCCCATGAAATTGATCCCGGCCTTGGTGTTGAATGCAGAGACGCAGTGGCTCACGGTGATGTCGTTGCCGTAACCCCAGATTCCAGCCGCCCCAGAGCCTCTGGCAGTCAAACCATTGAACACCAGGTTCGATAGGCCGTACCAGTAAATCGGACTGGGGCTGGCTTGCGACACGACGTCAACGCGCACGGTATCCGGTTTGCGCGAACCTAGATCGATCGTCAGGGTATGTCCGTCGTATGCCCAGGTACGGCTTCCAGGACTGATCGACGATGCGTCATTGTGCGGCGCGGGTTTGAGCGCGCGCTGATCAACAACCACAGCCATAGGTTGTTGCCCCTTGCTGCAACCCTCGATGCTGCACGGCAACGGCAGTGCTTGTCCATCGAGTGTTTGCGAGACTCGGGCGGCATAAATGCCGGGCCGTATCCGAGTCCATGCTGATGGTGCAATCAGCGGCGACGCATCGATCACCACGGGCCCATCGCCATAAGCGCCGAAGGTGATCGGTCTGCCGGGCAGACCGCCAGCGACGTTGAGAACGTTCAGGACCTGGTGGTACACGCCGGCCTTGATGAGCACGGTATCACCTGGACGTACGACAGAAACGGCCTTCTGAAAGGTGGCAAACGGCTTATCCGGGCTTACACCAGAATTATGGTCGTTACCGTTGGTCGCGACATAATAGGTTTGACAATTTGCGATGCTGCAGCGATGCGTCGCGATATTTCCCGGTTTCCACACCCCAAATGGCAAGGCACGACTGAAACGGTCCAAAAGCCCGGCGTCCCAGTCATCCGCAGCGCTTCCAACGGCTTGATCCAACCGTTCGTTCGATTTTCCGACGTTCCATCGGTACACCGCGTCTTTCGCCTTGGCGACAGCTTCCAGGACCAGAGGTTTGATCCACGCCTTGACGTCGTGTCGTGCGAAAAAGAGCGCCAATGCTGCGCAGGCCAGCAGTATCGATGCAATGACCAAAACCAAAATCCTTCGCAAGTAATTTATCCTTTTCGCAGAAGGCCATCGGTCGGTTGTATCGAGAGGGCACAGTGGAACCTCACCTCGGAACTGCCTCCAGGGCCGTGGACAAGGTACGTGCCATTCGTTTTTCCTCGTTGAATTCGACGCGGGCTGTGTACCGAGCGTTGTTTTCCATGCTCAGGCGCGCCGATTCGGACAGTGCCGCCACTCTTGCAAAAGCCTCTTGCCAGGCTTCTGGAGTATTTCGTGGAACAAGGAAGCCGTTGATTCCGTCGCGTATATAAATACGCGGCCCGATTGAATTGGTGGCGATGACGATTTTTCCGAAAAACATTGCATTGAGTATCGTCTGGTCAGCCGTGCTGCGCGTCAATCCTTCGATGATCGGAATCACGAAAAAGCTGCATCCCGCCATTTGACGGATGAATTGAGCATTACTCCAGTCGGTATGGAATTTAATATTATAAACTGCACTCCATCGCTTCATCAAAACGTGGATCTCAGAACTCGCTGGCACACCGACGCGCAAGGTTAAATTACTATGGGCCATAACCTGGAATAGCGGTGCATAGTCACGAAAAGAAAGACCCCCCGTAAGCACGAAGTCGCCCGCCTCGTCAGCACGCGCTGGGGACACATCATGGCCTGTGAGAGAGGTACTCCATGGAACCGCGCGCAGCACCTGTCGTGGAATGCCGAATACCTCGTGATAAATATCCTCTTCTTCGAGCGAATGCGGCTGAACTTGGGCAGTCAAACGCCGTGCAACGCGTAGCAGCGCGCGCTGCAGCAGATAGCCGAAACCCGGGGCCTTTTGCCAGTGCGCATCGACGACGACATGGGGTGTACGGACCCACGGCAATAGTGCTGCGAGTGCCAAGTACAACAAATCACTTCTTTCACCCCCCGTCAGGAGTACGAGATCTTGGCGAGGAGCCCGACCAAGCAGCGCGAGTATGGTTTTAACGCTGCTACTCGTCGGCGCCAAAGTTTGGACACATTGATTCCATAGCGCTATTTTGGTGTACGGCAACGTCGAGAGAATACGCAGCGCGCGACAGTCGGTCATCAGCTTGGCCGTTTGTGCCTCGCGTTGCCGGTCCTCGTCAACATGGAGGTTCGTCTGCATCGATTGGCCTTGGCGATTGGAGTGGATGGCCTGTCTCACGTTCGCTGGAAACCCAGGGAAATTGCCCCGGTCTAGCCATTAGCAACCACGGAGTTCTCTGATTTCTTCGGCGCTCTCAATTCGATAATACATATCCAAGCATATTTTCCAAGCCACGGGAAATTGCGAAACATCCAACCATCTGCGGCGGCAAGAAAGCGATAAACGGGCTTGAAAATGGCTGTTTTTCGAAATGGCAGCGAGAGAAATGCAAAAATGTAAAAATATTCAATGTTGACCTGATTAAAATAGATTCTCATCAAATCGAAGTCTTTATTTTTTAGCGGGTGCTCATCTGGGGTTCTCAATTTCGGCGTCAAAAATCTAAAAAGATTGATTATTGGATTATGTCCAAGTGGTTCTGAAAATATGCACCCGCCCTCTTGCCTTATGATACGAGCCAACTCGGGAAGTGATTTTTCAAGATCGAGGTGATGCAAAATACCGAGGCCTACGATCCGATCAAAAATATTATTCTCATAACCCGTGGATTCGGCATCTCCAACCTTGAAGTTCGCCGACAGTCCCTCAGTCATCGCCCTCGTCTGCGCCTTCTGAATCGCTTCTTCAGAGATATCGATTCCGTAGAGATGAGGATTTAATTTTTTGTAAAAATTAAAGTCGCCTCCGGTGCCACACCCATATTCCAAAATATTTCCTGCATGCGGGAAATCTTGTGCCAGCAATGTTCTGAATTTCATAGTCGAAGCAGCCGTGATGGAATAAACGCCATCAAGCTTGGCCCGAGGGTCGACGTGTTGTCCAAAGCGGTTGTCGTGAAACGCCCTTTCACGAGCCTTGATTTCCTTGTCTTGAGGCATCATGTGTTGACTCCTTGTCGAGCGCGTGCGTGCGCTATCGGCAATACCAGGGGACTGCCTCGCGCAAACCCTGTCTGACGTTGTGTGCTGGCGCATAGCCGAGCTTGGTCCGGGCGTTGGAAATGTCGGCAAGTGAGTGCCGCACGTCGCCTGCGCGGAAGGCGCGGTACATAGGCGGGGCCGTAATCAAGCCGGGAATGATGGCGTTCAGGTTCTCTGCCAGCAGGGTGTGCAGCTGGTTGAGCGTGGTGCGTTCGCCGAAGGCGATATTGAACACATCGAATCGCGGGCCCTCGCTCGGAACCAGCGCCGCGCGCATATTGGCCTGCACGACGTTGGCGATGTAGCAGAAGTCGCGCGTGGTTTCGCCATCGCCGTTGATGATGCACGGTTCTCCACGGCTGATGCGGCTGGCCCAGTTGGGGATGACGGCGGCGTAGGCGCCGTTGGGGTCCTGGCGGGCGCCGAAGACGTTGAAATACCGCAGGCCGATGGTCTGCATGCCATAGCTGCGGGTGAACACGCTGGCGTACAGCTCGTCGAGATATTTGGTCACCGCGTAGGGCGACAGCGGATTGCCGATGTTGGCCTCGACCTTGGGTAGCGCCGGGTGGTCGCCGTAGGTGGAACTGGAGGCGGCGAAGACGAAACGGGCGCAGCCGGCGTCGCGCGCGGCGACCAGCATGTTGAGAAAACCGGTGGCGTTGACGGCGTGGGTGCGCAGCGGATCTTCGAGTGAGCGCGGCACCGAGCCGAGCGCGGCCTGGTGCAGCACCAGATCGACGTCGCGGCAGGCTTGCTGGCAGGTCTGCGGGTCGACGATGTCGCCTTCGATGAACTGATGCCGTGCCCAGGCGGCTTCACCCACCTTGCTGCGCACCTCGTCCAGGTTGCTGTGGTGGCCCGTGGCGAAATTGTCCAGGCTGACCACGCTGTGACCGGCCAGCAGCAGGTGTTCGAGCAGATGCGAGCCGATGAACCCGGCGCTGCCGGTGACCAGCCAGCGCCGGGGCTTGTGCAGCGCGGCCTGGAGGTCGAAAGACGGGGACAGCGGGGGCAGGGAGAAGTCGCTCATGGAAGGCTCCTGACCAGCCCTTCGAAAGGCCGCTCCAAGGTTTGCTGCCACCCTTGGGAGGTAGGCAGTGATTGCCATGGACTCGGGATCTTCATAGCCGCCACACCTGGACGCCGTGACTGCGCAATTCCGTGGCGTCGAACACCGCTTTCACGTCCATGAAGACGCCGCGCGGTTCAAGCTTGCCGAGAAAGTCCCGTATCAGTTTTTGGCGATAGGGCTCGTGGGCCACGGCGGCGACGATCGCCGCCGCACGCGGCAGTTGGTCCCATGCGAGGAGATCGACACCATATTCATGCCTGGCTTCGGCAGAGTCGGCGATCGGGTCGTGCACGCAGACCTCCACGCCATAGGAGCGCAGTTCGTGGATGACGTCAATGACCTTGGAGTTGCGCAAGTCGGGGCAGTTTTCCTTGAAAGTCAACCCCAGCACGATCACCTTGGCGCCGCGAATCGGGTAGCCAGCCTGCGCCATCTGCTTCACCGTTTCCTGGGCGATGTAGGCGCCCATGCTGTCGTTGATGCGCCGCCCGGCCAAAATCACCTGCGGGTGGTAGCCGAGGGTGTCGGCCTTGTGCGTCAGGTAATAGGGATCGACGCCGATGCAGTGACCGCCGACCAGGCCAGGGCGGAAGGGCAGGAAGTTCCATTTCGTGCCGGCCGCCTGCAGCACCTCGGTGGTGTCGATGCCGATGCGATGGAAGATGAGCGAAAGCTCGTTCATCAGCGCGATGTTGAGGTCGCGCTGGGTGTTCTCGATGACCTTGGCGGCCTCGGCCACCTTGATCGACGACGCCTTGTACACGCCGGCGGTGATCACGCTGTCGTACATGGCCGCCACCCTCTCCAGTGTCTCAGGAGTATCGCCTGACACCACCTTGACGATGCGCGTGAGCGTGTGCTCGCGGTCGCCGGGGTTGATGCGCTCGGGCGAGTAGCCGACAAAAAAATCGGTCTTCCAGCGCAGGCCGGATTCGCGCTCGATGATGGGCACGCAGACGTCTTCGGTCGCACCCGGATACACGGTGGACTCGAACACCACGATGGCGCCTGGTTTCAGATGGCGCCCCACCGATCGGCTGGCCGACTCCAGCGGCGAGAAGTCGGGGTTATGCGCCGCATCCACCGGGGTGGGCACGGCCACGACGATGAAATCTGCCTCGCGCAGCCGCGTTGCATCCGACGTTGGCTCCAGAAGTTTGGCGGCTTGCAGCTCGCTGGCGGCCACCTCGCCGGTGGGGTCGACGCATTTCAGGTAAGCGTCGATCTTGCCTTGCGAGAGATCGAAGCCAATGGTGCGGTGCTTCTTGCCGAACTCCACCGCCAGGGGCAAGCCGACATAGCCCAGACCGACTACTGCGACAACCGTCATACATCACCTTTGAACAATGTTGGAAAGATGGCCCGCCAAGCCCGGATCCTCGCGTGCGACACGCAACTGTCAGCGCGCACCTTCGCCAAAGAGCACCACGCGCACCGTCTCCAGAATGATCTGCAAATCGAGAATGAGTGAGTGGTTCTTGACGTAGTACAGGTCGAACTGCAGTTTGCGCCGCGCCTCGCTCAGCGAGGCTCCGTAGGAAAAGCGCACTTGCGCCCAGCCGGTCACGCCGGGCTTGACGCTGTGGCGAACAGCGTAGTACGGCACCTCCTCGGTGAGCTGCTGGACGAAGCTCGGCCGCTCGGGACGCGGCCCCACCAGGCTCATCTCACCCTTGAGCACGTTGAACAACTGCGGCAGTTCATCGATGCGCGTCTTGCGGATGAAGCGGCCGACGCGGGTGACGCGACTGTCATTCGTCTGGGCCCAACGCGCCACGCCGTCCTTCTCGGCATCCTTGCACATGCTGCGGAATTTCAGCACGTCGAAGGTTCTGCCAAAGCGGCCGACGCGCTCCTGGCGAAAGATCACCGGCGCCCCATCCTCGATCCAGATGGCCAGCGCCGTGAGCAGCATGACGGGCCAAGCCAGCGCCAGCAAGCCCAGCGACGTGACGAGGTCGAACGCCCGCTTGATCACCGTGCGCACCACACCCTGCGCGAAGCCGTGGCCATAGATCAGCCAGCTCGCTTTCAGACTGTCCAGTGGCACCTCGCCTTTGAGCCGCTCGCTGAAGGTGGCCAGGGAGTGCACGGCAATACCCTGAATGCGGCACTCCAGCAATTGCCGCAAGGGCAGTACCCCGCCACGCTGTTCGCGCACAGCCACGACGATTTCATCGACACGGTGTTCGGTCACCAGGACATGGAGTTCCTGATCCCGGGAAAACACCGGCGCCGGCAGCTTGGCGGGCTGGTCGGATTCGTTCCCGGAGGGATAAAAACCGACCAGCCGATAGACCCCCAAGGCCTGGCTGTCGATATCGCTGGCCACGCCGAGCGCGTCCGGGCCGCAACCGACGAGCAGCACGCTTCGCGTCCACAACCGTGCCGTGTGGCTGCCCAGCAGGGGCTGGCGTATCAACAACAGCAGCAAGAACTGATCGAGATAGGCGAAGCCGAGAAAGCGCAAGGCGTAGCGGTGCGGGAAAAACGACTGGGCATAGACGAAAAACAAGGGACCGACGCTGACCATCGTGGCCAGCAGCGCGCACAGCAGCAGGGTGCGCAGGGAGTTCACGCGGTCGCGCTGGTAGGCGCCGAACGTGACGTACAAGAGCAACATGCCGCTGGCGAAAATGGCCGCCGGCAGCAGCGTGGCCTGCACCGCCACCAGGTCCGGATCGTTGGGACGCGCGAGCATCACCAGGGTGGCGCCGGACAACACGGCCGAAAGCATCAGCACGATGAAATCGGTCAGCAATTCCAGCACCGTTCGTGTCGGAACATACTGATCAAAAACCCGGATCATGGAAAAATCCCCCGTGTACAGCTTGATGTCTGCGGTGCCCCGCCCGGCTCTTGGGGATCGTCGAGGTCGCGCGCAGAGCGGCGTGTCGACCCAGCGGCCCACCCGTGAGGACGGATGGGCTGCAGGCCGTGATGGTGCTGGTCACCAAGCCCGAAAGCGCGAGTGCGGATTTCAAGGCGATGGCGAATCTTTCCATAGCCAAAGCACGCCAGTAACCCCCTGATAGAGGGTGATCGTCGCCCGAAAGTCTGTCCTAGACTGCTCGGAAACGCGGGCCGACCCCGACGCTTGTATCCAACGCTTGCCGGCTTGCACGCTGCCTCTGGAGACCCTCATGCACACCCTCGCGACGCCGTTTCGGCGGACCCGCATCCCCTTCGTGTTCGTCGCCCTCTTGGCCCTGCTGCTGTCGGCCTGCGCAAGCAATCGATTTCCTCCCGCGCCCGGCCAGGTCGCGGCGTCGGAGTATCACTACATCATCGGTCCCAGCGACACACTGCACATCACCGTGTGGCAGAACCCGGACCTGTCCTCAACCGTACAGGTGCGCCCCGATGGCCGCATCTCCTCGCCGCTGGTGAGCGGCATGCAGGCGGCCGGCCTGACGGCTGATCAACTCGCGGCCAGGATTTCCAAGGACATCGCCAAATACGTGCGGGATCCGGTGGTGACGGTGGTCGTGAGCAACTTCCATGGCGCGCTCAGCCAGCAGGTCAGCATCGTCGGCGCTGCGGCCAAACCGCAAAGCATCCCCTACCGCGACAAAATGACCCTGCTCGACGCCATGATCGCCGCTGGCGGACTCAGTCCCTATGCCAACGGCAACGACGCCGTGCTCATTCGTCATGGCAAGTCCTACAGCATTCATCTCGACGGCCTGCTGCGCCGCGGCAACATGGCCGACAACGTGCCGCTCTTGCCGGGTGACACCATCGTCATCCCGCAAGGCTGGTTTTGAGCGAGCCGCGATCACGCCGCAGTCTCGAGCCGACAAGCCCATGCAAAACCGACAGGCGTGAACCCCGGGAGCCCGCCATGACCGTTCACCGCACGGCGCTTGCCAGCGCCATCGTTGCTGCCTGCGCCGTGATCGGCAACGGGGGCACGGCACAGGCGCAGACTGTTCCTGGTGCTCCCGCGATCCCAGCCATCCCGGCCATTCCCGCCACTCCGCTCGTGCCGGCCGGGACCGCATCAGGTGCCGCTGCCGAGAATCTGGCAGCCGCGCCGACGACCTATCTGGCGCCCTCCGTGGCGGTCCTGGCGACCGGCACCAGCAATGCCAACTTCGGCACGGGCCTGAACCCACGCAGCGACACCATCCTGGAGGTCGTGCCGAGCCTGGTCGTCGTCTCCGACCATGCCCACTGGCATGTGCGCGGCAACTTCAGTCTGGACGGGCTGTACTACGCGCGTGGCACGCAGACCAACCGCGTGCTGCCCATCGGCAGCCTGGATCTGAGATCAGAACTGGTCGATCGCCTCCTGTACCTGAATGCCGGCGTCACATCCCAACAAAATATCATCAACCCCTACGTCGGGCAGCAGACGCCGGGAACATCGAATCAGTACACCTCGACCCAGTACCGCATCAATCCCTATATCGATCGACTGATCAACCCGGGCTTGCGCTTCATCGCCAGCAGCGACGATATCTGGACCAAGATCAACAGCAGCCCGACGAATGCAGGTGTGTTCGGCGGGCGCTACACGGTCCAGACGGTCAGCCTGGATCAGCGTCCCCTTCCTTGGGGCTACACCCTGATTGCGCGACAGACCGACGCCACGTACACCAATCTGCCGTTCGCTTCGCTGAAAGACACCTCGTTTCGCGCCATTGGCAATGACGCCTTGTCCGATCGCCTGACGCTGGGGCTCATCGGCGGTTATGAACGAGTCACGGCCTTTCTCGCCGAAGAGAAAAAACCCATCTACGGTGTCCGAGGCTCCTGGCAGCCCAACGCCCTCGGCAACATTGATGCCACGGTGGAGCACCGGTACTTCGGCACCGGCTGGAATATCCAGGCGCGTGGCGGCTCGCCCCTGCTGCGGTTCAGCATGAGCTGGACGCGCGGCCCATCCACTTACCTCTCGGCCTTGGCTGGGGGCGGCGTGCCGGGCAGCAATATCACGACCCTCCTCGATGGCATGCTGCTTGCGCAATACCCGGATCCAGTGGCTCGCGCCCAGGCCGTGCAAGGGCTGTTGACCAATGCGGGACTGCCCGCCGGACTGTCCACCGCCAACAACTTCTACACCTCCTCGGCCACTCTGCAAAACGCCTTGTCCTTCACCGCGCTCCTGCTGCGCCAGCGCAACAGCTATGCCATCTCGCTCTACCGCACCAAGACCCAGGATTTTTTCCTGCCGGGGCAAAGCCTGCTTCAATTCGTCCAGACCTTCTCATCCGACAACACCCAGACGGGTGTCGCATTCAATTACGGCCGCAGATTGACCCCTCTCGACAACCTGAATGTCACGTTACTGCGTGCGAACAACTCGGGTTTTGGTTTCAACGCGGGCCTGAGCTCGCGCCAGACCAGCCTCGTCGCCCAGTTCGATCATCAGTTCTCCCCCAGAACCACGGGGCTGCTCGGCGTGCGCCGCCAGCTCCTGAGATCCACCTTGATTGGGAGTTCGAATGAGTCGGCGGTCTTTGCCGGCGTCGTCCACCGCTTCTGAACGCGAAAGCGGCCATGTACGAGCAGTTCTTCGGCCTGACGGCGCCGCCGTTTCAGATCAACCCCGACCCCAGCTTCTACTTCGAGAGCAAAGGACACGGCAGCGCGCACCAGTACCTGCGCTTCGGCGCGTTCCAGGGCGAAGGCTTCATCGTCGTCACCGGTGACATCGGCGCCGGCAAGACCACGCTGCTGCGCGCCCTGCTCGCCGAACTCGATCCGGCCAAGGTCGTGGCCGCGCAGATCGTCAGCACCCAGCTCGAAGCTGGCGAGTTGCTCTCGGCGGTCGCCCTGGCCTTTGGCATTCCCTGCGACGGCATGAGCAAGGCCAAGCTGCTGGTCACGCTGGAGGCTTATCTCGCCTCGCTGGCCACAACCAACCGCAGCGCCCTGCTCATCATCGACGAAGCGCAGAACCTGGGGCCGGCTGCCATCGAGGAGCTGCGCATGTTGTCGAATTTCCAGTTCGGCAACCGCGCCCTGCTGCAAAGTTTTCTGGTTGGACAGCCCGAACTGCGCGACATCCTGCGCCTGCCGCAAATGGAGCAACTGCGCCAGCGCGTGATCGCCAGCTGTCACCTCGGCCCGATGGACGAAGCCGAGACGCGCGCCTACATCGAGCACCGCCTTCGCCACGTCGGCTGGAACCATCGTCCCGCGTTCACCGACAGCGCCTTTGTCGCCATCTACCACTGGTCGGGCGGTGTGCCACGGCGCATCAACATGCTGTGCAGCCGCTTGCTGTTGTCGACCTTTCTGGACCATCAGGAGACGATCGACGCCGCGCGGGTCGACCGCGTCGCCGCTGAACTCCGCGCCGAGCTCAGCGGCACGGACCCCGCCGCGCAGAGCGGTGCGACATCGGACAAACCCACGTCCGCCGCGCACGCGACATTCACCGAGCCGGCGCAGGTCACCGCCGTCGCCGCGAGGGGCAAAAGCCAACCTGGCGTTGCCAGGCCAGCGCAACAGCAGGGCGCTGCGCTCTCGCAGGGGAGATCCACATCGAACGCCCTCTCCGGTATCTCGGCGGCCTCGACTGCTGATCTCGACCTGGATTTGCCGTACTCGCCGCCGCCTGAAGCGGGTCCCGGCATGCCGGGACCGCTGTTCTGCGTTGCGGCATCGCAGGCCGGGGTGGTGGTCATGAGCGCACTGCTGCGCGCCTTCGCCCAGCGCGAAGATCTGCCGCGCACGGTGCTGGTGCAGATCGTCGCGCACGATGCCATCGAGGACGCCGAGTTGGCCGCGCGCAACGCGGCCGATCTCGATCTGCCGCCCACCGACTTCATCCTGGAGTTGCAGGCGCAGTCGGTGGCCGGCCGCTTGGCCGAGGTCATGGCCGCAATCGCCAGTCTGCTCCATCAGCAGCGGCCCAGCGCCGTCATCCTGAGTGGGGACGAGGCCGCCACAGTGGTCTGCGCCGTCGCCGCCAGCCAGATCGGGGTTCCGGTGGTGCGGGTCGATGCCGGCTTGCGCCACGGCGACCGTGCCGCGCTTCGTGAAACCAATCGCGTGCTCATCGACCACGCCTCCAGCCTGCTCTGCGCCGGCGAACGCACCGCCCTGGTGCGCCTGCAGGCCGAAGGCATTCCCGCCAACCGCGTGCACATGACCGGCAATCCCTGGATTGACGCCATGCACCATGCGCTGCCGCGCAGCGTACCTCCTGACCTGACCGTCAAGAGCCATGGCGTTCCGAGCGATGTCCTGACCCATCCCAGAGGCTATGCCTTGGTGTGGCTGGAGCACGCGCTGGAGGGCAGCGGCGTGAAAGTCCTGACCGAACTGGACTCGGCCCTGCGTCGCATCAGCAAGTCCATCGCGCTGATCTGGCCCATGCCAGCAGCGCTGCAGACGGCCCTGTACGCGAACCGGACCAGCGCCGAGGTCCAGTCCTTGACCATCGCCACCATGTCCTCGCTGAGCTACCTCGAAATGCTGGGCCTGATGCGCGAGGCCACCTGCGTGCTCACCGACAGCGGCTGGCTGCAGGACCAGTCCGCAGCGCTGGGCATTCCCTGCCTGACGTTGGCGACACAAAGCGAACGCCTGGCCTCGATCCAGGGCGGCACCAACGTCCTGGTGGGCGGCAGCATTCGCCGCATTTTTCGCGAGATGTCCGAAATTCTCGATTCGGGCGATAAGCCCGCACGCCTGCCCGAACTGTGGGATGGCCACGCTTGCGAGCGCATTGCCTGGCACTTGTCGAACTGGCTGCTGGCACGACAGGATCACGCATTTCGCGCCTATCTGGAGAGTGCGTGAAGACCGCAGACAGCACCTCCGCATGCAGAGCGTCTTCCGAAATTGGCGATGGCCACCCCCGCATCTGCAGGTTTACCCATCAGGCCAACACCCGGATGATTCGGTCTTGCTTCAATCTTGCACACCCATGACATGCCATGAATGATCTGCTCCGCCCCCTGTTCAATCTGTTGCCCGCAATGTGGGAAAAACGCTGGTGGGGCCTGGCTGTGGCTTGGGTCTTCGCCCTGCTCGGCGCTTTCGGACTGGCGGTCTACAAGGAGCGCTACATAGCCACGGCCACCGTCTATGTCGACACCAAGACCATGCTGGGGCCTCTCCTGCAGGGCCTCACGGTGCAGCCCGACGTCAGCCAGCAAGTTGACCTGCTGGCGCGCACCCTCTTGGCACGCTCGAATCTGAACACCATCATCGACGAAAATCACCTGCTCAAGCCCGGCGCGACGGAAATCCAGCGTGAGTTCCTGATTCAGCAACTCACGAAAACCCTGCACATCAACATCAATGGACAGGACAATCTCTACAGCATCAGCTACGTCAGCAACGACCCACAAAAGACGCTGGGTGTGGTTCGCAGCCTGCTGAATCTGTTCGTGAGCAACGGCATCAACGCCAACCGCAAGGACTCTGAACAGGCGGTGCACTTCATCGACAGTCAGATTGCCATCTATGACAAGAAGCTGCGCGATGCCGAGACGAAGCTCAAGCAGTTCAAGACTGCGCATCCGGGCTACTCCGGCCAGGCCGCGACCGACTACTACACCAGGCAGGCGCAACTGCAAGACCAGCTCACCATGCTGCAGGGCCAGCTCGGCTCGGCGGCCAGCTCGCGCGATGCATTGCGGCGGCAACTCGCCGACATCAAACCCACGCTGGCCCCCTCGCTGCTGCCCGGCACCAACATCGTGATGGCACCGCAGCAGTCGGAGATCGAGCAGCGCATCGCCGCGCAGCGCAAGCACCTCGATGATCTGCTGCAACGCTACACCGATGCCTACCCCGACGTCATCGCCACGCGCCAGACCCTGGCCCGGCTGGAGAGCGAACGCCGGCAGCAACTGCAGCGCCTAGCCAACGCCCCGCCTGTTCCCCCGAGTGTCTCGGCTCAGTACTCAGAGGCCACCAACCCGATTTACCAACAGCTGCGCATCAGTCTGGCGCAAGCCGATGCCAACACCGCATCGCTGCAAGCCCAGGTCAGCGATGTGCAGGCGCGGCTTGCGCAACTGCGGACCCAGGCCACGCAAATGCCCAAGCTCGACGAGCAGTACGTCCAGCTCAACCGCGACTACAACGTGCTCAACGACAACTACCAGAAACTGGTGCAGCGGCGTGAAGCGGCCATGCTGTCGCGCAACCAGGACGACAGCCGCAAGCTGGACTACTTCCGCATCGTCGATCCGCCGCGCCTGGGGCCCACGGCGCTATTCCCCCGCCGCACCTTCCTCATTGCGCTGGTCCTGATGCTCTCGGTCTTTCTCGGCGTGCTCACCACCTATCTGCTGGTGCTGCTCGTGCCCACGTATCGCAACGCCCGGCAGTTGCGTGAAAGCACCGAGCGCGCCGTGCTCGGCTCCATCACCCTGACCCTGACGCCCGCTGCCGCCTTGCACGAGCAGCGCAGTCGCGTGCTATTCATGCTCGGCAGCGGTGTCTTGGTGGTCGTGTACGTGGTCTGGACGCTGATCAACATGCTGCACCTGACCCATTGAGAGCGACGCCATGAGCACCATCGAACAAGCCAGCAAACGCCTCGAAGAGCTCCGCAAGGCCGGGGTCGGCATGCCCTGGTCACGCGACGCCGAGGTGGCGACGTTGAGCCCGGCCCAGCCTGCGGCCCTGGCTGGCGCGCTGCAAAGCATCACCCCCGCAGCGACGCCCCTCGCGGCTCCCAGGCACCATGTCGACATCGATCTCGCCACGCTGCGCGAGGCCTGCTATCTCGTGCCCGACGCCCCGCGCTCGCGTCTGCTCGACGAGTTCCGCGGCGTCAAGCGCCCGCTCCTGGCCAACGCCCACGGCAGCAAGACTGCCGATCCGGTCGATCGCGGCAACCTCATCATGATCACCAGCAGCCTGCCCGGCGAAGGTAAAACCTTCACCTCCATCAACCTGGCCATGAGCATGGCCATGGAGATGAATCACACCGTACTGCTGGTCGACGCCGACGCCACCCGCATGGCCGCGACCCAGCGCCTGGGTATCGCCGGCGAGCGGCGCGGCCTGATCGATCTGCTGCTCGACCCCGAACTCGAGTTGTCCGAGGTGGAGCTTGCCACCAATGTGGACAAGCTCACGGTCCTGCCCGTCGGCACGCAGAACGAACGCGCCACCGAAATTTTCAGCAGCCAGGCCATGGCGGCCTTACTCAACCGTCTGGCCGCGCACCAGCAGGATCGCATCGTCATCTTCGACTGCCCGCCGCTGCTGCCCTCGGCAGAGGCGCGGGCCCTGGCGCCGCAGATGGGCCAGATCGTGCTGGTGGTGCATGCCGGCAAGACCCATCAGGGTTCGGTGCAGCAGGCGCTCGCCATCCTGGAAGAAAGCCCCATCGTCATGACCCTGCTGAACCAGTCGCGCACGCCGGCGGCCTCGTCGCCCTACGGCTATTACGCGTACTGACACGCGCACGAGCGCCAGGCAACTCAAGGCTGGCGCAGCCCAGCGCCGAGACCTGTTCGCGGCCCTTGGCTTGCCGCCTTCGGCGCAGCGCCGATGCCTGCCGTTTCACCCTATTCGGGGGGCACAAATCCGCAGGTTGCGCCCCTAGACTCATCCTCATCGATGCCGTCGCGCCGCTGTCTTTCACGCCAGCTTTTCCGGCCCGGCCATCCGGCTCGAACGTCGCATCCGGCACCCGTTTGAGCACCACGCCCACCACGACCTAGTTTCCCGGCAGCCAAGGCTATGCCATGACCGATCACCAGGCCCCAGCCACAAGCGCGCCGCGAACCGTCACTGACGTTTTCGCGCAACTCGCGGTGCGGCACGCCCACGCCACGGCCCTGGTGCACGGTGTTCACAGCCTGAATTACGCGCAGTTGCAGGCGCACGCGAGCGGCCTGGCCCAGCGCCTGCGCGCCTGCGGTGTGCTGCCCGCCAGCGTGGTCGGTGTGGCACTGCCGCGCTCGATCGACAGCATCGCCACCTTGCTGGCCATCCTGCAGGTCGGCGCTGCCTACTTGCCACTGGATCCGGCCTATCCCGTCGAGCGCACCAGCCACATGCTGCGCGACGCTGGCGCCGGCCTCGTCATCACCCAGGCCGCCCATGCCGAACGGTTCTCGGCGCAGGCCCCGCTGCTGGTGCTTGATGCCGCGCAAGCCAGCCCCCCACCGCGCGCGCTGGTGCTGCCGCCGCAGGCCGTGGCGCTGGCCTACATCATGTACACCTCGGGCTCGACCGGCCTGCCCAAAGGCATCGGCATCCCGCACACGGCCATTCTGCGTCTGGTGACCGAGCCCAACTACATGCGCCTGGGGCCTGACACCCGCATGCTGCACGCCGCCCCCTTGGGGTTCGACGCCTCCACGCTTGAAATCTGGGGGCCGCTGCTCAACGGCGGCATGTGCGTGCTGCACGACGAAGATCTGCCGACACCGGCCGGCCTGGCCCGCACCATCGGCACGCACGGCGTGAACACCGCCTGGCTCACCGCAGCGCTGTTCAACGCTGTGATCGACGACGACCCCGCACACCTGCGCGGCCTGACGCAACTGCTCACCGGCGGCGAGGCGCTGTCGGTGCGTCACGTGCGCCGCGCGTTGCAGGCCCTGCCCGAGGTACGCCTGATCAACGGCTACGGCCCCACCGAGTGCACCACCTTCGCCACCGCCTTCACCATCCCGCGCGATCTCCCCGCGGACGCCCGCAGCATCCCCATCGGCAAGCCGATCAACGCCACGCAGGTGCATGTCCTGGACGCCGGCCTGACCGAGGTTGCGGCGGGTGAAGCGGGTGAACTGTTCGTGGGTGGAGCCGGGCTTGGCACCGGCTATCTGAACCGGCCCGAACTCACCGCCGAGCGCTTCATACCCAACCCCTCTGGCGCGGCCGGCGAGCGTCTGTATCGCACCGGCGATCTCGTGCGCCGACTGCCCGACGGCAACCTCGACTACCTCGGCCGTGCCGACACCCAGGTCAAGATTCGCGGCTTTCGCATCGAGCTGGGTGAGGTCGAGGCCGCGCTCGCCGCGCATCCTGCCGTCAAATCCTGCGCCGTCATCGCGCGCAAGGACGCTGCCGGCAACACTCGCCTCATCGCCTACGGCGTTGCAAGCGGCCAAGCTCCGAACAGCGCGGACTTGCGCGCCCTGCTGGCCAAACGCCTGCCCGACTACATGCTGCCGGCCGCCTTCGTCTGGCTGCCCGCCCTGCCCATCACCACCAACGGCAAGCTCGACCAGCAGGCGCTGCCCGAGCCGCAAAGCACTCGCCCCGACCTGACCAACCCCTACCAAGCCCCTCAGGGCGAAGCCGAACAGCGCGTGTGCGATGCCTTTGCCCAGGCCCTGGGCCTGCAACAGGTAGGGCGACTGGACAATTTTTTCGACCTCGGCGGCAACTCGCTGCTGGTGCTCAAGGTGTTGTCGCTGCTGGGCGATGCGGCACGCAGGCTGGGCACCCATGCATTCTTCAGCCAGCCCACGCCCGCCGCCCTGGCGCGCCTGCTGGAGTCCGCTCACGGCCCAGACGACGCCGCCGCGCCCGCGCTGGACGCCCGCCGCCTGTCCAGCCGCATGCTGGCTGGGCCGGTGCGCGACGCAGCCGCACGGCCTGAGCACACGGCAGCGGCAAGCGGCCCCGAGCCCATCGCCGTCATCGCCACCGCGGGGCGCTTTCCCGGTGCGGCGGATGTCGAACGGTTCTGGGCCAATCTGCTCACCGGGCGCGACAGCATCACCCATTTCAGCGCCGATCAGCTCGACCCCAGCCTTCCCGCCAGTCTGACGCAAGACCCCGACTACGTGAAGGCGCGCGGCGTGATCGACGGCGTCGACCGGTTCGACGCCGCCTTCTTCGGCATCGCGCCGCGCGAGGCCGAACTGATGGACCCGCAGCAGCGCATCTTCCTCGAACTGTGCTGGGAATGCCTGGAGCGCGCCGGCCACGCGCCTGACGCGACGACCGCGCCGGTGGGCGTGTTCGCCGGCATGTACAACGCCACCTACTTCCAGCATCACGTGCAGCACCGGCCGGATCTCGTCGAGGCGCTCGGCGCCTTCCAGACCATGCTGGGCAACGAGAAGGACTACATCGCCACCCGCGTGGCCAACCGGCTCAACCTCACCGGCCCGGCGGTCAGCGTGCACACCGCCTGTTCCACCTCGCTGGTGGCCATCGCGCAGGCCGTCACCAGCCTGCGCGCCGGGCAATGCGACATGGCGCTGGCCGGCGGCGCGTCGGTGACCTGCCCACCCAACAGCGGCTACCTCTACCAGGACGGCGCGATGCTCTCGCCCGACGGCGCCACGCGCAGCTTCGACGCGAAGGCCCAGGGCACGGTGTTCTCCGACGGCGCCGCCGTGGTGCTGCTCAAACGCCTGCCGGATGCGCTGGCCGATGACGACACGGTGCTCGCCGTGATTCGCGGCGTGGCCGTCAACAACGACGGCCGCGACAAGGCCAGCTTCACCGCCCCCAGCGTGGACGGCCAGGCCGCCGTGATCGCCGCCGCCCAGCGTGACGCCGGCGTCGACGCGCGCAGCGTGAGCTATGTCGAAACCCATGGCACCGCCACGCCGATGGGCGACCCGGTGGAAGTCGAGGCGCTCACGCGCGCGTTCCGCCAGCACACGGCCGACACGGGCTTCTGCCGCATCGGCTCGCTCAAGAGCAACGTCGGCCACATGGTCATCGCGGCCGGAGCTGCCGGGGTGATCAAGACGGCCCTGGCCCTGGCGCACGAAACCCTGCCGCCCAGCATCCACTACACCGCGCCCAACCCCGGCATCGATTTCGCCCGCAGCCCGTTCAAGGTCTGCGACCGGCTCACGCCCTGGCCGCGCGGCAAGCAGCCGCGCCGCGCCGGGGTCAGCGGCTTCGGCGTGGGCGGCACCAACGCCCATGTGGTGCTGGAGGAGGCGCCAGCGCGTACGCCATCGTCGGCCGCCATCGGTCCGCAATTGCTCGCGCTCTCGGCCAAGAGCACCGCGGCGCTGGACGCCATGGCCGCAGGGCTGGCCGCGCATCTGCAGGCCCATCCCGACCTCAATCTGGCCGACGCCGCCTACACCCTGCAAGTGGGCCGCAGCGCCTTCGCGCACCGGCTGTGCGTGGTCGCGCAGACCGCGCAGGACGCCGTGCAGGCATTGCGCACGCCCTCCCATCCGCGACGCGCCCAGCGCAAGATCGGCAGCGGCGAACCGCCCCTGATTTGGCTGTTCCCAGGCCAGGGCGCGCAATACGCCGGCATGGGAGGCGGCCTGTACGCGGCCGACGCCGATTTCCGCACGGCCTTCGACACCGCCCTCGCCTCGCTCCAGCCGCACCTGGACTTCGACCTGTGCGCGCGCATGTTCGGCAACGACCCCGTAGCGCTCACCGGCACGGGCACCACCCAACCCGCCACGTTCTGCCTCGAATACGCCCTGGCGCAACGCTGGCTCGCGCGCGGGGCCAGGCCGGCTGCGCTGATCGGCCACAGCGTGGGCGAATTCGTCGCCGCGGTGCTGGCCGGGGTGATGCGGCTGGACGACGCCGCCCGGCTCGTGGCCCGGCGCGGCGCCCTGATGCAAGCATTGCCTGCAGGCGGGATGCTGTCAGTCAGGCTCCCGATCGAAGACGTGCTTGCGCGCATGCCGGCCATGTTGTCGCTGGCGGCCGAGAACGGCCCTTCGGCCTGCGTCGTCGCCGGGCCGCGCGAGGCCGTCGAAGCCTGGCACGTCGCGCTGGAGGCCAGCGGCGTGCAGGCGCGCGTGCTGCAAACCTCGCACGCGTTCCACTCGTCCATGATGGACCCGGCCCTGGCACCGTTTGCCGAGGCGGTGAAGGCCGTTGCACTCGCCCCGCCGTCCATTCCCATCGTCTCCACGCGAACGGGAACCTGGATGACCGAGGCCGACGCCACGAGCGCCGACTACTGGGCCCGCCACCTACGCGAACCGGTTCGGTTCTCGCCCGCCATCCGCACGGCGCTCGCGCGCCACGCAGACGCCGCCTTCCTGGAGGTCGGCCCGCGCGGCACGCTGTCCACCCTGGCGCGCCAGCATGGTCCCGCCGGCAGCGTGCTGGCCATTCCAAGCCTTGCCGACACTCCCGAGGCCGAGGCCGCGCAGATGCTGCTGGCGCAGGGTGCGCTGTGGACCGCAGGCCTTGCACTGACCGCCTCCGCGGCCAACCCCGCCACCGCGCGCCATCGCATTCCCTTGCCCACCTATGCCTTCGAGCGCAAACGTTACTGGGTCGACGCCGCCGCGACGCAACAGCGCGGCGTGACGGCAAGCGCGCCGGGCCATGCCCAACCCGCCTCCGCGGCGCCCGCCCTGCCCGACACAGCCTCACCCAGTGCCACGGTGCTGGCCTTCACCCCGCCGCCTCACGTCAACGCCATGTCCACCACCACGCCCGCGCCGACCACCCCGGCCATCTCCGGCAACGCGCCTGCCGCGCGGAAGCTCCAGCTGATCGCACGCCTGCGCGCCTTGTTCGACGACGTGTCCGGCACCGACCTCGGCGACACGGACCCCACCATCCCCTTCGTCGAGCTTGGCATCGATTCGCTCACCCTGACCCAGGCGGCGCTGCAGGTCAAGCGCGAGTTCAGCGTCAGCGTCACCTTCCGGCAGTTGATGGAAAGCCTGCGCAGCCTCGACGCCCTGGCCGATCATCTCGACGCGCAATTGCCGCCGGAGCCCGCCACCCAGCCCCAGGCGGTACCCCAGAACCCTGTTGCGCAAACCGCGCCGCAAGCCTTCGCCATGCCCGCAGCCGTCATGCCGGCCGCAGGCGCCAACGCACCCCTGCTGCAACAGGTCATCCAGCAGCAGATGCAGCTCATGGCGCAACAACTCGCGCTGCTGAGCGGGGTTCAGCCCCCGGCACCGCAGCCCGCCACACCGACCCCGGCCGACGCAGCCTCACCCGCCACTGCCGCGCCGACCGGAACGACCACGGCGGACGCGGCAGGCGCCACCGACGACGCCGGCGTCCAGCGCTACGACGTGAAAAAAGCCTTCGGCGCCATCGCCCGCATCCACACCCAGGCCAGCCCGCTGACCGAGCGCCAGCGCGCGCGGCTGGACGCCTTCATGCGGCGTTACGTGGAGCGCACGGCCAAGAGCCGCGCGTACACGGAGCAGCATCGCCAGCACCTGGCCGACCCGCGCGTGGTCAACGGCTTCCGTCCGATGATCAAGGACATCGTCTACCAGATCGTCGCCGCGCGCAGCAAAGGGTCGCATCTGTGGGACCTGGACGGCAACGACTACGTGGACGTGCTCAGCGGCTTCGGCATGAGTCTGTTCGGCTGGCAGCCCGACTTCGTGCTGGACGCCGTGCGCAGACAACTCGACGACGGCTACGACATCGGCCCGCAGCATCCGCTGGCCGGGCCCGTTGCCGAGCTGATCTGCGAGCTCACCGGCTTCGACCGCGCCGGTCTTTGCAACACCGGCTCCGAGGCCGTCATGGCCGCCGTGCGCATCGCCCGCACCGTCACCGGCCGCAGCACCGTGGTGCTGTTCACCGGCTCCTACCACGGCACCTTCGACGAAGTGCTGGTGCGCTCCGGGCGCGAGCACAGGGGCATTCCGGCCGCACCCGGCATCATGCGCGGCATGTTCGGCGACGTGCGCGTGCTCGACTACGGCACGCCCGAGGCGCTGGACTTCATCCGCACCCATGCCGACGACCTCGCCGCGGTGCTGGTCGAACCGGTGCAAAGCCGCCGGCCCGAGTTCCAGCCGGTGGACTTCCTCAAGGAGGTGCGCGCCATCACCGAGAAAAGCGGAACCTGCCTGATCTTCGACGAGGTCATCACCGGCTTCCGCTCCGCGCTGGGCGGCGCGCAGCAGTTGTTCGGCGTGCGCGCCGACTTGGCCAGCTACGGCAAGGTCATCGGCGGCGGCATGCCCATCGGCGTGGTGGCCGGCAAGCGCGAGTTCATGGACGCGCTCGACGGCGGCTCCTGGCAGTTCGGCGATGACTCCATCCCCAGTGTCGGCGTCACCTACTTCGCCGGCACCTTCGTGCGGCATCCCCTCGCACTGGCCGCGGCCCACGCCAGCCTGACCCATCTCAAGCAACAAGGCCCGGCGCTGCAACAGCGGCTCAACGCCACCACCACGGCGCTTGCCGACGAACTCAGCGCATTCTGCCGCGAGCAGGGCGCGCCATTGGAAATCCGTCATTTCGCCTCGCTGTGGCGCGTGGCCTGGCTGGAAGACCACCCGCTGCAAGACCTGTTGTTCGCCATGATGCGCAGCCGCGGCGTGCACATCCTCGACAACTTCCCCTGCTTCCTCACCACCGCGCACAACGAGGCCGACATCCGTCTCGTCGCCACCGCGTTCAAGGACTCGGTGCGCGAGCTGCAGGAGTCCGAATTCCTGCCGCGCCACAAGTCTCCGGTGTCGGTGGTGTTCGACGCCACCAGGCCGCCCGTGCCCGGCGCCCGCCTCGGCAAGGACGCCAGCGGCAAACCCGCCTGGTTCGTGCCCAACCCGGCCGAACCCGGCCGCTTCCTCAAAGTGGGGGCATGAGCCTCTCCACCGGGAGCACACACCCATGAACGACATGCGCCAAGACCCAGGCCCTGGCGGCCTCTCCGCCGTCGACTACAACCCCTTCGCCGACGCCGCGCCCCTCGCCCGTGTCGTGCCCACGACCGAAGCGCAGCGCGAAATCTGGCTCGCCTGCCAGCTCGGCGCCGAAGCCAGCCTGGCCTACAACGAATCCATCAGCCTGCGCCTGCGAAGCCTCTCGCAAAGCCCTGCGCCCGGCGCGCTCGATGCCGAAGTCCTGCGCCGCGCCCTGGGCGCCCTCGTCGCCCGCCACGACGCGCTGCGCGCCACCTTCGGTGCCGACGGCCAGGACATGTTCATCGCCGAAACCCTCGCGCTCGACATGCCCGTGCACGACATCAGCGCCCTCCATCCCGAACAACGCGAGGCCTCGCTGCAGCGCCATATCCGTGCCGACGTCGACACCCCGTTCAACCTCGAACAAGGCCCGCTGCTGCGCCCCCAGCTCATTGCGCTGAGCGAGTCCGATGCCGTGCTGGCGCTCACCGCCCACCACATCGTCTGCGACGGCTGGTCGTTCGGCGTGCTGCTGCGCGAACTGGCCGGCCTGCTGACCGCGGCGGCGTCAGATCATCCCCAGGCCGTCTTGCCGGTCGCCGAAGCCTATGCCGACCATGCCCTGGCGCAACTCGAGCCGGCGTCTGTCGCGCAGGCCGAGGCCGATACAAGCTACTGGGTCTCGCTGTACGACCGCTCGATGCCCGCGCTCGATTTACCCACCCGCCGCCCGCGCCTGCCCCAGCGCACGTTTGCCTCCCGGCGCGAGGACTTGCGTCTCGACTCGGACACGCTGGATGCCGTGCGCAAGCTCGGCGCGCGTCATGGGGCCAGTCTGTTCGCGACGCTGTTCGGCGTCTTCGCCGCTCTGATCTCGCGCTTGTCGGGGCAAGACGACGTCGTCATCGGAGTCTCCGCCGCAGGACAGTCGAGCAAGGGCCGCAACGACCTCGTCGGCCACTGCGTCAACCTGCTGCCCATCCGCATGCTGATCGACGTCGAAGCCGACACATCGGCGCTGGTGCTGCAATCCCGCACCGCGGTGCTCGATGCTTACGAACACCAGAGCGTGAGCTTCGGCGGTCTGCTCAAACACCTGCAAGTCCAGCGCGAACCGGGGCGCTTGCCGCTGGTGTCCGTGCTGTTCAACCTGGATGCGCGCATGGATGTCGCCAGCTTCGCACCGGCAGGCTTGCAAGCGGACATCTCGTCGAACCCGCGCAGCGCCGAAAATTTCGAGCTGTATCTCAATGTCACCCAAGACACGCAAGGACTGCTGCTGGAATGCCAGTACAAGACTGCGTTGTTCGATCAGACCACGGTGCGCCGCTGGCTCGAGTTGTACCGCGAAGCGCTGACGCGCGCCGCCGCGGACCCGGCCCAAGCTCTGGCTGCGCTGCTCGCGCCACCGCCATCGGAGCAAGCCCTGCTTGCAGCCTGGAACAACACGGCGCGCGATTTTCCGCCGGAGTCGCGGCTGAACGACCTGTTGCAAACCGGACTGCGGCATGACCCGATGGCCACCGCGCTCGTATTCGAGGGTCAAACCCTCAGCTACCGCGAGCTGCATGCCCGCGCCCGTCAACTGGCCCATGCGCTGCGCGCACGGGGTGCCGGCCCGGGCGAACGGGTGGGCGTGTGCCTGGAGCGCAGCCTCGATCTGGTAGTGGCGCTGGTGGGCATCATCGCCAGCGGCGCGGCCTATGTGCCGCTGGACCCGACCCTGCCCGTCGAGCGCCTGGCCGGCATGGTCGACGATGCCGGGGTCCGCCTGCTGGTCACGCGTCACATGGAACATGCCGGCCGCAGCGGCGCTTTCGCGGCGGCGGGTCATCCCGTGTTCATCGACGACGCCGTCTGGCAGGCCGACGACGCCGTGCCGCCCTTGCCGCCCTTGGGGCACGCATCCGATCCGGCCTATGTGATCTTCACCTCCGGCTCCACCGGCCGGCCCAAGGGCGCGATGAACGCGCACCGCGGCATCGTCAACCGCCTGCTGTGGATGCAGGAGGCCTATGCGCTGCAACCAGGCGAGCGCGTGCTGCAGAAAACGCCCTTCAGCTTCGACGTCTCGGTGTGGGAGTTCTTCTGGCCTCTGGCAGTCGGCGCCACCTTGGTCGTAGCCAAACCCGACGGCCACCGCGACAGCGCGTACGTGGCCGATCTGGTGCGGCGCGAACGCATCGACGTGATGCACTTCGTGCCGTCCATGCTGCGATTCTTTCTGGACGAGCCCGCAGCGAGCGCCTGCACCCGGCTACGCCGCGTGGTGTGCTCCGGCGAAGCGCTGCCACTCGAGCTGGTCGAGCGCTTTTTCACGGTGCTGCCGCAATCGAAATTGGCCAATCTCTACGGCCCGACCGAGGCCGCGGTGGACGTGAGTGCCTGGGAATGCCGGCCTGCGGAAACCTCCGCCACGGTGCCCATCGGCGCGCCCATCGCCAACACCCAACTGCATGTGCTCGATGCCCGGCTGCGGCCGTTGCCCATCGGCACGGCGGGCGATCTCTACATCGGCGGCGTGCAGGTCGGCATGGGCTACACCGGGCGCCCCGAGTTGACGGCCGAGCGCTTCATCCCCGATCCATTCCGCAGCGGTGGGCGCCTGTACAACACCGGCGACATCGCCCGCTGGCGCGACGACGGCGCCCTCGAGTATCTGGGCCGCAGCGACCATCAGGTGAAAGTGCGCGGTTACCGCATCGAGCTGGGCGAAATCGAAACCCGACTATCGGCCCAGCCCGGCATCCGCCAGGCTGTTGCCATCACCCGTGAAGACCAGCCGGGCGACCTGCGTCTCGTCGCCTATGTCGTGGCCGACGGCGCGCCGGTCGACGGCGAAGCCCTGCGCAACCACCTGCGCCAGGCGCTGCCCGACTACATGGTGCCGCAGAACATCGTCCAGCTCGACGCCATGCCCCTGCTGCCCAGTGGCAAAATCGACCGACGCGCGCTGCCCGTCCCCAACCCCGCGCAAGCGGACAAGGGGCACAGCCGCGTACCGGCACGCAACGCCACGGAACATGCCGTGCTGAGCCTGATGGAGCATGTGCTCAAGCTGCCCGGCATGAGCGTGCTCGACGACTTTTTCGCCATGGGCGGCCACTCGCTGCTGGCGGCGCGCCTGGTCGCGCAGCTCAATGTCGCGCTCGACCTGAATCTGCCCTTGCGCCTGGTGTTCGAGTCACCCACGGCGGAGCGCTTGGCCCACGCCATCGACAAGGCCCGGGATGCAGGCGGTGGTGGCCGCATCGCCATCCGCCACGACCCTGCGCGCACCACCGCGCCGCTCACCGCGCAGCAGGAGCGCATCGCGTTCATGGAGGAGTTGTATCCGGGTCGGGTGGTCTACAACTCGCCATCCGCGCACCGCCTGCGCGGCCCGCTGGCGCTGGACACCTTCAAACAGGCGTTGCTCGACATGATGCTGCGCCAGCCTGCGCTGCGCAGCGTCATCCGCACGGTCAACGGCCGGCACGAACAGGTGGTGATGGCGCCGACGAACTTCGATCTGCCTGTCGACGACCTCAGCCAGCGGCCCGAGGCCGAGCGCGAAGCCGAACTCATGCGCCGCATGCAGGCGATCGTCGACCAGTCCATCGACATCCATCAGGCGCCGCTGTTCCGTGTCGCGCTGTTCAAGCTGGCGCCGCAAGAGCATGCCTTCTTGTTCATGCCCCATCACATCATCTGGGATGGCTGGTCGTTCGACCTGCTCTACAGCGAGCTGGCCGCCTGTTACGCCGCGCGCAGGCAGGGCACACCCAACATCCTCGCGCCCCTGCCCGTGACCTATGCCGACTATGCCCACTGGCAGGCCGAATGGCTGCGAAGCCCGGCCTTCGCCGCGCAGCTGCGCGACTGGAACCTGCGCCTGGCCCAGGCCCCAGCGCCCAAGACCTTGCAAACCGACCGACCGCGCAGCGCCGGCATGAGTGGGGAGGGCGCCACCGAATGGGTCAGCATCGACAAGGCCACCACGGAACAACTGCGCGACATCGCCCGACAGGCCGACGTCACCCTCAACATGCTGGCTCTGGCGCTGTACGGCGCCATGATGGCGCAGACCGCCGGCAGCGAGAACGTGGTGATCGGCGTGCCCGTGCGCGGCCGCATGATGACCGAAGTCGAGCCGGTGATGGGGTTTTTCAACAACCTGCTGCCGCTTCAACTGCGGCTCGACCCGAACCAGGCCACGACCGACTACCTGCACAGAGTCAAGCAGGAATTTCTCGACGTGCTCAGCTTTCAGGACATTCCCTTCGAGCGCCTGGCGATGGAGCCGGAAATGAAGGCGCGCTCGCAGCATGCCGGCATCTACCAGGCGCTGTTCTCGTTTCAGGATGCCCGCGAGCGCACCCGGCTTTGGGGCGATCTGGAGCAAAGCAGCATCCTCATGTTCCAGAAGGGCGCCACCGAGGACCTGGGTCTGTGGCTGATGGACGTGCCGGGCGGTCTGGAAGGCGGCTTCACCTATAACGCCGACATCTACAGCGCGAGCACCGCAGCGGCGTTCAAGACGCGATTTCTCGAACTGGTTCAACGCTTCGTCGCCGAGCCGCAACAGCCGCTGAACGCCTTGCTGACGACGCAGGCCTCGCCGGCGGCAGCCGCCTTGCACCATCTCGCGGCCGCCGCCAAACCTGAGATTCAACCCGAGGCTGCGCCCCCGCGCGCAGACCCCGGCACTGCGCCCAAGCCGAACGCCACCGACCGCGCGCTGACGCCGACAGAGCAGGCCCTGGCCGAAATCTGGTCTTCGCTGCTGGGCCTCAAGCCCGAGCAGATCGAACTGCAGGACAACTACTTCGACCTGGGTGGCGATTCGCTCACGGCGATGCAAGCCGTCATCGGCATGCATGAGCGCACCGGCAAGCGCGCCAACGCGCGCCTGCTGATCTTCGAGACGCTGGGCCAGATCGCGCGCCATTACGACGAACTCGAAGTCGAGACCCTGAGCAGACCCGGCCTGGTCAAACGCCTGTTCGGCGGCCTGGGCCGCGGCAAGAGCCTGCCCTGAACCATCACCGACGGAGGCATCCATGTTGTCCA
Organism: Betaproteobacteria bacterium; assembly: GCA_028871675.1. Taxonomy (GTDB): domain Bacteria; phylum Pseudomonadota; class Gammaproteobacteria; order Burkholderiales; family Burkholderiaceae_C; genus Thiomonas_A. The sequence goes on from JAGWMO010000002.1 coordinate 159,259, forward strand.
CACCCACTCACGAACCCCATGCCCAGCGCTGGTCGCGCGCGCAGGGCAATGCGCCGTACAACCCCAGGCCGCCGAGTCTTGCCACCGCGCTGCCGCCACGCTCGTACGCCCATGGGCCGGCCACGCTGGCTTGGCCGCAGGGCCGCAATGTGCACATCTGGCGGCTCGATCTGCGCGATATGGGGGCCGATGCGCCCGCCCTGCTCGACGCCGCCGAGACCGAGCGTGCCCAACGCTTCGTCTACGCCCATGACTGGCGGCGCTATGTGACGGCGCATGCGTGGCTGCGGCGCATTCTCGGCGCCTATCTCGGCGTGCCGCCGCAGCAGGTGCGCTTCGCCACGGACGCTCACGGCAAGCCGGTGCTGCTGCAAGCGTCGCCTGGAGTGGGTCAGTCGCCGCTGTGCTTCAACCTGAGCCACAGCAAGGATCTGGCGCTGGTCGCGGTGACGGCAGGCATCGAAGTGGGCGTAGACATCGAGGCTGTGCGCGCCGATCTGCCCGGCCCCGATCTGGCTGCCGGGGTGCTGAGCGCCATGGAGCTTGACGAGTTGGCGCAATGTGCCGCATCCGACCATGCGGACATGTTCGTCGGCTGCTGGACACGCAAGGAAGCCTGCCTGAAGGCATTGGGCATCGGCCTGCGGCTGGAGCCTCGCGGAGTGCACGTGGGCCTGGACCCGCAGCGCCGAGCCGTGCCGGTCAACGGCGCTGACGCACCCATCGACATCACCCCGCTGGCAGCACCAAGCGGCTATTGCGCGGCGCTGGCCGTGGTGGGAGGTTTCGCGCACATCGAGCCGCAGGTCGCCAGCCATCACCCGGAGTGGCGCACTTGACCCCATTGCGCTTCTTGCGGGATGGGCGCGAGCTGTTCGCGCTGCACCTCGAGCCGGGCACGCACGTCGCGGCGCGCGATCACGCGGTGCTGCTGTGCAACCCCTTCGGCCAGGAGGCCATTCGCGCCCATCGCCTGTACCGTGTGCTCGGCGACCGTCTGGCGGCAGCTGGCTTCCATGTGTTGCGCTTCGACTACTACGGCAGCGGCGACTCGGCCGGCGAGGACACCGCGTTCGACCTCGACGGCGCCATGGCCGACACCGTGGCCGCCGGCAACCTGCTGCTGCAACGCAGCCGCGTCTGCAAGCTGTCATGCCTGGGACTGCGACTGGGCGGCAACATCGCGGCGTTGGCCTCACGTCATTGGACCGAGCCGCTGGACCATCTGCTGCTGTTCGAGCCGGTGGCCGACGGCAGCAGCCATGTGCTGGCCTTGCGGCAATCCAACGCCGACACCATGGCCGGCATGTTCGGCTCGCGCTGGCGCATCGACCCCGCGCTGCGCCAGTTCAACCTGCCCGACCCTGACGGCGAGACGCTGGGCTTCGCGCTGACGCCGGCCTGCAAGGCGCAAATTGCCGCGCGCATCGACCCGCGCCAGCCCTGGCCCGGCCGCGCCAGCAACAGCATCATCCTCACGCCGCAAATCGACGCGTTCACCGCCTGGACGACCGGGCGCGATCTCCTGGCTTCGCCCCAATTGCGCATTGCGCCATCCGACTCCGACATCGACTGGGCCACCAACAGCGCGTTGAACACCGCCATCGTGCCCCGGGCCTGGGTGGACCGCGCGCTTGGCGCCTTGACACAAGCCGCCCATGCATGAAACCACCCTCGCCTTCGGCCCCGACCACGGACTGATCGGCACCCTGACCCTGCCCGCCGCACACCTCGACGCGCCGGCCGCACCATGCGGCATGGTGTTGTTCAACGCCGGCGTGGTGCACCGCGTCGGGCCGCATCGCATCAACGTCAAGCTTGCGCGCGAACTGGCGCGCCACGGCATCCCCACCATCCGTTTCGACCTGCACGGCATGGGCGACAGCCTGGGGGCGGACGGCCAACTGAACTACCAGCAACAGGTGGTGCACGATTTGCAGGCCGCGATGGACACGCTGCAGGCCGCCGCGCGTGTGCCGCACTTCACCTTGCTCGGTTTCTGCTCCGGCGCGCTGCCAAGCTACTGGACTGCGCTGCAAGACACACGCGTGCGCCACATCATCCTCTATGACGCTTTCTTCCTGCAGACCACCAGAAGCCGGTGGCGTTTTTTCCGCGTTCGGCTACGCAACCATGGTCTCAAAGCGACCGCCCTCGCGCTCTATCTTCGGCGTGTCGTGAATTTGCTCGGTTGGCTGCCGCGAGGGCTGGCGAGCAAGCTCCGGCAGTTGCACGCCGAACCTGCAGCCCCCGTCAACGGCCGCCCCACCAAAGCGCAGTTGGGTCCTGGGTTCGCGCAACTGGCGCACAAGGGCGTGCAAGTCTCCGTGGTGCAGTCGGGTGCCGACTTCAGCAACGTCAACTACGCCGCACAAATCGTCGAGGCCTTTGGCCTGGATGATGCACCGATCCCCAGCCTACGCACGGGCTGGCTGGCGCCCATCGACCACATCATGACCTCGATCAACGCCCAGCGCGCCTTCATCGACTGGGTTTGTGCCGACGTGCTGGCACGACGCGCCTCGGCCGTGGATCCGTTGCCGAGTCCTTCCCGCGATTCCTCGCCGCCGTTCGAGCCGGCACAGGCGTGCGATTCGGGCCGCGCCTGAGGACCGAGGCTTCGCACCCGGCGCTTTGCACTTTGCACTTGGCGCTTCGCATCCGGCTCATCGACATCCAACCAAGACCGGTCATCGACCATCACCGAGAGGCATGGATACACCATCGTGTTCGACTTGAGACTCTGGCTTGAATCCTTGCTGGCGCCCGTGGCCCTGATCGCCTGGTGCCTGATCCTGCTCACGGTGATGGCATGGCGCAACTCCATGCCGAAGCTCATGCGCGCCGGTGCCACCGGCGTGCTGCTGGTCTATCTCGCGCTGTCCATGCCCTTGAGCGTCGATCCGGTTTTTTCCGCATTACAAAACTGGGCCCGGCACGACGCCCGTTGCGGGCCGCCGCCTCCCGGCAGTGTGATCATCGTGCTGGCCGGCGGCTTCGAACACCCCCCCGACCGGCTCACCGATTTCAACGCCCTGCAGGGCGACGGTCTGCGGCGCACCCTTGCGGCGGTGGCGCTCGCTCAACGAACACCGGGCAGTGTGTTGCTGTTGACCGGCGGGGGCGACACGCGCCTGAGTGAGGCGGCCGTGATGGGTGCGTTCGCCGAAGCCCTGGGAATCACGGCCAACCGCATTGAACTGGAGCAGCGCTCCCACACCACCTACGAAAGCGCCATCAACACCCGCGCCATGCCGGCCCAGGATCTGTCGGCAGCGCGCTATCTCGTCACCTCGGCTTATCACATGCCGCGCTCCTACAGGGCCTTTCGCGACGCGGGACAAAAGGTCTGTGCCTGGCCAGCTGGTTTTCTCAGCACGCACGCCCCGTTGCTGGATCGACTCGTCCCGCAACTCGGCGGCCTGGAAAAATCAACCCTGTTGTTGCATGAGTATTTGGGCATGATGTTTTACAGCCTGGTGAAATTCCGCCAATGACCGCTGGTTCAAACAGTTTCTTGACCGGCACTAGAACATGGGGTGACCTCTCGATCGCATTCCAGCTAGTCTGAGAGACTGTCCACGCCGACCCGGCCCGCATCCAGACCAACATGCCGTTCCATGCCAGTCCGCAACACCCCTGAGGATTGTGTGGAGACCCATCGCGTCCACACCCAGATTCCACTGCGCATCCTGATGGTGGTGGATGGGCAGTACCCCGCCACCGGTGGCGCCGAAATGCAGGCGCGGCTGCTCTGCACGACCATGGCGCGGCAGGGCCACCAGGTGCGGGTTCTGGCGCCGCGGCTGCACCCATGGCAAGCGAACGATGAAATGCTGGACGGCATCGCGGTGCAACGCCTGAGCTATCCCCGCGTCAAAGGCCTCGGCTCCATCCTGCTCGATCTGCGTTTCGCCGCTTACCTGTGGCGCCATCGTCGCCAATTCGATGCCATCCATATCCACATGGTGCGCAATCTGGCCGGGGCGGCTGGCTGGATGCGCCGGCTGGTGGGCATACCCATGGTGGCCAAAGTGTCCGGGGCTGATGAATTTCGCGGCGGCATTCTCGACCCGGCGCTGATGCAGCGGCCCATCCACCGCCTGCTCAACGCCGGCGCCAGACGCCTCGACGCCTTCCAGTGCATCAGCCAACATACGCGCAGGGCCATGGTCGAAGCCGGCTACCCGGCTGCCAGGATGCACCTCATTCCCAACGCGGTGGATTGCGCGCGCTTCGCCTGCAGCCGTAGCGACGCGCCCCTGCAGCGCGTGGTGTTCGTCGGCCGGCATGTGCCGGTGAAAGGCCTCGACGTGCTGCTGCGGGCCTGGGCGTTGGTGCAGCGCCCGTTGGAATTGCGCCTCGTGCTGGCGGGTGACGGCCCTGTGCACAACGCACTGCGGGAGCTGGCGCGCGAGTTGGGCGTGCACGACAGCGTCGACTTCCCCGGCGCGGTCAGCCATGTTCCCGGCATGCTGGCTGGCGCAGGCCTCTATGTGCAAGCCTCGCACCAGGAGGGCCTGCCCAACGCGGTGCTCGAAGCCATGGCCTCGGGGCTGGCTGTGGTGGCCACGCGCGTGAGTGGCCATGAAGATGTGGTGGCGCATGGCAGCACGGGGCTGCTGGTGCCGCCGAACGACCCTGCGGCCCTGGCTGCCGCGATGCAGACCCTGCTCGACGACCCGGATTTGCGCCGACGCATGGGCCATGCTGGACGCGCGACGATCGAGCGCACCTACTGCGCCGAGATCGTCACCGCCTCGCTGCTACGCCTGTACCGCGGTGTCGGCTCCACCGCGCCGGCCGCCGAAACGCAGCCTTTGCACACCGATGGCCGCTGACACGGACGGCATCGGCTCCGCGCCCAAGGAGCCCGGCAGCATGCTCATGCGCCTGCTGCGGCATACGTCGAACTACTCCATCGGCACGCTGCTCATCACGCTGGCCAGCATCATCTCGTTTCCGATTTTCACACGCATGTTCACGGTGGCGGAGTACGGCGTGCTCGGGTTGGTCAACGTCACGCTCGGCTTCCTCGTGGGCGTGGGCAAGATGGGGCTGCAAAAGTCCGTCGTCCGCTTTTATGCCGAAATCGAGGGCGGCAAGCGGCCGGGAGACAAGGTCGAGCTGTTCTCCACGGTGCTGTTCAGCATGGTCGCCGTGGGCGCCGCGATTGCGCTGATCAGTGCGCTGATCTTCCTGGCCATGCCCAACGCCTGGTGGAGTCACTCTGGAGCGCAAGACCTCATCGCCCTGGCGGCCCCGCTCATCCTGTTTCGCGTGGTCGACAGTGCCATGCTCAATCTGATGAATGCCGAGCAGCGCAGTGGCCTCTACAGCGTGTTCACGGTGGTGCGCAAGTACGTCGGCCTCGGGCTGGTGCTGCTGGTGTTGTTCTTCGTGGCCCGCAATCTCTACGGCTTTTTCATCGGCACCATGATGGCCGAGGCCCTGGCGCTGATCTTCATCGTCGGCTACTACGCGCGCCAGCACTTGTTTGACATCAAGCGCGTTTCGCGCCCGCTGTTCGTTGCGATGCTCACGTTCGGCCTGCCGCTGCTCGCCAGCGAGCTGTCCTACATGCTGCTCAGCATGGGCGGGCGTTACATCATCAATTACCAGCTCGGGCCTCAGCCGCTGGGGTCGTATTCGGCGGCCTACAACTTCTCCGAATATCTCCAGGGCGTGCTCACGGCCTCGTTCGCGCAGGCCGTCATTCCCATGTATCTGCGCCAGTGGGAACAGCAGGGCCGGGATAAAACGGTGGCCTTCCTGCAGCAGGCATTGCGCTATTACCTGGTGCTGGCACTGCCCATCCTGGCCGGCATGGCCGCGGTGGGGCCGGATCTGCTGCGCCTGCTGGCCTCTGACAAATACGAGGTCTCGACCTCGCTGTTTGCGTTCATCGTCGGCGGCATGCTGGTGGCCGGGGGCACGCCCATCTTCAGCGCCGGGATCTACATCAACAAACTGACGAAGGTGGTGATGTATTCCGTGCTGGCGGCCGCGGCCTTGAACATCGCGCTCAGCGCGCTGCTGGTGCGCCCCTACGGCATCGAAGGCGCCGCCGTGGCCACGCTGGCGAGCTATCTGTTGTACACCGCCGCCACGGCCTATTACGGCCGGCGCGCCGTGTACGTGCCCATGCCCTGGAGGGACCTGGCCAAGTTCTCGATCCTCGCCTTGCTGATGTATGGCGTGATTACCCGGATCCAACTGCCCAGTCTGCCCCTGCGCATCACGCTGCAAATTCTGGTGGGTGTCGCGCTCTACGGCTTGCTGCTGCTGGCCAGCGACAAGCCCATCCGCGGCCTCGCGGCCAAGTTGCTCAAGCGCCTGCGTTCACGCTGAACGCACAGCAAGAGTTGGCGGCCTCAAGCGGCCAGAGGTCCGGTGCCTGAGCGGAACTCCCATCGATCCAGCACCGCGTAGCGCCCGGCACCCAGCATCGACTGCACCAGCGACAACTCGGCAACCGGCCAGGTCATGGGGGCGAAGGCCTGGGGCGCATGGCTGGTCTGGGCATGGCGTGCCAGGGTCACATGCGGCCGCAACGCGCGCTGATCGCAGCCGATGCCGACCTGCTCCACGGCCCGCGCCAATGCGGCGTGCAAGGCCAGCAACTCGCGCGGCAGATGGCCCGTTGTCAGGTGGGCGATACCGCCCTGTGGCCAGACCGCGGCCTGATCCAGGTGCAGGGTGAAAGCCTGGGCTGCGCTCGCCGCCTTGGCGCCGATGCCGACCAGGTCTTGCAAGCGCGCCTCCGGCACGCCCTCCATGAACAGCAGCGTGAGATGCAGCTTGTCCGGCAGGGTCGGCTTGGTCGGTGGCGTGAAACGCCAGGCCTGCATGTGCTGCGCCAGCACGGCACGCAAGGACGGTTGCGGCCAGAGGGCGAAGAAGAGGCGCAAACCCGCGTCACCCCTTGCGAAGGGTGGCGGCGACTGGGGGGCTGTGGGGGGTGGCATCGCAGGTGGTATCTCAGGCGCGTATCTCGGACGCGTATCGGACCGTATGGGCTGCGACGCGTGCAGCGGCGCGCCGGGATGGGCGAACCCACGGGTGGTTGGCCACGGCCGGCGACCAGGCCCGGAGCTTGAGCGTAGGACGACCGCCGCCGCTTGTCGAGGCTGCGGATCGCTCCGGGCTCGGCACCGTCCTCAACCGCCACGAGTCTGCGGTTTTGCGCTTCGGGCTATGTTCAGGCTCTCGCCCGCCCGTCCCGATCCTTGCGTTCGCCCGTGCCCAGCCATGTCCAAACCCCGCTCGTCCGCACGTCCTGGCTCCAGCCCCGTTCACAGCGCCCGCCGGCGCACCCTCGTGCTCGGCCTGGGAGCTACGGGGTTGGCGCTGAGCCAGCCAGGAGCCTGGGCGTTGGAACCCGCCTTGCCGCCACTGCCGGCGTTTCGGGAGGCTGGTTTTGCTGATTCGCCCCTGGTCGGGCGCATCGTTGGCGCCGACGGCTTGGCGCTGCAGCCGGCGCAACTTCTGGCGCAGTGCGCGGCGGCCTCCATCTGCTTGCTGGGCGAGCAACACGACCATCCCGACCACCACGCACTGCAAGCCTGGGTGATTCAAGCTCTGGCGGCGCGGGGCCAGCTCGCCGCAGTGGCGCTGGAAATGGTGGATGCCGGCAGGCGCGTCGATAGCCGGGCCCATGCCGCTTCGGGACAAGCCGGGTCGCCTCAAGTGTCCTCGATCCCCACGGGCGAGGGGTCGGCGAGTCGGCCCGGGGGGCACGCCCAAGGACACGCCGGGCCGCCCCAAGTGTCCTTGACCCCCTCGGGGGGCGGGTCGGCGAGCCGACCCTGGGGGCAGTCTGAACCCAGCGTGCGCCAGGCCCTGCAGTGGAACGACGACGGCTGGCCTTGGACTTTGTACGCCGGGCCGGTGATGGCGGCGGTGCGTGCCGGCATTCCCGTGGTTGGCGTGAACCTGCCGGATGCCGAGATGATGCGCGCTTACAGCGATCCGAAGTGGGACGCGAGCGTGCCTGAGGCCGTGCGCCGGAGCGTGATCGACGACGTGCGCGACAGCCATTGCGGCCTGCTGCCGGCGGCGCAGTTGCCGGCGATGGCGCGCATCCAGTTCGCCCGCGACGCCACCATGGCCGCGGGTTGCGTCACGCTGCTGCAGCCCGGGCGCACGGTCGTGTTGCTCACCGGCAGCTTCCACGCCGACAAGACCGTCGGCATCGCCCTGCATCTCGCGGCTGCCGATCCGGGAGCGCATGGGGCCAGGCCGCCTGGCGTCTTCAGCTTGTTGTTGCAAGGCGTGGACGCCGACACCGCGCCCCGCCCGCCCAGCGGATTCGACGCCGTGTGGTTCACGCCGTCCACGCCGCCGGTGGACCATTGCGCCGAGTTGCGCAAGTCGCTGGCGGGGAAGGCGAATCCACCGTGACGACTGGCTGCGGCGCGAGGCCCGGGCCGCCATGCCGGTTGTCCGAGCGGGCAGGTCGCGGCACTGTTGTTTGGCCCCGGCCTCGGCTTCGACGTGGCGCGGCCTTGAACCCGCTTCAGTCCGGCGTTGGCGCGGATTCGGTCGCGCTCCATCGCCACGCCGCGCCGCCTTCGATGCGGCATCAAACCCGTCGTTGCACCGCTTGCAAGATGCCGGCCAGCACATCAGCCGGCGCCGGCGGGCAGCCGGTGACCGTCACGTCCACCGGCAACACGTCGGCCACGCGGCCGCAACCGGCATAGCCGGCGCCGAATACGCCGCAATTGGCGGCGCAGTCGCCGACGGCCACCACCAGGCGCGGCGCGGGCATGGCGTCGAAGGTGCGGCGCAAGGCCAGTTCCATATGGCGCGACACCGGACCGGTGACCAGCAGCAGGTCGGCATGGCGCGGGCTGGCGACGAACTGGAGCCCCAGGCCCTCGAGGTTGAAGTAGGGGTTGGACAGGGCGCTGATTTCGAGCTCGCAGCCGTTGCACGAACCGGCGTCGACCACGCGCACCGCCAGCGCCCGCCCGAGGATGCGCAACAGCTCGGCGCGGATCTGCGGGTTGACTCCAGCCTGCACCGCGGCGCGGTCGCTGTTGCCGGGCTCGCTGATGCGGCCGACGCGGGCGATCTGGCGCAAGGTCTTCCACATGGCGAGTTCCCTAGCCGTCGTGTCCGGAATAGGACAGGTTGAAGGATTTGTTGATCAGCGGAAAATCGGGGACGATGTCCTGGGGCACCGCCCACTCCAGCGCCGGCCAGTTCTGCCAGGATGGATCGTGCGGGTGGCAGCGGGCGATGCGGCCGCCCGGCGTGCTGTGCAGCGCGATGAAGGCCGGGCCGCGCCAGCCCTCCACCATGCCGAGCGCCAATCCCGGCGCGATGCCATCGCCGAGTTCAACGCGGACTGCACCGGTCGGCAAGGTGTCGAGCAGTTCGCGGCACAGGCGCAGGGACTCGAACACTTCGGCGAAGCGCACGGCGACGCGCGCCGCCACATCGCCGTCCATCGCCAGGGCCAGCTTGACCTGGTGGCGCGCATAGGGCGCGCAGCCGGGCAGCACGCGCAGGTCCAGCGCCTGGCCGCTGGCCCGCGCCGCCAGGCCCAGCATGCCCAGGGCCCGTGCTGTTTCGGGCCTGACCCGACCGGTGGTCTTGAACCGCTCCTGCAGGCCCTCGTGTTGATCGAGGATGGTCTTCAGGCGGTCGACTTCAGCCTGCAACACCGCAGCCTGCGCGCGCAGCATGTCGGCGGCGGCGGCGCCGACATCGGAGGCCACACCGCCAGGCTGGATGGCGTCGAAGGGGTAGCGCGCGCCAAAGACGCGGGCGTTGAGGCGCAGCAGGTCTTCCTTCAGGCGCGAAAACTGGGCCAGGGCGAAGCCGAAGCCGCCGTCGTTGCCGATGGCGCCGATGTCGCCCAGGTGGTTGGCCAGGCGTTCGCGTTCCAGCAGCAAGGCGCGCAGGTGCAGCGCACGCGGCGGCACGCGCACATCGGCCAGGGTCTCCAGCGCCATGCAATAGGCCCAGGCGTTGGCCGCGGCGCTGTCCCCGCTCAGGCGCGCGGCCAGGCGCACGCCCTCGCGCAGACCGAGCTGTTCGAAGCGTTTCTCCACGCCCTTGTGGGTGAAGCCCAGACGCTGCTCCAGGCGCAGGATTTTTTCCCCGACCACGGAGAAACGAAATTGCCCCGGCTCGATGACGCCGGCGTGCACCGGGCCGACGGCGATTTCATGCACGCCCTCGCCCTCCACCGGGACGAAGGCGTAGCGCTCCGCCTCGGGCGGGCCGCAGGGAGCGGGTGGTGCGGCGTCGTGGCGCAGCGGGTAGACGTCGGGCGGCCAGGCGGTGTGACGCAGCCAGGGACGCGGATCCATGCCCAGCGCCTGCAGGCCGAGCAGGTCGCGCACGGCGCGCTGCAGGCGCTCGGCCACGGGGAAGCGTTCGTGCAGGCCGGGGTAGTGCGTCACGCCGGGGGCGAGGTCGAGTTGCGCCAGGGTCAGCGACTCGGCACCCAGCCAGCAGGCGAACAGCGTGAAGCCGCCGCGTGCGGGCCGCGTGTCGCAGCCCCAAAGGGTGAGCAGCCGCGCGCCCTGCTCGTGCAGGCGCTGCGCGAGGGCGACCCAGCCGAGCGCGTCAACTGTCTGATGATCGACGGGCATGATGGAGCAGTCTGCGCGCATGATTGTCAGCCTCCGAGCATGCCGGCGGCCAGATGCCACCACGACACCAGGAATGCCGGGATCCACAGTCCCAGCAGCAGCACCAGCGCCAGATGCACGAACACCGGCGCCATGTTCGGCTGATGCGGCAGGCGGCGCAGGGTGCTGCTGCCAAACACCATGCCTTGCACCCGCAGGAAGATGGCGCCGAAGGCCACGCCCAGCGCCAGCAGCAGGATGGGCGTGGCCCAGGGCTGCTGCTGCATCGCCGTGGTGAGAATGAGGAACTCGCTGGCGAACACGCCGAACGGCGGCATGCCGACAATCGCCAGTGCCCCCAGCATCAGCCCCCAGCCCAGCGCGGGCGATTGTTCGCGCAGGCCCTGGATGGCGTCCATGCGCTGCGTGCCAGCCTTTTGCGAGGCATGTCCGGTGGTGAAAAAGATGGCGCTCTTGGTCAGCGCATGCCCGGTCATGTGCAGCAGCGCGGCGAAGTTGGCAACCGGCCCGCCCATGCCGAAGGCGAAGGTGACGATGCCCATGTGCTCGATCGACGAGTAGGCGAACATGCGCTTCGCATCCTTCTGCCGCCACAGCAGGAAGGCGCCGACCAGCGCCGAGAGCAGGCCGAAGCCCATCAGCATCTGTCCCGGCCAGGCGGCGTGCACGCTGCCTTCGACCAGCACCTTGCAGCGCATCACCGCGTACAGCGCCACGTTCAGCAGCAGACCGGAGAGCACGGCCGACACCGGCGTCGGCCCTTCGGCGTGGGCGTCGGGAAGCCAGCTGTGCAGCGGCGCCAGGCCCACCTTGGTGCCATAGCCCACCAGCAGGAAAACGAACGCGATGCCGATGATGCCCGGTTCGAGCTGGCCCTTCACCCCATCGAGCTGAGTCCACAGCAAGGCATGCATGCCCTCGGCCCCGAGCACGCGCTCAGCGGCGAAATACAGCAGCACGGTGCCGAACAGCGCCAGGGCGATGCCCACGCCGCAGAGGATGAAGTACTTCCACGCCGCCTCCAGGCTGGCCTTGGTGCGGTAGAGCGATACCAGCAGCACGGTGGTCAGCGTCGCCGCCTCCATCGCCACCCAGAGGATGCCCATGTTGTTGGTGGTCAGCGCCAGCAGCATGGTGAACATGAAGAGCTGGTACATGCTGTGATACAGCCGCAACCGCGCGGCATTGAGCCGGCCATGCTCCTGCTCGATGCGCATGTACGGCCGCGAAAACCAGGCCGTGGTCATGCCGATGAAGGCGGTGAGCGCGACCAGGAAGACGTTGAACGGATCGATGAAAAACGCGCCCGACAGCACCTGCAGCGGGCCATGCGCGATGACCTCGGCGGTGAGCACGCAGGCGGCGAGGAAGGTGGCGGCGCTGGCGGCGAGATTGAGGTGCGGCGCAGCCGCGCGATGCCCGACCAGCGCCAGCAACGCGGCACCAAGCAGGGGAATGGCCAGCAGGGCGATGAGTTCCACTCAATCCTCTTTCAGCGTTTCCATGTGCTGCAGGTCGAGGCTGTCGAACTGTTCGCGGATCTGGAAAAAGAAGATGCCGAGGATGAACACGCCCACCAGCACGTCCAGGCCGATGCCCAGCTCCACCACCATCGGCATGCCGTGGGTGGCGCTGATGGCGGCGAACAGCAGGCCGTTTTCCATCGCCAGGAAACCCACCACCTGGGCAATGGCCTTGCGCCGCACGATCATCATCAGGAATGCCAGGAACACCACGGCGATGGCGATGCCCAGGGTGCTGCGCGTGGCAGCCCCGGCGAACTGCGAGATGGGCTGCGCCAGGACGAAGGCGAAGATGACCAGCAGGATGCCGATGATCTGCATGGTGGGGATGTTCACCAGGGTCTCGGTATCCCACTCGGCCTGCAGCCGACCGATGAGCTTGTGCAGCACGTAAGGCAGCACCAGCACCTTGAGGACGAAGGTCAGCGCGGCGGATTGATACAGATCCGACTGATGGCTGGAGTAGGCCACCACCACCGCACAGGCCACCAGGGTCGCGCCCTGCGCGGCAAACAGGTTCACCAGGTTCACCACCCGGCGCTGCGCCAGCATGGCGAACGACAGCAGCAGCAGCAGCGCGGCGAACAAGTGGATGAGCTGGGTCGCCAGCGGCAACGCGGCGGCGGCAGACACGATGGAGGGGGCTGTCGTCATGCTCAAGGCTCAGTGCTCCAGCATCAGGTGCACCAACAGGCCGAGCACGGCGAGCAAGAAGGCCGTGGCGAGAAATTCAGGGGCGCGGAAAATACGCAGCTTGGCGCTCAAGGTTTCGATCAGGGCGATGGCGAAACCCGCGACGGCCAGCTTGAGCAGCAAGGGCGGCAGCGCCGGCAGCAGCCACAGCACACCATCCGCCCGGCCCGCCATGCCCCAGGGCAGGAACAGGGCAAAGCCGATGCAGGCGTAGTTGAACAGCTTGAGGCTGCTGGCCCATTCCACCAGGGCCAGATGGCGCGCCGAATACTCCAGCACCATGGCCTCGTGAATCATGGTGAGTTCCAGGTGGGTGGTCGGGTTGTCCACCGGGATGCGCGCGTTCTCCGCCAGCAGCACCATGACGAAGGCCACGCCGGCAAACGCCAGGCTGGCGTGAATCGCCAGGGCGCTTGACTGCAAGGCCGCGGCGATGGTGGGCAACAGGGTGCTGCCGGAGATCAGCGAGGAGGTGAACAGCACCATCAGCAAGGCCGGTTCGGCGAGGAAGCCCACCAGCATTTCGCGCCGCGAGCCCATGCTGCCGAACGCGGTGCCGATGTCCATGCCAGCCAGCGCGATGAACACCCGCGCCAGGGCGAACAGCCCGACCAGGGCGATGGTGTCGGCCACCGCGGCGAACGGCAGATCGGTGGACAGCGAGGGAATGATGGCGGCTGCGGCCACCATCACCCCGAACAGCAAATAGGGCACGGCGCGGAACAGCGGCGTGGCGTCTCGGGCGATGACCGCGTCCTTGTGGAACAGCTTGCGCAGTCGAGAATAAGGCAGCCAGATGGGCGGCGCCGTGCGATTGGACAGCCAGGCGCGGCATTGGGCCACCCAGCCGGAAAACAGCGGAGCGAGCATGACCGAGGTTGCGACCGCGAACAATTGGGTGAAGATGCCGGCCGCATTCATCGCACCACCACCATGAGCAACACGAGCAGGGTGACAAAGCTGTAGAGCAGGTAGATGGACATGCGCCCCTGCTGGATGCGCCCCACGCGTTGCGCCAGCCATAGCACGGCTTCGGCCAGCGGGGTGTAAAGACGCGGCCAGAACTTGTCGCTCACCACCACGCGGTAACGCGGCGTGGTATCGGCGGGCAACGGCAGCTCGGCGTGGGTTTGAAAAAACGGCGCGAACAGGCGGCGGATGGGCTGGCCGAAGCCTTCGGCCGTGTCCTGCATGCGCGCGGTCTGGCCGGGCGCGCCGCAGTCCCAGGCGTCGGCGCGGCGCGTGCGCCCGGTGTGGACGCGGTGTGTGAACCAGACCGTCAGGCCGATGACCAGCAGGCCGACCAGCAGCACGATTCCCGGGTTGTAGGAGGCGCGCTGCGCCGACATCGGCACCAGCCAGAACCAGTTGCCGGACTGCGCAACCGGCTGACCGAGCAGCAGGAGGTTGACGCGGTCGATCCACTGCAGCACCAGCCCTGGCAACAGGCCGAGCAGGATGCAACCGGCCGCCAGCCACACCAGGCCGAAGCGCTCCAGCCAGCCGGCGTCATGGGCGTGTTCGAGTTGCGGCTCGCGATGCCGCCCGAGGAAAATCACACCGTAGAACTTCACCATCACGTACGCCGCCAGCGCCGCGGTGAGCACCAGCACGGCGGCGCCCAGGGGAATGAGCATGTTGAAAAACGGCTGCGGCACGCTCGGCGTGAACAAAAACGCCTGCAGCAGCAGCCATTCGGCGATGAAACCGTTGAGCGGGGGCAAACCGGCGATGGCCAAGGTGCCGACCAGCGCCGTCCAGCCGACCCAGGGCATGCGCCTGAGCAGCCCGCCCAGGCTGCCCAGGCTGCGCTGCCTGGTGGCGTGCAGCACCGAGCCGGTGGCGAGAAACAGCAGGCTCTTGAACATCGCATGATTGAGGGCGTGGTAGAGCATGGCCGCCAGCGCCAGGGCGGCCAGCAACGGCATGCCCACGCCATGAAACACCAGCGCCAGGCCCAGCGCGGTGAAGGCGATGCCGATGTTCTCGATCGACGAATACGCCAGCAGCCGCTTCATGTCGCTCTGCACCGCGGCGAACAGCACGCCGAACAGGCCGCTGAACAGGCCCAGCACCAGCAGCGGTACGCCCCACCACCACAACGGCGCGTGCAGCAGGTCGAAGCTCACCCGCAGCAGGCCGTAGAGCGCCGTCTTGAGCATCACGCCGCTCATCAGGGCCGATACGGGCGAGGGCGCTGCCGGGTGCGCCTCGGGCAGCCAGATGTGCAGCGGCACCAGACCGGCCTTGGCACCGAAGCCGAGCACGGCCAGGCCGAAGGCCACGCTGGCCCAGGTGGGGGAGATCTGGTGCGCACGCATCGCTGCAAAGGTCAGGCCGCCCATGCCGCCCGCCATCATCACGCCGAAGCACAACAGCAGCGCGATGGCACCCAGATGCGCCAGCAGCAGGTAGGTAAAGCCGGCGCTGCGAATCTCGGCCATGCGGTGCTGGGTCACCACAAGGAAATAGGAGGACAGCGCCATCACCTCCCAGGCCAGCATGAAGGTGTAGGCATCGGCCGCGAGCATGACCATGCTCATGGCGGCGAGGAACACGTGGTACTGCAGGCCCAGCAGCCCCGGCGCCGTGCCCTCGCCCGTACGGAAATAACCGGCGGCGAACACCGAGGTGCCCACGCTCGAGACACCGAGCAGGAGCAGAAAAAAACCGGACAGGGCGTCGAGCCGCAGATGCATCGGCAAGCCGGGCAGGCCGATGGACAACTGCATCACCGTCGCCGGAGCGAACAGGGCGGCCACACCCACGCCGACCATCACCGCGCTGCCCAGGGCGCCCACCGGGAACAGGCCGTGGGCGACCCACCGCGTCGAGTGTGGCGCGAGCAAGCCAGCCAAGCCGATCAAGATCCACCCCGAGACCACACCCACGGCGACGGGCAGGAGCAGGAAGACGTGCATGGTGGGGTTGCGTTAGTCGGCAAATCACATAAGATGTGCATGCAATACTAATACAAGCGACAGCATCATGGAACAACGCACCAGCCGATTGACCATCCTGATCGACCCGCAGAAGAAGGCGTTGTTCGAGCATCTGTGCGCGCGCGAGGACCAGACGCCGTCGCAAGTGGTGCGGCGCCTGATCCGCGACTACATCGAATTCAAGCTCGGCCGGCCGTGGCAGCCGGGCGAGCCCATCGACGAAGCGCTCAAGCGCTGATCGGCAAGCCCCGGGAGGCCTCCCATCGGCCATGCCGGCGACAATGGCGCGATGGATTTCCTGACTCTGCTTCTGGGTGGCGCCGTGCTCGGCCTCGCTGGTGTGCTCGTGCATCTGGCCGACACCTCCGCGAATGTCGGCCCCTTTGCCAGCGCGTTCTGGCGCATGGCCATCGCCACCCCGCTGCTGCTGGCCTGGGTGGCTTGGCAGCGGCGCGGCACGCCGCAGCCGCTCGCCGCCGCGCCGCGGCCCGAGACGGCGGCGCAACCGCCCGGCGCCCTGCAGCTGCAGCACCGCTCCGCCCACAACCCGCCGCCTGCGCTGCTGCAGCGCTGGTCGACGCCATGGCTGACGCTGTTTGCCGCGACCATGTTCGCGCTGGACCTGCTGCTGTTCCATGTCGCCGCCATCTGGACCACGGTGGGCAACGCCACCCTGGAATCGAACTTCGCGCCGGTGGTGATCGCGCTGGTGTTCTGGGCCATCACCCGGGTGGCGCCGAGCACGGTCTACGTCACCGGGCTGGTGGCGGCGCTGGCGGGCGCCAGCCTGATGATCGGCCCCAACTTTCACGACCCGCGCGCCTTGCTGGGCGATGCGTGCGGCCTCACCTCGGCGCTGTTCTATGCCGCCTACCAGGTGGGGGTGCAGCAGGCGCGGCAACGGCTGGCGACCGCGCCGCTGATGGCCGCCGTCACCCTGCTGGCGGCGCTGGTGCTGTGGCCCTTCGCCTGGCTGGAAGGGCGGCTGTGGCCCACCGCCGCCATCGGCTGGGTCTGGCTGGTGGGCCTGGCGCTGCTGGTGCAGATTGGCGGCCAGGTGGTCATCGCCTACGCCGTGCGCCGCCTCAACCCGGCCCTGTCATCCGTGGGCCTGCTGGTGCAGCCGGCCATGGCGGTGGTCTATGCCTGGGTGCTGCTGGGCCAGGCCTTGGGCGGCTGGCAGATCGCCGGCGCGGCGCTGGTCCTGGTCGGCATTGCCCTGGCGCGACGCGGCATGTAGCCCGGGCATCGCGTGCAGCTCAAGCCCCGGGCAGGGTCCCGGGGCCTGGCGGTCTGCGGGAGATCCCAAGGAAGCGCCGGGCCGCCCCAGGCTTCCTTGACCTACCTCGCGGCCGGCAGGCGGCTTGGAGTCGCGCGCCTCATCCCCCACGGGGGCGGGTAGGCAGGCCGACCCTGGGGGTGGTCAAAACCCCACGGCCTGGCCATCGCGGCGCGGGTCGCTGGCGGCGACATAGCCGTCGACAGCGGGGTCGCCCAGGCGCCAGATGAATTGGCCGGCGCCGAAGTCCTGGTAGCTGTCGCGCAGGGTGGTGAGCCGGTGGCCCAGCGCGGCCAGGCCTTGCGCCACGGCGGCGTCCATGCCCGCTTCCAGGCTCAGGCTGCCGTCGTGGTTCACCAGCCAGCGTGGCGCATCGCAGGCGGTTTGCGGGTTCTGGCCCCAGTCCAGCATGCGCGCCAGGGTCTGCACATGGCCCTGCGGCTGCATGTGCGCGCCCATCACGCCAAAGGCCATGAGCGGCTGGCCGGCACGCGTGAGAAAGGCGGGAATGATGGTGTGGAACGGCCGCTTGCCCGGCGCCACGACGTTGGCATGCGCCGCGTCCAGGCTGAAGGCGTGGCCGCGGTTCTGCAGCGACACGCCCCAGTCGGGTTGCACCACGCCGGAGCCGAAGCCCATGTAGTTGCTCTGGATGAAGCTGACCATCATGCCGCAGGCGTCAGCCGCGCTCAGGTAGACGGTGCCGCCGCGCGGCAAGGCGCCGGGGCCGAAGTCCTGCGCGCGGGAGGGGTCGATGCAGCGCGCGCGCCCGGCGAGGTAATCGGGGTCGAGCAGATGCTCGGGGGCGCAGGCCATGGCCGCGGGTTCCGCGACATGGCGGTAGATGTCGGCGAAGGCCAGCTTCATCGCCTCGATCATCAGGTGCTGGGTGGCGGCCGCGTCCACTTTCATGCTGCCCAGGTCGAAGTGCTGCAGCATGCCCAGCGCCATTTGCGCGGCGATGCCCTGGCCGTTGGGTGGGATTTCATGCAGGGTGTGGCCGCGGTAGTCCTGCGCCAGCGGCTGCACCCACTGCGGCGTGTAGCTGGCGAGATCGGCCTCGGTCATGGCGCCACCGTGCGCGCGCGCATGCGCTGCCAGCGCCGCGGCCATTTCGCCCCGGTAGAAGGCTTCGCCCTGCGTCGCGGCGATGGCGCGCAGGGCACGCGCGGCCGCGGGGAAGCGGAACACCTCGCCCAGCGCCGGCGCCTGCCCGCCGGGCAGGAAGGTGGTGGCGAAACCGGGCTGGCGAATGAGTTCGGCGTCGCCGGCGGCTGCCGCCCATTTCTGCCGCACCACCACCGGCACCGCGCAGCCGCGCTCGGCGTAGTCGATGGCGGGCTGCAGCACATCCGCGAGCGGCAGCTTGCCGAAGCGCGCCGAAAGTTCCACCCAGGCGGCCACGGCGCCGGGCACGGTCACGCTGTCCCAGCCGCGCTTGGGCGGCTGCCGCGCTTCGCTGCCGTACTTGCGCTGGAAATAGGCCGGGGTCCATGCCGCAGGCGCCGTGCCCGACGCGTTGAGGCCATGCAGTTGCCGGCCGTCCCACAAGATGCAAAAGGCGTCCGACCCCAGGCCGTTGCTCACCGGCTCCAGGATGGTGAGCGCGGCGGCGCTGGCGATGGCCGCATCCACCGCATTGCCGCCAGCCAGCAGCATGCGCAAGCCGGCCTGCGCCGCCAGCGGCTGCGAGGTGGCCACCACGTTGCGCGCGAACAGCGGCAGGCGCGTACTGGGGTAGGTGGCGTGGCTGCCGAAGACCTGCATCGTCGCGCTCACTGGACGACCCTCCGCGCTGTGCGCCCGCCCACCTCGTGGCTTGCAGGCCGCTCGGATTCGGCAGGCACGCGAACACGCGCAAGCGTGTCCGCTGGCCCAGCCCCATCCGCGAAGGCATGGAGTGCTCCTTCGGAACGGTCGTGCGGAGCGCTCATGGTTCACGCACCCAGGTCTGGGTGCGACCGAACAGCGAGATGCCGATGTAGCCGCGCACCTCCAGCTTGGCACCGTCGTCCACCAATTGGGCGTTGCAGTGGTAGGTCTTGCCGCTGTCGGGGTCGACGATCTCGCCGCCGCTGAAACTGTGCCGGTGTTCGGCGTCCTGGCGCAAGCCGGTGAGGATGGTCAGGCCGATCATCGGCTGGTCCTTGAGCGCGCCGCTGCACAGGGTGCAGGTGCGCGGCTGGTTGGTGCCGGGCATCAGGCCCTTGATGATGGTGCCGCTGTAGCTGCCGTCGGGCTGCTCGGCGATGCGAATCAGCGCCTTGGGCTTGCCGGTCTTGTCGTCGATGGTCTTCCAGGTGCCGGCAATGCCCAGCGCCTGCGCCCAGCTCATGCCGGCCACGCCGGCCAGGCACAACGCGAACAGCAGGCGCGCCAGCACACGCATCAGCCGCTGGCGGCCGGGGTCATGCCGCCGGGCGGGGTGGAAGGGCAAGACGCGGGTTTCGGACATGGGGCACCTGTCGGGGTTGGGGGCCATAAGGGGGTTCTGAGCAAAGATGGGGGCTGCGCGGAGGTCGGCGTGACTGTGCCGGAATGCCGCGCCGGGGCTTGCGGTGCAGAAACGGCTTGCGGCGCCGCCTCGCCGCATGGCGCCAGCGCGGGGTCGAGCGCCGTGCGCGCGTCGAACACGAAGCAGTCGCCACTGTAATGTGCGCCGCCCACCTGCTCGAAGTACGCGAGGATGCCGCCGTCGAGCTGGTAAACATGTTCGATGCCGGCGCCGCGCATCAGCAGGGCGGCCTTCTCGCAGCGGATGCCGCCGGTGCAATAGGTCACCACGGTCTGCCCGGCAAAACGCGTCGACTGGGTCTCCACCGCCGGGGCGAAGTCGCTGAAGCGGGCGACGCCGAAATCGACCGAACCGTCGAAGCCGCCCAGTTCGCGCTCGAAGGCATTGCGCGTGTCCAGCATCATCACCGGGCGACCGTCGTCGTCGCATCCGGCGTCGAGCCAGCGCTTGAGCACATTGGGCGTCACGGCGGGAGCGCGCTCGGCCTCGGGGCGAAGCTGCGGCCGGTTCAGGGTGATGATCTCGCGCTTGAGCTTGACCTTCATGCGCCGAAACGGTGGCGCCGCCGAGAACGATGTCTTGACCTGCAGATCGGCCAGGCGCGCGTCCAAACGCAGCGTGGCGAGGACCGCAGCGATGGCCTGTGGCGTGCCCGCCAGGAACAGGTTGATGCCCTCGGGCGCGAGCAGGATGGTGCCTTTGACGCCAAGCGCCTGGCACCGCGCCAGCAGCTGCGCGCGCAAGCCGGGCAAGTCATCGAGGCTGACGAATTTGTAGGCGGCGATGTTGACGACGCCGCCACCCGGCGCAGCGTCCGTCCGGGGCACCGCCGCGCCGCACGCGCTGCCGGCCGCGGGGAAGGTTGCAGATGTCATGGCGAAAGTCTACGGTCTAGGGCGCGTTCACGCTCTGTCCGCACCCGCGCCGGGGGTCTGGGTGGGGGCAATGCGACCAGCCTTGCATCCATCCCAGCCTGGAGACAACGCGGGTGCGGACAGAGCGTGAACGGGCCCTCGTGTTGCTCCTTGCCGCGCGGCGCGGCATCCGCGCTTGTGCCATCATGCACGGGCGTCCGACCTGCGACTGACCTCACGCCGCCTCCCATGCCCGACACCCCGCACCCCAACCAGTTCGCCCTGCTCGGACAACGGCGCTTCGCCCCGTTCTTCTGGACCCAGTTCGGCGGCGCGGGCAACGACAACCTGTTCAAGTTCGCCTTCACGGTGATGGTTACTTACCGCGTCGAGAGCGCCTCCACGCTCTCGGCCGGACTGATGGTGAACCTCATCGCCGCGCTCTACATTCTGCCCTTCGTGCTGTTCTCCGCCACCTGCGGGCAACTCGCCGACAAGTTCGACAAGGCCGGGCTGATGCGCCAGGTCAAGACGCTCGAGATTGCCATCATGCTGCTGGCGCTGTGGGGCTTCGTCGCCGGCAACGTGCCGGCGCTGCTGGTCTGCGCCTTCGGCATGGGCTTGCACTCCACCATCTTCGGCCCGGCCAAATACGCCTACCTGCCGCAGCACCTGAGCACGGCGGAACTCACCGGCGGCAACGGCATGACCGAGATGGGCACCTTCGTCGCCATCCTGCTCGGCAACCTGGCCGGCGGCCTGCTCATGGCCTTCCCGCAGGGCCCGCTGCTGGCCGGGCTGGCCTGCGTCGCGGTGGCGCTGCTGGGTTGGGCGGCCGCCCGCTTCATCCCCGCCACGGCCCCGGTGGACCCGCAATTGCGCATCAACTGGAATCCTTTCACCGAGACGGCACGCAACCTCAAGCTGGCCGCGAGCGACCGCACGGTGCTGCAGGCACTGCTCGCCATTTCGTGGATGTGGTTCTATGGCGTGGCCTTTCTGACGCAGTTCCCGGTCTTCGCCCGCCATGTGCTAGGCGGGGACGAGGCGGTGGCTTCCCTGCTGCTGGCGGTGTTTTCGATTGGCATCGCGCTGGGTTCGGTGGCGTGCGAATGGCTGGCACGCGGACGGGTGGAAATCGGCCTGGTGCCGCTGGGCGCCATCGGCATGACCGCCTTCGGCGTGGACCTCTATCTCGCCACACTGCATCTGCCGCAGGAGGCCGCGCTGCAAAGCGTCATGCCCTTCGTTGGCGACCCGGCGCACTGGCGCGTGATGGCCGACTTGTTTTTGCTCTCGGCCAGCGCCGGCATTTACAGCGTGCCGCTGTACGCCCTCATCCAGCAGCACACGCCCGTGACCCACCGCTCACGCGTGATCGCCGCCAACAACATCATCAATGCGCTGTACATGGTCGTCTGCTCCGGCTATTGCGCCGCGCTGCTGGTGGCCGGCGTGAGCGTGCCGATGCTGCTGCTGAGCGTGGCCCTGCTCAACGCACTGGCCACGGCCTTTCTGCTGTGGCGCCAGCCGCTGTACGGGCGGCGCTTCGTCGCGTGGATGATGCGGCGACCCATGCCAGCTTGAGGTGTGGTCTTGGCTCAAGGCCGCTGTCGCGGCCTGGCCTCAGCCCACGCCGCGAGCTCGTTCGGCGCGAAAGCACGCCACACAAGCCTCGAACGTCCCGGCATCGAGCGCCTCGCGCATCTCGCGCATGAGTTGCAGGTAGTAGTGCAGGTTGTGTGTGGTGGCGAGCATGCCGAACAGCATCTCGCCACAGCGGTCGAGGTGATGCAGATAGGCGCGTGAGAACTGCCGGCAGGTGGCGCAGGTGCAGGTCTCGTCGAGCGGGCGCTGGTCCAGCTTGAAGCGCGCGTTGCGGATGCGCAGATCGCCGAAGCGGGTGAAGAGGTGGCCGTTGCGCGCATTGCGCGTGGGCATGACGCAATCGAACAGGTCGATGCCCGCGCTCACGCCGTCCACCAGATCTTCGGGCGTGCCCACGCCCATGAGGTAGCGCGGCTTGTGCGCGGGCAGCCGCGGGGCGGTGTGGTGCAGCAGGCGCAGCATGTCGTCCTTGGGCTCGCCCACGCTCAGGCCACCGATGGCGTAGCCAGGCAGATCGAGCGCGGCCAGGCCGTCGAGCGAGGCGTCGCGCAGCGGCTCGAACATGCCGCCCTGGACGATGCCGAACAGCGCGTTGGGGTTCGCAAGCCGCGTGAACTCGGCCTTGCAGCGCGACGCCCAGCGCAGCGACAGCTCCATTGACGTGCGAGCCTCGGCCTCTGTGGTGATGTGCTTTTGCCCGTCACGCTCGACGTCGTAAGGCGTGCATTCGTCGAACTGCATGACGATGTCGGAGTTCAGCGCGGTCTGGATCTGCATGCTGACCTCGGGCGTGAGGAACAGCTTGTCGCCATTCACCGGCGAGGCAAAGCGCACGCCTTCCTCGCTGATTTTGCGCATCGCCCCCAGGCTCCACACCTGAAAGCCGCCGCTGTCGGTGAGGATGGGCCGGTCCCAGCCGATGAAGCGGTGCAGGCCGCCGAACTGCCGCACCACCTCAAGCCCCGGCCGCAACCACAAATGGAAGGTGTTGCCCAGGATGATCTGCGCGCCCGCAGCTTTGAGTCCATCGGGCGTGATGCCCTTGACCGTGCCGTAGGTGCCCACGGGCATGAACTGCGGGGTGTCGAGGGCGCCGTGATTGAGGGTGAGGGTGCCGCGGCGGGCTTGGGCCGAGGTGTGGTGGACGGTGAAGTGCAGCATGGGCGCATTGTTTCAGACGGCGCCGCATCAGGCCCTCATCGGGTTTGGATCAGCCCCCCAAACCCGCGGGCAGCACGGCGCAACGCGTGGCGCTCACGCCACTGCTGACGCCGTTCAGGCGGTGGGGCGATGCATCCGCCACGCCAGCAGCGGCAGGTGCGCCGCGATGGGAATGCGTGGAATGGCGTAGGCGTCGGCCACCGGCCCGGGCACCAGGCCCTCATCGGTGCTGACCGCCGCACGGTAGACCTGCGCGGCGATGCGGCGCACGCGCGGGTCATGCGAGCCGTTCGGATAGCAAAACAGATCGACCGGACGTGCCAGGCGCGACTCCAGCATGACCCGGCTGGCCTGCAGCTCATGCTGGATCTGCTCTTCGCTCAACGTGGACAGAATCGGATGAGACATCGTGTGCGAACCGATCGTGATCAGATTGGGGTCGAGCGTGGCGAGATCGTCCCAGCTCATCGGGTCATAGGCGCCGCGTTCTTCGCGCGTGGGCTCAAAGTCGGGCGTGGCCTGGCGCAGGCTGTCTTCGAGCGCCAGGCGCTGTTGCAGCGGCAAGATCTTGAGCCCATCGATGATTTGATCGGTTTGCCCCGCGGGAGCCCCATGCGCGTGTGTCCATGCGAAGCGTTGCTCGGGCGTCAAGCGACTCAGACGCGCCCTGGCTTCGTGGTTCCATTGCCATTGCCTCTGCTCGATCAGTCCCGGACACACAAAGATGGTTGCCGGGATGTCCAAAGCCTGCAAGATGGGATAGGCCAGTTGTGCCTGGTTGCGCAAACCATCGTCAAACGTGATGGCCAATTCGTTTTCAACCGCCGGTGGCTGCCCCGCCGCGATGTCTTTCACCATGTCCGTCAGGGCCACGATGCGAAAGTGCTGTTTCAGCCAAACCATGGCCTGTTGGAACTCGGCCACAGGCAGCTTCAGTCCTCCCACGCTGTGCAGCATGACGATGCGCCTGGAGGCTTGCCGATGCGCCAGCCAGACCGAGGCGCCACTGGCCAGTGCAATGCTCTGTACCGATTCACCGACGAACTGCATGAGACGTCCCGGCTTGGCTTGCCCCTCGCAGGGTAGAGAATGGTGAGTCTCGGCAATCATGACGCGGCCCTTGCGCTCGAGATCCGGCGCGGCCTTACCCCCTCAATCCAGATTTGGCAATGTTTGCGACCATTTTGATTGAAGATACGGATCCAGTTCCATCCCACACAACCCCTACTTACGGGATGGCAGCAACCCCCGGGCGGTCGTGACCGCGAGGGCCCGCCGGGCGGATCAAGGCTGGCGCCGGATGCCTTGCGGTAGCGGCTGCAGCCCCAGCAGCATCGCGTCGCCGTAGCTGAAAAACCGGTAGCCCTCGGCCACGGCATGCGCGTAGGCTGTGCGGATGCGCTCGGTTCCAGCGAATGCCGACACCAGCATCAGCAGCGTGGAGCGGGGCAGGTGGAAATTGGTGATCAGCAGATCCACCATTTGGAAGGCGTAACCCGGGGTGATGAAGATGTTGGTTTCGCCCTGCAGCATGGGCCAGTGACCGGATGAGGAGGGTGCATATTCGTGTTCGAGCGCAAGGCGCTGGGCCACCGTCTCCAGCGTGCGCACGGTGGTGGTGCCCACAGCCACGATCCGTCCGCCCGACTCGCGGGTCTGCGTGATCGCGTCGAGCGTGGCTGCCGGCATTGCGTAGCGTTCGCTGTGCATGTGGTGCGTCGTGATGTCGTCGCCCTTGACGGGCTGAAAGGTTCCAGCCCCCACGTGCAGCGTGACGTGAGCCCGGCGCACGCCGCGTGCCTCGAGCGCGGTCAGCAGGGCCTCGTCGAAATGCAGCGCTGCCGTGGGCGCGGCCACGGAGCCCGGCTCGCGTGCGAACACGGTCTGGTAACGCCGGGCATCGTCCGCGTCGTCGGCGTGACGGATATAAGGGGGCAGCGGCACATGGCCGTGGCGCTCCATCAAGGCGTAGGCATCGTTCGAGAAGCGCAGGCGGAACAGGGCTCCCGCCTCGTCCGGCCAGCGCCCCAGCAGCTCGGCGGTGAAGCCGCCGTCCATGGCCAGCACATCGCCTGGCCTGGGTTTTTTGCTGGCGCGCAGATGGGCAAGCACCATGCCGTCCTGCTGCACACGCTCGACCAGCAACTCCAGCCTCCCGCCGCTGGCCTTGGAACCGAACAGCCGGGCCTTGATGACCTTGGTGTCGTTGAACACCAGCAAATCGCCCGCTTCCAGCAGTTGGGGAAGGTCGCGGAAGACGCGGTCGCTCAGCGCGTGTTGACGCGCGTCGAGCAGGCGCGAGGCGGTGCGCTCGGCGGCGGGATGCTGGGCGATGCGTTCGGGCGGCAGGTGGAAATCGAAGTCAGCCACGCGCAATGCGCCGCCTGGGGTCGGGGTTGGTATCGTGTCGGGGGGCATGGGTCGAATTGTCAGGCACCCCATCCAAGCGCATGAAGATTTATTCAATCAATCGAATCGGAACATTCAATTTTTATTTTCGACTGCAGCGGCCTACAGTCACTCCACCGATACCCGGCTCTGCAATTGACGCCCCTTTCGAATCCAGCGACTCAAGGAAGCACACCATGGATAGCTCCACACAAGCCCGATGCCCGTTCGCCCATACCGCCGCCAGCGGCCCAGCCGTGCGTGACTGGTGGCCCGAGCAGCTCAGTCTCGACATCCTGCGCCAGAACTCGGCCAAGTCCGACCCGATGGAGTCGGGTTTCGACTATGCCCAGGCGTTCAAATCCCTCGATCTCGCCGCGGTCAAGGCCGACCTGCATGCGCTCATGACCGACTCGCAGGACTGGTGGCCAGCCGACTTCGGCCACTACGGCCCGCTGTTCATCCGCATGGCTTGGCACGCCGCCGGCACCTACCGCATCGGTGACGGCCGCGGCGGCGCGGGCAGCGGCCAGCAGCGCTTCGCGCCGCTCAACAGCTGGCCGGACAACGTCAACCTCGACAAGGCGCGCCGCCTGCTGTGGCCGGTCAAGCAAAAGTATGGGCGCAACATCTCCTGGGCCGATCTGATGATTCTGGCCGGCAACGTCGCGCTGGAGTCGATGGGCTTCAAGACCTTCGGTTTCGGCGGCGGCCGCGCCGACGTGTGGGAACCCGACCACGCCGTGTACTGGGGCTCGGAAAAAACCTGGCTCGGTGACGACAAGCGCTACAGCGGCGAGCGCGACCTGGAAAACCCGCTTGCCGCGGTGCAGATGGGGCTGATCTACGTCAACCCCGAAGGCCCCGGCGGCAACCCGGATCCGCTGGCCGCGGCCAAGGATATCCGCGAGACTTTCGCGCGCATGGCGATGAACGACGAGGAGACGGTGGCCTTGATCGCCGGCGGCCACACCTTCGGCAAGACCCACGGCGCCGGACCTGCGTCGCATGTCGGCCCCGCGCCCGAAGCCGCTCCCATCGAGCAGCAGGGCCTGGGCTGGGCCAGCAGCTTTGGTAGCGGCAAGGGCGGCGACCAGATCGGCAGCGGCCTGGAAGTCACCTGGACGCCCAAGCCGACGCAGTGGAGCAACGGCTATTTCGACATGCTGTTCGGCCACGAGTGGGAGCTGACCAAGAGCCCGGCCGGCGCGCACCAGTGGGTGGCCAAGGACGCGCCGCAGATCATTCCCGACGCAGCCGATCCGAGCAAAAAGCACAAGCCGACCATGCTCACCACCGATCTGTCGCTGCGCCTCGACCCGATCTACGGGCCGATTTCCAAGCGCTTCCACGAGCACCCCGAGCAGTTCGCCGACGCCTTCGCCCGCGCCTGGTTCAAACTCACCCACCGCGACATGGGCCCGAAGGCGCGTTACCTCGGCCCGGACGTGCCCCAGGAACATCTGATCTGGCAAGACCCGATCCCGGCCGTGAACCATCCGCTGATCGACGCCGCCGACATCGCCGCGCTCAAGGCCCGGCTGCTCGCCTCGGGACTGTCCACGCGCGCCCTGGTCTACACCGCCTGGTCCGCCGCGGCGAGCTTTCGTGGCTCTGACAAGCGCGGCGGCGCCAACGGCGCGCGCATCCGCCTGTCGCCGCAAAAGGGCTGGGAGGTGAACGAGCCGGCGCAACTGGCCGAGGTGCTGCAAACCCTCGAGGGCATCCAGCGCGAGTTCAACGCTCATGCCGCCGGCGGCAAGCAGGTGTCACTGGCCGATCTGATCGTGCTCGGCGGCTGCGCCGCGGTGGAGGCCGCGGCCAAGCAGGCCGGCCAGGCCGTGAGCGTGCCCTTCACTCCCGGGCGCATGGACGCCGCGCCGGAGCAGACCGATGTCGAATCCTTCGCCGTTCTTGAACCCCAAGCCGACGGATTCCGCAACTACGCGCGCAAAGGCCTGCAAGAGGTTGCCGCCGAGTTGTTGGTGGACAAGGCGCAGTTGCTGAACCTGACCCCGCCGGAGATGACCGTGCTGGTGGGCGGCATGCGTGCGCTGGATGCGAACTTCAGCCACAGCAAGCATGGCGTCTTCACCAAGCGCCCGGGCCTGCTCACCAACGACTTTTTCGTGAACTTGCTCGACATGGGCACGCAGTGGCAGCGCAGCGCCACGCCGGGTGTGCTCGAAGGCCGCGACCGCAAGACCGGCGCACTCAAGTGGACGGCGACCCAGGCTGACCTGGTGTTCGGCTCCAACTCGGAGTTGCGCGCGCTGGCCGAGGTTTACGCCGGGAACGATGCCGCACCGAAGTTTGCACGGGACTTCGCCGCCGCCTGGGGCAAGGTGATGCAGCTCGATCGCTTCGACCGGGCTTGAACGGCGCCTCGCACCCCGGCCATGACCGGGGTGGGTTCACACCCGCAACGAAGGAGACCTGGAGATGAACACGGCACGCGGCATGGCTGGATTCGCGCGACGAAGCAACGCCTGGAGGCACGCGCTCATGCGGCTTTTCGCCGCGATGGGCGAGGCGGCGTCCTGAGCCTCGGGAAAACCCGCCGCCCCGCCGATCGCGGCGGGGCGGCATCCAGACTGGACTTGACCGGGAGGGATCCCGGTTTTTTTTGACCTCGTCGATGCCGTCGCCGAGCCGCCGTCAGGTCCCCAGCGCCTGCATCTCCACGCGGTTGCGCCCACCTTGCTTGGCACGGTAGAGCGCGTCGTCGGCGGCTTGCAGCAGGCTGGCCAGATCGCCCCGCACCGACTGGCCGGACTCGCGCAGCGCCAGGCCGATGCTCACGCTCAGGCGCAGGACACCGACGCTGGTGGCGAAGGGGTGCTGCTCGACATAGCTGCGCATGCGCTCGGCAGCATCCACGGCGGCCGAGCCGCTGGCCACGGCCAGCAGCACGACGAACTCCTCGCCGCCGAAGCGCGCGACGCGGTCGGCCTGGCGCATATGTCCGCCCAGCAGCGCGCCGAACTGCTCCAGCACCTCGTCGCCGACGCGGTGGCCATGACTGTCGTTGATGCGCTTGAAATGGTCGAGATCGATCATCAGCAGCGCCAGCGTGGCATCTGACCGTTGCAGCAGGTCGGCGCTGTTGGAGACGAAACCGCGGCGGTTGGGCAGGCCGGTGAGCAGGTCCTGCTCGGCCTGCTGCTGCAACTGTCGCTGCAGCAGCTTCAGCCCGGAGACCTCGGTCAGGCCGATGAGCACACAGGCCTGGCCATCGTGTTCAATCGGCTGGGCCGACACCAGCGTGTCGCGCAGCAGTCCTTCGGTATCGCGCAACTGCAGTTCGATCTGCGACAGGGGATGCCCGGCGCGCAATTGGGCGCGCAAGGGCTCGCGGCGCTGCAGGTCGGCGTAGAAATCGGCCGATACCAGCGGCTCGCGGCGCAGGCCCTTGGGGTCGAGCAGCGCACGCGC
>JAGWMO010000016.1:0-67729 GCA_028871675.1 Betaproteobacteria bacterium
CCCCTCTCGTGCACAGGCACCAAGGCACTTGACCCTGTAGCAGGTACAGGCTGTTCAATGATGGCACCGTTCACCGAGATCCGCCATCATGAGCCAGCACGACCCCACCGGCACGGCGTTACGCCTGCCTGCCCAAGCGCACGAACATGGCCCAGCCTGTGGCCACGAACAAGCGCATGATCGAGGCCACGACCACGGCCCTGATACGCACGCCCACACCCATGCGACGGCCGATGCCTGCTGCGCCCCGGCGACACGGGTCGACGGTCTGACGGGGGTCTGCACAACCAATCCGGCACCCGAAGGGACCGGCCGGGTGCGCTACCGCATCGACAAGATGGACTGCCCCACCGAGGAGCGGCTGATCCGCAACAAGCTGGAGGCCATGCCCGGGGTGGTCCAACTCGATTTCAACCTCCTGCAGCGGGAACTCACGGTGTATCACCGTCTGGAGCAGCCGCAGGAGATTGCCGCGGTGCTGAACAAGCTGGGCATGGCACCCAATTTGCTGGAAGCCAATGCGCCGGTGTCCGTGCTTCCCCCGGCCCTGAGCCCACGGCAAAAAGATCTGCTCGCCGTGGCTGGCGTCGCCGCCGTCGCCGCCGAGGTCCTCGCCTGGTCGAGCGGGCAAGAAGCCTCGTGGATGGTGATGGAGCTTGCCGCCGTGTCCATCCTCAGCGCCGGCCTGCCGACCCTCAAAAAGGGCTGGATCGCGCTCAGAAACCTGACCCTCAACATCCACTTCCTGATGTCCATCGCCGTGGCCGGGGCCGTGGCGCTGGGCAAGTGGCCGGAGGCGGCGATGGTGGTGTTCCTGTTCGCCGTGGCCGAGGCGATCGAGGCGCTGTCGCTGGAGCGTGCCAGGAACGCGATCAAGGCGCTCACGGCCATCGCGCCGGAGACCGCCGAGGTCAAGGCCGGCGAAGCCTGGCAGACCAAGCCGGTGGCCGAGGTGGCCGTCGGCAGCCGCATCCGGGTGCGCACCGGCGCGCGGGTGCCGCTGGACGCACGCGTCGACTCCGGCCGGGCGGCGCTGAACCAGGCGCCGATCACCGGCGAAAGCCTGCCCGTGGACAAGCAGGCGGGCGACCCGCTGTATGCCGGCAGCATCGTGGCCGATGGCGTGGTGGAGGCCACCGTGACGGCCTCGGCGAGCGACAGCACCTTGGCCCGCATCGCCCTGGCCATTCAGAGCGCGCAGTCGCAACGCGCGCCGACCCAGCGTTTCGTCGATCAATTCGCACGGTACTACACCCCTGCGGTGGTCGTCTTCGCCATCGCCGTGGCCATCGTCGGCCCGCTGCTGAGCGGCGGAGGCTGGAGTTCCTGGCTGTACGAGGCCCTGGTCATGCTGGTCATCGCCTGTCCCTGCGCCTTGGTGGTCTCCACGCCGGTCACCGTGGTCAGCGGTCTTGCGGCGGCGGCCAGGCATGGCATCCTGGTCAAGGGCGGGGTCCATCTCGAAGGAGGCCGTCTGCTCAAAACCGTGGCGCTCGACAAGACCGGCACGCTCACCCGTGGCAAGCCCGCACTGACCGACGCCATCCCGCTTGGCGACATGCCCATCGCGCAGGCCTTGCGAATCGCCGCCAGCCTCGACGATGCCAGCACGCATCCGGTCGCCCAGGCGCTGGTTGCCGGCTGGCGCGCGCAGCAGCCGGGTGCCACGGTCATGCCCGTCGAGGATTTCGGTGTGCTCCAGGGGCGCGGCGTCAAGGGCCGCCTGGCCGGCCAGGTATGGCATCTGGGCAATCATCGCCTGACCGAAGACATCGGGGTCTGTTCGGCGGCGCTGGAGGCGCGGCTTGCCGTGCTGGAGCGTGCCGGCAAGACCGCCATCGTGCTGTGCGACGCGGCCGGCCCGGTGGCCGTGTTTGGCGTCGCCGACACCCTGAGGCCACAGAGCGCGCAGGCGGTTGCGGCCCTCAAGGGGCTGGGTGTCGAGCCAGTCATGTTGACGGGCGACAACCCGGCCACGGCACGGGCCATTGCCGCCCAGCTCGGCATCAAGGATGCGCGCGGCGATCTGCTGCCGCTGGACAAGCAGGCCGCCGTGGCCGAACTGCATGCCCGCTACGGTTCCGTCGGCATGGTCGGCGACGGCGTGAACGATGCGCCGGCGCTGGCGCGCGCGAACATCGGCTTCGCCATGGGGGCGGCCGGCACCGCCACCGCGCTGGAAACCGCCGATGTCGCCATCATGGACGACGACCCGCGCAAGATCGCCGACTTCATCCACTTGAGCCGGCGCACCGCCACGATCCTCAAGCAGAACATCGCCCTGGCGCTGGGCATCAAGGCGGTGTTCTTCACCCTGGCTTTGGGCGGCGTGGCGACCCTGTGGATGGCGGTGTTCGCCGACATGGGGGCCAGCCTGCTGGTGGTGTTCAACGGCATGCGGCTGCTGCGCGAAACCTCGCTGCGCCAGGCGCCGTGAATCTGCTCACCTTGCCTTGCTCTGGCGCAGCGGTCTTGACCGGCGGATCCGCATGGAGAACACGTCTGTCGGGCTCAGTCGGGGTTGGCAGCCGACATCACCGCTGCGCTGGCTGACGCCTCGAACAGCAGCCCGGCCTGCAGCTTGAGCAGCGCTGCCGACTGCGCGGCCTCGAAGCGCAATTGCAGCGCCTGCCGCACGGCGTCGAGTGCGCTGCGGCGGGCCAGCAGCCAGTCGGAGATGCCGGCTTCGCCCAGCTGGTAGGCGCGCAGCATGCGGGCACTGGCCTGGGCCTGCGCCTGCGCGGCCCGATCCATCGCCTGTGCGCCCGCAGCCTGCGATTGGGAGGTCGCCCAGAGCCGCTGGAATTCGGCCAGCGTCAGCGCCTGGGCGTCGCGCAAGCGCCATTGCGCGGCATCCACTTCAGCCAGTGCGGCGCGCTCTGTCGACACCCGCGCCGGGCCGCCGAAAGGCATGGCAAACTGCAGGCCGATGATGCGCTCGCGACCGCCGCGATCGGAGCCAACGTAGGCCCCTACCGTGGGCTGCGGGGTGCGCGCTGCCGTGGCCAGCCCGGCCTTTGCCTGCGCCTGTTGCAGCGCGGCGCGATCGCGCGCGAGGGTGGCGCTGTTTTGCTCCACGAGGGCGCGCAGCGCGTCGCCTGACAAAGCGGGCAGGGCGAGCTGCGCCGTGCTCCCCGCCTGCCCGCTCAGGGCGGTGTCGCCCGCGAGCGCGGGATAGCGCGCCTCCAGCGCGGCGCGGCTGCTCGACGCCAGCCCTTGCGCGAGCAACAGGGCGGACTGCGCGCGTGCCTCCTCGGCCTGCATCTGCTCCAGCTCCAGCAGGCTGACGTCGCCCAGCGCCTTGCGGCGCTGCAAGGCCTGCGCCTGCCGCTGCATCAGGGTGAGGTTCTGCTGCGCCAGTGCCGCCTCGGCCCGCGCGCGCTGCGCGGCGAACCAGGCGGCGAGCACATCGGTCAACAGCTGTTGCCGCGCGCCGACCAGCCCGGCGTTGGCCGATGTGGCCAAGGCGTCCGCCAGGCGGATGTCGGCCTGCGCCTGCGAGGGCAGGCGGATCTGACGGTTGAGCAGCATCTGCCACTCGGCGTAGTTGCCGTTGTCGGGCGGGGCGTCGATGCGGCGTTGCTGCAACTGCGCCTGGCCGGTGAACTCCTGTGTGCCGGAGCGCAGCACCTGGCCGTTTTGCAAGGCGGCCTGCTGCATGGCCTGCGCCTCGTGCAGCAGAGGCGTGTCGGCCAGCAGCCGGTCGAGCTGGACGAATGGCGGCAGCGTCGGGCGCGGCAGGGCGCTCAACTGCGGCAGCATGTCCTGCGACAGCGCGGCCGGAGGCGTTTGCGACGACGGCTTGGCGGGTGAAGCGGACTGGGGCGTGCCGGCCAGCGCCGCTGCCGACATGGTGAACAGCAGCGCCAGCGCGGCCACCAGGGTGCGCAGGGCGAAGGGTTGCGAGGTGAAGTGCATCAGACGTTCTCCGTCGGGTTGGCCGCGACTTCGGCTTCGCGCTCCTTGCGCGGCAGGCCGAAGCGGGCGAACAGCAGGGGCAGCAGCACCAGGGTCAGGGCGGTGGAGCTCAGCAGCCCGCCGACCACGACGATGGCCAGGGGTTTCTGGATTTCCGAGCCCGGCCCGGTGGCCGACAGCAGGGGGATGAGGCTGAGCGCGGTGATGGTGGCGGTCATCATCACCGGGCGCAGGCGGCGCATGGCGCCTTCGCGCACCGCCTGCGGCAGCGGCAGGCCGCGCTGCAACAGCTCGTTGAAATGGCTGACCAGCACCACGCCGTTGAGCACCGCGATGCCCAGCAGGGCGATGAAACCGACCGAGGCCGGCACCGACAGGTATTGCCCGCTGGCCCACAGCGCGATCACCCCGCCGACCAGCGCGAACGGAATGTTGGCGAACACCAGCACCGACTGCCTGAGGGTGCGCCCCCAGTGCTGGGCGGCGCCCAGCCTGCCCCCCGAGGGTGGCAAGGAAACTTGGGACGGCCCGGCGTCTCCTTGCGAACCGAAGGTGGTCATCAGCAGCACGAAGATGAGCGCCAGCGCCACCGGCACCACCAGCCCCAGGCGGGCGGCGGCGCGCTGCTGGTTCTCGAACTGGCCGCCCCATTGCAGGCGCACGCCTTCGGGCAGCTTGACCTGGGCGGCGACGGCCTTCCTGGCGTCGGCGACATAGCTCACCAGGTCGCGCCCGCTGACATGGGCCTGCACCGCGGCGAAGCGGCTGCCGTCCTCATGCGCCACCAGCACCGGGCCTTGCGTCGGCTTGAGCCGCGCGAGTTGCGACAGCGGGTAGGCGGTGCCGTCGGGGGCGGTGAGCATCACATGCGAGAAGGCCTGCGGATTGCTGCGCAAATCGGCGCCGCCGCGCAGCAGCAAGGGCGTGCGGCGCACATCTTCGAGCACGATGCCCTGCGGCTGGCCTTCGACCAGGGCGCGCAGGTCTTGCTGCAGGCTCTCCACATCGAAGCCGGCGCGGCCCGCGGCGAGGCGATCGACCTGCACCGTGAGGTATTGCACGCCTTCGGGCCGCGTCGCGAGCACTTCCTGCGCGCCGGGCACGCTCTTG
Organism: Betaproteobacteria bacterium; assembly: GCA_028871675.1. Lineage (GTDB taxonomy): Bacteria > Pseudomonadota > Gammaproteobacteria > Burkholderiales > Burkholderiaceae_C > Thiomonas_A. The sequence goes on from JAGWMO010000016.1 coordinate 5,029, forward strand.
AGCACCTGCGCGACTTGTTGCGACAAGTCGCCGAGATGGGCGATGTCGGGGCCGAAGATTTTCAGCACCAGATCGCCGCGGCTGCCGGTGAGCATTTCCGACACGCGCATCTCGATGGGCTGGGTGAAGCCGAAGTCCACGCCGGGGAAGCGCTCCAGCACCTTGCGCATCGCTGCGATCACCACGTCCTTGTCACCCCTCCACTCCGACGCGGGTTTCAAGACCAGGAAGGCATCCGTCTCGTTCAGCCCCATCGGGTCGAGGCCGAGGTCGTCCGAGCCGCTGCGGGCGACGATGGACTTGATCTCCGGCACGTCTTTCAGCAGCGCCCTCTGCACCCGAAGGTCGAGCGCGGCGGTTGCGCCCAGGCTGACCGAGGGCAGTTTCTGCAATTGCACGATCATGTCGCCTTCGTCGAGCGTGGGCATGAAGGTCTTGCCGACGCGGGTGTAGGCCCAGCCCGCGGCGACCAGCGACAGCAGCGACACCACCACCACGATGCGGCTGTGGGCGAAGCTCCAGTCCAGCACGCGCTGATAGCCCGCCGAGAGTTTGCGCACCAGCCAGGGGTCGCTGTGCGGCATGGTTTTCAATAAGAGCGACGCCATCACCGGCACGATGGTCAGCGCAACGAGCAGCGACGCACCGAGTGCGAACACGATGGTCAGCGCCACCGGGCGGAACAGCTTGCCCTCCAGCCCTTCGAGGGTGAGCAGGGGCAGGAACACGATGGCGATGATGGCCACGCCCGCCAGCACCGGGCCGGACACTTCCGACACGCCGCGCAGGATGCGTCCCAGGCGGTCGGTGGTCGCGGCGCCGGGGTTGCGGTCAGGCGCTTTTTCCGGGTCGTGGCTCATGTGGTTGACCAGGTTTTCCACCACCACCACGGCGGCATCCACCAGCATGCCCAGCGCGATCGCCAGCCCGCCCAGGCTCATCAGGTTGGCGCTCAGACCCGCCCAGCGCATGAGGATGAACGTGGCGAGCGCCGACAGCGGCAGGGTGATGGCCACCACCAGCGCCGCGCGCCAGTTGCCGAGGAACAGCAGCAGCATCACCACCACCAGCACCACGGCCTCGCGCAGGGCCTTGGTCACGGTGCCCACGGCGCGCTCGACCAACTGGCTGCGGTCATAGAACACCTGGATTTTCATGCCTTGCGGCAAGCGCGGTTCGAGTTCGGCGAGGCGCGACTTCACGCCCTGAATCACCTGCTGCGCGTTGGCGCCCCGCAGGCCGAGCACGATGCCTTCCACCGCTTCGCCCCGGCCATCGGCGGTGACGATGCCGTAGCGCGTGCTGCTGTCCACGCTCACCTGCGCCACGTCGCTCACCCGCACGGGCGTGCCGCGCACGCTGGCGACGACGCTGTTGCGGATGTCGTCGGCATGGGCGAAGGCGCCTTGCACCCGCACGATGCGCGTTTCTTCGCCTTCGTCCAGGCGGCCCGCGCCGTCATTGCTGTTGTTGGTCTGCAGCGCAGTGCGCAACTGGTTGAGCGACAGTCCCCAGGCCGAGAGTCTGGCCGGGTCGGGGCGTACCTCGAACACGCGCACGTCGCCGCCGAGCATGTTGACGTCGGCCACGCCCGGCACGGTGCGCAGCGCAGGGCGGATGAGCCATTGCAGCGCGCTGCGCCTGGCCTCAAGACTGGCATCGCCCTCGATGGTGAACATGAACAGGTCCGACAAGGGCGTGGTGATGGGCGCCAGCCCGCCTTGCGCCGATGCGGGCAATTCGCCGCGCACATTGGCCAGCGCCTCGCCCACCTGCTGCCGCGCCCAGTACACATCGGTGCCTTCGGCGAAGTCCACGGTGATGTCGGCAATGCCGTACTTCGACACCGAGCGCACGATGCGCTTGTCGGCGATGCCCAGCACCTCCTGCTCGATGGGCAGGACGATGCGCGTCTCCACCTCTTCCGGCGTCATGCCCGGCGCCTTCATGACGATCTTCACCTGCGGCGACGAGACGTCGGGGAAGGCGTCGATGGGCAGCGCGCGCCAGGCAAAGATGCCGCCCACCACCAGCGCCAGCATGGCGCCGATGGTCAGCAGGCGCTGGCGCAGCGCGCCATGCGTGAGGGACATGAGGTTCATCATGATTGGCACCCCCGCGCTTCGCCTGCCCCCGCCGAGCGGGGGCTCATGGCGCCACCTCGCCCGCCGCTGCCTTGATCGCCACCACGCTGGCGGCCGCGACCTTGTCACCCGCCTTGAGCGCGCCGCTGACCATCACCGCGTCATTCAAGCGCCCGGCAACGGTGACGGGCACGATGCGAAAGCCATCTTTCACCATCACGAGCACGGCGTCACGTCCGTTGATCTGCGTCACGGCTGCGGGTGGCACGCGCCACACTCCCGCTTGCCCCGGCAAGTTCAGGCGCGCCAACACCACGGCGCCGGCCTGCAAGCCGCCGGGCTGGGTGACGCGCACCCGCAGCAGCACGCTTTGCCCGGCATTGAGCGCGGTCGATTTCGCCTGCACCACGCCGCGCGCCTGCGACTCCGGCACGTCCACGGCGGCGCCGACCTGCAGCGCCGCAGCCTGCTGCGGGCTGGCGTCGATGTCCAGCCCGAGCTGGCCCTGCCGGGCGATGCGGAACAGCGGCACGGCCATGTCCACCCGCTGCCCCGGCAGTGCGCTGGCTTCGGTGATGACCCCGGCGATGGGCGCGCGCAGCACGGCCACGCCATTCAGCCCGGTGCCTCCCGCGGCCAGCTTGAGCGCCAGATCGCGCTCGGCCAGCATGGTCTGCGCCTCGCGGTGCTGGGCGCGGGCGGTGTCCAGCCGGGCGCCGGGCACGATGCCCTCGTTCACCAATGTGGTGTCGCGCTGCAACTGGCGCTGCGCCAGATCGAGCCGGCTTTGCGCCTCGCTGCGCTCGCGCTGCAACTGGGCGATTTGCGGGCTGCTGAGTTCAGCCAGCGGCTGGCCGCTTGTCACCGCGTCGCCGGGGTTCGCCAGCAGGCGGGTGATGAGCCCGGCGGCCGGCGCGGCCACCACCGCCTGCTGCGACAGCGGCACCGTCACGCGAGCGGGCAGATCGATCTGTGCGGCGGTGGCAGCTTGCACCGGCGCCAGGCGCACGCCCAGCGCGGTTTGCTGATCGGCCGAGATGGCGATGACGCCGGGCGAGGCGGCGCCGGCTGTGGCCGGCAGAATGGTGAGCGCGAGGCCCAGCAGCGCAGCAGACAGACTGCCCGCAAGCGTCGTGCGCGAAAAATCGATGTGATGCATGGATGATCCCGGCGGTGCCGGGCCCCTTCAATGGCTGGGTGGATGCAAGCTGGGCGTCCACAGGGCGCACCTGTGTCGCAGCGCGAATGCAGCGGTCGGCGCGGCGGTGCAGCCGCGCGTCGCGTCAGGCCAGGAACAGAGGGGGCGCGTGGCCCGGAGGCGGCAGGCCTGGCGCGCCACGTGAGGCGGGACAGGCGGGCTGTGGGTTGGCGTGGCCAACGCACGCGGCGGCCCTTTGCCGGGCCAAAACCACGGTATGCGCCGGGTTGGCGGGCAACCACGGTTGAGGCGCAGGGGCAGGTGTGTGCGCCGAGGCGATGCGCAAGACACGCAACGCGCTCGGCCCCACCGACACCTCGACAGCGGCCGACTCATGCGCCAGCAGCAAGCCGGCGTTATTGCCGGGACCTTGCGCGTTCGGCGATGCCAGCGGGGCACGGCCGCCGCCGAGCTCCAGCGGGCCGGCATGGATGTGCCAGCCTTGCTGCACGGGTTGACCCAGATGTCCGTGCACGAACGGCGCCAGCGTCAACAGCAGGGCCAGCATGGTCACAGTGACCAGGCGGATGGTGCGGACGATGGTGCGGGCGTTCATGGAGAGTTGAAGCAACGTGAAACGAAATTTAACAAATGGATCGCAATGGCGCTGGCCCGGGGATTGGCCGCCTGCACCCGGCGTCCCTGCGGCCGCATGGGCCTGACCGAGGCAGCCGAAGGCCGGGAACCGCAAAAACAGCCCCTTCCTACAATGCGCCGATGCCTCCTCGCCCGCGCCGCTCAGCCGTTGCTGCCGCCACCTCGACGCGGGCTTCCGAGGCTGTGCCGGGGGCATCGCCAGCCTCCCGGTCCAAACCCAAACCCAGACCCGAACCGACTTCGCCCGGCGAGCGACTCGGATTGCGCAGCGACTGGGACTACGCCCTGCACCTGCCGCTGCATTACATCGACGAAACCCGCCTCACCGCCATCGCTGCGCTGCGTGAAGGGCATGCTGCCGTGGTGCAGGCGCGGGTGGTGCTGGCCGAGGTTGCGGGCGGCGTTCGCAAGCAGTTGCGGGTGCAGGTGGAAGACGCCAGCGGCCAACTCGAGCTGCGCTTTTTCCACTTCTATGCCAACTGGGCGCGGCAGTACGCGGTGGGCAAACTGCTGCGCATTCGCGGCGAGCCGCGCGCCGGGTTGTTCGGCATGGAGATGGTGCATCCCGCCTGCCACGTCGCCCGCGCCGACGATCCCATGCCCGACCGCCTCACGCCTGTCTACCCGGCGGCGGCCGGCATCAGCCAGGCCTGGCTGCGCAAGGCCATCGCCAGCGCGCGCGCCCGGCTCGACGCGCGCGAATGGCTGCCGGCGGCCCTGCTGGCGCAGCACCATCTGCCCGACATTGCCGTCACCCTGGATATGCTGCACGCGCCCACCCCCGAGGTGTCGCTGGCGGCGCTGCAAGACCGCAGCCACCCGGCATGGCAGCGGGTGAAATTCGACGAACTGCTGGCCCAGCAACTCGCGCAGCAACAGGCGCGGGCCCAGCGCGCCACCCTGCGTGCCTGGCCCATGGCGGCACAGCACGGCAGCCAAAGCCTCACACGGCGGCTGCTGGACTTGCTGCCCTTCACCCTCACACCCGACCAGCAGGCCTGCGTGGCCGAGATTGCCGCCGATCTGGGGCGCGAACAACCGATGCACCGCCTGTTGCAGGGGGATGTGGGCAGCGGCAAGACCGTGGTGGCGGCGCTGGCGGCGACGCAGGCCATCGACGCCGGCTTTCAGTGCGCGCTGATGGCGCCCACCGACATCCTCGCCAGCCAGCACTTGCGCAAGCTGGCCGACTGGCTGGCGCCGCTGGGCGTGCATGTGGCCTGGCTGCGTGGCGCGCAGAGCCGGCGCGAGCGCGACGCCGCGCTGACCGCCGCCGCCAGCGGCGCGTCGCAGCTGGTGGTGGGCACGCACGCCGTGATTCAGGACAAGGTGAGTTTCGCCCGCCTCGGCCTGGCCATCGTCGATGAACAGCACCGCTTCGGCGTCGCCCAGCGCCTGAGCCTGCGGGCCAAGGGCGGCGAGGGCACCCAGGCGCCGAGCGCCGCCCGCAGCGGCCAGCCCGTGCGCGAGCCGCATCTGCTGATGATGAGCGCCACCCCCATTCCGCGCACCCTGGCGATGGCGGTGTTCGGCGATCTCGACGTCTCCACCATCGCCCATCTGCCGCCGGGGCGCAGCCCGGTGCAGACCCGTGTGTTCAGCGACGCCCGGCGCGATGCGGTGATCGCCCGCGTGCGCGAGCTGGTGGCCGCCGACCGGCAGGTGTACTGGGTCTGCCCGCTGGTGGAGGACAGCGAGGTGCTCGACCTGCGCAACGCCGAAGCCACCTACGCCGAGTTGCAGGCGGCACTGTCCGGGGATGGCGCCAGGGGCGAAGGCGAGGGCGCCCGCGTCGGTCTGCTGCACGGCCGCATGCCGGCGGCGCAGAAGGCGCAGGTGATGGCCGATTTCGCCTGCGCCCGCCTGCGCCTGCTGGTGGCCACCACCGTCATCGAGGTGGGGGTGGACGTGCCCGCCGCCACGCTCATGGTGATCGAACATGCCGAGCGCTTCGGCCTGTCGCAGCTGCACCAGTTGCGCGGCCGGGTGGGGCGGGGCGTCGAGGCCTCGGAATGCCTGCTGCTGTTCAGCGCGCCGCTGTCGGACCTGGCGCGCGCCCGGCTGCAGGCGCTGCGCGACAGCGGCGACGGTTTCGTGCTGGCGCAAAAGGATCTGGAACTGCGCGGTCCGGGCGAGCTGCTCGGTCAGCGCCAGAGCGGCCTGCAGGCACTGCGCCATGCCGACCTGCAGACCGACACCGCATTGCTCGACGCCGCGCGCGACGCGGCCATCTGGCTGCTGCGCCACGATCCGCCAGCGGCGCGACAGCACCTGCAGCGTTGGCTGGGTGGCCGGCTGGACTGGCTCGCGGCGTAAGACTCGGGCTCATGTCGTGGGGCCTCGGCCTACACGCCGGCGACGGTCGCGGGCGCATTTCGGCGACCCGCTATCCATAGCGTCTAACCATGTCTTCGGCAATCTGCTTCAATCGAAGCTATGACACTCACTGAACTTCGCTACATCGTCGCCGTCGCTCGCGAGCGCCACTTCGGCCGCGCCGCCGAGGCTTGTTTCGTCAGTCAGCCCACGCTGTCGGTGGCCATCAAGAAGCTGGAAGACGAACTCGACATGAAAATCTTCGAGCGTGGCGGCACCGAAGTCAGCACCACGCCCATCGGCAACGCCATCATCGAGCAGGCGCAGCGCGTGCTGGAACAGTCGGCGGCGATCAAGGAAATCGCCAAACGCGGCAAAAATCCGCTGGCCGGACCGCTGCGCCTGGGCGTGATCTACACCGTCGCGCCCTACCTGCTGCCGCCGCTGGTGCGGCGCATCATCCGCGACACGCCGCAAATGCCACTGCTGCTGCAGGAGCAACTGACGGTCAAGCTGCTGGACATGCTGCGCAACGGCGAGCTCGACGTCGCCATCCTCGCGGAGCCCTTTCCCGAACATGGCCTGGCCACTGCCCCGCTCTACGACGAGCCCTTTCTCGTCGCCGTGCCGCACGGCCACCGCCTGGCGCATGGCAAGCCGGTGAGCAGCGAGGCCATCAAGGAGGAAACCATGCTGCTGCTGGGCACGGGCCATTGCTTCCGGGACCATGTGCTGGAGGTGTGCCCCGAGTTTGCGCGCTTTTCGCCGGGGTCGGAGGGCATCCGCAAGACCTTCGAAGGTTCGTCGCTGGAGACCATCAAGCACATGGTGGCCTCGGGCATGGGCATCACCATTCTGCCCAAGCTGTCGGTGCCGTTCGAGCCCGGCAAGGCGCCACCGGAAGGGCCAGGGCAGATTTGCTATGTGCCGTTTTGCGAGCCGGTGCCCACGCGCCGCGTGGTGCTGGTGTGGCGCAAGAGTTTTACCCGGCTCGAAGCGATCGAGGCCCTGCGCCGTGCCGTGCTCGACTGCGAACTGCCCGGCGTGGTCAAGCTGCAGCCGACGCAGGCTGTGGCCCAGGCGGCCTGAGCCTCGTCAGGGTGGGTTTGCGGTGCCGAAGTTTGCGGTGCCAAGTCACGCCGAGGCGGCGTCGAAACCGGCAAGCCCAGGGGAATGGCGGCATGGCGCAGGCGCACCATGGTCGCTTCACTCCACCTGCAGGGCCTGGGAGTTCTTCACTTCTTCCATCACCGCGTAGGTGTGGGTTTCGCGCACACCGGGCAGGCTCAGCAGCACGCTGCCGAGAAACTCGCGGTAGGCCGGCATGTCGGCCACGCGGGTCTTGAGCAGATAGTCGAAGCCACCGGCCACCATATGGCATTCCATGATTTCCGGACGCGCCTGCACGGCGGTCTTGAACTGCTCGAACACGTCGGGCGTGGTGCGGTCGAGCACGACCTCGATGAACACCAGCAATGCCGCACTCAGTCTTTGGGGGTTGAGCCTGGCCTCGTAGCCGAGGATGAATTTCTCGCGTACCAGGCGGCGCACGCGCTCCAGCACGGCCGTGGGCGAGAGATGCACAGCTTGGGCCAAGGCCAGATTCGACATGCGGCCATCGCTTTGCAGCAAGGCCAGGATGCGCCGATCGACACGGTCGAGGGCGTTTATGGGGTCTTTCATGGTCGAGCCTCCGGGCAATGTGGGAATTGGTTTGTTGAGGGAATGGCCCAAGTGACAACAAAGATGTCAAGAATCGTCAACGGCATAAACGGGCCAATTGTCGTTGAAAAACCGTGCAAGCTTACATAAGCAGCCACGAACAGCGCAATGTTTCCCGCGAGTCACGCCTCACGACTCCAGACGGCCGACTCCAGACTGTCAACTCATTTGAGATAGTCGTGCACCACCTTGCCCAGCCCGAGAGTGAGGTCGGAAACCAGGTGCACGCTGCTCAGCACTTCCAGTACGGGCAGCCTGGCCACCGGGGCCAGCGCGTGGGCATGCAGTTCCAGCGCCGCCGGACCGGACCAGGCCCCTTTCACCACCACGTCTTCCAGGTTGTAAGTCACGAGTTCGCAAATGCGCGGCGTGCAATCCACGTCGGGAATGATTTTCAGCAGATAGTTCGCCGCCAGCAGGCTCTTGCGCACTTGTTCGCTGTCCAGCGTCTGGTGTTTGTAGCCCATGGTGCCCGTTGCCACGCGCACCGAGCCGTAGTCCAGCGTGCCCAGCAGGGTGTCGCTCTCCACGACCAGGCGGGGTTTGGCCAGTTTTTTCGGGAAACCCCAGATTTCACGCCCGCCGGCCAGCGGCGCCTCGTCGTCCAGGAACATGGCGACCTGGTAGGTGCCCGGCTTGCCCTTGTACGTCACGGGAACCACCTGGCCGGATTCGGTGTAGTCGCCAAAGCCCGTGGAGTCGGGCATGCGGATGAACTCGAACTTGGCCGTATCGCCCGCGGGCTGCAGCGGTTCCGGCACCAGTTCGCGCAACAGCGCGGGGTCGGTGCGGTAGGTGATGATGAGGAATTCACGGTTGATGAAGCGATACGGCCCGCGTGGATAGGCCGGGCTCGACAGCGGCATGGAAAAAGCGGATTTCGCGACTTGCTTGGCTTGCATGGTTGAGATCCTTTCAAGAAAACGATGGGTCATTCTCGACGCGTGCTGACTCCCAATCGGTGTGCCCGAGGGTCAGACACAGGACCGATCCGGGAGAGACAGTATTCAGTCTGTGCCGCGCCAAGCTGGAAAGTTCACGCAAATAGTCGGGCTTCAGTTTGTCTTCATCCGGTCAAGGCTGACAAAGACGACAGCAGTCGGTGCCGCCGCGCTTTAGCATGGCATCCAAAAGGTCAAGACGAAGATCAAAATTAAACGCTAAAAATAAAGATTTAACCAAAGAACTATCGGTTATGCCAGCCCAAATACAACACCCATTTTGGGGGGAGAGTCCTACAGTTTCCGCTGTTGCTTAAGCCTCCCACTCTCCAGTCGAAAACCATGTCCACCCAGCCCGCCTCCAACCCTCTGCGCGCAGTTGCCTCCTCGCCGGCTTGCCCGCCTTCCACCGTCCCGCGCCTGCCGGAGCCCGTGCGTGACGAAGCCCTCGTGATGCGCCAAGTGCTCGCCAGCCTTGCCGGTTTCGACTGGGCCGCAGCCACTGCCATGGCCGAACCGTGGGTGACGGCCGTGCGCACGAAGCCCGCGCCGTTCTGGGCCCTGGAATCGCTGCTGCGCGAATATCCCATCGCCAGCAGCGAAGGCCTGGCCCTGATGCGCCTGGCCGAAGCCCTGCTGCGCGTGCCCGACACCGGAACCGCAGCCTTGCTCGCCGCCGACCAGCTGGGCCAGGCCAAGTTCGACAAAGACGACGATTCCTCCACCCTCAAGGCCCTGTCCGGACGCCTGCTCGGGTTTTCCCGCCGCCTGCTGCCCGAGGACGACTCGGCCACGCGCGGCCTCATCGCCCGCCTGGGCGCGGGCACCGTGGTGGCGGCGGCGGTGCGCGCCATCGCCTTACTCGGCAAGCAGTTCGTGCTGGGCGAAAACCTGCAGCTTGCGGCCAAGCGCGCCCAGGCCATGCGGCGCGAGCAGCCCAACCTCACCTTCTCGTACGACATGCTGGGCGAGGGCGCCCGCACGGCTGACGACGCCGCGCGCTACGCCGCTTCCTACCGCGCCACGCTGGCGGCGCTGGCGCAGCAGCACACGCCGGGTGGCCCCGAGCTGCGCGATGGCATGTCCATCAAGCTGTCGGCGCTGCATCCGCGTTTCGAGGAGGCGCAGCGCGAGCGCGTGTTCACGGAGTTGCTGCCGCTGGTGGAACAACTGGCGCGCGAGGCCGCCGCGGCGGACGTGAATTTCACCCTCGACGCCGAGGAGAGCGAGCGCCTGGAGTTGCAGCTCGACCTGCTCGACGCCCTCGCTGCCCGCCTCGCCGCCGAGCCGGGCACCGCCGCCTGGAGGGGCCTGGGCCTGGCGGTGCAGGCCTACCAGACGCGCGCGCCCGAGGCCGTATCGGCCGTGATCGCCATCGCCCGGCGCCACCGCATGCGCTTCATGGTGCGGCTGGTGAAAGGCGCGTACTGGGACGCCGAAATCAAGCGCGCCCAGGAGCTCGGCCTGGCCGGCTATCCGGTGTTCAGCCACAAGCACCACACCGATGCCAGCTATCTGGCCTGCGCCCGCATCATGCTCGATGCAGCCATGGCCAACGATGCGCCCGATGCCGGTGGCGCGGCCATCTACCCCCAGTTCGCCACCCACAACGCCGGCACCATTGCCGCCGTGCTGCATCTGGCGACGCAGCGGCCCACGGCACGCTTTGAACTGCAGCGCCTGCACGGCATGGGCGAAGGCATCTACCGCGAGGTGCTGAACAACAAAACACTGCATTGCCGCGTTTACGCCCCGGTGGGCGAGCACCGCGACCTGCTCGCCTATCTGGTGCGCCGCCTGCTGGAAAACGGCGCCAACTCCTCGTTCGTCCACCTGCTGGCCGACACCTCCGTGCCCGCGCAAGAGCTGTTGCACGACCCGCTGTGGCTGGCCGACCGCAGCACGCTGCCCGCCCCGCGCAACCTCTACGGCCTGCTCCATGGCGAGCCGCGCCCCAACCCGCACGGTTTCGACGTGGCCGACGCCCCGGCGCGCGAGCCCGTGCTGGCCGCCGCGCGCGCCTTGCCCCTGCCCGCCGTGGCCGAGGCCGGTGCGGCGGCGGTCGACACCGCCATGCACGCGCTGCACGCCGCCTGGCCCGCGTGGAATGCCACACCCCTGCCCGAGCGCTGCGCCATCTTGCTGCGCGCCGCCGATCGGCTCGAGCAGCACCGCGACGCCTTCATCGCCCTGCTGCAGCGCGAAGCCCACAAGACCCTGGGCGACGCCCTGTCGGAGGTGCGCGAGGCCGCCGACTTCTGCCGCTACTACGCCCTGCAGGCCCGCCACCTGCTGGCCGAGCAGAACCTGCCCGGTCCCACCGGCGAGCGCAACACCCTGCGCAGCAGCGGGCGCGGCGTCTTCGTCTGCATCAGCCCGTGGAACTTCCCGCTCGCCATCTTCGCCGGGCAGGTGCTGGCGGCACTGGTGGCCGGCAACTGTGTGGCGGCCAAGCCCGCCGAGCAGACGCCGGCCACGGCGCAGGCTTTCGTCGCCCTGCTGCACGAGGCCGGGTTGCCGTCCCAGGCGCTCACCTTGCTCCACGGTCCCGGCGAAACCGTGGGCGCGGCGCTCGTCGTGCACCCGCTCGCCGCCGGTGTGGCCTTCACCGGCTCCACCGCGGTCGCGCGCCACATCAACCGCACCCTGGCCGCGAAAGACGGTCCCATTGCCCCGCTGATCGCCGAGACCGGCGGTGTCAACGCCATGATCGTCGACTCCACCGCCCTGCCCGAGCAGGTGGTGGACGCCGTGGTCAGCTCCGCCTTTCGCTCCGCCGGCCAACGCTGCTCGGCGCTGCGCCTGCTGTGCGTGCAGGACGACGTGGCCGATGCCATGCTTGCCATGCTGGTTGGCGCCATGCAGGAACTGCGCCTTGGCGAAGCCTGCGACTTCGCCACCGACGTGCCATCGGTGATCGACGCCGAAGCCTGGCACGGTTTGCGCGCCCAAACCGAACGTCTGCAGCGTGACGCCACACTGCTGGCGCGCACGCCCTGGCCGGCGGCGATGCTCGACGCTGCTCGGCCGGCTCCCCCTTCCAACCTCCCCCATGGGATGGGGGAGGAGAGAGCAGCGCCCGACGAGACGAGGAATGCCTCTCCCAACCTCTCTCATGAGGTGGGAGAGGAGCAAAAGCGCTCGCATTCCACGGTCATGGCCGAACAGGCCGGCGCCAAGGACGCTGGCGTGGCAAGCGGGCAGCTTGACCCCCTCCCCACGGGTGGGGGGGGCTGCGGTGGGGACCGTGCCAGCGCGGCATACGCCGCACTCGCGTTGCGTATCCCCGAGATCGCGCTGCTTCCCGGCGCGCAGCCTGCGGACCGAACGTTGCACTTCATCACCCCCAGCCTGTTCGCCATCGGCGGCGTGGCCGATGTGGCCAAGGCCCGCGACGAAATCTTCGGCCCGGTGCTGCAGGTGGTGCGCTGGAAAGCGGGTGAACTCGATGCCCTGATCGACGCCATCAACGCCCTCGGCTACGGTCTCACCCTGGGTGTGCAGACGCGCATCGACGGCCGCGCCCTGCGCATCGCCCAACGCGCCCGCTGCGGCAACGTCTACGTCAACCGCAACATGATCGGCGCCGTCGTCGGCGTGCAGCCCTTCGGCGGCGAAGGCCTCTCCGGCACCGGTCCCAAGGCCGGCGGCCCGCACTACCTGCTGCGCTTTTGCAGCGAACAAACCCTCACCATCAACACCGCGGCCGCTGGCGGCAACGCGGCCCTGCTGGCGCAGGCGGCGGTGTGAGGCTGCTGCCCCGGCACCTCCCTGCGCAGGGGAAATCCAGGGAGGCGCCGACCGAACAACGTCATCAATACTGCCGCCAGGCGATGGGCTTGTTCATCACATTGCCGCCGAATTGGATCGGGCTGATGGCGTTTGGTGTCGTTGTGTTGGGCGGCGTACTGCTGCCTGGGTAAATTACGGTTCCGGTCGGGGTGACATAAACCGCTGGAGACAGTGGAATCCCGGTGCCGAGCGCGATGACACCGCTGGTGATGGCGTTGTTCTTGTAGGTAATGGTGATCTTGGGCAGACCACCGCTCAGAAGGTCGAACAAATCGTAGTAGCCAGTTCCCGCTCCGCAGATGCTGCCCCCAGGCGGCACATACACCGGCACGACCAGCACACCGTTCACCAGCACCGGGGCGGCGGAGATCAGTCCACCAGTTTGCAAGGGCATGACAGTCGTTGAAGGGACGCTCGTCAAAGTGCCGCTGCTGTCCGGTTGATAGCCGCTCGTGCTGCTACTGGCCCAGAGGATGCTGGAACTGCCGCCCGACAAGGCAAACGTGGTGATTTCGCTGGTAGTTGCCGCCCAGACATAGGGCAAACCGTTGATCTCGGTGTAACCCACGTAGTTGATGGCTGCCGCCGGGTTGGTCGTTGCCACTTGCGTGGCACCGCTGGCATCGATTGATGCCGTGCCCGAGATGTTCAAGCTCCACAAGCCGCCGTTGTTGTCACCGAAAAAGAGCGTGTCGGTCGTCGGAACATAGGTCAGGGAACTGTTGACAAAGGTGCCTGAAGGTAGTGCCGGGAGTGAAGACGACAACGCCGTGCCGGTGGCTGGCTGCCCGGTTGCCACGTTCACTTCGTACAGGGTGCTTTGGGTTAATGCTGTGCTGCCGCTGCCTGTGGTCGTGTTGACCACGAACACGGCGTACTGCACGCCGCCCACAGTGACAATGATCGGTGCCTGCTCCTGCGGTGAAATGCCACCTGCAACATTTACCCCCCAGGTTTGCGCCGCAGGAGCCGGCGGTGTCGTCGCCGAGGAACTGGTGTTGCTGCTCAGTTTCAGCGCGTAGTGATAGCTCCCACTGCCAGCCGTGCCCACCACGTAGGTGGCCCAGTCTGCAGATTGCGGGTTGGATGCGGTGTCTGCCGCGTCAGCGGTGAGGAAGGAGCCATCGAAATATTGGCCGGTCTGAAAACTGGTGTAGTTCTGCAAATTGGCCAGGAACGACCTCGGCATCCAACCCCAGACCAGTTTGCCGGTGGTGGCATCCACCGCATAGAGAAAACCGTCATTGCTGGTGAACAGCACGACCTTCTCGCGTCCAGCATTATTGCGGGCGAAGGTCACGTAACCTCCGATGCCGAGCAAGTTCGCATTGCCCGGTGGGCCAAGGTATTGCACATGGTCGTTCGGGCTCAGGCTGCCGAGCAACCAGTTGAGCTGCCGGCCTGCCAGATACGAGCAACCATTCACTCCGGCCGGAAAGCCGAGGCTGGATGCATTGGTGGTGTCCCCCGCTGTGTTGAAGGAGGGATCGAAGGTGTACGCCAGAATGGTGGGCACATTGGGCACACAGGTCGTGGCCGATAAAGCGAAGGCAGAGGGACTGTAGTTCGGACTGCTGCTGTTGTTGCCGATGTTCTGCAGCGTGTCGATGGTGCCCGAACCCACCCCGGATCCGAAGGCCGTCCCCGTCGTGCTGTATAGCGCCGCTTTTCGCGTGGCTGCTGGCATGTGCGTGTTGTCACCGGCATCCCACACGGCTGGGCCACTGGCTGTGCCAGCCGGCGCGCTTGCGCTGGAACTGGGCAGCGCGACCGTGCCAAAGGCTTGGATGTGTCCGGCAATTGCCCCCGGGTTGTTGTCACTGGTCGCGGTATAGATCAGCGAACCACCGGTGATGCTGGTCGGCGCGACCGGGGCCGAGACCGCGATGCTGCTGAAGATCTGTCCAGCGATGCTGCTCAGCGCAGTCTTGAAGGCGGTCACATTGTTGGCCGGGTATTCCTGCCCAGTGCCGCCGGCGATGGCCATGGCGTTCAGCGCGAGGTAGGCCGCAGGATTTGCGGTGGAGTCCACCCCGGCGCCCAGGCCGACGACGTAGGTCTTGATGCCCTTCTTGTTCAGCGTCTGGATAGCGGCGATGGTGTCCTTCAGCGCCTGGTCGTTGGTGTTGCTCGTGTCCAGGGCGCCTAGTGCCTGCCCGCTAGGCAGGTTGCCGCTGTCATTGTTGATGCCATAGGTGCTGTTGCCGGCAATGCCGTAGAAAGCCGCGTTCACACCATAGCCTTGCCCTGCTGCACTGCCGAGCGGCGGCCAGTTGTTCTGGCTCAGATCCATCGTCGGCAGGCCGTCGGTCACCAGAATCACGTACTGGCCGGCACACGACGCCGAGAGGTCCTTCAAAATATTTCCCGCGCCCTGGACCAGCCCTGCGGTCGGCGACTGATAGGCCAGTGCCTTGATCTCGCTAGAGAGTGAGTTGCTGGTCTCCGGCTGCAGCGCGGTGGTGAACCGCGCCATCGCCGTGCTCACCGCCATGGTGCTGGGGTTGGCACCCAGATTGGTCATGGACACCACGGTGCTGCCGGTGGCGGCGTTGAGGCCTTGCACGTAGTAGCCGAAGCCGCGCTGGGCATACATGACCTGCGGTGAATACGGCACATAGCCGGCATTGGTCGGGCTGGTGCCGAATCCGCCATTGTTCGGCGAGGTGCTGTTGTAGGAGACGAAGATCGATCCGTTGTTGTAGTTGTTCAGGCTGAAATTAGGTGGATAGGGCGTTGTCGGATTGGGGCCGTTGTACGAGACGAACAACCCCGACAGCCCTCCGGCATACAGCACGTCGTTGACATTTGGATCGTCGCTCGATGCGCCGATCTGCATGTATTTGTTGCCCGATAGAGTGCTGGACGCCGAGGCTCTGCTACCACCGTACAGGCCCGATCTCGCCAGGCTGGTGCAGTAGCTGTTGACCGAAGACGAGGCGCTGCCATACTGATAGCAAGGGTTGTTGACCCAGCGGGTGGGCGCGGGAGAGGGGCTCGGGTTTGCCGCAACAAAGCTCTGGTATGCCGCATAACTGGTGAAGCCGTTGGTCGGCAGACTGTTGGCGAAGGTGAAGCCGTCGCTGGTCGACATGTAATACACCCAGGTCGTGTACAGGCTGGTGCCGACGGTGTTGTAGTCCTCCAGCGCGAAGTCCATGCTGGACAGGTATTTGGACAGAGTGCTGGTAATGCCGGCCTTGGCCACGTTCAGGCGGCTGGCGCCGTTGTCGTACAGCGTGCCGCTGCCGCTCGAGTAGGTGTATGGCGCCGAGGCGGTCTGGGCCGGGGTCATCGGCGGCGTGAAGCCGGAGGGAACCGAGTAGTTGACCGGCGAACTGCTGTTGTACAGGCTGGTGAGGCCTGAGGAAAGCTGGCCCGAGCCGGTCATGATGGCGCCGCTCAGGTCGCCGTCCATCGACTGAGAATTGCCGATGGCGATGACGATTTGCGGGCGAGGCTGGGTGGTTGTCGTGGTGGTGCCGGCGTCGGTGGGTAGGGTGGCCCAGGGCGTCAGCATCAGCGCCAACGACACGCTCAGCGTGATGAGGTTGCGGGTGAGGGTCTTCATGATGCGGTCGGCGTGCAGAGTTTGAACACGGTTTCAGTCGTGGCTGCTGTGGTGGCATTGGCCTCTTGCGTGTGCAGGAAGATGTCGTAATACGTGGCGGTGAACCCTGTGTTGCCGCAGCTATAGGCATCGGTCGGCTGGTTGGTGGGGACCACGGTGGCGAGGGCGGTGTAGCCGTCCGGCAGTGCCGGCGGCGCGGGGCTGATGACCGTGGCGACGTGGGCCACGGTGTCGCAGGTGCCCGCGCTCTGACAGGTCTGCCAGTAGGTGGCGGCGCTGCCCGTGCCCGGCACGGGCCAGACGGTGCCGGTGTTCGGCGGGATGTAGAACCAGGCTTTGCCAGTGGCGGCGATTTCCAGTGGCACGTCCCCGGCGCTGTTGGCGGTCTGGATGATGGCTTGCTGCACCTGGCGCAAGGCCAGATCGCTGGCCTGCACATCTTTCTGGCGCTGCAGGGTATTGCCGGTCATGGCGGTCTGCAGCAGCGTGCCGCGCATGGTGAACAACACGCCGAACAACAGCACCAGCAAGGTGATGAGGGTGAGCAGCAGCACAAAGCCCTGCTCGGGCTTGCGCTGCGCGCGGTGGTTCAGTGCGGCCATATCTGGTTCCGAATGGCAACTTCGGATTCGAGGACGGAGAAGTGGTTGCGGGCGTAGGCGGCCGGCACTTGGTAGCTGGTGAAGCCATCCGGGCCCAGGCTAGGACTGGCGATGGCGATGGTGGTCGGGGCCTGGTATTTCGTATTCGGGTCGACCTGCAGGGTTTTGGTGACGATGGCGAACAGCACGCTGCGCACATTCGAGGTGTACTTGCCGCTCACCACGTCGGGCCAGGTGAGGTAGTTGGTCACGCTGCCGGAGTTGGTTTCGTCCACTCCGAACAGGGCTTGCAGGCTGACGACGCCGGCTGCCACGGGATTGATGGACGTCAGCGTGTCGTTCTGCGCATTGATCACGGCGCGCATCAGCATGGGGTAGTTGCCGGTCGCCGTGCCGGCAGTGCCATAGGTGCCAACGTAATACACCACGGTTTGCTGGTTGCTGCCGGCGGCTGAGCCGAGGTCGGTGAGCCGCGAGCCGATCAGGTTGCTGTTGACCAGCCCGGTGGCTGGCCAGACGCCGGCCGCCTGCATCTGGGTCTGAAAGCCTGTGTAGCCACTACCTGGAAAGAGTTGGGTGCTTTTGCTGCCGATGGTGGTGGACGCTGGGGGGCCGCCAGGGCCAACCTGGGCGATCGGTACGCGAAAACATACGAGTTTGCCGTTCAAAGGCATGCGCAGCAGGGCGCCGTCGCCGGCATGGATGCCCGTGACAGACTGCAGTGGCAACACGGTCGAACTGATGGCGCCATTCGATCCGGGCGCGGTGGTGGTGGCCGTTTGTTGAACCACGTAGGTGCTTGGATTGGTGCTGACCGGCAACTGCAAGGCACTGACGGTGCCGGTGAAAAACAGCATGTCGGTGAACTGCGCTTGGGAGCCGTAGCCGTTTGGATCGGGCGTCGTGCTGGGGTAGGTGCCGCTGCCCACGGCGGTGCTGGTGGGCAGCGGCAAGGGCTGCGACGCTGCAGAAACCGGGTATTGAAAAAAGGGCTGGCTGCCGACGCTGCTGTTGTAGGCCAGGGTCACGCTGCAGCGCGACTGCACGCCACCGAGCATGAAGCCGGCATTGCTCAGATCCTGGGTGATGAGGTTGAGGGCGGCGCGGGACTGGTTGTCGCGCTGGCTGACGTCGGACATGCTGACGTTTTCCTTGGTCAGCGCGATTTGCACCAACAGCACCGAGAGCGAGAAGATGATGGCGGCAACCAGCGCCACCATCAGCTCGATGAGGGTCAGGCCGCGCTGGCGGGGCAGGGTGTGGCGTGGCGTGGAGCGCATGTCAGTGCCGCACGACCGCTCTGAAGGCGCCGAGACCCCCTTGAGGAGAGACGCGCGCAGCAAGTCAGGGGGCTGTTTCATCTCAGAACCCCACCTGGTAGTTGTAGGTTTGCGACCGCTGGGTCGTGGAATTGGGTTGCCACTGAATCTGGAGCGTGATGCCGCACAGGGTGGTGGCCGGCGTCGGCGCGGTGCAGGCATTGCCGTCGGCCCCGGGTCCTGGGGTGATCGTGACGCTCGCGTTGGGCAGCATGGTTTGTTGGGTGCCGGCATAGGTCGCGCTCGTGAACACGGCCGGGCCGAAAATGCTGGCCAGCCAGGGTTGCAGCACAGCCGGTGCGTTGGGGGCGCTGGTGCTGGTGTAGGTTGTCGCCGTGGTGGTGCCGAGCTGCCCCACCAGACCCGGATTGGCCTGAAGCAGCGCCCAGAACTGGTTGCCGAAGGCGGCGGTGTCGGTGGCGGCTTCGTTGGACGTCACGGCCGGTACCGCCATGGTGTAGATGGAGGCGATGCTGAGCATGCCCAGGCTGAAAATGACGATGGCCACCAAAACGCTGATCAGCGACAGTCCAGCTTGACGGCGGACCCGCGCGCGGATGGACGAAGACGACAAGGGCAGGCTCATGACGCGGTGTTGCTGTTGAGGATGACGCTGCCCGAACTGAGCACCTGCATCGTCCAGGTCTGCTGGCCATTGGCGGTGCTTACGGTGATGGTGGGCGAGATGGGGGGACCGCCGACGCCGTCCGTGATGAAGCCTTGCGAATTGAAGTCGAGATTCCCGGTGGTCGGCGCGTTCGTCGTGATGGTGCAGGTCACGCCCGGGTACTGCGTTGCCGCATTGGTCAGGGAGTGTTCCGCCACGGCGGGGCCGCCATTGACCGTCGCGATCCATTGGCAGTTGCCGTTGGACAGCGCGATTTGCACGGGATGCTGCGACGTCACCGCCAGGTTGCGCGCCCAGGCCACGTCTTGCGGAAACTTGTTGACCAGCACCGAGGTCTTGCCGGACTGCACCATGCTCACCAAATTGGGCACCACCAGCATGCCCAGCAGGGCCGCCACCGCAATGGTGACCAGCAACTCGATGAGGGTGAAGCCGCCTGGAAGGCGGGCAGCGCGGCGCATGTCAGCAGTCTCCGGACTGGTCGCGCACCCAGCACGTGGAGCTGTTGCCGACGTTATTGCTCGACCAGCCGCCGGATGAGGGCACGCTCAGCGTGCGCTTGGTGCCGTTCTGATCGATGGAGTAGGTCATGCCGATGAGCGTGGGGGTGATGCCCGTGGCCGTGATGGTGAACTGCGTCGTCGTGGGCGCCGGGTTGCAAGCGAAGGCGAAGTCCGTCGAGGTCGGCGCATTGTTCGCCGAGCAGACATTGGGGCTAGCCGCGGTGGGAACGTACGTGCGGTTGTCCTGGGCATACTGCTGCAAGGCCACGCTGGCGCCCGACAGCCCGGAAAACGCCTCCGCCAGTTTGCTGCGCGTAACGTAACTGTTGTAGGCCGGCAGGGCGATGGCCGAGAGGATGGCAACGATCGCCACGACGATCATCAGCTCGATCAGGGTGAAACCACGAGAGGTTTTCATGCGCGAGAACTCCTTGTGGCGCATTCTGGTGGAGTGATCGAGGGTGCGCGAGAAAATCTGGATAAACGGTGGTATCCGGCTGATAAACGGCAAATACAATACATTTATTCACGCAAGTAACAAAAGGAAACATTTGTCTTGCAGGTGCACGCCGCGCTACCGAACCGCCGCACGGCTGAGCCGTTTTGCAGGTCTACACAGCGGGCCGCAGGGCTTCCCCCGCAGCGCAATATGTCGTCTTCGCTCACTCGCGTGGGCGAGGTTGGGAGGGGGGGGCGCGGTGCTCCAACCCTCCCCGCGGGTGGATGCAGGTGCTCGCCGCACGCACGCCACGTCATGCGCCGCAGAATGTGACAGCCAGCACCCACCCGCGATAATCCGGATATGAACGCATCGACCCTCGTTTTCATCGGTGGCGGCAACATGGCCGGCGCCCTCATCGGCGGCCTGCTCAAGGCCGGGGTGCCGGCTGACTCCATCCTGGTGCTGGAGCCATCCGCCGCACAGCGCGCCAGCCTGCAGCAGCGTTTCGGCGTGCGCACCCTGGCTGAAGCCGGAGCGGATTTGCGCGCCGCGCAAGGGGTGGTGTGGGCTGTCAAGCCGCAGAGCTTCGCCGAGGCCGCCGCGGCGTGCGCCCCGTATCTGGCCGATGCCCTGCACCTGAGCATCATGGCCGGCGTGCGCTGCGGCGCCATCGCGCGGAGGGCCGGGGCGCGGCGCATCGTGCGCGCCATGCCCAACACCCCCGCACTCATCGGCCAGGGCATCGCCGGGCTCTACGCCAACGCCGCCTGCACGCAGACCGACCGCACAGAAGCCGAGCGTCTGCTCGCTCCCACCGGCAGCCTGATCTGGGTGGAACAAGAGGCCCAGCTCGATGCGGTGACAGCACTGTCCGGCTCCGGTCCGGCCTATGTGTTCTATCTGGCAGAGGCCTTGGCCGCCGCCGGCGTTCGCCTCGGCTTGCCTGCCGACACCGCCATGCGCCTGGCGCTGGGCACCTTCTCGGGCGCGGCGGCGCTCGCCATCCAGTCGCCGCACTCACCCACACAGTTGCGCGAGCAAGTCACCAGCAAAGGCGGCACCACAGCCGCCGCGCTCGAGACACTGGCGCAGCACCAAACCGCTCAGGCCTTCGACGCCGCCCTCCAGGCAGCGGCCAGTCGCGCTGCCGAACTCGGCGACCTCCTCGACTGAGCGCAGCCGCCCGGAATGTGCACACGGGCTCCTGATACGCCCTGCTACGATGCCGGGCTCTGGAGAGATGGATGAGCGGTTTAAGTCGCACGCCTGGAAAGCGTGTAAGGGTTAACAGCCCTTCGGGGGTTCGAATCCCCCTCTCTCCGCCAATAAATCAGAATCAAGCCGCCGCGTGCGGCTTTTTTCTTGCCTGTAAGTCGTTGAATTCATAGAAACTTATAGGGTTTCTTGTCTCAAGTGACATCAGGCGATTTCACGATGTCTCGGCTTTGACTTGTCTCGCGAGTTGTATAACAGTGGTGCTTTTCCAGCACCCTCGACAACCTCACTATGCCTCCACTCACCGCCCTCGAAATCCGACAAGAAGCCGCACGCCGTACCGACAAAACCCGCACCCTCCGCGAGGGTAACGGCCTCAACCTCATCATTCCCGCATGCGCCGCCAATGGCAACCCGCGCTGGGTCCAGCGATTTGCCAGGAACGGAAAGCCCAGCATGCGCGGACTTGGTGGCTATCCTGAAGTGTCGTTGGGGTTGCACAAACGCTAGCGAAGAAGTTCACGCTGCAGCCTCCTTGGGAAATGCGCGTGTGTGGTTCCGCTTGATCGGGGTCTCTTGGTCGAATCTGGGCGCCAGTCTCTGAATCTGAATCGAAAAAAAGCGATGGCATGTCGGCCTCGTGTGCACCGGTAAGTATCTGGAGGCATGGGCCCCGAATGGGACAGACGCTGCCCGCCACGCTGCGGCGCAGCACAAACTTCAGCCGAGTGTGAAACCATGAAGAACATTGCCCCTCAAGGTGGTTGGGGCGTTAGGAAGGCACCGGAGATGCTGCAAAGCAACAAAAACAACAGCAGCACTTGAAATCGGGCTGGGAGGTGCTAAATTAGGGTTAACCCTAGTTTTAATGAAAGGCTCCTCACGAGGGAGAAACATCATGAGCACGTTCAAGCAATGGCTGCACAAGGTTTTTTCGGGCCTCGAATCGCAAGAGCAACGCGACGAGGCGTATCTGGCGCAATCCGTTGACGCGAGCGACCTCGAGCGGCGCATTCACCAGCTCGAGTACCGCGGCGCGGCGGACGAGGACTTTCCGCTGCACGCCTCCGTCCCCGGGTTTCATCATCGGCGGGCGCTGTGGTAAGCGCCCTCACGCCGGGCGGCAGTCCGCGCCGCCGCGAGCCGTCGTCCATGGCCTTGGCGCAGTTGGGTGACTGCGCACCGCTCGTGTCGGCGGCCAGGTCGCTCTTGCGCACGCCGTTCGACGCGATGCGCGAGCACTACGCGGCTGCGGTCCGGGCGGGGCTCATCGAGCGCTCGCTGCTGGCCTCGGCCCGTTTCGAGCGCAAGCTGGGCGCCCTCGAGCACGCGGCGCTGGGCCCCTGGGCGCGGCGGGTTTGAGCGTTACCGCTCGCGGCTGTGCGGCTGCGCTGACGCCGTTTTAAGTCCGGGCCCAGGCCGCAAGCCTGGGCCAGCGGCCTAAAGTCCTTTTCGTCATGAGGGTATGAACATTTGTTCGTTGGCATGCGCCGGCGGAACGCCTAGCCTTCCGGGAAGGCTGCCCGTTCGTCAGCCACACAACCCCAGGAGACCAGCATGAGTTTGCGCATAGGCAGCACAGCCCCCGACTTCACGGCCGAGACCACCGAGGGCACGATTCACTTCCACGACTGGATTGGCGACAGCTGGGCCCTGCTGTTTTCCCACCCCAAGGACTTCACCCCCATCTGCACGACCGAACTCGGCACCGTCGCCCGGCTCAAGCCCGAGTTCGACCGCCGCCACTGCAAGCTCATCGGCCTCTCGGTCGACCCCGTCAGCGGGCATCGTCTGTGGGCCCAGGACATCGCCGAAACCCAGGGCACGGCGCCCAACTACCCCATCATCGGCGACACCGACCTGAACGTGGCCAAGTTGTACGACATGCTCCCGGCCGACACGTCGGGCGCCTCCGATGGCCGCACCGCCGCCGACAACGCCACGGTGCGCAGCGTGTTCTTCATCGGTCCCGACAAGAAAATCAAGGCCATGCTGGTCTACCCGATGAGCAACGGCCGCGACTTCACCGAAGTGCTGCGCCTGCTCGATGCCCTGCAGCTCACCGCCAAGCATGGTGTCGCCACGCCGGCCAACTGGCACCCGGGGGACGACGTCGTCATACCCACCTCCTTGAGCGACGACGCCGCGAAGCAGAAATTCCCCGGCGGCTGGAAGGCGCTCAAGCCCTATTTGCGCGTCATGCCGCAGCCCAAGTAAGCGGCTTGGGCATGCCCGGCACGGGCAGGGCCGCTCGGGCTGGCGCCTAGAATTCTGGCGCCGCGGCGGCTTTCGCCTCCTCATGCCCACCCATGCCCACCTCGACGACCTACCTCATCTTCATAGGCTTTGCCCTGGCCGCATCCTTCACGCCGGGGCCGGCGGTCATGCTGTCCATCCATAACGCGCTGCACTTTGGCTGGCGGCGCGCGCTGTGGTCATCGCTCGGAAACGTCTCGGGTCTGCTGGCCCTGGCCACGCTGAGCGCGCTCGGGCTCAGTGCCGTGCTGCAAACCTCCGCCGTGGCCTTCACTCTGGTCAAGGTGGCTGGCGCCACCTACCTCATCTGGCTGGGCATTCAGCAATGGCGCCGGGCGGGGCAGTCTTCGCCGCAAGCGCTGGCGACCGTGCCCGGCGAGGAGCGGGCCGACCACCATCCGCGCAAGCTCTACGCGAGGGGCGTGACGGTGGCCTTGACCAATCCCAAGGCCATTGCCTTCATCGCCGCCCTGTTCCCGCAATTCCTCAGCGCCTCCCGGCCGATGGGGCCGCAGTACGCCGTGCTCACGGCCACCTTCATGGCCCTCTCGCTGCTGGTGTTGAGTCTCTATGCCGGGCTTGCCGTGCTGATGCGCAAGCGCCTGAACACCTGGTTCGCCTCGGGCTGGCCGCAGCGCGTGTCGGGAACGGTGTTCTGCGCCTTCGGCGTGGGCCTGCTGCGCCTGCACCGGGCGTAAGACTCGGGCCGCGATTGCGGCTGCGCCGACAACTTGCGCGATGCGGCGACGAAAATTGTCAGTTCCTGACCGGAATTGTTGCCGCAGGCGATGGTGCGGAGCCGCAAAGCGTGAACAGGTTCACGAAATGCAACACGCCGCAAGCTGGCACAGATGCTGCTCCTTCAAGCATGCCCCTCAAGGGGAATGTTCACCAATCCACCGCGGACCGGCGTCAACACCGGTGATTCACAGGCGCGGAGTTCGCGGTCTTCACACTTCTAGGAGCTCTCAGATGAAAAAGCAACTGCAACAAGGCTTCACCCTGATCGAATTGATGATCGTGGTGGCCATCATTGGTATTTTGGCGGCGATCGCTTTGCCAGCTTATCAAAACTATACTATTCGTGCTCAAGCATCAGAAGGCATGGTGTTGGCTGATGGCGCAAAGACAGCAATTACAGAGTTTTATACCAATAAGGGTTCATTCCCAACTGCAAATGCATCATCAGGCCTATCAAGTGCAGGTTCAATAGTTGGTAATTATGTCTCTAGCATTAGTACTGGAACCGGCGATACGCCTGCTAGCAGTGCAAATGGTATCATTACTGTTACTTATGGCAATAAAGCCAACACTGCAATCAGTGGCAAAACATTGACGCTCTCTGCGATTGCATCTAACGGTTCAATTAGTTGGACCTGCAAGGCAGGAACTATTAGCAAAACTTATTTGCCGTCGTCTTGCCAGAATTAAGACGAAAGGGAAATGGGGACAGACCCCATTTCTCCCGAAGACCCGCCGCGAGGCGGGTTTTTTTGTTTTGCCTTGCCCAGGATCCATCGGGAAATGGGGACAGACCCCATTTACCAAGACCCAATGCGAGGCGGGGTGCAGGCCATGCTTCGCGCCCCTGATCCGCTCCACTGGTGAACCGAACGGAGCACGGCTCGCCCTCGCAGCGCATCCGGCCTGGCAAGGCTGTTACCATGCTTCCCATCTGATCTTCCTATGGAGGATAGGCATGGAAACAGTGAATGTCAGTGGTTTGAAATACAACCCGAGCGAGGCGTTGCGCAAGGCGCATGGCGATGTGGTGGTGGTGATGCACCGCGACCGCCCGGACGCGCTGATGGTGGGCATCGAAGCGGTGGGGGCACTGTCGTTCGCGGGGGTGAGGCCCGCGCTGGCCACGGCGCTGTTCCGCGACGGGGCCTTGTCGTTGCCGCGCGCTGCGGCGCTGGCGGGCATGGGGGTGAGCGGGTTCGCCTCGCACCTGTCGCGCCTGGGCATTGCCGTGGTTCAGCTTGACGCGGTGGAGGCGGGAGGCGACATGGACACGCTCGACGCATGGCTCGCCGCATCGTCCTGATCGACGCCAGCCCGGTGATCGGCCTGGCGCGGGTGGACGGTTTGCCCTGGCTGGGGGCGCTGTTCGGCACGGTCTGGATGCCGCCGGAGGTGAGGGGCGAGGTGCTGGCGGACAAGGGCTATGCGGAAGAGGCCGCGATCCGCGATGCCGAGCGGCGAGGGTGGCTGCGCGCCAGCGCACAAGCGCCAGCCTTGCCGGACCTGCCCGACCTGGACGCGGGGGAAGCCAGTTGCATCCGCCTGGCGCTTGCCAACGGCGGCCCGGCCCTGCTGCTGATGGACGAGCGGGCAGGACGGGCCATCGCGCAGGAGCACGGTTTATCGGTTGCGGGCACGGCGGCAGTGATCGGCATGGCGAAAGCGCGGCAACTGATTCCATCGGCCCGCGCGGTGTTCGCGCGGCTGCACGACTCGGACTTCCGCATCTCGGCCCAGGTTATCGAGGCGGTGCTGCGGCGGGCGGGGGAATGACAGGAAAATGGGGTCTGTCCCCATTTTCCTGAGGTTCAGGGGTCAGTGCAGGGCGGGGTGGTGCATCACGCCAAATCGATCCGCCAATGCGCCTAGATGTTTGTCGAGCGTCCACAGTTCGGCCCCTGGCGTCATCAGGGTGGAGGCCAGCAAAAGCATGTCCACCATGCCGCAGCCCAGGCCAAACAGACGCTCGCGTTCGATGAACGCCACAACCTCGCGCATACTGGCCTGTTGGGTCGGCTGCAATCGACCGAGATCGGCCAGCGTTTGCGCCCGATGGGGTGGATTTCCACAGGCGAGCTCCCCCACAATCAGCGGGTGCGTCATCACCAGGTCAAGCACCAGCAGATCGACCAGTGCCTCGTTGCGATGCCGGAAGTGATCGACCCACACCGAGGTGTCGACGAGCACCCCGGTCATTCCTGAACGTTCTCGCGGCGGCGGGGAGTCTCGTGCATGCCCGGCATGGTTGCGCCAAGGGCTGCGAGTCGCTTGGCCGCCTGAACACGCACAAAAATCTTGATGGCTTCACGGAACAGGTCAGCCTTGTCCATGTCCGGACCTGCAACGTCCAGCGCCTGCTGATACAGGACGTCATCGATCGTGACGGTGGTTCTCATGGGCATCTTTCAGCATCAAATATGATGCCATTGTGCACCATATTTGCTTTAGGCAAGCGGAAACAGAGGAAATTAGGGACAGACCCCATTTTCACATTTCTCTCCCGAGCCATCAGGTCTGGCAAGGCGTCGGCAGGTATTTGTTATCCACCGGCTGATGGCCCTGTGAGCCCACGCCCGGACGGTTCTGGCAGACGAATCCAATGGCGCCACTGCTGACCACGGCCGACAGCACGAGGTAATGGCCGGTGATGGCGGGGTTGGCTTTGTTGCCGTAGACCGCCACGATCAACCCGGGGTTGAGGTTGTTGAGCCCGGAGGAACTGACGTAATTGCCCGAAATCGTGTTGGGCAACCCCAGCGAGGCATTGTGTACCGGGAGGGTGCCGTGGTTGGAGTAGTACTCCACCAGGGCTGTCTTGGTGCCCTCCATCAGCGACAGCCCTTCGGTGACCTGCGAGCGGATGACGTAGTTCTGATAGGCCGGTATGGCAATGGCCGCGAGAATGCCGATGATGGCGACGACGATCATCAGTTCGATCAAAGTGAAGCCATGGTCCTTGCGCGAGGTGTGCTGCATTGTTTTTCCCTGTGGTGTTTTGTGGAGCGATGCATGACACCTGCGGTCATCGCGGTGTCAGCCCGGGCCTGTGCAGCTTTCATGCCCGAAACAGAGGTCTTGCAAGCGTGAAGTGGTTCACGTTTCGTGGTGTTACGAACATGTCTGTGCGCCGAGCGTGGACAATTTTTTGTCGGCCTCGACAAAAAATATCGGCTGCGGCCAGGAATGGTCCTGTCGAAAGAAGCCCCGATCGCGCGGTACGGAGTGCAGCTGTCGGGTGGCGCCGCACAGTGCCCGGCACGCCGCGCTGGCGCGGGCCAGGCCCTGGCTTGGTTAGCATGCCGATGTCTCCGAGCGACCAGCGCGACAACGTCCCATGGCCATCATGCCTTTCATCCTGAGCAACCGACCCGAGCCGAGGTTTGCCCGGCGTGGCTGCATGCTGACCGATGGCAGCCCGACGCCAACCACCCTTGCTGCGATGCATGCCGCCGCGCCCACGGGGAAGCCATGACGTCCGCGCCGGGCAAGCCCTCCGCGGTGGCCGCCACGCTGGCGCTGCTCGCCATCCTCGCTGTCGGCCTGCTGGTGTACTGGCCGGGGCTGGCCGGCGGGTATGTGTTCGACGATTTCGGCAATCTGGTGGACAACGCGGCGTTTGCGCACAGCGCGCTGCATGCGCATTTCTGGCACGCGATCTGGAGTGCCGACGCGGGGCCGCTGGACCGGCCGCTGTCGATGCTGACCTTCGCGGCGCAGATGTGGTTCACCGGCATGCACCCCTGGCCACTGAAGCTGGCCAATGTGTTGCTGCACCTGTTCAACGGCTGGTTGGTGTGGCTGCTGTCGGTGCGGGTGCTGGGCTGGCTGGAGAGCCGGGCGCCGCGCCCGTGGCTGGTGGCCGCGCCCACGCTGGCGCTGCTGGCCACCGCGGCCTGGGTGCTGGCGCCGATTCAGCTCACCGCGGTGCTGTATGTGATTCAGCGCGAGGAGTCGCTGGCGTCTGGCTTGGTACTGCTGGGGCTGCTGGCCTACTGGCATGGGCGCATGCGGCTGATCGACGGCAGGCGCGGCGCGCTGGCATGGATCTGGGGCAGCCTGGCGCTGGGCACCGTGCTGGCCGTGCTGGCGAAGGAGACCGGCGTGATGCTGCCGGCCTATGCCTTCGTGCTGGAGTGGGTGGTGCTGCGCGGGGCGCTGGCTCGGCCCATGCTTGCCACCACCACCCCATCCCGCTTTGGCCTGCATCCGCTGATTCCGGTGTTCGTCGTGCTGCTGCTGATTCCCGGCGCGCTCGGGCTGGCGTGGCTGCTGCCCAGCGCGCTCAATGGCACGGCCTACGCCGCCCGCCCCTTCACGCTGGCCGAGCGGCTGTTCACCGAGGGCCGCGTGCTGGTGGACTATCTGCGCTGGATCGTGCTGCCCACGCCCAATGCGCTGAGCCTTTATCACGACGACATCCGCGTCTCCACCGGCTGGCTGTCGCCGTGGACCACGCTGGCGAGCTGGGCGTTTCTGGCGGCGCTGCTCGGTGCGGCGCTGGCGCTGCGCCGCCGCCTGCCGCTGTTCGCGTTCGGCGTGTTGTGGTGGTTTGCGGGGCAGTCGCTGCTGTCCACCTTCGTGCCGCTGGAGCTGGTGTACGAGCACCGCAATTACCTGCCGGACTGGGGCGTGTTTCTGGCGCTGTTCGCGCTGCTGTTCACCTGGAGCCCGCCCGACGCCGGGCGCCGCGGCACGCTGCGGCTGCTCACCGTGGGCGCGGTGTCGGCGCTGATCGCGCTGGACGGCGTGTTCACCGCCATCCGCGCGCAGACCTGGGGCAATCCATACCGGCTGGCGTACTTCGAGGCGACCACGCACCCGCAGTCGCCCCGCGCCAGCTACGACCTGGGCCGCATGATGCTCATCATGGCCAAGGACCCCGACAGCCCGCTGTTCCAGATGGGCATGCGGCAGATGGAGCAGGGCGCGCTGCTCCCCGGCGCCGACCTGCAGCCGCTGCAGGCGCTGGTGTTCATGTCGGCCAAGAACGGCCTGCCCATCCGGCCGCGCTGGTGGGCCGAGATGCGCCACACCATCGCCACATCACCCATGGGCGCGGAAGACACCGGTTCGCTCTACAGCCTGATCCAGTGCGGCATCGACGGCGTGTGCCACTACACGCCCGACGATTTGCAGCAACTCGGCCGCGTGATTGCCTTTGCCGTGCAGCGCAACCCCGGCCGCGCCGATCTCGTCACTCTGCAGGCCAACTGGGCGGCCAACCTCGCCCACGACAATCCGCTGGCCTACCATCTGATGCTGCGCGCCGTGGCGCTCGATCCCGGCAAGTACGCCTATTGGAAAAATCTGGTGGTGATGCAAATCGCGGCCGGACTGTACGGCGATGCCAGCCAGGTGCTGGAGCGCATGCGCGAACTCAATCGTTTCGGCATCCACGGTGCGGAAATCGAGAAGCTGTCGCAGGAGCTGGCGTTGAAGGCCGCGGCGGCGGGGCATGAAGCCCCGCTTCCCGGCCTCCCCCACGAGGCGGGGGAGCGATCGCCTACCTCCTCCCCACGCATGGGCAGGGTTGGGGCGGGGAGATCGTGACCATGCAGACGCGCACCTGTCCCCCTTCCATCGGGCGCCGTCTCCTGCCTGCGTTCGTTCTTGCCGCCCTGCTGCTCGTCGCCTGGCTGGCCTATTGGCCCGGGCGCAACGGCCCCTTCCTGTTCGACGACTATTCCAACCTCGCTGCGCTGGGAGACTACGGCCGCATCGATGCCTGGTGGAAGGTGGTGGCTTTCCTCACCTCCGGCTTTGCCGGGCCGACGGGCAGGCCGTTGTCGCTGGCGACATTTCTGCTCGACGCGCGCAACTGGCCCGCCGCATCCGAGCCGTTCAAACTGACCAATGTCGCCCTGCAACTGCTCAACGGCGCGCTGCTCGCCGGCTTGTGTGCGGCCTTGGCACGCGCGCTGGGCATGGCGCGCAGGCCAGCGGCCTGGGCCGGGGTGCTGGCGGCCGGGCTGTGGCTGCTCGACCCGTTCTGGGTGTCCACCACGTTGTACGTGGTGCAGCGCATGGCCATGCTGGCGGCCACCTTCGTGTTCGCCGGGCTGTGGGGTTACGCGCATGGGCGGGCGCTGCTGGGGCAGGGACGCAAACGCGCGGGCTATGCGTGGATGAGCGTGTCGCTCATGCTGGGCACGCTGTTTGCGGTGCTCAGCAAAGAGAACGGCGCGCTGCTGCCGCTGCTGGCCTGGGTGCTGGAAGCGCTGGTGTTCGACCGCAACCACACCGCGCTGGAACAAGGTGGTCGGGCGTTTCTGGCCTGGCGCTGGGTGTTCATCCGCCTGCCCGCGCTGGTGGTGCTGGGCTATCTCGCCACCTTCCTGCCTGGGCTGTGGACGGGCGCCACGGCCGGGCGCGACTTCACGCCGCTGCAACGGCTGCTGACCGAAAGCCGCATCGTCTGGACGTATCTGGGCGACATCTGGCTGGCGCGCACGCACGATGGCGGCTTGTTCCACGATGACATCGTTCTTTCCACCGGGCTGCTGCAGCCGCTGTCCACGCTGTTTGCGGTGCTGGGCATCGTCGCGCTGCTGGTGTTCGCGGCGCTGTCGCGCTGGGCGCGGCATCCGGTGGTGGCCGCGGCGGGCGCGGCGGTGGGGTTCTATCTGGCGGGGCAGGTGATGGAGTCGACCTGGCTGCAACTGGAGCTCGCGTTCGAGCATCGCAACTACCTGCCTGCGGGGTTGATGTTCTTGCCGCTGGCCATGGCGCTGGTACGGGCCTTCCCCAATCGCCAGCCCTGCCCTCCCCATGCGCAGGAAGGGAGCATGCTCCCCGCCTGCGCCGGCCAGGGCGATCGGGAGGAGGATGTCGTCTCACCACGGCCCAGCCGCTGGCCGCTCTGGCTCGCCATCGCCCTGCTGGCCCTGTTCGCGCTGCAAACCGCGCGCCGTGCCGACGTCTGGGGCAAGCCCTTTCAACTGGCGCTGGTGTGGGCCCATGAACACCCCGACTCGCCGCGTGCCCAAGGCTATCTGGCCAATGTCTGGTCCAGCGTGGGCAACAACGTCGAAGCCGCCAGCTTGCTGAACGCGGCGCTGCAGCAACATCCGCACAGCCTCATTCTGCTCATCAACCGTGCCGGTGTGGCGTGCGCCCAGGGCGAGGCCCCGACCGGGCTGCGTGCAGCCTTGTTGCAGGCCGCGGGCCACGCGCGCCTGACCGACAACGTGACCCAATACCAGTTCGGCAAGCTGCTGGACGGCATGGACCAGTGCACCGCGTTCGGGCTGGACTTCGAGTTGCGGCTCATCGACTCCGCCCTGCGCAATCCGCAGGCGCAGACCACCGCGGTGCGGCGCGATCTGCTGCACCGCCTGGCGCTGCGTGCCCTGGCGCACAACGACGTGCAGCAGGCCTACACGCTCGACCTGCAAGCCTTGCGTCTTCCCGACTTGCCCGTGGGCGCGCGCCTGCGGTTTTCCGTGGAGCTGGCAAGCGCCGGGCAGCAGCAACGGGCGCTCGATCTGCTCAACGCCGTGCCTTCGCCGCTGGCACGCATTCGCGGCTGGAGCATGGCCGCCATTCACCAGCGCTGGCTGCGGCATGTCGGCTTCTATCAGCACAGCGAAGCGCATTTGCGCAAGGTGCTCGCCGCGGAAATCGCGGCGAAAGCGCCGCCGCCTGCCGCACGATAATGCGCCGATGCATGAACCGATTGCCTGCGAGCTGGAAGGAATGGCCATGACCACCGCCGTGAAACGCGCCGCGGATGCTGCCCCGCAAGCCTGTAGGTGTCGCGCCAGCACCTTGCCGCCAACGGACCCTGGAGCGGATGGATCATGCGTCTGAACCAACCGCAAACCCGAGACCTGCCGGACATGCCGCTGGCGCAGGCCGCCCGCCTCTCCATCATTCTCCCCGCCCGCAACGAGGCGGGTGCGGTCGGCAGGACTGTTGCGGGCATTCGGGCCCTCTACCCCGAGGCCGAAATCATCGTGGTGAACGACGGCTCCACCGACGCCACCGCGGCCGTTGCCGAACAGGCGGGGGCACGCGTCATCAGCAAACCCTATGGCATGGGTAATGGTGCCGCCATCAAAACCGGGGCGCGCGCCGCCAGCGGCGAGGTGCTGGTGTTCATGGACGCCGACGGCCAGCACGACCCCGCCGACATTCCCCGGCTGCTCGCCAAACTCGCCGAGGGCTACGACATGGCCGTTGGCGCCCGTGGCGACGGCTCGCAGGCCAGCGTGGGGCGCGGCCTGGCCAATGGCCTGTACAACCGTCTCGCCACCTGGATGACCAACCACGAGGTGGCCGACCTCACCAGCGGCTTTCGCGCCGCAAGGGCCGACAAGTTCCGCGAATTCGTCCACCTGCTGCCCAACGGTTTTTCCTACCCGACGACCAGCACCATGGCGTTTTTCCGCAGTGCCTACCCGGTGGCCTACGTGCCCATCGTGGCCGCCAAGCGCGTGGGCACCAGCCACATCCGCCCCCTGCGCGACGGTGTGCGCTTCCTGCTCATCATCTTCAAGATCGCGACGCTGTACTCGCCGCTCAAACTGTTCGCGCCGGTGGCCGTGGGCTTCTTCCTGCTCGGCCTGGGCAACTACGCCTACACCTTCACCATCGGCCACCGTTTCACCAACATGAGCGCGTTGCTGCTCAGCGCCGGCGTGATCGTGTTTCTGATCGGGCTGATCTCCGAGCAGATCACCAACCTGACGTACAAGCGCGATGGGTGAAGGGCTAAAATTGAGCTAGCTATTTCATCCGTGGAGCGCGCCATGAAAGTCGTCCCCGTCTATGAAGCCAAAAACCGCTTCTCCGAACTGCTTGTCGCGGCCGAGCAAGGCGAAGTCGTCTCCATCACGCGGCGAGGCACTGCCGTAGCGCGACTGGTTGCCGAGCCCGCTGCCCAATCAGGCAAGGCCGACGCCAGACGCCGGATTGCCGCCAGTCTTTCCCGTTTGCGCGCTTGGCGCGATGAGGTGCAACTCGAGGGAGACATCAAAGCTTTGTCCCGCGAAGGCACGCGCTGATGCCATTCGTCATCGATAACTCGGTCGTCTGCGGATGGTTGCTCTCGAATCAGGCCACCCCATACACCGAAGCCATTGCTCAGCGCCTGCTGGACGACACAGCCATTGCACCGGGGCTGTGGCCGCTGGAACTCGCCAATGTGCTGCGCACGGCGTGC
The DNA here is from genome assembly GCA_028871675.1 of Betaproteobacteria bacterium. GTDB lineage: Bacteria > Pseudomonadota > Gammaproteobacteria > Burkholderiales > Burkholderiaceae_C > Thiomonas_A. The sequence goes on from JAGWMO010000016.1 coordinate 38,122, forward strand.
AAGCGCGGGACCATGGTGGCACAGAGGGCCCAGGAAATCAGCGCGGAAATTGCCGCACTGCCCATCTCGATTGACTCGGAACCCCAGTCGCCTGCGGCACTCCTTGCACTCGCCTTGCGCTTCGACCTCACCAGCTATGACGCTGCCTACCTGGAACTCGCCCTGCGCCTGCAGTTGCCCATCGCCACGCAAGACGCCGCGTTGATGCAGGCTGCAATGGCCGCAGGCGTGGGCGTGGCGCGCTGAGGGTGGTCCAGTGAGCCGCAAGGTCGCCCACAACGCCTTGTGGAATGTCGGCGGGCAACTGGTGACGCTGGGCGTGGGGCTGGCGGCGCTGCCCATCCTGCTGCACGCACTCGGGGCCGCGCGGCTGGGCGTGTTCACCCTGGCGCTGGGGCTGATCGGTTTTTCGGGTTTGTTCGACCTGGGTCTGAGCCGTGCGTTGACGCAGACCGTGTCGAGCAGCCTGGGGCAAGGCCGTTCGCGCGCACAGGTAGCGGCGCTGGTGTGGCGTGTCATTGGTCTGCTCGCAGGTTTTGGCGCGCTGTGGCTGGTGGCGCTGTGGTGGGCCGCGCCGTTTCTGGTCGATCGCCTGTTGTCGCTCAGCGGCGAAATGGCGCGCGAAACCCTCTTCGGCTTGCGTGCACTGGCCCTGTCCATCCCCTTCGCGCTGGCCGCCACCGGGGCCATGGGCACACTGGAAGGCCTGCAGCAGTTTCGCCTGCTCAGCCTGTGGCGCATGCCCATGAGCCTGCTGCAGTTTGGTCTGCCGGTATCGGTGGCGCTGATTCGCCCCGACGTGGGCTGGGTGATCGCCGCTCTGGCCGCCACGCGCGTGGCGTGGATGCTGCTGTGGCTCACGCAACTGCAGCGCCTGCTGCCACGCGAGCCGGGCGTCAGCTCCAGCCGCGCCGATCTGCGCCACGCATTGCACTTCGGCGGCTGGCTGTCGGTGAGCAACCTCATCGGCCCGCTGATGGTCTATGCCGACCGCTTCTATCTCGCCAGTCTGTTTCCTCCGGCGATCGTGGCGTATTACACGGTGCCGTTTGATACCGCGACTCGCGTCACGTCGCTGCCGCAAACAGCCATGAATGCGCTGTTTCCAGCGCTGGCTGAAGGTCGGGCACAGCCCGGAGCCACGACCCGTTTGCTGGCCTTAGCCATTCGCGCCGTAATCGTGCTGGTGCTACCTGTCGTTCTTGTCGCGGCGGTGTTCGCACATTTTTTATTAAGCGTATGGCTCAACGCGCAGTTCGCCGATGCGGCCACGCCCGTGCTGCAACTGCTCCTGCTCGGCATCTTTCTCAACAGTGCTGCGCATCTGCCTTATGCCCTGCTGCAGGCGCATGGCCGCTCCGATCTGACCGCGAAGTTGCATCTGCTGGAACTGCCGGTGTTTGCCGTACTGCTGGTGGCGGGCGTGCACAGGTACGGCATCACCGGCGCGGCGCTGGCCTGGACGCTGCGCGTGGCGCTGGATGCCGCACTGCTGTACTTCACCGCCTGGTGGCTGCAGCAGCCCTTGCGCTTGATGCTGGCGCGAGGCGCTGGCCTTTTGTGCTTGGCAACTTTGGTGCTTATATTGACGATTTATGAGTCGGATGGCAAAGTACAAGTAATTTTTACCGGTATAGTTGTTGTAGTTTGTGTTGTGATGATTATGCGTTTAGCGCGTCTTATTCGACTCGGCAACAATTAATCAGTCGTAAGTGATTGGCCGCAGAAGTCATAAGTGAAGTCTTTCAAGTATCGCTGACATAGAAAATGAACCGCATTCAGCCGTCCGACAGAATTAAAGTACTCGCCGTCGTCGTGGCTTATGTGCCAGATACTAAGGTGCTGCAAGCGTTGCTCGACTCATTATTGGCGCAAACCGCTGGTGTCTTCGTAGTTGATAACTCACCTGCGAACGATCGGCGTGTCGAAATCTTGTGTGCTGGATTTCCACGAGACACTTTACGACTGATCCGTTTAGAAAAAAATTTAGGTGTAGCTCGTGGGCTAAATGTGGGCATCGATGCGGCATTGGCTGCTGAAGCCACGCATGTTTTATTGAGTGATCAAGACAGCTTGCCTGCAGCTAACATGGTAAGCGGTTTACAACAAGTGCTTACTGAACTAGTCGAGGCCAAACTAAAGATTGGAGCGATAGGCCCAACATATACCGATTTACATACTAAAAAAACTTTTCCATTCAAGGCAATTATTCCTGGGAAATTTTTTCCTGGTGAAATCTTTTCAAGCGAGAAAAATCCCATAGTGGATGCATTATCATTAATTACATCAGGAACACTTATACCTGTTAATGTATTTAAAGAGGTTGGATTGATGCGGGAGGATTTTTTTATCGATCGAGTTGACACGGAGTGGTGTTTGAGAGCTCGGTCTCACGGTTTTATGCTATTCGGTACAATTCGTGCATCCATGTATCAACGTATGGGCGAACATGCGCTGAGGGTTTGGTACGGAACTTGGCGTCAAGTGAGTTCATACATTCCAATTCGAGTGTATTATCAAATTCGAAATTCTATATATATGTGGAGATTAAATTATGTTCCCTTGCGCTGGAAAATTAGAAATACATGGTATGCATTTGGGGTTGCTTATTCCCATATTTTTTTTGGTCGCCAAAAACGAGCTGGCTTACATATGTCGTGGCATGGGTTCGTTGACGGGCTGTTAGGTAGGATGGGGCAATATCATGATCAACGATAATCGCCCGAAGTGATCGATTGTGAAATGCAGATGCTGATGTCTGGCAGCGCGATCGTGGCTTCGGTCATGGCTGCTCCTTGTGCGCTGCATGCAGCCGTTCCAGTGCTGGGCAGAGTTGTTGGGTGATGATCTGCACAGAAAACCGCTGCCGATACAGTGCCTGGCCACGCTCGCCGATGCTTGTTAGGGCGTCGCGATGAGCTGCGCACCAACGCAGGGCAGCGGCGAGTGCGGTGGGGTCGGCCTGCGGTACGAGCAGACAGTTGTCCTTGTCGAGGAAGCCTGAGGCTTCATCGATGGCACCAATCACCGTGGCCTTGGCCAACGCGAGGCTTTGCAAGGCTTTGCCGGTGACCACGCGCCGTGCTTGCGGCGTGCCGCCGAACGGCCCGCCCAGGCAGACATCGGCACTTGGAATTTCTGCATCAACCAGTTCATCCATCGGCACCCAACGCCGATGGGTGTAGCGCGTGACGCCCTGCATGGCGCACTGACGCCGCAGGCGCCGGGCTTGCCTGGCGCTGCCGCCGATGAAGTCGAACCGGATGGGCGAATCCGCCAGCTTTGCCGCGGCGGCGATGATCACATCGATGCCGTGCAAGGGCAGCATCGAGCCGTAGAACAGCACCTTGAGGGGTGCGTCGGCGGCAGGCGTGGCCACCAAGTTGACCGCGACGTTCGGCTCCTCCGCCCCCACGGGAACGGCCAACAGTTTGTCTTGCGTCAGGCCAAATTGTCTGATGTAGAACGCCACATGTTGCGGTGTGTCGGTCAGTACCAGGTCGGCGCGCCGCAAGATGCCGCGCTCCAGGGCGCCCAAAAGCGGCGCGATGAGTCGGCCCAAAAACCCGGCCTTGTTCTCCTCGTGCAGCGCGGCCGAGGGCGACATCAGCGCATCAAACACCAGCGGTTTGCCGCGCGTGAGCCAGCGCACGGGCCAGAACATCTCGTGACCGCGAAATCCCAGGATGTAAAGATCCGGCGCATGGGTCTTGCGCAACTGGCGCAGTGCGCGCCAGGTTTCGACATAGCGCGCCATGCCGGAGCTGTGATTGCGCGCCGACAGCAATTCGATGCGGGAGCAATTGCCCAGCGCGCGCTGCAGGCTCAGGCTGCGGATGTAGTGAGGAGCACGGTAGGCGAGGACGTAGGCAACCCGCAAAGCGCGCTTGTTGGTCGTGATGGTCGGGTCGGTGCCGCTTTCCGCATGGTCAATCATCGGCTTTGCATCCGTTTGGCGGCTATTCAGGCACGGCGCCTTGCCGGCGCATGATTTTTCGACGGCTCCACACCCCACGCCTCAAGCGGCAGGTCGTGCTCCGCCGCCAGGGCGTGGAGTTCGGCCACCGTATGCGCCTTGCACCAGCGGGCTGTGGCCGCGTGGCTGGGACCGCCGGCGACGGTGGCGAGTTGGGCGGCGAAGTGCGGCTCCAGCGCCGCCAGGGCGACCAGGCCGTCGCGGCAGGGGTGCACGGCGTAGCCGGGCAGGGCGCCGCCGAGCAGCGCGCCGGCCAGGGTGAGGCCAGCGCTGTGGGGCAGGGCGGCGAAGCTGGCGGCGTCGGCCAGCGCCACTTGCACGTGCACGCCCGGCACGCCGGGCGCGGCATGCATCAACGCCCCCATGGCGGCTTCCACGGCGAGCAAGGCGCCGGTCATGTCGGCCAGCAGGGTGGGCGGCAGGCGCGCAGCGTCGATGAGCCCGGCCTGGGCCTGGTAGGTGAGGTCGTGGCCGGGCCGGTTGGCGCCACGCCCGGTTTGGCCGACGATGGCCACGCTGGCAAGCGTGGGGTGGTGGCGTTGCAGGTGTGCCTTGCCCAGCCCCAGGCGCTGCAGCGCAGCCGGGCGGAACGAGGTCAGCAGGAGGTTGGCATCGCGCAGTTCCTGCTGCAGGGCGTCTTGTCCGGCCGGGGTCTTGAGGTCGAGTGTGCGCACCACGACGCCACGGTGCATGGCGCGGTACAGCGGCGGGCACATGGTCCGCATCGGGTCGCCGGGCGGGGGTTCGATCTTGTGGGCTTGGGCGCCCAGGGCGTGCAAGCGGGCGAGGGCTGCCGGGCCCGGCAGGTTGAGCGCCAGGCTCAGCACCCGCAGGCCGGCGAGGGGTTTGAAGCCGCGCGGATGACGGGGCTTGAGCGCGTCAAGGCGCCGGTTGCGGGGGCTTGCCGTCGGTGGGGAATTCATGGGCGCAGGCTTGGGGGCATGCGCACATCATAGGCATCCGGGCGGCATCGGCGCCGCCCGGATGGGGCTCGGTATGCGGCCCGATCAGTCGGCGTTCGGGCCTTCGACACTGTTCTCCAGCACGGCACCAGTCCGGGCGTCGATCCCGACTTCGTGCGTGGCGTTGCCGGCCTTGATGTCGAACGAGTAGCGCAAGCCGGTGCCGCCTTTTTCTTTCTCCAGTTCCTCATCGGCAACGGTGCCGTTGGGAATCTGCTTGAGCGCGGTGGCGCGCGCCTGCTGCAGCGTGACCTTGGCCTCCTTGCTGTATTGCTGGCCGTCGAAGGCATAGGCGGAGGCCGCGGCTGTGAGCACGCCGACGGCGAGCAGGGCGGAGGCGATGAGGGTACGGGTGGTTGCCATGATGAAACTCCTTGCAGGATAGGGGTGCCGGCGGGATTGAACTGGCACACCGCAAACCGTTTGCGGCTGGGAAGGAGTGTCGCGGCCTGGCATTAGCCGGGCCTGAGCAGGAACTGAGCCGCGACTGAGGGTGCTCGGCTCCGCGCGCCGGCGCGTCCCGCAAGCAGGAGGAAGGATTCAGCCAGGCCCGGGTTGATGCAACGTCAAGAGCGCGTGCCGCGCTGGATCAATTCGATCTTGTAGCCATCGGGGTCTTGCACGAAGGCGATGACGGTGCTGCCACCTGCCACCGGCCCGGCTTCGCGTGTGACCTTGCCGCCAGCCGCCTTGATGCGTTCGCAGGCGGCGTGGACGTCACTCACCCCGAGGGCGATGTGACCATAGGCGTTGCCGAGTTCGTAGTGGTCGACGCCATGGTTGTAGGTCAGCTCGATTTCGGCCTGCTCCGGGTTGGCGGCGTAGCCGACGAAAGCCAGGCTGTAGTTCTGCTCCGGGCGTTCGGTGGTGCGCAGCAGCTTCATACCGAGCACGCGGGTGTAGAAATCGATGGAGCGCTGCATGTCGCCGACGCGCAGCATGGTGTGGAGAATCTGCATGATGAGTAGGGGTTGATGGAGGCTTGGACATGGATGCTGCGCCGTTGCGCGGCGCGCACCGCAGTTTGTAGCACCGCCGGCGACATGCTGTGCGGCGGCAGCGCACGAGCGGACGTCGCCTTACTCCCAGGGCGGCAGCAGGCTGTGGCGCAGTTCGCTGCGGGCGGTTTGCCACTCGGGGAACAACTCGCCCACGGTTTGCCAGAAGCGCGGGCTGTGGTTCATTTCGCGCAGATGCGCCACTTCGTGGGCGACGACGTAGTCGACGATGGCGGGCGAGAAGTGCAGCAGGCGCCAGTGCAGGCGCAGCGTGCCGCAGGCTGTGGCGCTGCCCCAGCGGGTGGAGGCCGAGGTGAGCTTGATGGCGCGCACCGCCACGCCGAGTCGTTGCGCGAAATGCGCGGTGCGCTGCTGGAACAGGGCCATGGCCTCGCGCTGCAGCCAGGCCTGGGCGGTGTCGCGCACGCGGCGGGCGTCGCTGTCGGCCGGCAGCGGGAGATGCAGCTCGCCGGCGTCGTCCCGCAGATGCGCGGTGTTGCCGCTCGCGCCCAGGCGCAAGGTGAGGGTGCGGCCCAGGTAAGGCAGGCAGCCACCTTCGCGCCAGTCGATGCGCGCGGCTTGTTGCGCGCGCTGGCGCTGCTCGCGCAGACCATGCTGACGCACCACCCAGGCGGCCTTGTCGGCCAGCGCGCTTTGCACCTGGCCCAAGGCCACCCAGCGCGGGGCACTGACGACGATGCCCTGGTCGTCGATGCGAATGCCGATGGAGCGACGGCTGGCGCGGCGCAAGGTGTACTCGAAGCGGTGCGTGCCATCGTCGTAGCGTCGCGTCGTGGGCGGAGCCGGCTCGTGTGGTGGGGCGAAGGGTGGCGGGGCGATGCCGGGTGGGGCGAAGGGGAAGGCAAAGGGTGACGCGGGCGAGGCCATGCCAGGTGCGACCGGTGGCGCAGCAGCCGGTGCGCGGGGCGTTGTTGGCGGTGCGGGTGCTTCGTCGGATGGATGCGGCCGATGCGGATCCGGGCGCGGCAGAGCGGGCGCTGCGACGGCTGGCGGGATACTGGGGGAGTCGATGGCGAGAATGGCCAGATCCACCCCTTCGAACAGGCTGAGTTGGCGGCTGGGCTCGGTCTTGCTCTGCATGCGGATCAGCGTTGCTGCACGCCCGTGGCGTAGGCCTGCGGGTCGAGCCGGCGCATCTCGGCTTCGATCCAGGTTTCCACGTCGGCCATCAGATCGGCGGGGTTGCGGCCCACCGAGGCAATGGGTTCGCCGATGGACAGATCGATGATGCCCGGGCGCTTGATGAAAGCCTGGCGCGGCCAGCAGCGGCCGGAGGTCACGGCAATCGGCACCACGGGTGCGCCGGTGGCCACTGCCAGCTTGGCGCCACCGAGCCGGTACTTGCCCTGGGTGCCGCGCTCGGTGCGCGTGCCTTCGGGAAACATGATGATCCAGTTGCCGCGCTGCAGCAGCGCGGCGCCCTGTTTTTCCACCTTGGCGAAAGCCTCGGCGGGGCGGCCGCGGTCGATATGCACCATGTCCAGCCGGCCCAGCGCCCAGCCGAAAAACGGCACGTAGAGCAGCTCGCGCTTGAAGACGAAACTCAAGGGCCGCGGCATCAACACCGGCAGTGCCAGGGTCTCCCAGGCGGACTGGTGTTTGGCCAGCAGGATGAGCGGGCCGTCGGGCAAATGCTCCATGCCCTGCACGCGTGGCTGCATGCCGCAAATGACGCGCGCGCCCCACAGCGTCAGCTTCACCCAGACCATGCACAGGCGGTACAGCGGCGTGCCGCGCACGGCGATGGACATGAGCACCGCCGCCGTGCCGATGGGAATGACCGTGACGATGAGCCAGGCCATGTAGGCCGCCGAGCGCAGCCAGAGCGCGAAGGTGATGGGAGAGCGCGCCGGGCTGGCGGGTTGTTGCGGCGCCTGCGGTCGCTGGGGTGACGGGGGTGTGGGCGGCGCGGGCGGGTGCGCGTTGGCGGGGGCTGGCAGCGTCATGCAGCGACCTTCGCCGGTTCGGCCAGCAGCCAGTTGGCGACGGCGGCCAGGTTGTCGTGCACCCATGCGCCTTCGGGCAGGACGTCGCTCGCGAGCGTGCGCTCGCCCTTGCCGCTGCGCACCAGATGCAGGCCGCAACCCAGCGGCTGCGCGGCCTGCAGGTCGCGCAGCGTGTCGCCCACGGCAGGCACGCCGGCCAGGTCGTCGAGCCCGTAGCGCGTGGCGATGTCCTGGAACATGCCGGGCTTGGGCTTGCGGCAGGCACAGTGGTCTTCGGGCGCATGCGGGCAGAAAAAGATGGCGTCGATGCGCCCGCCGGCGGCCGCCAGCGCCTTGTTCATCTTGAGGTGGATGGCGTTGAGCGTGGCCATGTCGAACAGTCCCCGGCCGATGCCCGACTGGTTGCTCGCCACCACCACGCGCCAGCCTTCGCGGTGCAGCCGCGCGATGGCATCGAGGCTGCCCGCGATGGGCACCCACTCGTCGGGCGACTTGATGAAGTCGTCGCGGTCTTCGTTGATGACGCCGTCGCGGTCGAGGATGATCAGTTTCATGACGCCATTGTCCCGCAGATGTTCAGGCCGCAAGGCGCGACAGGTCAGCCACCTGGTTCATCGCCGCCTGCAGCCGCGCCAGCAGCGCCAGGCGGTTGGCGCGCAGCGCGGGGTCGTCGGCGTTCACCATGACGTTGTCGAAGAAGGCGTCCACCGGCGCCTTCAGCGCTGCCAGTGCGCGCAGCGAGGCGGTGTAGTCGCCCGCGGCGTAGAACTGCCGCGCCTGCGGCGCCACGGCGTCCAGCGCCCGAGCCAGCGCGATTTCCGCCGGTTCAACCAGCTTGTCCTGCTGTAATGCTGCGGCATCAGCCGACGCGTCCGACTTTTTCAGAATGTTGCCGACCCGCTTGTTGGCCGCAGCCAATGCCTCCGCCTCAGGCAGCGCAGAGAAGGCGTGCACCGCATCCAGACAGCGCGGCACATCGGACAGGATTTGCGGTCCGAGCGCCAGCACCGCATCGACCTCCTGTGCGGTGTAACCCTGCTCGCGCAGCACGTTGGCGAGGCGGTCGTCCAGGAAGCTGCGGACGGCGGCACTTGAATCGGTGAAACCTTCCACATGGGTGAACGCGCTTGCGGCAGCTTGCAGCACTGCGTCGAGTTGCAGCGCGGGCAAATCGTCGGCACGCTCCATCAGCATGCGCAGCACGCCGAGGGCATGGCGGCGCAGCGCGAAGGGGTCTTTGTCGCCGGTGGGTTTTTCGCCGATGCCGAACAGGCCTACCAGGGTTTCCAGCTTGTCCGCGAGCGCAACGAAGAGGCCGATCTGACTGCGGGGCAAGGCATCGCCAGCGAAGCGCGGCTTGTAGTGATCTTCGATGGCTTCGGCAAGGACATGGGCATTGAAACGATCGCGGAAGTCGTTCAGGGCGTAGTAGTGCCCCATGATGCCCTGCAGCTCAGGGAACTCACCCACCATGTCAGTGAGCAGATCCGTCTTGGCCAGCCGTGCCACTATGCCGATGGCTTCAGCAAGTCGGGCATCCCCGGTCGCAACGATTATTGACGTGGCAATCGCTTCGGCGATTGTCCGCACCCGCGCTGCTCGCTCGCCCTGCGACCCGAGCCTGGCGTGATAGACCACCTTGTCCAGCCCCGGAACGCGGCTTTCCAGGGTGCGCTTGCGGTCCTGGTTGAAAAAGAACTGCGCGTCGGCCAGGCGCGGGCGAACCACGCGCTCGTTGCCCTCGATCACAGCGCTGGGATCGGCTGGGGAGACGTTGCTCACCACCAGAAAGTGGTGGGTCAGTTTGCCCGCGGCGTTGAGCAGCGGGAAGTACTTTTGGTTGGCCTTCATCGTGAGGATGAGGCATTCCTGCGGCACGTCGAGAAAGGCTGAATCGAACTGGCACAGCAGCACGTTCGGGCGTTCGACCAGGGCGGTCACTTCGTCGAGCAGGGCGGCATCGTCGAGCGGGCGCAGGCCCGTTCCAGCTTGCTGCGCGGCGGCTTGCAACTGGCGATCGATCTCGGCGCGGCGCTCGGCGAAGCTGGCGATTACCGCGCCCTCGTCGCGCAGTTGCGCGGCGTAGCTGTCGGCGTCGCGCAGCACGATGGGGTCGGCCTGCGCCTCGAAGCGGTGGCCGTGGGTCTGGCGCCCGGCCGTCAGGCCCAGCGCCTGGATCGGTACCACCTCGGCGCCGTGCAGGGCGAGCAGGCCATGCGCGGGGCGCACGAACTTCACCGTGCTCCAGCCGTCCGCCAGTTGATAGGCCATGACCTTGGGGATGGGCAGGCGGGCGAGGGTGTCGTGCAGCGCGGCCTGCAGGCCGTCGGCCAGGGTGCTGCCCGCGGCCACGGTGTCGATGAACAAGGTCTGCGCCTTGCCCTCGCCCTCATGCCGCAGTCGCCCCACGGCGCTCGCATCCAGCCCGAGGCTGGCGAGCTTTTTCAGCAGGGCGGGGGTGGGCGCGCCGCTGGCGTCCAGCCCGACGGCGGCAGGCATGAGCTTTTGCGCCACGTCACGGTCGGCCGCCTTGGCGCGCACGCCGGTGAGATGCGCGGCCAGACGGCGCGGGCTGGCATAGGGGGTCACTGCGGTGGGCACGGCGGCGCCGTCGTCGATCAGCCCCTGCGCCTGCAGGCGCTCGGCCAGGCCATCGGCAAACGCCCGGCCCAGCAGGGGCAGTGCCTTGGGCGGCAGTTCTTCGGTGAAGAGTTCGACAAGAAGGGAGGACGTTGTCATGGTGCGGAAGGTGGTGTCCGGACTGCTGCGGGCAAGGCAAGGCGCCAGCCCTGTGGGAGCGGGCTGGCGGGGATCACGCGGCTTTTTTCTGCGCCAGTTGCGCCGCCACGTCGTCGGCCCAGGGTTTCGGCGCCAACGGGAAACCGAGGCGGGCGCGGCTGTCGAGGTATTCCTGCGCCACGCCGCGCGCCAGGTTGCGGATGCGGCCGATGTAGGCGGCGCGTTCGGTGACCGAGATCGCGCCGCGCGCGTCCAGCAGGTTGAAGGTGTGGGCGCATTTCAGCACCTGCTCGTAGGCGGGCAGGGCCAGTTGCGCGGCCATCAGATGCTTGGCCTGGCGCTCGTGGGCGCCGAAGGCCTGCAGCAGGAAGTCCACGTCGCTGTGCTCGAAGTTGTACGCGCTCTGCTCCACCTCGTTCTGGTGATAGACGTCGCGGTAGAGCAGTGGGCGCTTGGTGCCGTTGACCATGGTCTCGGTCCACACCAGGTCGTACACGCTCTGCACGCCCTGCAGGTACATGGCCAGGCGCTCCAGGCCGTAGGTGATCTCGCCGGTGATGGGCTTGCAGTCGATGCCGCCCACCTGCTGGAAGTAGGTGAACTGGGTGACCTCCATGCCGTTGAGCCACACCTCCCAGCCCAGCCCCCAGGCGCCCAGCGTGGGGTTCTCCCAGTCGTCCTCGACGAAGCGGATGTCGTTTTGCTTCAGGTCGAAACCCAGCGCGCGCAGACTGCCCAGGTACAGGTCCAGGATGTTGGCCGGCGCGGGCTTGAGCACCACCTGGAACTGGTAGTAGTGCTGCAGGCGGTTGGGGTTGTCGCCGTAGCGTCCGTCCTTGGGGCGCCGGCTGGGCTGCACATAGGCCGCGCTCCACGGCTCGGGGCCGATGGCGCGCAGGAAGGTGGCGGTGTGGCTGGTGCCGGCGCCCACTTCCATGTCGTAGGGCTGCAGCAGGGCGCAGCCCTGCTCGGCCCAGTAGGTTTGCAGTGTGAGGATGATCTGTTGAAAGCTGAGCATGGCGAGGTCTGGAGGCGCGGGGCAGGTGGCTGCGGAATGGATGGCCGCGAAAGCGGTGGACACGGGATCGATGGCCGCGAGGCGCGCGACGTGCCGGACACAGGATTCTAGGAACTGCGCCTGCGTGCCAGAGCCAGCCCGCCTCCAAGCCCCAGCAGGCATAACAGCACGATGGGCGCGTAACCCCAGCGCGAGGCCATCCAGGCGAAGGGGGTGGTGCCGGCATAGCCCTGCACCTGGCCGGTGAGCACGCCCACGGTGAAGGGCTTGAGCATCGCCAGCACGCGGCCGTCGGCGCCGATGATGGCGGTGGCGCCGGTGTTGGTGGCGCGGATGGTGGGGAGCTGGAATTCGAGCGAGCGCATCCGGGCGATTTCCAGATGCTGTGGAATCACGATGGTGTCGCCGAACCAGGCCAGATTGGTGAGGTTGGCGATGATGTTGGGCGCATGCGCCGGGTTGCGAAAGCGCTGCGCGAGCTGTTCGCCGAACAGGTCTTCGTAGCAGATGGTGGGTGCCACCTTGTCGCCGTGCACGACGAAGGGCGGCTGGTCCAGCGTGCCGCGGGCGAAGTCGCCCAGCGGCATGTTCATCAGCCGCACGAACCAATGGAAACCATAGGGAATGAATTCGCCGAAGGGCACCAGATGCGCCTTGTCATAGCGGTAGGGGGCCGGGCCGCCGAGGCCGAGGATGCTGTTGGTGTACTGGTCGGCGCCGCGTGTCAGCGGAATGCCCAGCAGCGCCTGGGCGTGGTGCGCCTCGAGCGCCGCGGTGATGGCGCTCAGGTAGTGCGGCGGCAGGTCTTCGGGCAGCACCGGCACACCGGTTTCGGGCGTGACGATGAGGTCGGCGCGCAGGCTGGTGAGCCAGTCGCCGTACATGTTCAGTGTCGGCCCCAGGCGCTCGGGCTGGAACTTCTCGCTCTGCGGTACGTTGCCCTGCAGCAGCGCCACGTGGATGGGCTGGCCGATCGGCCGAGTCCAGCGCTGGTGGGTCAGCTGCTGCCCGGCCGCGGTCAACAGCACCAGCAGCGCCACCGCCAGCGCCGCGCCGCGCAGGCTCACCTGGCTGAGCAGCGCCAGCAGGGCGGCGGCCAGCGCGGCGGCGAAGCCCACCCCGTACATGCCGAGCAGGGGGGCGTAGCCCGCCAGCGGGTTGCCTACCTGCGCATAGCCCAGCGCAGCCCAGGGGAAACCGGTGAAGACCGTGCCGCGTAACACTTCGGCCAGGGTCCAGGCGGCGGCCAGGGCCAGCGCCGCGCCAATGCCGCGTGCGGCGTGCCACGGTTCGCGCGAGGCCGGCAGCGCCAGCGCGGCAGCCAGGGCGCAGGCCAGGGCCGGATACATGGCGAGATAGGCAGAAAACAGCAGCACCGCCGCGCCCGCCAGCAGTGCCGGCATGCCGCCGTACACCGCCATGCTGATGTACAGCCACCACAGCGCACCGCCAAACCAGCCGATGCCGAACAGCAGCCCCAGCCAGGCGCCGCGTTTGGCGCGGGCGATGGCCGAGTCGGCCGCTGTGCGCCACAGCAGGGCGATGAAGAGGCCCAGAATGAGGATGGAGAACGGGCCGAACTTGGGACGCCCGAAGGTCTGCGCCAGCGCCAGGCCGAGCCACAAGGCCAGCAGGGCGGCGGACAGGCCGCGCCAGCGCGCGGCGGCAAGGTTCGGTTTCAGAGCCGGGTTCCTGGAGACAAGCGGCGCCGGCCGCTCCAGATGGCCCAGACGCCCAGGCCGATCCAGCCGCCGACACAGGCCAGGAACAGACCGGGATGCCCGGCGCGGCGGATGAACGGGCTCATGTTGAACAAGGGCAGGGCGGTGACGCCGAAGGCCGCGCCGCCGAGGGACGCAAGCACGATGATGGCGCCGAGCAGGATGCGCACGCGTGCCCGCCAGCGGCGGATATGCGGAGGATGATCGGGCAGGACGCGGCGTTGCTCAGGCATAGGGATCGGTGATGCCCAGCGTCAGCAGCAGGGCGCGCTCGGCGGCTTCCATGCGCTCGGCGTCGGCGTCTTGCGCGTGGTCCCAGCCCATGGCGTGAAGCACGCCGTGCACCACCATGTGGGCGTAGTGGGCCGCCAGGTCTTTGCCCTGCTCGGTGGCTTCGCGCGCGATCACGGCGTCGCACAGCACGATGTCGGCTGCGGGTGGCCAGGGCTGGTAGTCAAAGGTCAGCACATTGGTGGCGTAGTCCTTGCCACGGTAGGCGCGGTTGAGTTCACGGCCCTCCGCGGCATCGACGATGCGCAGCGTGATGTGCGCAGGTTCGACGGCTGCGGGCTTGGCCTTGCGCAGGCGGGCGTCGGCCGGGCCGCAACGCAAGGCGGCACGCACCCAGCGCTGCAGCTTGTGGCGGGGCAATACGCTGCGGTGTGCACTGCTGGCGAATTGCACCGACAGTTGCAACAGCGGAGCGGCGGCACGCTGGGCTTGCATCTCGGTTGCGCTTCAGTTGGCGCTTAGGACGCTCTTGGGGCGCTTGGCGCCCGGGGCCGGCTTGCGCGGTGCAGGTTTGGCCGCAGCCGCAGCTCCACCCTGTGCCTGGCTTTCCGCCCGCTCGTAGGCCTCGACGATGCGCGCCACCAGGGGGTGGCGCACCACGTCCACCGTGGTGAAGCGGGTGATGGCCACGCCGCGCACATCGTGCAGAATGCGCTCGGCCTGGGTCAGCCCGCTGACTGCGCCGCGCGGCAAATCCACCTGGCTCAGGTCACCGGTGATGACGGCGCGCGAGCCGAAGCCGATCCGGGTGAGAAACATCTTCATCTGCTCGGGCGTGGTGTTCTGCGCCTCGTCCAGGATGATGAAGGCATTGTTCAGCGTGCGCCCCCGCATGAAGGCCAGCGGGGCGATCTCGATCGTGCCGCGCTCGAACAGCTTTTGCGTGCTCTCGAAACCCAGCAGGTCGTAGAGCGCGTCATACAGGGGGCGCAGATAGGGGTCGATCTTCTGCGCCAAGTCGCCGGGCAGGAAGCCCAGGCGCTCGCCGGCCTCCACCGCGGGGCGCGTCAGCACCAGGCGCTCCACCGCATTGCGCTCCAGCGCGTCCACCGCGCAGGCCACGGCGAGGAAGGTCTTGCCGGTGCCGGCCGGGCCGAGACCCACGGTCAGGTCGTGGCCGAGGATGCTGCGGATGTACTCGGTCTGGCGCGGCGTGCGTCCGTGCAGATTGGGGCGGCGGGTCTGCAGCACGGGTTCGTCGGCCGCGGCCTGCAGGTTCGGCTCCAGGCCCTGCGCGGCCTGGGTCAGTTCCAGCTGGATGTCGTCCAGCCCGAGCGCCTTGTCGGCTCGCAGCCACAGGGCTTGCAGCAACGCCTGAGCCGATCGGGCCCGCGTGCCCTCCAGCGTGAAGCGCTGCTCGCGATGCCGGATGACGATGTCGAAGGCAATTTCGATTTGCCGCAGATTTTCGTCCAGTGGCCCGCAGAGGTGGGCGAGGCGTGCGTTGTCAGGGGGTGTGAATTGTTGTTTGAGAATCAAGGAGTTCGGGTGGCTAGAGTGACGCCGGCGTATGCGGCAACATAGCCGTGATTGTGCGACATGCGTGCAACAAGCGGGCCATGGCGGCCGATGTTGGGGAAGTTGGACACCATGCGAGCGCTCTGCGGAGGCGATCGGGATCATCCCTACAATGGGTGTTGACAAATCCCGAATGCGGTTTGTGTACGCGCTCCAAGCACCCAGGCCACCATTCAAGCTCATGCCCGAAGCCCAACGCTGCACCCTGATCGTCGAAGACCTGGCCGAGTCGCGCACCGCCATGGCGCGCCTGCTCAGCCAGGTGTTGCCCGAGCTTCCCGTGTGCGAAGCCAGCACCCGCGCCCAGGCGGAGAGCCTGATTCGCAGCCGCACCATCGAGCTGGCGCTGATCGACTTCGGCCTGCCCGACGGCAGCGGCCTGGATGTGTTGCGCACCTTGCACGCGGCCCAGCCCCAGGCGCGCGCCGTGGTCATCACCATGTTCGACGACGACAACCATCTGTTTCCGGCGCTGCAGGCCGGCGCTTTCGGCTATGTGCTGAAAGACCGGCCGGAAATTGAACTGGTGGCGCAACTGCGGCGCATCCAGGAAGGCGAGCCGCCGCTGAGCTCTTCGGTGGCGCGGCGCATGCTCATGCATTTTGCCGCGCTCAAGGGCCACGCCGAGACCTCGAGCACAGTGGGTGCAGCCGATGGCGCAACCAAGTGGGGCCGTCGCGTGACCGACGCGGGCGGTACGCCGCCGGCGGGCCCCCACGATCTGGCGCACCACCTCAGCCCCCAGGCCAGGGCTCGCCACGGCATGGTGGAGGAGCCTGAAGTCATTCTCACCGAACGCGAAACCGAGGTGTTGCAACGCGTCGGCAAGGGCTACACCCTGCCGGAAATCGCCTTGCAACTGGGTTTGTCGCGCCACACCGTGGCTGATTACGTGAAACAGATCTACCGCAAGCTCGACATCTCCTCCCGCGCCGAAGCGGCGCTGGAGGCGGCGCGGCGCGGCCTGGTGCGCTGACGACGGCACACGATGCGCGAATCCATTTGCCACCTCAATGGCGCTTATCTGCCACTGGACGAAGCCCGCGTGCCGGTCCTGGACCGAGGATTCATCTTTGGTGACGGCGTGTACGAAGTGGTGCCGGCCTACGGCCGCGTGCCGTTTTGCCTGGACGAGCATATCGCCCGCCTCGGCCGCTCGTTGGGCGCAATCGGCATGCGCGACCCGCTCGGACACGAGGCCTGGGCCGCGCTCGTGGCGCGCCTGCTGGCCGGCAACGACCCGGCCGATCAGTGCGTCTACATTCAGGTCACGCGCGGCGTGGCCCGCCGCGACCACGCCTTTCCCAAGGACACGCCACCCACGGTGTTCGCCTACAGCTTCCCCTTCCCGCATGTGCCGCAAGACTTGCGCGAGCAGGGCGCAGCCTGCATCACTCTGCCCGACACGCGCTGGCTGCGCGCCCAGATCAAGAGCATCGCCCTGCTGGGCAATGTGTTGGCGCGGCAGGCTTCGGCCGAGACGGGGGCCCAGGAGACCATCCTCGTGCGCGACGGCTGGCTCACCGAAGCCTCGGCGTCCAACGTCTGGGTGGTGCGTCACGGCCGCCTCGCCTGTCCGCCGATGGACAACCTCAAGCTTGCGGGGATTCGCGTCGGCCTGATGGACACGCTCGCCGCCAGCGCCGGCGTGCCGCTCGAGCGCCGCCCGGTGGCCGAGTGGGAGTTGCGCTGCGCCGACGAAATTCTGCTCACGTCCGCCACCAAGGAGGTTCTGGCCGTGACCACGCTCGACGAGCGTGCGGTGGGCAGTGGCAAGCCCGGGCCGGTGTATGCCGCGCTGTATGCGGCGTATCAGGGCGCCAAGCATTCGGGATGTGCTTAGAGTCGGTGTGGCGTGTATCCATCAGGGCGTTGCCCTCAGACTGCGCTGCCGGCACGGCGGCTGGGGGTATCGGGCCGGAGCCCGTTGCCCGGAGGACTTCTGCAGGACAATCGGGCCATTCCGAACCACCCATGGCCGTGCCGCTCGCAAGTGCAGGTCCGGTCCCAGCATCCATATGAACACCAAGACGTCTGCAACCCTGCGCAGTGTCAACCCGGATGGCGAAAGCCTGATCGTCTATCCGAGCGATTTCCCGATCAAGATCATGGGGCGCAACGCCGACGGCTTCGCCCAGACCATCGCGGCGCTCGTGCGCGAGCACGCCCCCGATTTCGATCCGGCCACCATGGAGTTGCGCCCGTCCAGCGGCGGCAATTACCTCAGTTGCACCTGCACCATCCGCGCCACCAGCCGTGCCCAGCTCGACACGCTGTACCAGGCGCTCAGTTCGCATCCGATGGTGGCTGTGGTGTTGTAAGCCCACAGGAGAGGCGCCCAACCTCTCGGCCCGGCACCAGCCGCAGCGCTCGCAGCACTGGCCTGCCATCCACATCTGCCAGCGGGAACCATGCCCAGCCAGTGACTGGATCGATGGCCACGCTATGCGCATCCGGGCCGACGCCGCCGCGCCACAGCGTCCGCAGCTTGCCGTCGTGGATGCGGAACACGCTCAACACCCCGCTTTCACTGGCCACCCAGAGCCGGTGACGCGTGACGTCCAGCGCCAGCACATCGGGGTCGCGGCCCAGGCGATTCAACTGCGCCGGTCGCAATTCGGGCAGGTGCAGACTCAGCAGTCGAGCGTTGCCATCGCAGGCGACGAAGGCCAGATGGTCGGCATCGTCCACCAGCAGGCCGTGGTTGTGCTGGCAGGTGGTGGGCAGGGTGACGCGGTCCTCGATCTCCATCGTTTCGGGGTTGATGACGGCGATTTGGCCGCGGGTCTGCACATTCACCAGCACCCGGTTTGAGGCGGCGTCGAACGCGCTGTTGCCCGCCTCGCCGCCGAGTTTGAGGTTTTGCTCCACCCGCAGCGGCGTACCGCCGATGACCGTCTCCACACCGCCGCGCTCATTCGAGACGAACAATCGGTCCACGCCAGGCACCCAGGCGCTGCCGTCGGGAAAACCGCCCGCAGCAAACCGTTGCACCACGGCCAGGGTGCGCAGGCTCACCGCCACCACGCTGCCGCCGCCCCAGACCCGGTCCAGCCCAGCGCCAGGGTCGCTGATGAACGCCAGGTGCAGCGCCGGGGCGAGAGTGATGCCGGTGGGCGCAGCCAGGCCGCCGATCTGACCGACCAGGCGCCGCTGCCGCAGGTCGAACACCAGGGTGCGCCCGGCACCCATTTGGTTGATGAGCAGGCGGTCCTTGGCTGCGTCCAGCACCATGTAATCGAAGCGGGCCGCCGTGCCTGGCAGCGCGATTTCGGCCATACGCTGCATGGTGCCGGGCATGGTTGCCGCGCTGGTGGCGAGGCGCGGCAGCAGCAGCGCGGTCAGCAAAAGCAGAAAACGGGTGAAGGGCGGCATGAGGGTTCCGATCAACGACGTGGAGTGCGGCGGGAATCCAGTTGATGTTTTAACTATAACGTTATAGTATTAGCTATTACAAAATTAAGCTGTGCTCGCCGTTTTTCATGCGCACACCCACACCATGACCTGGCTCGCCCTGTTCCTCAGCTTGCCCGCCAAGGCGGGCACCGGCCGCGTGCGGGTGTGGCGCGAACTCAAAGCGCTGGGTTGCGCCACCTTGCGCGACGGCGTCTACCTGCTGCCGGACGCGCCGGAACATGTGCAGGCGCTGGAGGCGGTCGCTGCTGCCGTGCTGGCCGCCGGGGGCACGGCGGAAATCTTCCAACTCAGCAGCCGCGACCCGGCGCAGGACATGGCCTTGCGCGCCATGTTCGACCGTGGCTCCAAGTACGCCGCGCTGGCAACGGCCTTGCGCGACCTGCAAAGCGGCCTGGACGCCCTGGACGCGGCCCCTGCGCAGCGCCGGTTGCAAGCGCTGGAGCGGCGCTTCGCTCAACTGTGCGCAGTCGACTATTTCGCTGGCGAAGCGCAGCGCCAAATCGGCGCGCGGCTGGAGGATTTGCGCACGATGCTGAATCGCCATTTCACGCCTGACGAACCTCATGCGGCGTCCGCTCGCCCCATCGTTCGTCTCGACCCGGCGGATTACCAGGGGCGGGTCTGGGCGACCCGCGCCCGTCCCTGGGTGGACCGGCTGGCATCGGCCTGGCTGATTCGCCGCCGCATCGACCCGCAGGCCCGCATCGCCTGGCTGGCCGCCCCCGCCGATTGCCAGCCCGATTGGCTGGGCTTCGATTTCGACGGCGCGGCATTCAGCCATGTCGGTGCCCACGTCACTTACGAGACCCTGCTGGCGAGTTTCGGCCTGGACGCCGAAGTTCCGCTCGTACGCCTGGGCGCCCTGGTGCACGCGCTGGACATGGGCGGTTTGCAGGTGGCCGAAGCGCCCGGCGTCGAGGCGCTGCTGGCCGGCCTGCGCGCCAGCCAGCCCGACGACGACGCCTTGCTGACCGAAGCGATGAAGGTGTTCGACTGGCTGCTGCAGAGCAACCAAATGGATTCCCGATGAGTTCGCCAAATCCTGTTCTCCCTACGTCGCCACCGCCCGCGCTCAAGCCGCTCGCGGCGCCGCCTGTGGCACCGCGTTTCACCGAAGCGCTGCTGTTCTGGCTCAAGCTCGGTTTCATCAGCTTCGGTGGCCCGGCCGGGCAGATCGCGGTGATGCACCAGGAACTGGTCGAGCGCCGGCGCTGGATTTCCGAGCGGCGCTTCCTGCACGCGCTCAACTACTGCATGGTGCTGCCCGGGCCGGAGGCGACGCAGCTCGCCATCTACATGGGCTGGCTGCTGCACCGCACGCGCGGCGGTATCGCCGCCGGGGTGTTGTTCGTGCTGCCTTCGCTGTTCATCCTGATCGTTCTGAGCGCGGTCTACATGGCCTACGGCAACCAGCCGCTGGTGCTGGGCGTGTTTTCCGGGATCAAGCCGGCGGTGGTGGCGGTGGTGGCGTTCGCGGTCTGGCGCATCGGCTCGCGCGCCCTGAAGAACGGGGCGCTGTGGCTGATCGCGGCGGCGGCGTTCATCGCCATTTTCGCGCTGGGCCTGCCGTTTCCGGCCATCGTGCTGGGCGCCGGTGTGGTCGGCTGGATCGGCGGGCGCATCGTCCCGGGCAAGTTCCAGATCGGCGGCGGCCACGCCGCGGCACGCGCCGCGTATGGCCCGGCGCTGATCGACGACGCCACGCCGCCACCCGCGCACGCCCGCTTCCGGCCCTGGCGCCTGGTTGCGCTGCTGGCCATCTTCCTCGCGCTGTGGGCGGCGGCTTTCGCCCTGCTTCCCGCCGGTACGCTGCGCGACATGGGACTGTTCTTCACCAAGGCCGCCTATGTCACCTTCGGCGGCGCCTATGCCGTGCTGCCCTATGTCTACCAAGCCGGGGTCGAGCATTTTCACTGGCTCACCGGTCCGCAGATGATCGACGGCCTGGGCCTGGGCGAAACCACGCCCGGGCCGCTGATCATGGTGGTGGCCTTCGTCGGTTTCGTTGGCGCCTGGACGCACCAGGTGTTCGGCCCGCAGTCGCTGCTGCTGGCGGGTGCGGCGGGCGCCGTGGTGGCCACCTTTTTCACCTTCCTGTCCTGCTTTCTGTTCATTCTCGCCGGTGGTCCGCTGGTGGAAGCCACGCGCGACGACCTGCGCTTCACTGCGCCGCTTACCGGCGTCACGGCTGCGGTGGTGGGCGTGGTGCTGAACCTGGCGGTGTTCTTCGCCTGGCATGTGTTCTGGCCGCGGGGCAGCGGTGCGGCGCCGTTCGCCGGCGGGTTCGAGGGGTTCGATGCGCTGTTGGCGCTGGCTGCCTGGTTCGTGCTATGGAGGGGGCGTGCGGGCATCATGACGGTGGTGTTGACCTGCGCCGCCATCGGCCTGGTGCATGCGCTCATTGTTTGAGTGACCTGTGGCGCTGAAGGCAACTTGGGGTGGCCCGGCGCTTTCTCTGGAGCAATGGATGACGCCCCTGTTGCCTGAAGGTACCGCGCCGCAAGCCCGCCTGCTGTTGCTGGGGCGGGCCTTGCGCGCCTTGGTGGATGGTTTTGTCGCGGTGCTGTTGCCGGCGTATTTGCTGGCACTGGGCTTCACCACCTGGCAAGTCGGTCTGCTCAGCACAACGACCCTGCTGGGGTCGGCGCTGCTGACGCTGGCGGTGGGGGCGTGGGGCCACCGCATCGATTCGCGCCGCTTGCTGCTCGCGGCCGGGCTGCTGATGACCACCACCGGCCTGGCCTTCGCCGTGCTGTCCGCGCTCTGGCCGCTGCTGCTCGTGGCGTTCGTTGGCACCATCAATCCGGGCTCGGGCGATGTCAGCGTGTTCCTGCCACTGGAGCACGCTCGCCTGGCCCACGCCGCACAGGGTGAGGCGCGCACGCTGCTGTTTGCCCGCTACAGCATGGCTGGCGCCTTGTTCGCGGCCATCGGCGCACTGGCCGCCGGTGTGCCGGCCTGGCTCGCAGCCCATGTCGGCCTCGACCCGCTGCTGGCGCTGCGTGGCATGTTCCTGCTGTACGCGGTCGTTGGCGTCGGCGTGTGGTTGCTGTATCGGCGTTTGCCCAAGGCGCATGAGAGTCACCAGCCGCCGGCCGCGCCGCTTGGCCCGTCGCGCCGCAACGTGGTCAAGCTCGCCGCACTGTTTTCCATCGATGCTTTCGCCGGCGGCCTGGTGGTCAATACCCTGTTGGCACTCTGGCTGTTCCAGCGCTTTCACCTCTCGCCGGGAGCGGTCGGCCTGTTCTTTTTCGGCGCCGGGCTGCTGGCAACGGCCTCGCTGCTGGCCGCACCGCTCGTGGCGCGGCGCATCGGCCTGCTCAACACCATGGTGTTCACGCACATCCCCTCCAGCATGTTCCTGATGTTGGCGGCACTCGCGCCCAGCCCGCATCTGGCCCTGGGCTTGCTGCTGGCGCGTGCCGCGTTGTCGCAAATGGACGTGCCCACCCGCAGTGCCTACGTCATGGCGGTGGTGACGCCGCCCGAGCGCACGGCTGCTGCGAGTTTCACCGCCGTGCCGCGCAGCCTGGCCGCCGCGCTCGGCCCGACCCTGGCGGGTGCCATGCTCGGCGCTGGCTGGCTGGCACTGCCGCTGCTGGCCTGCGGGGCGCTCAAAATCAGCTATGACCTGGCGCTGCTGGCGACGTTTCGCGGTGTGCGCTTGCCGCGCTGACGGCCTGCGCCCGGCAGTCCACGACTGTGCGCGAGGGCGCCGCGCGCCGGCCGCCCCTCGCTCCTCGCCACGCGTACCTGCGTTGAGGTCGTCTGGTTCGGGTTTGTCCTCGGGCTTATAGTCGTTCATTCGTTAGAATGAAAGATATGAAAAACCGCGAACTCAAAAACCACCTCTACGAGCAGGTCGCCCGTATCGGCGGTGCCGTCTCCAGCCCCAAGCGTCTGGAGTTGCTGGAACTGCTGGCACAGGGCGAAAAGCCGGTGGAGGCGCTGGCGCGCGAGGCCGCGATCGACATCAAGCTCGCCAGCGCGCATCTGCGCGTGCTCAAAGGTGCGCAACTGGTGCAGGTGCGACAGGAGGGCAAGAGCCGCATCTACCGTGTCAGCGGCGCTGACGTGGCCGCGCTGTGGGTGGCGCTGCGCAGCGTGGCCGAGGCCCATGTGGCCGACCTGCAGGTGGTGATGCAGCGGCTGTTCGCCGGGCCCGAACGTCTGACCCTGGAGAGCAGCCACACGCTGCTCGACAAGGTGCGTCGCGGCGCGGCGGTGCTGATCGACGTCCGTCCAGAGGCCGAATACCGCACCGCGCACCTACCCGAGGCACGCTCGCTGCCGCTGCCCGAACTGGAGGCGCGACTGCGTGAATTGCCGCGTGACAAGGACATCGTCGCCTACTGCCGCGGGCCGTTCTGCGTCATGTCCGACGCTGCGGTGAAGCTGCTGGTGCAGCGCGGATTCCGCGCCAGCAAGATCGCCGAGGGCGTCGCCGAATGGCAGGCTGCCGGTCTGCCGCTGCATGCGCTCGACGCCTGATCCCACGACAACCGGCATGCAGAAGACCGCGATGCAGGCGATCTCGTTCGTCCTCAACGACCCGCCCCATGGCACAGAGCGCAGCGACAACGCCTTGCGCCTGGCGGTGACCCTGGCACTTCAACCGGAGCGGCAGGTGCGCGTGTTCTTGATGGCCGACGCGGTGCTGTGCACCGAGTGTGGGCAGATGGTGTCCGCGGGTGACGACAACATCGAGACCATGCTGACGAAGGTGGCACAACGCGGCGAAGTGGCTTGGTGTGGAACCTGCATGGACGCGCGCGGCCTGCAAGACACGGAGTTGATGCCAGGCTGCCGACGCTCCACGATGGCGGAGCTGGCGCAATGGACGGGGCAAGCCGACAAGGTCCTGGTGTTCTGACAGTTGAAAAGGTGTTCCTCATGTTCTTCAAACAACTGGCGACGCGTGACGCGAGTCTGTCTTATTTTTTCGGCTGCAGCGGGCTGGGCAAGGCGGTCGCGGTGGATGTGGTCGAAGGCGATGAGCCGTGGTTCATCGACGAGGCCGCCAAGGCGCAAGTCAGCATCACCCATGTGATCGACACCCATGTGCATGCCGACCATATTTCCGGCGGACGCGCGCTGGCGCAACGCCTCGGCGTGCCGTACTGCCTGCACGAGAACGCACGCGAGCTGGTGCAGTACGACTTCGAAGCCTTGCACGACGGGCAGGTCATCGCCGTCGGCAATGTGCTGGCGCGTGTGCTGCACACGCCCGGCCACACCCTGGACAGCGTCTGCCTGCTGGTGAGCGACAGGCGCCGTAGCGATGCGCCCTGGTTTGCCCTCACTGGCGATACCCTGTTCGTCGGCGCGGTGGGCCGGCCCGACTTGGCCGGGCGCGAGTGCGACATGGCAGCCATGCCGCACGACAGTCTGCACGCCAAGCTGCTGGCGCTGCCCGCTGAACTGGAGATCTTCCCCGGGCATCAGGCGGGAAGCGCCTGTGGCGCGGGGCTGTCGGGCAAGCCGTCGTCCACGATCGGTTTCGAGAAGCGCTGGAACCCGACGCTCGGCCTGCCGCGCGAGCAGTTCGTCGAATTGCTGCTCGGGCAGATTCCACCGCGACCGGCGGAGATGGAGCGCATCGTCGCCGTCAACACCGGCCAGCTCGTGACCGCGTAGCGGCCCGCCCCCACACCCACCCGCCAGTCCAGCCATGTTCGCCCATCTCGGCACCACCCATCCCGTCACTGCGGCGGCGCCCGAGGACTATGTCCAGGGTATCCGCATCAACCTGCATCAGTTCATCTGGCAGGCCGTGCAGGTGGCCTTCGTCGGCATGGTCATCGGCATGGAGCGCAATGTGCTGCCGGTGGTGGCGGGACAGGATTTCGGCGTGCCCAAGTCGTCCTTCCTCTACCTGATGAGCTTCGTCATCTCCTTTGGGCTGGTGAAGGGCATGCTCAACTTCGTCGCTGGCCGCTGGTCCGAGCGTATCGGACGCAAGCCGGTGCTGGTGATGGGTTGGCTGGCGGCCATCCCCATTCCGCTGCTGATTGATTTCGCACCCAACTGGTGGTGGGTGGTGGTGGCCAATCTGTTCCTCGGCGTGAACCAGGGGTTCGCCTGGAGCATGACCGTGACCAGCAAGGTGGACATCACCCGTGCCGAGCAGCGCGGGCTTGCCACCGGCATCAACGAGTTCGCGGGCTATGCCTCGGTGGGCTTGGCGGGCATCGTCACCGGCTATCTCGCCTCGCTCTATGGCCCGCGCCCCGCGCTGCTGGGCTTCGCCCTGCTGGTGATTGCCGCGGGCCTCGGCACCACGCTGCTGTTGGTGCGTGAAACCCTGCCCTGGGCGCGCGCCGAGAGCAAGCGTCACGCCGACGGTAAGCACACTGGTCCGACGCCACACTTCGCCGAAGGCCTTCCCGCGCACCCGACTTCGCTGCAAGTCTTCACGTTTGTTTCGTTCCGCCATGTCACCTTCTCGGCGCTGTGCCAGGCCGGCGTGGCCAACAAGGTCGCCGACACGCTGCTGTGGGTGCTGTTTCCGCTGTATCTGCACGGCCACGGCCTGAGCGTGGTGGACATCGGCTGGGTCACAGGCGCGTACGGTCTGGTGTGGGGCGCGTCGCAGTTATGGACCGGGCCACTGTCGGACCGCATCGGCCGCAAGCCCACCATCGTTGCCGGATTGTGGCTGCTGGCGCTGGGCGTGGCCTGCGTCACCCTGGTGGCGGGCATGGACGCGTGGCTGGCCGCCGCCGTGGTGATGGGCGTGGGCATGGCGCTGCTGTATCCGAACCTGATTGCCGCCGTGGCCGACATCTCGCATCCGAACTGGCGCAGTTCGTCGCTGGGAACCTACCGCTACTGGCGCGACACCGGCTACGCCCTGGGGGCATTGGTGCTGGGCTCCATCGCCCAGGCCGCCGGGCTGATCGCTCCCGCGTTCTGGTTCACCGCTGCGCTGCTGCTGGCCTCAGGCCTGTGGGTGCTGTTGCGCGCCGAAGAAACCCATCCACGCCTGCATCCTGTCTGAGTTCGATCCAACCCCAGCAGGGTCGCGGGTTGCACGCACAAAATTTTGAGGAGACCATGCCATGACGGCGATGACGGAATTGCTCATGGGCGCCTTTGCCGCCGCAGCGGTGCTGGGCGCTTCGGCCCAGGCCACCCGGTCTTGCCCGCAGGGCGGCTTGCGTGAAACCCTGCTGGAGCGCAAGCCGGCGCGGCTGGCGGCCTACGGCGTCGCGGCGCTGGTGGCGGCGGCGCTGCTGCGGCGTGACTTCCGCCCGCAAGGCCTGGCCGGTTGGCGCGAGGGCGCACGTCAGTTGTTCGGCGCGGTGCTCGGCCTGGGCTGCACCGTGGGACATGGCTTGAGCGGGGTGTCGGTGCTGTCCATCGGCTCGATGCTGGGGCTGGCGTCCATCTTCACCGGCGCCTGGCTGGCCATCCGTCTGGAGGCCGGTCGCCGCGCTGCGCCGCTGGCGGGTGCTCCGGGCTATACGGCGGCATCGGGAGGCTGACCGCATGCGACGCAACGTATCCATCGGCACAAGCTTTCTGCTTGCGGCGCTGTGCGGCCTGCCCGCCGCCCGCGCCGCCACACCCGCTTCAGCGTCTGCCCCAGATCAAGCCTCCACCCCTGCGGCCGCAGCCAGCGTCGCGCAGCCGAGCTGGGCCAACCATCGCCATGCTTTCACCGTGCGACTGATCCAGCTCAGCCCGGAGGGCGTGCGCGGGTTCTACGAGAACATGGGCTATCCGCAGGCGGCAGTGGCGGCCATCGCCCGTGTCTGCGTGTTCGGCACTTCCATCCACAATCGCGGCAAAGTGCCCATCAGCTATGACGTGGCCGATTGGCGTGCCGTTACATCGGACGGCCGGCAACATGTGCTCATCACCAAGACCAGCTGGCTGGCCCGCTGGAAGCCCGACGGTATCGGCTCCGACTGGTCCATCCTGCCGGCCCAGCAAACCCTGCAGCCGGGTGATTGGGCGCAAGGCTTCACCACACTCGACGTGCCGCGCGGCACGCGCCTCACACTGCACTACTCCTGGAGAGAATATGGAACCCTGCACTACGCCCGTCTTGCTGGACCGCAATGCGGCAGCGATGCCCAACCCTGAACGCAGGCGTCTGCTGACGAGCCTGGCGGCCTGCGGCCTGGGGGCCTTGGCCAGCCGCAGCGCGCTGGCGGCCGACACGACTCCTGATCAGGCGCTCAGCATCGTGCAGCCGCCGCGACCGGCCCCCAACTTCACGCTGCCCGACCTCGACGGCAAGCTGCACCGTCTGTCAGACTATCGCGGCAAGGCGGTGCTGGTGAATTTCTGGGCAACCTGGTGCCCGCCCTGCCGCGCGGAAATGCCGTCGATTGAAAAACTGTATCTCTCGCTCAGGAACAAGCCGTTTGCCGTGCTGGTGCTGGACCAGGGCGAGAGCCTGAACCAGGTGTTCGCGTACATGGGCCAGCTCAATCCCTCTCCCACCTTTCCGGTGTTGCTGGACAGCAAGAGCGCCGTGGCGCATGCGTTCGGCGTCATGGGCATCCCCACCAGCTACCTGATCGACCCACACGGCAAGATCGTGCGCCAGGCCGTGGGCGGGCGCGATTTCGACACGGCGGCGATGCGACGGCTGATCGAGCAGCTCATGACGTAACCTCCACTCCCGCCGCGAAACAGCGCGGCCGAGCCAGTTCCTGATTCACCCTATGGCCGCCAGTTAAGCGTCGGAGACATGACACGTGTGCAAGCCGAAGTCTCGAATCCTCCAGTTGGCGCGCCCTTCCAGGCTGCCGTCGCCGCCTTGCGCGAGCAGTTGGCGCAAGCCATCGTCGGCCAGACCGCGCTGCTCGACCGCATGGTCATCGACCTGCTGACTGGCGGGCACCTGCTGGTGAGGGGCTACCCGGCCTGGCCAAGACCACGGCGGTGAAGGCGCTGGCGTACTTGCGCGGACGCGAGTTCGTGCTGCCCGACGACATCATCGAACTCGCACCCGACGTGCTGCGCCACCGCATCGTGCTGGCGCTGGAGGCCGACCTGCAAGGCGTCAGCGCCGACGCGCTGATTGCCGATTTGCTGCAAGCCATTCCCGTTCCCTGAGCCGGTGCGAACGAAGCCGTCATGACCACGCATTGCGCGCCAACACCCTCACGCGGCATGGCCAATGCGCGCCATGTCGCAGGCCGTGCCCGATGCATGCACCCTGTTTGAGATGAGGCGGGCGATGCCAGACCCAGCAGCCAGCAGCATCCATGCAGCCATGCAAGAGCTGCACATGCGCTTGGTTCAGCGCGTCGAACAGCGCCTCGGACAACGGCTCGGCCAGAGTCTGCGGTCGGGTTTCGGCGCCTGGTTCACCGCCGCGCCCGAGCCTGCGGCGGCGCGCTTGTTGCGCGCTGCGGACTGGGCCGAGATCGCCGCGCTGCTGCGTCAGTCCGCGGGTGCGTCGCAGCCGGAACGCAGTGCCCGCAGGCGCAATCCGGGCGCGGCATGGACTACGCCGAAAGCCGCATCTACCAGGCCGGCGACGATTTGCGCGGCATGCACTGGCAGCTTCTGGCGCGCATGGGCCGGCCGCATGTGAAGATGCGCCACGATGAACACGCCGGCCATTGGCATGGCCTGGTGGATGCGCGCGGCACCATGTTGTTCGGCACCCGCGTGCGCACCAAGGCGCAGCAGGCGGCGCGCGCGGCGCCGCAAACCAGCATCGCCAGCACCCTGTGGCGCGCCGACGACCTACACAGCCGCCACTTCGGCCGTGGCCTGGTTGCTGTGCGCCGGCTCGCGGCCTGGCTGCTGGCCGAGCCGCTGCCGCGACCTTCACTCCAAGCTGTCGTGCCATCGGGTCAGCAAGCTGAGCCGCGACCCGCAGGCATGCAGGCTGCCGCATCGCCCGCAACTTGGACCACCAATGCGACACCCTTTCGCCTGCCACGAGCGCCGTCGCAAGTGCGGCCGCAAGCGCACTCGCAAGCCGCACCGATACCCCGACGCAAGCGCGCTCAAGAGCGTGCTGGGGTTCCGCCAGTTCAGCCTGCGCGGCCTTGAGCGTGTGCGCGCCGAGTGGAAACTCGTCTGCGCGGCGCTGAATCTGCGGCGAATGGCCACCTTGATCCCCGCCTGAGCGGGAAATACGCCAGAGGCCACCCCGCACAACGCGCCCGCTGTTGTCCTCTGGGGGCCGTGAGACAACTGGCCCTGCCTACCGTGCCCGAAAAACAGGCCGCCGCTCTGGACCGGACCTGGCGGATTGCAGCAGGCAGCTTCTGCCGCCCACGCTCCTAGGGTCAAGGCACTTCTGTTGCGAAAAGGTGTTGACACGGGCCAAGCCGGGGTGCACAATTTATCTCTTGCCGCTTTTCGCTGGTTGTCAAAAAACCAACAAAAGCTGCTGCGAGCGAGCTTCAAGTCAGCGGTAAGCCTAAACCCCTGCTTCTGACAAAACCTTATGCTTGACTCGGGAATAAAAATTCTGCAATAATACTGATTCTCCGCTGCAAATGCAGCAGCCGCAAAAGCGGGTTCATTAACAAAAAGCAGCCGATAAGTGTGGGCGTTTGACTGGATTGCAAAATACAAGTTAAACGCTCATCAAAGAAGTACGAAGAAATTCGTAGTTCCTAAGTGAGTTAGCCTTAATTGGCACCAAGATTAAACTGTAGAGTTTGATCCTGGCTCAGATTGAACGCTAGCGGCATGCCTTACACATGCAAGTCGAACGGCAGCACGGGGGCAACCCTGGTGGCGAGTGGCGAACGGGTGAGTAATGCATCGGAACGTGCCCATTGATGGGGGATAACTGCGCGAAAGCGTTGCTAATACCGCATAAGACCTAAGGGTGAAAGCAGGGGACCGCAAGGCCTTGCGTCGATGGAGCGGCCGATGTCGGATTAGCTTGTTGGTGAGGTAAAAGCTCACCAAGGCGACGATCCGTAGCTGGTCTGAGAGGACGACCAGCCACACTGGGACTGAGACACGGCCCAGACTCCTACGGGAGGCAGCAGTGGGGAATCTTGGACAATGGGC
>JAGWMO010000017.1:0-67678 GCA_028871675.1 Betaproteobacteria bacterium
AGCAAGCCGTGGTGACCGACCCGGTGACTTACGAGGCCGTCGTGAGACCTCTACCCAGAGCTGCCAAACCAGCTTAAAGTACTGGACATGAATCCAGCTTTTATCCCTCTGTGGAGCTAAGCGGATACCCCTTGTGTATACACAGTTATCATGCCATGTCTTCCGGCCGTCTCTGCATGGCGGCGAGGGATGAGGAGCGGTGCTCATGTTGCGTTGTCTGCTGGTCGATTTCAACTCCTATTTCGCCTCGGTCGAGCAGCAGATCCAACCCGCTTTGCGCGGCCGGCCGGTCGGCATCGTGCCCATGATGGCCGAAACCACCTGCTGCATTGCCGCCAGCTATGAGGCCAAGGCTTTCGGCGTCAGGACCGGCACTCAGGTGGCCGAGGCGCGCAAGCTCTGCCCCGGCATCGTTTTCGTCGAGGCACGCCATCCGCTGTATGTGGAGTTTCATCACCGTGCCATCGCCGCGGTGGATTGGATCGCGCCGGTGGAGCAGGTGCTGTCCATCGACGAGATGGCCTGCGGCCTGCCCATGGGCTGGAGCAGCCGCGAGCGCGCCACCGCGCTGGCACTGCGCATCAAGGCCGGGCTGCGCGAGGCGCTGGGCGAATGCCTGCGCGTGTCGGTGGGTATCGCGCCCAATGTGTTCCTGGCGAAACAGGCGTCGAACCTGCAAAAGCCCGACGGCCTGGTGGTGCTGGACGACACCGATCTTCCCGGCCCGCTGCTGGGCATGAAGCTCGACGACCTCACCGGCATCAACCGCGGCATGCTGGCGCGGCTGCACGCGCATGGGCTGACCACGGTGGCGCAACTGTGGCATGCGCGGCGCGAGCAGATTCACACCATCTGGGGCGGCGTCGGTGGCGACGACTTCCACGACCAACTCCACGGCCTGCCGGTGCGACGCCTGGCCGGCCCGCGCCGCACCCTGGGTCACAGCCATGTACTGCCCCCCGAGCAGCGCAACCGTGACGATGCCTGCGCCGTGCTCGACCGCCTGACGCAAAAGGCCGCCATGCGCCTGCGCCGCGAAGGTTTGGTGGCTGGCGCCATGAGCGTGCGCCTGCGCTGCGCCGCCCGCGGCCAGGCGTCGCAGCGCTGGGAACAGGCCGCGCGCATGGCGCACACGCAGGACACCCAGACGCTGCTGCATGTCCTGGCCGCGCTCTGGGCGGACTTGCCGCCGCAACTGCCGCCGCCGTTCAAGGTCGGCGTGGTGCTGCACGATCTGCTGCCGCTGGCGCAGAGTACTGCCGGCCTGTTCGATGACGACAGCCGCCGCAACGGCCTGTGGCAGGCGGTGGATGCGCTGAACCTGCGCTACGGCAAGCACACCGTCTATTGCGGCAGCGCCCATCGCGCTCGCGACAGCGCGCCCATGCGCATCGCCTTCAACCGCATTCCCGACCTCGGCACCGAGGCGTGAGCGCTGTGGTTGCAGGGCGGATGCAGAGCGCGCCATGCCATCGCCCTGCGCTACGGCGGCGGCTGGAGGGTCGTGCCGATGCCGTGCGTGCGCGGCGCAGACGCCGACTCCCAACCCGCCAGAGATCGGTCGGGTGGGCCGAACAGCTGCATCAGCCGCTGGCGCAGCCCGCGTGCGTGCGCGACGTCGCGCAGCATGGCGATCCATTCGTGAACGGTGAGTGTGATGGGGTTGTGGCTGCGAATCGGGTGGACGATGCCGTAGACGCAGGGATGGGCCGGATCCTCTGGCGTGAAGCTGCCGAACAGCTTGTCCCACACGATGAACACCCCGGCGTAGTTGCGGTCCAGGTATTGCGGGTTGCGGGCGTGGTGCACGCGGTGGTGCGAAGGCGTGTTGAACACATGCTCCAGCCAGCCGAGTTTGCCCACCGCCTCGGTGTGGACGAAGAACTGGAACGCCAGATTGATGGCGACCACGGCGACGATGTGCGCAGGGGCGAAGCCAATCCATGCCAGCGGCAGCCAGAACAGCCACATGCCCGAGATGGGGTAGGTGAGGCTCTGGCGGAACGCGGTGGAGAGGTTGAGCCGCTCCGACGAATGGTGGGTGACATGCGAGGCCCACAGCCAGCGCACGCGGTGGCTGGTGCGATGGAACCCGTAATAGCAAAAATCCTGGGCAACGACGAGCAAGGCCACGCTCCACCAGGTGGCGGGAATGTTGAACAGCCGATGCCGCCAGAGCGCGACGAACAGGCCGAAGGTGAGCAGCCAGGCCACCGCGTCCGAGGCCTGGTGCATCAGCGCCAGGGTGGCGTTGGAGGCCGTGTCGGCCCAGGTGTAGTTGCTGCGGCCCTTGCGCTTGAAATACCAGGCTTCCCAGGCGATGAAGCCGAGGAAGACCGGGGCGAGGGCGAGGAGGATGAGGCTGTCCATCGGGCTGGGTTCGGAGGCTGCTGCCGGGATGCCGACGCGATCAGGATGCCACAGTGTCGGCTGGCCTGGAGGCCGCCTCGCCCATGGCCTGCAGGCAGCGTTGCATGGCGGGTCGCATGCAGCAACGCAACAGCAGGGCGACGACAGGACGCGACAGCGGTACGCGTGGTGTGAAGGTGTAGCGCCATTCCACGGCGCACCCGCGCGCGTCATCCGTAAACGTCCAGCGCGCCTCTCCCAGCCGCACCAGCCAGGAGAACGGAGGGCGAAAGCCGCTCAGGGTGTAGGCATGCAGGCCCGGACGGTCGAGTGCGGTGACGCACTCGGTGAGGATGGAGCCGTCGTTGTTGGCCACGCGTCGCGTGCAACCCACGCCCAGCGGCGACAGCAGGGTGATGGAACGGATGGAGGGAATCAGCCCGTAGCCGCGAAACAGCGGCGGGAAGCGCGCCGGGTCGGCCGACAGATCGAACGCGGCTTCGGCACGGCAAGGCAGCTTGGCGCGGGCGGTGCAGGTGGGGTGCATGGCGACAGTGTCGCGTGTGCCCGCCGCGGCATCCATCGGGGAAAGTATGTGGTCGTGTCCGGCGCAGAGGGCGCGAGGGTGCTCAGCCGCGTGCTCGGCATACGGCGGCGAGCTTGTTGCCGTCGGGGTCACGCACGTAGGCGGCGTAGAAGTCGGGGCCGTAATGCGGGCGCAACCCGGGTGCGCCTTCGCTGCTGCCGTCATGCGCCAGAGCTGCAGCATGAAAGGCATCGACCTGCGCGCGGTTGCTGGCGGCCAGGGCGATCATGGTGCCATTGCCCGTGCTTGCGGGCTGGCCATTGAAGGGTTTGCACAACCACAGCGCCAGTTCCACGCGGCCTTCGTCGGCATAGCGGCCCCAGCCGATCAGATCGGCCCAGCCATCGTCATCCCCGATGTCGCAGCGCGCGTGCCCAAGCGCGGCCATCACTGGGTCGTAGAACGCCGCCGCACGGGGCAGGTCGTTGGTGCCGAGCATGAGGTAGGTGAACATGAGTGCGATGCGTTGGATTTCACGGAGCGGCCTGTGCGCCCCGGGGTCGGCTCGCCGACCCGCCCCCCGCGGGTTCAAGGAAACTTGGGGATGACCCTAAGTTTCCTTGAGAGCGGCGTTCGGCCTGACGAGGGTTGTTCGTCATGGTTGTTTCACGCAAAAATCTTCCCCGGATTCAAGATGCCGTTCGGGTCGAGGGCCTGCTTGATGGCACGCATCACGTCCAGAGCGTCGTCGCCCGCTTCTTCGCGCAGGAATTCCTGCTTGTGCAGGCCGATACCGTGCTCGCCGCTGCAGGTGCCGCCGAGTTTCAGCGCCCGGCGCACCAGTTGCGCATTGAGGCGTTCAGCCAATTCGCGTTCTTCGGGTTTGGCCGGGTCGAGCAGGTAGCCGATGTGGTAATTGCCATCGCCCACATGGCCGACGACGAAGTAGGGCAGGCCGGCGGCTTCGGCCTCGGCGATGGTGGCGTTGATGCTCTCGGCCAGACGCGAGATGGGCACGCAGGTGTCGGTGGTGACGCAGCGGCAGCCGGGCCTGGTTTGCAACGCGGAGAAGTAGGCGTGATGCCGCGCCTTCCACAGGCGGGTGCGTTCCTCCGGGGTGTCGGCCCAGGCGAAGTCGGAGCCGCCGTAATCTGCGGCGATGCCCTGCACGCCCTGGGCCTGCTCGCGCACGCCGGCGGGCGAGCCGTGGAATTCCATCAGCAGCAAGGGCTGTTCGGGCAGGCCGAGATGGTCGTGGGCGTTGACGGCGCGCACCGCGCCGGGGTCCATCAGCTCGACGCGGGCGATGGGAATACCGGCCTGGATGATGGCGATGGTGCAGTCCACCGCCTGTGCCACGTCGGGGAAGGAGCACACGGCGGCGGCCACGGCCTCGGGCTGCGGGTACAGGCGCAGGGTGACCTCGGTGACGATGCCCAGCGTGCCTTCGCTGCCGACGAACAGGCGGGTAAGGTCGTAGCCGGCGCTGCTCTTGCGCGCCTGGGTGCCGGTGCGGATGACGCGGCCGTCGGCCAGCACCACGGTGAGGGCCAGCACGTTCTCGCGCATGGTGCCGTAGCGCACGGCGTTGGTGCCCGAGGCGCGCGTGGCGGTCATGCCGCCCAGGGTCGCGTCGGCACCGGGGTCGATGGGGAAGAACAGCCCGGTGTGCCGCAACTCCTCGTTCAACTGCATGCGCGTCACCCCGGCCTGCACCTTGACCAGCATGTCCTCGGTGGCGACATCGAGCACGCGGTTCATGCGGGTGAGGTCGAGGCTGATGCCGCCCTGCACCGCGAGCAGCTGGCCTTCGAGCGAGGAGCCCGCGCCGAAGGCGATGACCGGCACGTCGTGCGCGGCGGCGAGCTTCACCGCGTCGGCCACGTCCTGCGTGCTTGTGCAGAACACCACGGCGGATGGCGGCGGCACGTCGAAGGGCGATTCGTCGCGGCCATGCTGCTCGCGCACCGCCAGCGCGGTGGAGAGCTGTGCACGGAAACGCGCGGCCAGGGCGTCGAGCAGGGCGGGCGGGGTGGGGCGGGTGAGGGTTTGGGGTGTCGCCGGTGCGTTCATCATGGTCTCCTTCGATGCAGTCTCATGGTCAAGGGCAACGCCGAATGGGCTTCTCGCGCCGCAGACATCCGCGTTCGCCTGGTTGGGACGCCCCGCATGGCATGCATGCCGAACCGAGGGCAGCGCGCCCGCGACGACGCAGTCGACGCCACCTTCGGCAAGAATACGCCGTTGCCGTCAGCGGCGCCTACTTGACATGGACGCATCATGGGACACCGCCTCACCGCCATCACCACCCGCACCGGCGACGCCGGCACCACCGGTCTGGGCGACGGCAGCCGACGCTCCAAGGCCGACGATCGCATCCAAGCCCTGGGTGATGTCGATGAGCTGAACTCCCACATCGGTCTGCTGCTCACCGAGCCGATGGACGACGCGATTCGCGAACTGCTGCTGCAGGTGCAGCACGACCTGTTCGACCTCGGCGGCGAACTCGCGGTGCCGGGCATGACCCTGGTGCAAGACGCCCATGTGCAGCGCCTGGACACGGCGCTGGCGCACTACAACCCGCTGCTGCCGCCGCTGAAGGAATTCATCCTGCCCGGCGGCACCCGCGCCGCCAGCCTCGCGCATGTGTGCCGCACCGTGGCGCGGCGCGCCGAGCGTTCGGTGGTGGCGGTGGTCCTCGCTGTCCAGACGCAGGCTGGCGCTGCCACGGCTGTGTCCACGTCGCCTGCCGACCTCACCCGCCTCTTGCAATACCTCAACCGCTTGTCGGACTTGTTGTTCGTGCTGGCGCGCACCCTCAACCGCGCCGGAGCCGAAGGCAGCACCGAGGTGTATTGGAAACACGAGCGCAAGGCCAAGCTCTAGGGGGTTACGCCGGCTGCCGGCGTATGGCGTGACCACCCGGCGGGGCTTGCCGCCAGCAAAACTTCAACACAAACGCCTCACGCGACGTTCATGCGGCTCGGGCATGATGCGACCTGTCCAATCGTTCCCGGCCCGCATGCCCCCAGGAGGCATGCGGGCCGGGAACGATTGGACAATGCGCCATCTCTCCCGCAGTCAGTTGGCCACCTTGTCCTGCTTGTGTTCCGCATGCCTGTGTCCCGCATGCTTGCGTCCCACTTTTCGTCCGAGACTTGCCCATGACCCCATCCGGTCCGCGCTCCGATCCTGCCTCGACCTCCGCTGCCCACGCCGCCGGGCGACGCTGGACTTGGTTGCTGCCGCTGGCGGTGCTGGCTCTCGGCGCTTTCCTATGGTGGCGCGTGGGCGATGTGAGCCGCGCCCAGAAAGCTCCGCCCGGCATGTCCGGCAAGCTGCCACCGCAGCCGGTGACTGCGGCCGTCGCCCGCGCGCAGCCGCTGCCGGTGTGGCTCAGTGCCCTGGGCACGGTGACGCCACGCAGCCTGGTGAACGTCATGCCGCGCGTGGCCGGGTTGCTGCAAAGCATCGACTACAGGCAGGGGCAGATGGTCAAGGCCGGGCAGTTGCTGGCGCAGATCGATCCACGTCCGTTCCAGATCGCGGTGGAGCAGGCGCAAGCCCAGGTCGAGCAGACCCGGGCACAACTCAGCGGCGCGCAGAGCGATCTGGTGCGCTATGAGACCCTGCTCCAGCAGGACTCGATTTCCGCGCAGCAAGTGTCGGACCAGCGCGCCACCGTGGCGCAGTACAAGGCCACGCTCGACGCCAACCGGGCCGCGCTCGATAACGCTCGGCTACAGCTCAGCTGGACTCGCATCACCGCCCCGGTGGCCGGCCTGGCCGGCCTGCGGCCGGTGGATGCGGGCAATATGGTGACCACCTCGGGAGCGGTGGGCGCGGGCAACGGCTCCAGCAGCGCCACGGGCAGCAGTGTGACGCCAATCGCCACCATCGCCCAGGTGCAGCCGGTCGACGTGACCTTCGCCCTGCCGCAGCAGCAGATTGGTGAGGTGGTCGGACAGTTGCTGGGTGCTCCGGCCCATCCGCAAGCGGACTTTTCCCTCCACGGAGGCGACGCGCGCCCGGGGCGGCCCGGCCCGGCTTCCATGTCCGGCAAGCAGCTCGAAGCGCAGGCCTGGGACGCGCGCAACACCCAACTGCTGGCCAGCGGCAAGCTGGTGGCGGCGGACAACCAGATCAACACCGCCACCGGCACGCTCAACCTGCGCGCCGAGTTCGACAACAAGAACCTGGCGCTGTTTCCCAACCAGTTCGTCAACCTTCGTCTGCTGGTGCGCACCATTCCCGGCGCGGTGGTGGTCCCGAACACGGCCGTGGCCGTGGGCGCGCCGGGCACCTATGTGTATGTGATCGGCGCTGGCGACAAGGTGATGCTGCGCAAGGTGACGACGGGGGCGACCGACGGTGACCTGACGCAAATCGTCTCCGGCCTGAAGCCCGGTGAGCGTGTCGTGACCGATGGCCTGGACCGCCTGCGCGATGGCCGTGAAGTGAATGTGGTGCAGGCGCGCACCGCTGAGGCATCGCCAACGTCGCAGCAGGGAAAGACCAAGCCGGGGGGCAAGACAAGGCCGGGCGAGCATGCCAAGGCTGCTGCCAGCGGAGCGCGCTGAGCATGAGCGTGCCGCCGGGCCACGACTCTCCACCCCCGCCCTCCCCGCAAGCAGGGAGGGAGCCAACCCCTCCCGCGCAGAAAGGGAACAGTGACGAGGGGCAACCGGAGTCTTCGCGCAGCGCAGCGCTCACCTCCCCCTCAGGTGGGGGAGGCCGGGAGGGGGAGGCCGGCGCCGATCGTCCCAGTCCGTCGCGGCTGTTCATTCTGCGGCCCATCGCCACCACGCTGCTGATGATCGCGGTGCTGGTGGCCGGTTTCGTCGGTTACAAGCTGCTGCCGCAGGCGGCGCTGCCGGAGGTGGACTACCCCACCATCCAGGTCACCACCCTCTACCCCGGGGCCAGCCCGAATGTGATGACGTCCTCCGTCACCGCCCCGCTGGAGCAGCAGTTCGGGCAGATGCCGGGGCTGGCGCAAATGTGGTCGGTGAGCTCCGGCGGGGCCTCGGTCATCACCCTGCGTTTCGATTTGTCGCTGTCGCTCGATGTCGCCGAGCAGGAGGTGCAGGCCGCGATCAATGCCGCCGGCAACCTGCTGCCCACCGACCTGCCGCAGCCGCCCATCTATGCCAAGGTCAACCCGGCGGACGCGCCCGTCATCACTCTCGGGCTGACCTCCGACTCGCTGCCCCTCACCACGCTCGACGACCTGGCCGACACGCGCTTGAGCCAGAAGCTCTCGCAGGTCTCGGGCGTGGGCCTGGTGACGCTCTCCGGCGGTCACAAGCCTGCCGTGCGCGTCACGGTCAACGCGCAGGCCCTGGCGGCGCTGGGCCTGAGCCTGGACAGCATTCGCACCGCCATCACCGGGGCCAACGTCAACAGCCCCAAGGGCAGCATCAGCGGAAGCCAGCAATCCTTCACCATCGACGCCAACGACCAGTTGCAGTCGCCCGAGCAGTACCGGCAGATGATCATCGCCACCAACAACGGCGCAACGGTGCGCCTGGGCGATGTCGCCAGCATCGACACCGGCCCCGAGAACGCCTGGCAGGCGGCCCTGGTCAACGGCAAACCGGGCATCGTCATCAACGTGCAGCGCCAGCCTGGCGCCAACGTCATTGCCGTGGTCGACAGCATTCAGAGGCTGCTGCCCAGCCTGCAGCAGCAACTGCCCGCAGCGGCGCGGCTCTCGGTGCTGTCGGACCGTACCGTCACCATTCGCGCCGCCATCAGCGATGTCAAGTTCGAGCTGCTGCTCGCCGTCGCCCTGGTGGTTCTGGTCATCTTCGTCTTCCTGCGCAGCGCGCGCGCCACCTTCATTCCCGCCACGGCCGTGCCGCTGGCGCTGGTGGGAACTTTCGGCGCGATGTATCTGTTCGGCTTTTCCATCAACACCCTGACGCTCATGGCGCTGACCATTGCCACCGGTTTCGTGGTGGACGACGCCATCGTCATGATCGAGAACATCGCGCGCTACATCGAGGCCGGCGAGCCGCCGCTGCATGCCGCGCTCAAAGGCGCGGCGCAAATCGGCTTCACCATCATCTCGCTCACTTTCTCGCTCATCGCCGTGCTCATCCCGCTGCTGTTCATGGGCGACGTGGTGGGCCGGCTGTTCCGCGAGTTCGCCATCACCCTGGCGGTGGCCATCGTCATTTCGGCCTTCGTTTCTCTCACCTTCACCCCCATGCTGTCGGCGCGCCTGCTGCGCCACGTTCCCGAGGAAAAACAGGGGCGGCTGTTCCGCGCCAGCGGCCATGCCTTCGAGCGCCTGGCTGACGCCTATGCGCGCGCGCTGGCCTGGGTGCTGCGCCACCAGCCGCTGGTGCTGCTGTTGGCCGTGGGTACGCTTCTGCTCACGGCGTTTCTCTACATCGTCATTCCCAAGGGCTTTTTCCCGGTGCAGGACACCGGCTTGATTCAAGCCACCACCGTGGCGCCGCAGGACGTGTCGTTCGCCGCAATGAACCGGCGGCAGCAGGCGCTGGTCGATGCGCTGCTGCGCGACCCGGCCGTGGCGAGCGTGTCGTCCGTGGTCGGCATCGACGGCATCAACACCACGATGAACACCGGGCGCCTGCTCATCAGCCTCAAGCCGTTGAGCGAGCGGGTCTTGCGTGTCGGCCCCATCATCAGCCGGCTCGATGCGCATGCCGCCAAGGTCGAAGGCATCCGCGCCTTCCTGCAGCCGGTGCAGGATCTGACCATCGACGACATCGCCAGCCGCTATCCCTACCAGTTCAGCCTCTCGGCCACCAGCCAGGCCGAACTCTCCAGCGC
The DNA here is from genome assembly GCA_028871675.1 of Betaproteobacteria bacterium. Lineage (GTDB taxonomy): Bacteria > Pseudomonadota > Gammaproteobacteria > Burkholderiales > Burkholderiaceae_C > Thiomonas_A. The sequence goes on from JAGWMO010000017.1 coordinate 9,680, forward strand.
CAACGCCGCGCTGATGGCCAGGCTCAAGGCGCTGCCGCAGCTCGCCGGCGTCACCAGTGACCTGCAGGACCAGGGCCTGCAGGCCTATATCGACGTGGACCGCAGCGCCGCCTCGCGTCTGGGCATCACCATGAGTGCGGTGGATAGCGCGCTGTACAGCGCCTTCGGCCAGCGTCTGGTCTCCACCATCTTCACCCAGTCGGCGCAGTACCGCGTGGTGCTGGGGGTCGGCACGAGCGGCGGTGGAGGGCTCGCGGCGTTCGGCAACATCTACCTGGCCAGCAGCAGCGGGCAGCCGGTGCCGCTGTCGGCCATCGCCCATGTCGAGCAGCGCGCCACACCGCTGGCGGTGGACCATCTCGGCCAGTTCCCGGCGGCGCTCATCTCCTTCCAGATCGCACCCGGCGCCTCGCTCGGCGCGGCGGTCGATGCCATTCAGCAGGTGGCGACGGACGCTGCCCTGCCGCCCTCCGTGGTCATCGCCTTCCAGGGCGCAGCCAGCGCTTTCCAGGCGGCACTCTCCAACCAGCTCTGGCTGCTCTTGGCAGCGGTGGCCACCATGTACATCGTGCTGGGCGTGCTGTACGAAAGCTACATCCACCCCATCACCATTTTGTCCACGCTGCCGTCGGCGGGCATCGGCGCCTTGCTGGCGCTGATGGGGACGGGGCACAACCTCACCGTCATCGCCATCATCGGCATCGTCCTGCTCATCGGCATCGTGCAGAAGAACGCCATCCTGATGGTGGATTTCGCCCTCGACGCCCAGCGCCACCAGGGCCTTGCGCCCGAGGCCGCCATGCTGCAGGCCGCGCGCCTGCGCCTGCGCCCCATTCTGATGACGACGTTCGCCGCGCTGTTCGGCGCCGTGCCGCTGGTGGTCGGCGGCGGCATGGGCGCCGAGCTGCGCCAGCCGCTGGGCATCACCATGGTGGGCGGATTGCTGCTGTCGCAACTGCTCACGCTGTTCACCACGCCGGTCATCTATCTCGCCTTCGACCGCCTGGCCACGCGCACCGCGGCCTGGCGGTCACGCACCTTCGGTTCCGGTCCGCAGGGCGGGCAGAGCCTCCCCCTCCCGGCCTCCCCCACCCGTGGGGGAGGTGAGACCAGCGCTGCGCGGTCTTCGGGCGGGTCCCCGCCGACATCCTCCACGGGCGGGGAGGGCAAGCCGTGAATCTTTCCGCTCCCTTCGTTCGCCGCCCGGTGGGCACCACCTTGCTGGCGCTGGCGGTGCTGCTGGCAGGCGCCATGGCTTTTCGCCTGCTGCCGGTGGCGCCGCTGCCGCAGGTGGACTTTCCGACCATCACCGTGCAGGCCAACATGGCCGGGGCCAGTCCGGCGGTGATGGCCGCCACAGTGGCCACGCCGCTGGAGCGCAGCCTGGGGACGATTGCCGGCATTGCGCAAATGACCTCCAGCAGCACGCAGGGGTCCAGCCGCATCATTCTGCAGTTCGATCTGAGCAAGGACATCAACAGCGCGGCGCGCCAGGTGCAGGCCGCTATCAACGCCGCGCGGCCGCTGCTGCCCACCGGGCTCACCGGTAACCCGACCTACCGCAAGGTCAACCCGGCGGATGCGCCGATCATGATCCTCGCGCTCACCTCCAAGAGCCTGACGCGCGGGCAGATGTACGACGCCGCCTCCACCATCCTGGCGCAGAAGATCTCGCAGGTCGCCGGCATCGGCTCGGTCACCGTGGGCGGCTCGGCGCTGCCGGCGGTGCGGGTGGAACTGGACCTGCCGCGCATCAACGGCATGGGCCTGGGGCTGGAGCAGATTCGCCAGGCCATCGCCAGCGCCAATGTGGACACGCCCAAAGGCGCAGTGGACAGCGCCGACCGCCGCTGGCAGGTGGGCGCCAACGACCAGATGACCACGCCGGCGCAGTACCAGCGCATCGTCGTGGGCTACCGACATGGCGCGCCCATCCGGCTGGATGAAGTGGCGCAGGTCCGCGAAGGCCTGCAGAACGACCAGCACATGGGCCTGGCAAACGGCGAGCCGGCGGTACTGCTCATCATTTTTCGCCAGCCCGGGGCCAACATCATCAACGCCGTGGAAGGCGTGAAGGCGGCGTTGCCGCAGCTCGAAGCCTCCATTCCGGCGGGCATCGACGTGCGCATCATGTCCGACCGCACCTCCACCATCCGCGCCTCGCTGCAAGAGGTGGAAGACACCCTGCTGCTTGCCGTCATGCTGGTCATCGGCGTGGTCTGGCTGTTCCTGCGCGACTGGCGTGCCACCCTCATTCCGGCGCTGGCCGTGCCGCTGTCGCTGGTGGGCACCTTCGCCGCCATGTGGCTGCTGGGCTACAGCCTCGACAACCTGTCGCTCATGGCGCTGATCGTCGCCACCGGCTTCGTCGTCGACGACGCCATCGTCGTGCTCGAAAACATCATGCGCCATGTCGAGGCCGGCATGTCGCCGCTGGCCGCCGCGCTCAGGGGCGCGCGCGAGGTGGGTTTCACCGTGCTGTCCATGAGCCTGTCGCTGGTGGCCGTGTTCCTGCCGGTGCTGTTCATGGGCGGCATCGTCGGCCGGTTGTTCCACGAGTTCGCCGTCACGCTGTCGGTAGCCATCGGCATGTCGCTGCTGGTCTCGCTCACCGTCACGCCCATGCTCGCGTCGCGCTGGCTGCGCCCGAAGCCCCTGCCCAACCCAGCCCTCCCCACAGGTGGGGAGGAAGAGGCCGGGAGGGGGAGTATGGCCCGCGCCCCCCGCCTGGAGCGCGTCTGGAACGCCATTCACGACGGCTACGCCCGCAGCCTGCGCGGGGCGCTGGCGCATCCCACGCTCATGCTGCTGCTGTTCTTCGCCACCGTCGGCCTGAGCGTGTATCTCTACACCATCGTCCCCAAGGGATTTTTCCCGACGCAGGACACCGGCCTGTTGGTCGGTTCGGTGCAGGCCGACCAGTCGATTTCCTTTCAGGACATGAGCAAGAAGCTGGAGCGCATCGTCGCCATCGTGCGCCGGAACGAAGGCGTGCAGAACGTGCTGGCGTTCACCGGCGGGGGCACCGCCAACAGCGGCTTCATGTTCATGCAGCTCAAGCCGCTGGACCAGCGCCGGGGGGTGCAGACCATCATCGCGCAATTGCGCAAGGCGCTCTCGAGCGTACCGGGGGCACAGACCTTCATGTTCCCAGTGCAGGACATTCGTGCCGGCGGCCGGCCCTCGGCGGCGCTGTACGAGTACACCCTGCAGGCCTCCGACCTGGACACCCTGCGCACCTGGGAGCCCAAGGTGCTGGCAGCGTTCAAGCGCATTCCCGGCATGAACGATGTCAACACCGACCAGCAGGCCAGCGGCCTGCAGCTCAGCCTGGTGCTCGACCGCGCCGCCGCGGCGCGCTACGGCATTCCCATCGCCACCATCGACCAGACCCTGAACGACGCCTTCGGCCAGCGTCTGGTCTCCACCATCTACGCGCCCCTCAACCAGTACCGGGTGGTGATGGAGGCGGCGCAGCAGTACCAGCAAAACGCCTCGGCGCTGCAAGCAATTTTTCTGGTGGGCAGCCAGGGCCAGCGTGTGCCGCTCTCGGCTTTGGCGCACGAGGAACTGACGAACACCCCGCTGGCGGTGAACCACCAGGGGCTGTTCGTCTCGGCAACCATTTCCTTCAACCTCGACAAGGGCATTTCGCTCGGGCAGATCCAGGGCAAGATCGACCAGACCATGGCCGAAATCGGCCTGCCGTCCGAGGTTCACGGCGGGTTCCAGGGCACGGCCAAGCTGTTTTCCGACACGCTGAAGAACCAGCCGCTGTTCATCATGGCTGCGATCTTCGCCATCTACATCGTGCTGGGCATGCTGTACGAAAGCACGCTGCACCCGCTGACCATCCTCTCCACCCTGCCGCCGGCCGGCGTGGGCGCGGTGCTGGCGCTGCTGCTGTTTCACACCGAGTTTTCCATCATCGCGCTCATCGGCGTATTCCTGCTCATCGGCATCGTCAAGAAAAACGCCATCCTGATGGTGGACTTCGCGCTGCAGGCCGAGCGCGAACACGGCGCCGGCCCGCGCGAGGCCATCTTCCAGGCCGCCACGCTGCGCCTGCGCCCCATCCTCATGACCACGCTGGCGGCGCTGTTCACCGCGCTGCCGCTGGCCTTCATCACCGGCAACGGCGCCGAGCTGCGCCAGCCACTGGGCATCTCCATCGCCGGCGGACTCATCGTCAGCCAGGCGCTGACGCTCTACACCACCCCGGTCATCTATCTCGAACTCGACCGCCTGCGGCAATGGACGCTGCGCAAATTCGGCCGCAGCGGCCGTCCGGTGCCGCTCGACACTCCGGCCTGAACACCATGACCCCCAACCCATCGCCATCGCCTCGCATCTGCATCATGGCGTCGCTCGCCCTGCTGCTCGGCGCTTGCGCCGCACAGCCACCCGAGCCGCCGCTCAAGGTGGCGCTGCCGCTGCACTATGCCCATGCCGGCCAAGGCTGGACGCCCCTGCAAAGCGCCGCTGCCATGCCCGCCGGACCCTGGTGGGGCGTGTTCGACGATCCGGTGCTGAGCGCTCTGGAAGCCCGGGTGGCGCAGCACAACCAGAGCCTGGCCGCGCAACTCGCCGCCTACGAGCAGGCCGAGGCGGCCATCGCCCAGGCTCGGGCGGCGTACTTCCCGACGCTGTCGGCGGGGGCTTCGGCGACGCGCTCCAAATCAGCCTCGGCCAGCAACAGCGTGGCGCAACCGGGGCGCATCTTCAACAGCCTCAGCACCTCGGTCACGGCAAGTTGGGCGCCCGACCTGTGGGGCAAGGTGCGCCTGCAGGTGCAGGCCGGCGAGTCCAGCGCCGCGGCCAGCGCCGCCACCCTGCGATTCACCCTGCTCAGCCTGCAGGGCACGCTGGCGCAGAGTTATCTGCAACTGCGCACGGTGGATGCGCAAGTGCGCCTGGCGCAAGAGACGGTGGCGGCCTACACGCGAGCCTTGCAGCTCACGGAAAACCGCTACAAGGCCGGGGTCGACACTGCTGCCGGCGTCGCCCAGGCCCGCACCCAGTTGCTGCAGGCGCAGACCAGCGCCACCGATCTGGGGGTGACCCGGGCGCAGCTGCAAAACGCCATCGCCGTGCTGGTGGGGCAGGCCCCCGGCGACTTCACACTGCCAGCGGAGAACGCACTGCCCAGCGTGCCCGCCATACCGCCGGGCATTCCTGTGCAATTGCTGCAGCGCCGCCCCGACCTGGCTGCCGCTGCCGAGCAGGTCCAGGCGGCCAACGCGCAGATCGGCGTGGCGCAGACCGCCTGGCTGCCCAACCTCACGCTGTCGGCGCAGGGCGGGAGCCAGGCCACGCGCATGGCCGAACTGTTCACCGCGCCCTCGCTGTTCTGGTCCATCGGCCCCAGCCTCGCCGCCACGCTGTTCGACGGCGGCCTGCGCCGCGCCCAGGTCGAGTCCAGCAAGGCCGCCTACCGCCAGACCGTGGCCAACTACCGCCAAGACGTGCTCACCGCCCTGCAGCAGGTGCAGGACAACCTCGCCGCCCAGTCCATCCTGGCGCAGGAGGCGCAGCAGCAGGCCGCCGTGGTGCAGGCGGCCGCGGTGTCGTTGCGCCTGGCCGAGAACCAGTACAAAGCCGGCATCGCGCCCTACCTCAACGTCATCACCGCGCAGACCACCGCCACCAGCGCCCGCAACGCGGAGCTCACCCTGCTCAACCGCCGCTACGCCGCCAGCGTGGCACTCATCCAGGCGCTGGGCGGCGGCTGGGGCGAGACAGGTACAACCGCCATCGGCCCGCTGCCGGCGGCAGCTGCAGGGGAGTGAGCGTGGGAACGAATCTGAGCGACAGGTTCCCGCTGTTGCTTCATGTCGTCAGAATGGCACGGCCCATCTGACGAAAGAGCTGTTGGCGCCCAGCACCGTTGCTGTCGCGCCAACAGCAGCTTGTGGGTTGGCGCCGATCAGGGAGTTTGCCGACCCGCTCGCGCTGGAAGCGCCATATGACGTCCCGATCACATAAGACTGGCCGGAGGTTTGGAGCAAGTTTCCGGACGCATACACCCCGCAGGAGCCAGTCGGCGGCGCGAACTGGCCAGTTGGACTGTAGTTCTGCGTTTCAACGACCTGAACCGATGCAATCGGCGAACAAGTGCCAGTGCTGCTGGCGCTATACGGTGCCTGAGTCAACAGCGAGCCATAGACGATCTGGCTGCTGTAATCGGCAGGGAAGGCATCACCCAAGCCACCATCGAACTGCTGATTCGCAAGGGTGTGAACAATGGCGCCGGTCGTTGGATTGACCGACCAGATGGTGCCACTGCTCGTGCCCGTGGATGAATATGAGCCCCCCTGCAGAATGGCATTGCCGTCCAGGCCAATGCCTTGAAATGAAACGCTCGAGGCATTGATGCCTGCAATCAGTGTGGAGGTCTGCGTGGCGAAATCGACCACGGATGCGGTATTGGTCGGGGGAGATGTGGTCGAGTACAACTCCATCAACCCCCCGGTTCCTGTGGCATTCACCTGGAACCCGTTCAGACCGTCGCTTCCAGCGTTGATGGTTGCCAATAACGTCGCTGCGGATTGCCCAACGGTCACCTTGAAAATCTGCACGGCATACGTCGTTCCGCTGGACGTTGTGGTCGGGACTGCATTGGCGATGTAAAGATTTCCGCTGGAGTCGGCGGACGCCTGGAAGTAACTATTCGATGGTAGGCCGGTGATCTGCTGGGCAACACCCGCCGAAGTCACGCTGTAGAGGGCGAACGTCGTTGAAGGTGGTGTGGACCCTGATCCGGCTGTGTTGGTGTACACCTGGACGTAGTGCAGCGTATCGCTACCACCGACTCCGAGGCTGTAGGCTTGCTGGCTGCCAGGCGTCAGGCTCAGCCCGCTGACTTGTGTGCCTTGCTGGCCCAGGTTCGCCGTGACATACAGGGAGCCACCCACTTGCGTGAGATAGTCTGCGACGTTTGAACCGCTGCGATAGGTACCCAGCACAGAAGGCACAAATCCCAGCGGAGTGATGGTTGACGTCGCCGTGGAACCAAAAGGAATGGCCCAGGCCTGGACGCTTGTGCCGGAGCAGCCCGCGGGTGTGGCTCCTGTCGTGGTCAGCCCCGTGACGAGCACATCACCCGACTGCCCGGTGATTTCCGACTCATGAGCCGTCAGGCTGCACAACTGGGTCAGGCCCAGGGTGCCCATTTGTGTCGGCTGCGGGCTGCTCGCCGTGAGATCCATGCGATAAACCTGCCCGGCGCTGGCATAGAAGAAATTACGGTGGCCAACGACCTGATAAAGGTTGTTGCTCAGGTTATAGATCACACTCGCATCGGCGTATTGCGCAGGGCCGTTTGACATCAAGGTCGTGATGCCAGCGACGGGTACGGTATTGCTCGCGTTGGACAACGAATCCAGGGTCAAGCTGTCAACAGTCGACGTCGAACTGGTGGACGAATTTTGCGTGGTTACCCTGACATATGGCATCCAAAGCTGTACGGATGCGGCAGGTGTAGTAGGTGAAGTAGGTGTCGTGGGTGTAGTGGGTGTAGTGCTGCCACTCGGCGTGGTTCCACCGCTGGGCGGGATGACGTTCACCGGTGGACTACTTCCCCCCCCCCCCCGCCACACGCGGCCAATGACAGTGTCAGGAGGGTGCTGGCTGTGAGACTGGAGACTGTGCGAAGTTTCATGAACTTATCCGTTTTGGCATGAGATCTGGGCAACGGGACTGCAGATCCTGCGCCATCAGTTGCCTGGATGATGGCGGGTGGGTTCTCGACAGAAATCAAAAACGGGTGAATGGGCATGAACGCAGGGATCAAAACCCCCCAGTCCAGTCCGAGTCGTCATGCGGAGCACGATCAAACGCTTTCGAGCGCCCCCAGGGCGGCTCGGCGTTTCTTTGAGAAATCGCTCGGTCTTGATCTCGAACGCTCTGGGCACGACGAACCGATGGAACTTGATCGGGTGGTTGCTTCACCATGCAGCCGTTTGACCTGGGCGCAGCCAGGTCCCCGATGCACATGGCACTGATGAATTGCAGGCCAGTTATGAAGCGCAGGCCGGTTTCAGTTGTGTCGGGTACGACACGCACGTCCGCCAGCAGGCCATAGTTCTGCCAGGCCACGGTCGTGCAAGTCTCCATCGCATCAGCAATGGCACGCGTCGAGCATGCATCTAGGTCAATGGCAGCTGGTGTAGCTAGCAGCGATGGCGGCCGTGACCACAGAATCATGTTTCCCCCGATCCCATTCTTGTTTTGACTTTTTGATGAAAAGTCTTTTAGCCCAACTAAAAGATTTTTCACTATCTTGACTGTAAAGCTAACGGCCTAATGTTGTCTGTATCTGCAAGATTTTGAATGTTCGCGAATGTAATTCCATGGGTTCCACCGCTTCACGCGTAAACATGCGTGGTCAACATCTGGCTGCTTCCAAGCCACAGGGCTGATGGATTGCGAGGCCGTTTTCGGCTCTGGAGCGCTCCAGCTTCGGATCGCTGATCCGCCCCCTGCAGCGGATCCGAGCGGCCTGCAGGCCAGAAGGTGGGCAAGCAAACTCGGGATCAGCCCAGTGATTCCTTGAGAGACGCAGCGCGGCATGATTTGAAGCCGGCCTCGTTACGGGCATCACCATGCATCGGTCCCTTAAACTGACCGGGCATGGAACTCCCCGAGCACTCTCCTTCGGCGGCTGTCGCGTCGCCAGCCGTGTCCCATGCTGCCGAGAGCCCTGTGCCATTCGGCCGCTTCGTGCAGTTGTTCACCGCGGTGATGCTGCCCATCTTTCTCGCGGCGATTGACCAGACCCTGTTGGCCACTGCCACGCCGGCCATCGCCCGTGACCTGGGCGACCTGCGCGCCAGCGCCTGGATCGCCGTGGGCTACCTGCTCGCCTCCACCATCATGGCGCCACTGTATGGGCGACTGGGCGACCGCTACGGCCGGCGCGATGCGTTGGTGGCAGCGCTCGGTTTGTTCGCCTTCGGCTCTGCTGCCTGCGCGGCAGCCCAAGGCATGTGGTGGCTGATCGCCGCGCGCATGCTGCAGGGGCTGGGCGGCGGGGGCTTGATGGTGATGAGCCAGGCCCTCATCGGCGAGGTCGTGCCGCCGCGCCAGCGCCCGCGCTTCCAGGCTTATTTCGGCGTGGTGTTCGTGCTCGCCAGCGTCACCGGTCCGGTGGTGGGTGGGCTGGTGGTCAGCAGCTTCAGTTGGCGCTGGCTGTTCATCGCCAATCTGCCGCTGGCGGCGATTGCGGCGTGGCGCGTGTTGCGGCTGTCGGCCAGCCCGCCCCATGGCGCGCAAGGCCAGAGCCATGATGCGCCTGGTGTGCTGCTGTTCGCTGCCACGGCCGGGCTGGCCCTGTTGTGGTTGACCCTTGCAGGCCACCGCTTCGCCTGGCTGTCTCTGCCCAGCGTGGTGATGGCCGCTGGCGCCTTGGTGCTGGGCCTGCTGCTGGCGCGGCGCGAGCGAAGCCAGCAGCATCCCTTCCTGCCGCTGGAACTGCTGCGTCTGCCGGCCATTGCCTGGACCAGCCTCACCGTCACGCTGTTCGCCGCCAGCATGTTCGCACTCGTGTTCTTCCTGCCGGTGTATTTGCAACTGGGCCACCACGGCGACGCCGCGCATGCCGGGCTGTTGCTCTTGCCGCTGACTGGCGGGCTGGTGCTCGGCTCCAACCTCACCGGCCGCCTGGTGGCCAGGACCGGCCGGCCCGACAAGCCGCCGCGCTATGGGCTGACGCTGGCGGCACTGGCGTTGCTGCTGCTCGGGCTGCTGCCCAGCGGGAGCTGGACGGTGGGGCTGCTCGGCGTGCTCGCCGGCCTGGGTTTCGGCACCGTCATGCCCACGTCCCAGCTCGTCATCCAGACCGTGGCCGGGCGCACACGGCTGGGCGCGGCTGCGGCCACGGTGTCGCTGGCCCGTTCCGTTGGCGCCTCGGTCGGCACGGCCGTGTTTGGCGCCCTGGTGTTCGGCCTGGCGTCCAGCGCCGAGCTGCAGGCTGCGCTGCACGGCGGCAGCGCAGCGGCCACGCTGCAGGTCACGCATGCCTTCCACCTCGCCTTCCTCGCCGCCGGCGCGCTCACCCTCATCGCCGCGTGGGCGTCCACCCGCGTGCCGCGGGTGGAGATCTGACCCTGCCGGATCATGGGCTGGCGGTCATCGCCCGCACTACGCGCCAGCGCCGGAGCGAGTGCCGCGACGCCCTGCCGGAGACGAACTGCCCCCTCGGCTACATTGCGCCGCTAGGGCCTCTCGACAGGCGCCATTGCTCCGCATCGCAAGGACATCATGGACACGAAACCCCCGCTTCCACCCTTTACGCCCGAGACCGCCGCGCAGAAGGTGCGCATGGCCGAAGACGCCTGGAACACGCGCGACCCGGACCGGGTCGTGCAGGTCTACACCGAGGACACGCGCTGGCGCAACCGCGCCGAGTTCCCGGTCGGCCGTGAGCAGGTGCGCGCCTTCCTGCAGCGCAAGTGGAGCCGCGAGCTCGACTACCGGCTGATCAAGGAACTGTGGACGTTCGGCGGCGAACGCATCGCGGTCCGCTTCGCCTATGAATGGCATGACGATTCGGGCCAGTGGTACCGCAGCTACGGCAACGAAAACTGGGCGTTCAACACGCAGGGCTTCATGGCCCGCCGCTTCGCCAGCATCAACGACCTTCCGATCCGGGACGACGAGCGCCTGTTCCATTGGCCCTTGGGCCGCAGGCCGGACGACCACCCCGGCTTGAGCGATCTCGGGCTTTGATCGACCTGTCGCGACGTCGCCGGTTCGGGCATCGCAGGCAGAATCGGCGCTTTCGCCGCCATCGTTCGCCGCCATGCAAGACCTCGACGCCCTCAAGCCCTTTTCCATCCCCGGCCAGTTGGCCTTTCGCGTCGGACCTGGGGGCCTGCCTTATGCCGACCTCGCCAACACCGGCGGCACGGCCAGCATCTGCCTGCAGGGCGCGCATCTCACCGCCTTCCAGCCGCGGGCACAGCGCGCGCCGGTGGTGTGGCTGTCGGAGGCGGCGCGTTTCGCGCCGGGCAAGTCCATTCGCGGCGGCGTGCCGGTGTGCTGGCCCTGGTTCGGGGCGCACGCCGGCGACCCTGCCTATCCCGCCCACGGCTTCGCCCGCACCGTGCCCTGGGAGGTGGTGGACAGCGGCAGTGCCGATGGCGCCACCACCATCACCCTGCGCCTGGAGTTCAGCGACGCCACGCGCGCGCAGTGGCCGCACGACACGCCGCTGGAACTGCACATCAGCGTGGCCGATGTGCTCGACCTGGAACTCACCACCCTCAACACCGGCGACGTGCCGGTACCGCTCGGCGAGGCGCTGCACAGCTACCTCCACATCGGTGACATCGCCGAGGTCGAACTGCGAGGCCTCGATGGCTGCGCCTACCTCGACAAGACCGAAGCCTTCGCGCGCGGGCAGCAGAGCGGCCCGCTGCGCTTCGCCGCCGAGATCGATCGCGTGTATGTGAACACCCTCGCCGAATGCGTGATCGATGACGCCCGCCTGGGTCGCCGCATCCACATCGCCAAGCAGGGCTCCGCCTCCACCGTGGTGTGGACGCCCTGGGGCCAGAAGGCCGCGGCGATGGGCGACTACACCGCCGACGGCTGGCGCAGCATGCTGTGCGTGGAATCCGCCAACGCCGCCGACAACGTCCTCACCCTGCAGCCCGGCGAGGCCCACGTTCTGGCGGTGCGCTACAGCGCCGAAACGCTGTAAACGCAAGCCACGCGTCTCCGAGGTGCTTGCCCAGGCCCTCATGACCCAACCGCTCGCCCGTGTCGGCGGGCCTTCGTGCCGTTCAGGCCTGCGCCGTCAGGCCTGGAGCCGCGGGGTGCGACCCGCATGGCTTGAGGCGCGGGGCAGGGTCACGCCAGCCAGGGTTGGTGATGGTTTTGTTTTTTGATTTTTGCGTTGCATCAAATCGGCTGCTACAGTGCATTCAGGTCTTTCGTCATCGGACCGCTGTGCGCCTAGGCGGGCTACCCACTCGGGCGTATGGTGTTTCACCCACTTCATGCCGGGATGCCCGGCGCACCAGTGAGCCCACCATGACCATTCAAGAATTACGCGCCAACTCCTATCTGTTCGGCGGCAATGCTCCGTATGTCGAGGAGCTTTACGAAACCTATCTCGCCAATCCGGGTTCGGTCCCCGACCACTGGCGCGACTATTTCGACGCCTTGCAGCATGTCCCCGCGGTTGACGGCAGCAACGCCCGCGACATCCCCCACACGCCCGTCGTTTCCGCCTTCGCCCTGCGCGCCAAGACCGGGCCGGCACGCCCCATCAGCCTCAACGCCGATGTGGAGTTGTCGCGCAAGCGTGTCGCGGCTCAGCAACTCATTGCCGCTTACCGCAATGTCGGCGTGCGCTGGGCCGATCTCGATCCGCTCAAGCGCACCGAACGCCCCGACATTCCCGATCTGGAGCCCAGTTTCTACGGTTTCTCCGATGCCGATCTGGAAACCGTGTTCAACACCAGCAACACCTATTTCGGCAAGGAGAGCATGAGTCTGCGTGACCTGCTCAACAACCTGCACGAAACCTACTGCGGCTCCATCGGCGCCGAGTTCATGTACCTGAGCGACCAGGGGCAGAAGCGCTGGTGGCAGCAAAAGCTGGAGAGCATTCGCACCCGTCCCAGCTTCAGCACCGAGAAAAAACGCGAAATTCTGGACAAGCTCACAGCAGCGGAAGGGCTGGAGCGTTACCTCGCCACGCGCTACGTGGGACAGAAGCGGTTCTCGCTCGAAGGCGGCGAGAGTTTCATCGTCGGCATGGACGAGGTCGTGCAGCGCGGCGGCGAACTCGGCTCGCAGGAGGTCATCATCGGCATGGCCCACCGCGGCCGCCTGAACGTGCTGGTGAACACCCTGGGCAAGCGTCCGAAGGATTTGTTCGACGAGTTCGAGGGCAAGCATGCCAGCGACCTGCCTTCCGGCGACGTGAAATACCACCAGGGCTTTTCCAGCGACGTGTCCACACCCGCAGGTCCGGTGCATTTGTCGCTGGCCTTCAACCCCTCGCACCTGGAGATCGTCAACCCGGTGGTCGAGGGTTCGGTGCGGGCCCGGCAAGAGCGTCGTGGCGACAAGCGCGGCCAGCAAGTGCTGCCCGTGCTGGTGCATGGCGACGCATCGTTCGCCGGCCAGGGCGTCGTGATGGAGACCCTGGCGCTGGCGCAGACGCGCGGTTACTCCACCGGGGGAACGCTGCACATCGTCATCAACAACCAGATCGGCTTCACCACATCCGACCCGCGCGATGCGCGCTCCACGCTCTACTGCACCGACGTGGTGAAGATGATCGAGGCGCCCATCCTGCATGTGAACGGCGACGATCCCGAGGCTGTGGCACTGTGTTGCCAGCTCGCGGTGGATTACCGCGCCGAATTCGGCCACGACGTGGTGGTCGACATCGTCTGTTTCCGCAAGCTGGGCCACAACGAGCAGGACACACCCGCGGTGACCCAGCCGTTGATGTACAAGAAAATCGCCACGCACCCCGGCACGCGCAAGCTCTACGCCGACCGGCTGGTGAGCCAGGGCGTGATCGGAACCGAAGACGGCGACGCCATGGTGCATGCCTACCGCCAGGCGATGGAAGACGGCGAGCGCGCCGTCGAGCCGGTGCTGTCGAACTACAAGAGCAAATTTGCCGTCGACTGGTCGCCCTTCCTCAATCGCAAGTGGACCGACAGCGCCGACACCTCGTTGCCGATGACCGAACTCAAGCGGCTGGCCGAGCGCATCACCACCATGCCGCCTGATCTGAAATTGCACCCACTGGTGGAGAAGGTCATCGCCGATCGTGCCAAAATGGGCCGCGGCGAGCTTTCGCTCGATTGGGGCATGGGCGAGCACATGGCTTTTGCCTCGCTGGTCGCCAACGGTTACCCGGTGCGCCTGTCGGGCGAGGACAGCGGGCGCGGCACCTTCAGCCACCGCCATGCGGTGCTGCACGACCAGAATCGCGAGCGCTGGGATGCCGGCAGCTATGTGCCCTTGGAAAACGTGGCCGAGGGCCAGGCACCGTTCGTCGTCATCGACTCCATCCTGTCCGAGGAAGCGGTGCTCGGTTTCGAGTACGGCTACTCCACCGCCGACCCCAACACCCTGGTGATCTGGGAAGCCCAGTTCGGCGATTTCGCCAACGGCGCCCAGGTGCTGATCGACCAGTTCATCTCCGCCGGCGAAGTGAAATGGGGCCGCGCCTCCGGGCTCACCCTGTTCCTGCCGCACGGCTACGAAGGCCAGGGGCCGGAGCATTCGTCCGCGCGCCTGGAGCGCTACCTGCAGCTCTGCGCCGAGACCAATATCCAGGTCTGCCAGCCAACCAACCCGGCGCAGATCTTTCATTTATTGCGGCGCCAGATGATCCGTCCTTTCCGCAAGCCGCTGGTGGTGATGACGCCCAAGTCCCTGCTGCGGCATCACGAGGCGCGCTCGCCGCTCTCCGACCTGGCCAACGGGCATTTCCACACGGTTCTGGGCGAGGCTCAGGAGGTGGATGAAGCCAAGGTCAAGCGCATGATCATGTGCACCGGACGGGTGTACTACGACCTGCTCGCCGAGCGCAAACAGCGCGATCTGCAGGACGTTGTCATCGTCCGCTTCGAGCAGCTCTACCCTTTCCCGCACAAGTCTTTCGCCGTCGAACTCAAGCGCTACCCGCAGTTGCGCGATCTGGTCTGGTGCCAGGACGAGCCACAGAACCAGGGAGCCTGGTTCTTCATCCAGCACCACATCCACGAAAACCTGCAGGAAGGCCAGCGCCTGGGTTATGCGGGCCGGCCGGCATCGGCCTCCACCGCGGCCGGCTACTTCGCCAAGCACACCGAGCAGCAGAAGGAATTGCTGGCGGCGGCTTTCGGCAAGCTCAAGGGCTTCATCCTCACCAAATAAAAGCGGGCTGTACGCGCTGCGGCATGCCGGCCTCGACGGGTCGGTCATGCTGCGCGCACGGCTCAAACCGTTCACATCCAATCGCGAGACCCCACCATGGCACTGATCGATGTCAAGGTTCCCCAGTTGTCCGAATCCGTGGCCGAAGCCACCTTGCTGCAATGGAAGAAAAAACCCGGCGAAGCCGTCAAGCAGGATGAAATCCTGATCGAAATCGAGACCGACAAGGTCGTGCTCGAAGTGCCGGCTCCGGCCTCCGGGGTCATGGCCCAGATCCTGAAGAACGATGGCGCGACCGTGGCCGCCGAGGAAATCATCGCCAAGCTCGATACCGAAGCCAAGCCTCAGGTCAGTCCCTTGCCGGTGTCCGCCGTGCCTGCAGCCATGCCGGCGCCGGCCGCCGCACCTGCTGCCGCCCGAGTTGCGGCCCCTGCGCAAGCACCGACTTCGGCTCCAGTCATGCCGGCCGCCGCCAAGATCCTTGCGGAGCAGGGCGTCGATCCGGCAAACGTGGCGGGTTCCGGTCGCGGGGGGCGCATCACCAAGGGTGACGCACTGGGCGCCATCGCCGGCACCCCCGCTGGCGCGGCCAAGCCCGCAGCGGCGCCGCAACCCAGTCCGATGAGCAGCCCGGTCGCGCTGGCTCCGGTGGATGCCGGCATTGATCTTTCCTCCTACGCCGACCGTCCTGAACAGCGCGTGCCCATGAGCCGGCTGCGCGCCCGCATCGCCCAGCGTCTGATTCAGTCGCAAAGCGAAAACGCCATTCTCACGACGTTCAACGAAGTGAATATGCAGCCGGTCATGGACCTGCGCAACACCCACAAGGAGCGCTTTGAGAAGGAGCATGGCGTGAAGCTCGGCTTCATGAGCTTTTTCGTCAAGGCGGCGGTGCACGCGCTGCGCAAATACCCGGTGATCAACGCCAGCGTGGACGGCACCGACATCATCTACCACGGCTATTTCGACATCGGCATCGCCGTGGGTAGTCCGCGTGGCCTGGTGGTGCCGATTTTGCGCAATGCGGACCAGTTGAGCTTCGCCGAGATCGAGAAGCAGATTGCCGACTTCGGCGCCAAGGCGCGCGACGGCAAGCTGGCGATCGAGGACCTCACCGGCGGCACCTTCTCGATCAGCAATGGCGGCGTGTTCGGCTCCATGCTCTCCACCCCCATCATCAACCCGCCGCAAGCCGCCATTCTCGGTGTGCACGCGACCAAGGAGCGGCCGGTGGTGGAGAACGGTCAGGTCGTCATTCGGCCCATCAACTACCTGGCGATGAGCTACGACCATCGCATCATCGATGGCCGTGAGGCCGTGCTGGGCCTGGTGGCGATGAAGGAGGCGCTGGAAGACCCCGCGCGCCTGCTGCTGAATCTGTGAGGCACAGGCCATGAACGCGCAACCTGATCTCATCGTCATCGGCGCCGGTCCCGGCGGCTACATCGCCGCCATCCGCGCCGCCCAGCTCGGCATGGCCGTGGTCTGCATCGACGCCTGGGCCAACGCCAAGGGCGGCCCCGCGCCGGGAGGCACCTGCACCAATGTCGGCTGCATTCCATCCAAGGCCTTGCTGCAATCATCCGAGCATTTCGACCAGGCGGGCCACGTGTTTGCCGAGCACGGCATCGCAGTGAGCGGACTCAAGCTCGACCTCGACCGCATGCTGGCGCGCAAGGAGTTGGTGGTCCGGCAGAACAACGAGGGCATCCTCTATCTGTTCAAGAAGAACAAGGTGGAGTTCGTGCATGGGCGCGTCGCCTTCATCGGCGCCGGCTCGGCGGGCTTCGAGATCGGCGTCACCCCGCCGAGCGGCGACGCGCTCAAGCTCGTCGCCAAGCAAGTCATCATCGCCACTGGCTCCAGCCCGCGTGCCTTGCCCGGTGCGGCGTTCGACGAAGACCGCATCCTGTCCAACACCGGAGCGCTGGCGATATCCTCGGTGCCCAAGCGCCTGGGGGTGATCGGTGCCGGCGTCATCGGCCTGGAAATGGGTTCGGTCTGGCGTCGGCTCGGGGCACAGGTGACGGTCCTTGAAGCCCTGCCGGAATTTCTCGGCGCGGCCGATGTGCAAGTGGCGAAGGAAGCGCAAAAGCAGTTCAAGAAGCAGGGCCTGGACATCCAGCTCGGGGTGAAGATCGCCGAGGTGAAGACCAGTGCCAAGGGCGTGAGCCTGCGCTATGCCGACGCCGCCGGTGCCGCGCAAAAGCTGGAGGTGGACCGGCTCATCGTCTCCATCGGCCGCGTGCCGAACACCGAAGGTCTGAACCTGCAGGCGGTGGGTCTGCAGGCTGACGAGCGCGGTTTCGTTCCCGTGGATGCCGATTGCAAGACATCGGTGGACGGCATCTGGGCCATCGGCGACGTGGTGCGTGGCCCGATGCTGGCGCACAAGGCGGAAGAGGAGGGCACGGCCGTGGCCGAGCGCATGGCTGGACAAAAGCCGCATGTGGACTTCAATACCGTGCCCTGGGTGATTTACACCGCACCGGAAATCGCCTGGGTGGGACAGACCGAGCAGCAACTCAAGGCTGCTGGCCGCGCCTACAAGTCCGGCAGCTTTCCCTTCCTCGCCAATGGCCGTGCGCGTGCACTGGGCGACACCACCGGCTTCGTCAAGATGTTGAGTGATGCGGCCACCGATGAAATCCTGGGCGTGCACATCATCGGCCCGATGGCGTCCGAGCTGATTGCCGAAGCCGCGGTGGCGATGGAGTTCAAGGCGGCCGCCGAAGATATCGCGCGCATCTGCCATGCACATCCCACCCTGTCGGAGTCGATGAAGGAGGCAGCGTTGGCCACCGATGGCCGCAGCCTCAATTTCTGAGCTTGCCCATGGACGTGACCGCATATGCCCAGCAGTCCCTCGCCGAGCACGGTCACCAGCCTGACGCCGCTCAACAGCTCGCCATCGCGCGGCTGCAGCGTGCCTACGACGAGTGGGTGGGCTACAAGTCACGCCGCTCGACTGCGGTGCGGCGGATCTTGGTTCATCCCGATCTGCCGCGCGGCGTCTATCTGTGGGGCGGCGTGGGGCGCGGCAAGAGCTTCCTGATGGACGCTTTCTACGTGACCGTGCCGGTGGTGCGGAAAACACGGCTGCATTTTCACGAATTCATGCGCGAGGTGCAGCGCGAATTGGCCGACCTGCAGGGCACGCAAAATCCGCTGGAAGAACTGGCACGGCGCATTGCGCGGCGCTTTCGGCTGATCTGCTTCGACGAATTCCACATCAGTGACGTGACCGATGCCATGATCCTGCATCGCTTGCTCCGGGGGCTGTTCGAACAGGGCGTGGTGTTCATGGCCACGAGCAATTTCGAGCCGGACAGTCTTTACCCCGATGGCCTGCACCGTGACCGTATCCTGCCCGCCATCGCCTTGATCCGGGCGAACATGGACGTGCTGCAGGTGGATGGCGGCGTGGACTACCGCCACCAGGCCATGGCCGATATGCGGCTGTATTACACGCCGCTGGGGCCCATCGCCGAGGACGCCATGGAGCAGGCATTCGAGCGCCTGGCCGAGGCTGCGGACGACGACCCCACGCTGCAGATCGAGCATCGCGAAATCATCGCGCTGCGCCGCGCGGGGGGTGTCGCCTGGTTCGACTTCGAGACCCTGTGCAACACCCCGCGTTCGCAAAACGACTACCTCGAAATCGCAGCGCGCTTCCATACCGTGCTGGTGTCCGACGTACCCCGCATGGCGCCTGAACTCGCCAGTGCCGCCCGCCGCTTCACCCTGCTGGTGGACGTGCTGTACGACCGCAACATCAAGCTGGTGCTTTCGGCCGCGGTTCCGCCCGCCGCGCTGTATCCTTCAGGCCCCCTGGCCTACGAGTTCGAACGTACCGTTTCGCGCCTGCAGGAAATGCAGACATCCGCCTATTTGCGATTGGCGCGGCGTGACGTGCAAACCGCATTGACCTGATGCCTCACCCTTTGAATGCACGTTTTTTCGCCATGGTGCAACGTCAATCCACGGAACCGGATCGGCCGCTGGCCCAGGCCTGGCGAGTCGTCCTTGTCGTGGCGCTGGCCTTCGCGGTTTGCCGCCCAAGCCAGGCGCGAGCGGCCCAGCCGCTGGCTCCCGTGGCGTCCAAGCCGGCAAGCCTGATGGTCCCGGGGGCTTCCACCCCGACCTCCACCCAGAGCATCGAGACGGTTGTCTCAGAGGCCGCGCAACGCGCCGCCGAGCGGCAGCAGATCGAGGCCGAGCGCAGCAATCTGGACGCGGACTATGCACGCGAACAAGACGCATGCCTGCGCCGTTTTTTCGTCAACGACTGTCTGGATCGGGCGCGTCGTCGCTACAACAAGCAGTCGGATGCGCTGGATGCGAGCTTGAGCGCCATCGACCTCGCCGCTCGCCAACAGCGGGCCGAGGCCGAGCGTCGCCGCGTCGAGCAGAATTTGCGTGAGCGCCGCCCGGTACCGGACGCTTCGGCCGCGCAACAGCAACGGCTGCTGCGCGAACAAGAGCAGGCACGCAAGCAGCGCGAGCAGGCCGACCGTGCCGCCGGGGATGCGGCCAGACAGGCTGCCTACGAGGCGAAACAGCGTCAGGCGCAGGGCCGAGGACCGTCGCCATCAGCCGCTGCGGCTTCACCCGCCGCCGTGTCTCCAGGCGCGAACGCGCGATCGGCGCAGCAGGCAAAGCAACAAGCCGCCCAGCGGGCAGCGCAGATCCAGGCTGCCGAGGCAGCCTACGCGCAGAAGCAGGCCGACTATCAGCGCCGCCAGGCCCAGGCGGCGCAGCAGCGCGAGCAAGCGAAACAATCCGGTTCGGCAGCGACTCCACCGTTGCCACTGCCCCCAGGCTATTGAACGCGCTGCTGGGGACGTCCTGCCCAGCCCCCATGGACGATCTATCCCTGGGACTTGGGTAGGCGTTTGGCTGGCGTCGCGGGTGGCTGGGCGCGCTGCAGCTTGACCACCGCGAGCGACAGGTTGTCGCCTCGCCCCATGGCGCGCTGCCTGGCTTTGGCGATGAGGAACTCGCAGCTGTCGCGCGGATCGAGCCGGTCGAGCGTCGAGCCCAGTTCCGCGTCGACGAAATAGTGCCATAAACCGTCGCTGCACAGCAGCAAGACGTCACCCGCCTGGAGCTGCAGATGGTCACTGGTCAGCGGCGGGTCCTCGGTGGTTCCAAGGCTGGAGGTCAGCACATTGCTCATGGGGTGATTGCGCGCCATGCTCTCGCTCAACGTGCCGGCATCGACCAGATCCTGCACATAGGAGTGATCCTTCGTGCGCACCACCAGCTTGCCCGCGCGAAACACTTGCACGCGTGAATCGCCCACATGCGCCCAGTGGCAATGGCCATCAGGCTGCAGCAGGGCGCAGGCCACGGTGGAGTGGGGCTCCTGTTCGGCCGAGATGGCACTGAGCTTGATCATCAGATGGCTTTCACGCACGAGGCTGTGCAGCAAATCGATCGGCTGCTCCTGGCTGGGCACGAAGCGCTCGAACAGTTGCTGCGCCGTCAGCATCACCTGGTCGGCCGCCATGCGTCCACCGCTGCGTCCGCCCATGCCGTCGGCCACCACCACGAGAATCAGTCCCTGAACGCGTGGATGCGGGAAGATCTCGATGCGGTCCTGCTGATACTGGCGGTCACCGCGATGAATGCCGGTGGCGGCCTGCAACTGCAGACGGGTGCGAGCTTGGATCATCCGTGGGCTCGAATGGTGGCATGGGGCCAATGCGGCGCCGTGCGTTCATACAATGGGACATCCCATTGCCCCGCCCGCCAGCCGCCATGCCGATGGACCAGAATCTGCGCTCTGCCAACCGCCGTCTCATCGAACTGCGCATGGAGCATGCTGACCTGGATGACGCCATCGACAGGCTCGGGCCACAGACGCCCGAGCAGGAATTCCTGTTGCACCGGCTGAAGAAAAAGCGGTTGCAGCTTCGCGATCAAATTGCACTCCTGGAAGCGGCCTCGCAGCCGGACGAACCCGCTTGAACATCGGGGAACAATCAGCGGGTCATTTTAGGCAGAGCGCTGCCGCATCCGGTGCGAATCCGCCAGATGCGTCTCGCGCCGAAACCGATTCCGCCACGCTCGACCCTCTGTGGGGCGAGCATGGCCTGTTCGCCGAGGCGCTGCCAGGTTGGCGCGAGCGCCCCGGTCAGCGCCATCTCGCCAGCGCCGTCGAGCAGGCCATGGCCGAGCGTGGGATTTTGCTGGCCGAAGCCGGCACCGGCACCGGCAAGACCCTGGCCTACCTCGTGCCGGCGCTGCTGCGTGGCGAGCGGGTCATCGTCTCCACCGCGACTCGGGCCCTGCAGGACCAGCTCTTTCGCAAGGATCTGCCCCTGGCGCGCGAGGTTCTGGGCGTGCAATTGCGGTCTGCGGTGCTCAAGGGGCGCACCAACTACGTGTGCCACTACCGCCTCAAGCGCACCGAGAGCGAGGGCTTGCTGGACAGCCGCCGCGCCGTGCAGGAGTTGCGTCGCGTGGCGCTATTTGCCGGCACGTCCGGCGATGGCGATCTCTCCGCCCTGGGCGGTCTGGACGAGAAATCGCCGGTCATTCCGCTGGTCACCTCCACGCGCGACAACTGCCTCGGCTCCGACTGCCCCGACTACCGGGCCTGCTTCGTCATGAAGGCCAGGCGCGAGGCCATGGCGGCCGACGTGGTCATCATCAACCACCACCTGTTCTTCGCCAATGTCGCCCTGCGCGACGAAGGCGTGGCTGAACTCCTGCCCAGCGCCACCACAGTGGTGCTGGACGAGGCGCACCAGTTGTCAGACATCGGTGCGCAGTTTCTGGGCAGCAGCTTGGGCACGGCCCAGGCACTGGAACTTGCGCGCGACGTCCTGGCTTGCGGCTGGCAACTGGCGCGCGGCCTGGCCGACTGGCAGGGTCTGAGCAGCCGTCTGCAGAAGATGGCACGCGACCAGCGCCTCATCGCCCCCGCAGGCACGCATCGGCTCGACTGGGCACAGGCGCAGACCCTCGGAGGTTGGGCCGAGGGCCTGAACCATTGGCAAGAGGAACTGGCTGGCTTGCGCGCGGCGCTCGATCCTTTCGAGGCACTGGCGCCCGAATTCACCCGCCTGATCGAACGTTGCCGCGAACAGCAAGCCTTGCTCGCGGCCTGGCAGCGCGACGCCACGCCGTCGTCCGAGGACACCGAATCGGCGGCGACCCCGCCACAGGATATGGTGCGCTGGCTCGAAGTCGGCAGTCACTCCCTGCGCCTGCTGGCCACGCCGCTGGGTGTCGGTCCGGCGTTTTCGGCGCTGTTGGCGCAGCGTTCACAGGCCTGGGTGCTGGTGTCGGCCACCTTGACGCTGGACGGGGGTTTTCGCTACACCCGCGCGCGCCTGGGCCTGAACGAGGGCAGTCCGGCGCTGGCGGCAGTGGAGGGGGGTGTTCAGCCGCGTTTGCGTGAGCTGCGTGTTGCCAGCCCGTTCGACTATGCGCGCCAGACGCGCCTGCTGGTGCCCCGGACGGGCTTCCATCCGGCCGACACCGAGCACTCCCTGCGTGTGGCCGCGTTGGCCGCGCGCCTCGTTGCCGTCAATCCCGGCGGCAGCTTCGTGCTCACCACCACGCTGCGCGCCATCGGCCGCATCGCCTCGCGTCTGCGCGAACTCCTGCCGCCCAACCGGGTGGTGCTGGAGCAGTCCAGCGAGTCCAAGCCGGTGCTGCTGCAGCGCTTCGCCACGAATCCCGAGGCGGTGCTCGTGGGCAGCCACAGCTTCTGGGAGGGGGTTGATTTTCCGGGCGAGCAACTCACCCTGGTGGTGATCGACAAGCTGCCTTTCGCCCCGCCCGACGACCCCCTGGTTGCGGCGCGCATCAAACGCCTGGAGGCGGCTGGGCGCAGCGGTTTCATGGACTATTCACTGCCGCAGGCCGCGCTGGCGTTGCAGCAGGGTGCTGGCCGGCTCATTCGCAGCGAGAGCGATTGGGGCGTGCTGGCGGTGTGCGATCAACGTCTGGCCGGCACCGCCTGGGGGCACCGTCTGCTGGCCTCGCTGCAACCGTTCGCGCGGGTGGAATCGGTGGACGAAGCGGCAGCGTTCTTGCTGGCGCATGCGACTGGTGTGCCCGCTGCAGCAGCGGCGAATGCCGTAGCGCAAAACCCGGCCGCGGCCGGCAATGGCGCGGTGGCTTTCGAGGACTGAATCGCCCGTTCGCCTGCGGGTCAGCTTTTCAAGCGACGCCGCGGATGCAGATCGAACTCACCACAGCTTCCACCACGCTTCGTTGCGCGGCGGCAGGCCCTGGGTGAGGTAGGGGCTGGCGGGGTAATTGAGCTTGAGCACACGCTCGGTGTCGTCGCGCAATTGCGTCAGGCCCAGCTTGTCGTAGCTGTCCATCAACACGGCAAGCGCCAGTTGCGTGGCGGGTGCGTCCGGGTGGCTTTTGATGGCTTCCTGCGCACGATCGGCCGCTGCCACATAAGCGCCGCGGCGGTAATAGAACAAGGCGACATGAGTGTCGTACTCGGCCAGGGCATTGAGGATGTAGCGCATGCGCAATCGCGCATCGGGTGTGTATTTGCTCTTGGGAAAACGTGTCGTCAGCTCCTTGAAGGCCTCGAACGATTCCTTTGCGGCATGCTGGTCGCGCTCATACAGCTTCTGGTCCGACAGGCCGGAGAACCAACTGCTGTCGTCGTAAAAATTGACGCGCCCCTTCAGGTACAGCACATAGTCGGTGTAGGGGTTGTTGGGGTAGATCTTGAGAAAGCGGTCGCAGGCAGCCAGGGCCTGGGCGCGCTCGCCTTGCTTGAAATAGCCGTAGGCGGTCTCCATCAGTGCTTGTTGCGCCAGCACGCCGTAGGGGTAGCGCGACTCGAGCTTTTCGTAATACTTCGTGGCCTTGTCGTACGCGCCGTTGCTCATCTCGTCTTTCGCCTCGCTGTACAACTTCGCGGCGGACCAGCCGGCGGTCACGTCTTTTTCCGAGGTCGAAGCACAGGCGCCAAGCAAGGCCGCAGCAAGCAAAACAAGTGTGCGCAGCAGCAGGCGCACTCCCGTGGAGGACTGGGTGGAATTCACAAGGCAACTCGTCGCAGGATCGGCAAGCGAGCCATTATAGGAAGCGGGTTGCGCTGCAGCGCCGCGGTTGCCAACGGGCCGGTCCAGCGCCTTGGCCGCCCGCCGGCCCAGCCTGGTTCCCCGTGGCAGCCGGCGTCGCCAGACTGGGCTGATCCGTCGCAGGGGTGGGCTATGCTGACTGCATGCATGTCCGGGAACCCAGTCCGCTCGACCTTGAATCCAGCCTGCTTTCCGGCGCGGCGGACGATGGCACCGACCTGGATTGCGGCGAGCCCGCGGGTGCCGTCACCGCGCTCCAGGCCAGTGTCCCCGCGGCCTTCTCCGGCGAACGCCTGGACAAGGTACTGGCGCAGATGTTTCCGCAGTTTTCCCGCAACCGGCTCAAGGTGTGGTGTGAGGCCGGTCTGGTGCGCATGGGCGGGCAGCTTGCCGCCCCGCGGAGCAAGGCGCGCAATGCCGCGCTGGTGGAGCTGCAGGTTCCGCCCGACCCGGAAGCTGGCGCCTTCATGCCCGAACCGATGGATCTGGCCGTGGTGTGGGAAGACTCCCAGCTTGTCGTGATCGACAAGCCCGCCGGGCTGGTGGTGCATCCGGCTGCCGGCAACTGGAGCGGCACGCTGCTCAACGGCTTGTTGGCGCGCTACCCGGAGACAGCCTTGGTGCCCCGCGCCGGCATCGTTCACCGGCTCGACAAGGACACCAGCGGCCTGCTGGTAGTGGCCCGCACGCTCGAGGCGCAGACCGATCTGGTGCGGCAGTTGCAGGCACGCACGGTCAGCCGGCAATACCTTGCGCTGGCCTGGGGAGTTTTGCCGCGGGTGATGACCGTGGATGCCGCCATCGCCCGCCATCCGCGCGACCGCCTGCGCATGGCCGTGGTGGCGCACGGCAAGCCGGCGCGTACCCATTTTTCGCCGCTGGCGGTGCTGTCCACGCCGCACGGACAGGTCACGGCCTTGCGCTGCAGCCTGGAGTCGGGTCGCACCCACCAGATTCGCGTGCATGCCCAGCACGCCGGCTTGCCCCTGCTGGGCGATGCCCTGTACGGCCGGCGCGGCGCCCCCCCGCTGCAGATCCAGCGCCAGGCCCTGCATGCCGCGGCACTGCGTTTTGT
The DNA here is from genome assembly GCA_028871675.1 of Betaproteobacteria bacterium. Taxonomy (GTDB): domain Bacteria; phylum Pseudomonadota; class Gammaproteobacteria; order Burkholderiales; family Burkholderiaceae_C; genus Thiomonas_A. The sequence goes on from JAGWMO010000017.1 coordinate 34,715, forward strand.
GCATCCCGCGTCGGGCAGACTGCGCGGTTTCGTCTCGTCCATCGCGGTCGACATCGTGGCGCAATGGCAAGACCTGGGTGGCATAGCGGCTGCGTTGGACCCCAAAGCCTGGAGCGACGATGACGCCGCGGCCTGATTCCTGGATCGACACGCCTTGGCCTGACAATCCACAGGTGCATGGCGTCTTCACCAGCCGCCAGGGCGGCGCCAGTGCCGGGCCTTATGCCGGGGCAGCGCGCATGCCAGGGAGAGAGCCCTCCGGCGGCATGAACCTCGGCAGCCATGTGGGCGACGCGCCGCAGGCCGTGGCGTCCAATCGGGCCCGTCTGGCGGCCTGGCTCGGTGATGTGCGCGTTGTCTATCTTGACCAGGTGCACGGCACCGAGGTCGCCGACCTCGACCGTTGGGACGGCGCCTCCACGCCGCAGGCCGACGCTGCCGTTACCACCACACCGGGCCTGGCGGCCTGCGTGCTGGTGGCCGACTGTCTACCCGTGCTGTTTGCCGCACCCGACGGCCGCGCGGTGGGCGCGGCCCATGTCGGCTGGCGCGGCCTCGCCGGTGGTGTGCTCGACCACACCCTGCAAGCCCTGTGCCGCAAGGCTGACTGCAAGCCCGCGGAGGTGCAGGCCTGGCTGGGACCTGCCATCGGCCCGCGAGCCTTCGAGGTCGGTGGCGAGGTGCGCTCGGCTTTCGTTCAACAGGACTCGGAGGCGTCCGGCGCCTTCGTGGCCATGGCGCAGCCGGGAAAGTGGCTGGCGAATCTGTTCCAGTTGGCACGGCTGCGCTTGCAGGCGGCCGGCATGGTCGGGTCTCAGGTCCAGGGCGGCGGGGTCTGCACGGTCAGCGATCCGGCGCGGTATTTTGCATACCGGCGGGACCGGATCACCGGCCGCCAGGCGGGCCTGGTGTGGATTGCGGCCCGTTCGGCATCAGCCCGCGCTTCAGGAGCGTGCAAGGCCACAGGCACGGATCCAGGCGCGGGGAAATCGCGTTGACACTGCATGGGCTTTGCTCAAGAATGAAACCGGGTTTCCCAATTGCTGGTCTGGCCCACATGTTCATGCACGTCGAGACCCGCCCCAAACAGACAGCCATGCGACAGCACCGTTGCGCGCCGCCCCTCCCCGCGGGGATTGTCATGTCCCAAACTCCTGCCAGCCCGCTCCAGCAGACCTTGCCTCGGGCGCGACGGCGGTGTGCAGTCGGGCCACTGGGCTTGCCATCACCGGGCCGTGGCAGCTTGGCTCTGGTCGCCCCCACCGACCTACGATCTGACTGTTCGTCGCGGCGCTCGAGCAACTGAGCCCAACCATCAGACTGTCCCATGTCAGCACAACCCTTTGCATCCGCAGATTCGACTAGCCGCGCATCGAGCGCATCCGATGCACCCGCAGCCTCGCCCTCGGCGTGGGCCGAGGGTCTGCAGCAGGCATTCGCCGCTGCCTTGCAGTCGACGGGCGATCAGGCTCGTTCGCTGCGGCTCGACCCGGCCCGCGTGGCCGACATCCAGGCCCGTTTCGGGCGTGAGTATGCCGATCTGTGGAGCAGCCTGCTGGGCAGCAGCGTTCAGCCGATCGATGTCAAGGACCGGCGCTTCGCTGCCGAGAGCTGGCGCGAAAACCGTTTTTCCACCTACACCGCAGCCCTGTATTTGCTGGGCGCGCGCGCCTTGCTCGAACTGGTGGACGCGGTGCAGGCAGACGCCAAGATCCAGCAGAAAATCCGCTTCGCTGTCCAGCAGTGGGTGGATGCGGCGGCTCCGAGCAACATCTGGGCGCTCAATCCCGAGGCCATGCAAACCGCGATCCAAACCCACGGCGAGAGCCTGCGACGGGGCATGGACAATCTGCTGGCCGATTTGCGCCGGGGCAAGATCACCCAGACCGACGAGCGCGAATTCGAGGTCGGCCGCAACGTCGCCACCAGCGAGGGCGCCGTGGTGTTCGAAAACCCCTGGTTCCAGCTCATCGACTACAAACCCCTGGTGGCCCAGGTGCATGCGCGGCCGCTGCTCATCGTGCCGCCGTGCATCAACAAGTTCTACATCCTCGACTTGCAGCCGGCCAATTCGCTGGTGCGCTACGCCCTGGAGCAGGGCCAGCGCGTGCTGCTGATGTCGTGGCGCAACCCCGATGCGAGCTGCGCCCACTGGACCTGGGACGACTACATCGACCATGGCGTGCTGCGCGCCGTCGCGGTGGCGTGCGACATCGCTGCCGCATCGGCTCCTGTGGCCAAGGCGGCTCCATCGGGCAAGGCCACGAAGGCCGGCAAGGCCGCAGCCAAGGTGGACGAGGCGGACAAGACAGGCCAGACGTCAACGCCCCTGCCGCAGGACGGTATCAATGCCTTGGGATTTTGTGTTGGCGGCACGCTGCTGGGCACGGCTCTGGCGGTGCTGGCAGCCAGGGGCGAGAGGCCGGTGCACAGTGTCACCTTGCTCACCACCATGCTGGATTTCTCCGACACCGGCATTCTCGACGTGTTCATCGACGAAGCCCAGGTGCGCTTGCGCGAAGCCACCATCGGCAAGGGTGGCCTGCTCGCCGGGGCCGAACTGGCGGCGGCTTTTTCCAGCCTGCGCCCCAACGACCTGACGTGGAATTACGTCGTCGGCAATTACCTCAAGGGCGAAACTCCGCCACCTTTCGACCTGCTGTACTGGAACGCCGACAGCACCAATCTGCCGGGCCCGATGCTGGCCTGGTATCTGCGCAACACCTATCTGGAAAACAAGCTGCCCAGGCCCAACGCGGTCAGCGTGGCGGGCGCGCCGGTGGACTTGCGGCGCATCACGATCCCGGCGTTCGTGTACGCCTCGCGCGAGGATCACATCGTGCCCTGGCATGCCGGCTACGCTTCGGCCTTGCTGCTGGGTGGGGCGACTCGCTTCGTGCTGGGCGCTTCAGGGCATATCGCCGGCGTCATCAACCCGGCGTCGAAGAACAAGCGCAGTCACTGGCGGCTGGACCAACCGCCCCCCAAAGCGCAAGCGAACGCCAAACGCAAAATCCTGACCAAGCCCCTGCCAGCCACGCCGGCCGCCTGGCTGGAACAGGCGACGGAATATCCTGGAAGCTGGTGGTCGGATTGGGCCGCCTGGCTGGCGGTGCAGGGCGGCCCGCTGCAGCCGGCACCGAAGCAATATGGTGGCGCCGGATACAAGCCGATCGAACCCGCTCCCGGGCGTTACGTCAAGGTCAGAGCATGACGGCTGCCGGGCCTTGCGCGTCAAACGACTGATTTTTCTTGTTCGTCCATACCCCAACCAAGGATATTTCTCCATGAGTGAAGACATCGTGATTACCACGGCCGTGCGCACGGCCGTGGGCAAATTCGGCGGCTCGCTGGCCAAGACCTCAGCAGTCGATCTGGGCGCATTGGTGGTGAAAGCGGCCGTCGCCCGTGCCGGCATCGAGCCCGCGCAGGTGTCGGAAGTCATCATGGGCCAGGTGCTGCAGGCGGGCGTGGGCCAGAACGCGGCGCGCCAGAGCCTGATCAAGGCAGGCCTGCCGGACATGATCCCGGCCATGACCATCAACAAGGTGTGCGGCTCGGGTTTGAAGGCCGTGATGCTGGCGGCGCAGGCCGTGGCCCTGGGCGACGCCGAAATCGTCGTGGCAGGCGGACAGGAGAACATGAGCGCCTCGCCCCATGTGCTGCCGGGCTCGCGCGACGGCATGCGCATGGGCAACTGGAACCTGATCGACACCATGATCACCGATGGCCTGTGGGATGCGTTCAACCACTATCACATGGGGACGACCGCCGAGAACGTGGCGAAGAAATACGGTGTCACGCGCGAGATGCAGGACGCTTTCGCTGCCGCCAGCCAGAACAAGGCCGAGGCCGCGCAGAAGTCCGGTCGCTTCAGCGATGAAATCGTGCCGGTGATGCTGCCGCAGAAAAAGGGGGATCCGGTGGCCTTCGCCAGCGATGAATTCATCCGCCACGGCGCCACCGCCGAAAGCCTCGCAGGGCTCAAGCCGGCGTTCGACAAGGCCGGCACGGTCACCGCCGGCAATGCCTCCGGCCTGAACGACGGCGCGGCCGCGGTGGTGGTGATGTCGGCCAAGCGAGCCGCGTCCCTGGGGCTCAAGCCGCTGGCGACCATTCGCGCCTACGCCAACGCCGGGCTCGACCCCGCTTACATGGGCATGGGCCCGGTTCCGGCGTCCACGCGCTGCCTGTCGCGCGCGGGCTGGTCGCCGCAAGACCTGGATTTGATGGAAATCAACGAGGCGTTCGCCGCCCAGGCCATCGCCGTGAACCAGCAGATGGGCTGGGACACGAGCAAGGTCAACGTCAACGGTGGCGCCATTGCCATCGGCCACCCCATCGGGGCCAGCGGTTGCCGCATCCTGGTCACGCTGCTGCACGAAATGAACAAGCGCGACGCGAAAAAAGGCCTGGCCTCGCTGTGCATCGGCGGCGGCATGGGCGTGGCCCTGGCACTGCAGCGCTGATCAACCGCATCGCGATCGAAACACCATCACAACAACCTGAGGAGTCAAGGATGAGCAAGAAAGTTGCGTATGTCACGGGCGGCATGGGCGGCATCGGCACCGCCATCTGCCGGCGCTTGTGCGAGGCCGGACACAAGGTGATTGCCGGCTGCGGACCCAATTCCTCGCGCAAGGACACCTGGCTGGAGACCATGCGCGGCCAGGGGCTGGACGTTTATGCCTCGGAAGGCAATGTGGCCGACTGGGACTCGACCTGCGCGGCGTTCCAGAAGGTGTTCGCCGAACATGGGCAGGTCGACATTCTGGTGAACAACGCCGGCATCACCCGCGACGCCGTGTTTCGCAAGATGAGCTACGACGATTGGGACAAGGTGATGAAGACCAACCTCTACTCGATGTTCAACGTGACCAAGCAGGTCATCGACGGCATGGTCGAGCGCGGCTGGGGTCGGGTCATCAACATCTCTTCGGTCAACGGCGAAAAAGGGCAGTTCGGCCAAAGCAACTACTCCGCAGCCAAGGCCGGCATGCATGGCTTCACCATGGCGCTGGCGCAGGAAGTGGCCTCCAAGGGCGTGACCATCAACACCATCGCGCCGGGTTACATCGCCACCGACATGGTCAAGGCGATCCGGCAGGACGTGCTGGACAAGATCGTCTCCACCATTCCGGTCAAGCGCCTGGGCAAACCGGAGGAGGTCGGTTCGCTGGTGACCTGGCTGGCCAGCGACGACGGCGCCTTCGTCACCGGGGCGGAGTTGTCCATCAACGGCGGCCTGCATATGAGCTGAGGCGAGCCGCGAACCGGCCGCCGCTGATGCGTGCGGGTTGATCTGCACGCCGACGGCGGTCGAGCCGGTTGTACATCGCTGGATCTGTGCTCCAATCAAACGTACTTTCGCAGTTTCCGCATCGCAACGACATGGCCAATCCAGAGACTCCCCAGCGCGTCATCAAGAAGTACCCGAACCGGCGCCTTTACGACACGGAAACCAGCGCCTACATCACGCTGGTGGACGTGAAGGCGCTGGTGATGGAGGGTGGCCGCTTCGTGGTGCAGGATGCCAAGACCGGCGCCGACCTCACCCGCAGCATCTTGCTGCAGATCATTCTCGAGGAAGAGGCGGGTGGCATGCCGATGTTGAGCACGGCCATGCTGGAGCAGCTCATCCGCTTCTACGGCAATGCCATGCAAGGCATGATGGGCAGTTACCTGGAAAAAACCGTGCAGTCCTTCATCGACATCCAGGGCAAGTTGGCCGAGCAGTCGCGCGGACTGTACGACAGCCGCAGCTTCAGCCCTGAGATGTGGTCGCAATTCCTGAGCGGCCAGGCGCCCATGCTCCAAGGCATGATGGGCAACTACCTCGAGCAGAGCAAAATCCTGTACATGCAGATGCAGGAGCAGATGCAGCAACAGACCAAGCAGATGCTCGGCGCCTTCCAGCCGCCACCGGCGAAGAAGTAGGCACGCAGGTAGGCGCAGCCGCGGTGGGGCGCGGGCGCTCAGCGACAATAGCGTCCATGACTGAAACCCCTATCACCTTGATGCCGGCGCCGCCGGCAACGTCCAAGAGTCCACCCAAGATCGGCTTTGTCTCACTCGGCTGCCCCAAGGCGCTGGTCGATTCCGAGCGCATCCTGTCGCAACTGCGCGCCGAGGGCTACGACACCAGCAAGAGCTATGAAGGTGCCGATCTGGTCATCGTCAACACCTGCGGTTTCATCGACGCCGCCGTGCAGGAAAGCCTGGACGCCATCGGCGAGGCGCTGCACGCCAACGGCAAGGTCGTCGTCACCGGCTGCCTGGGCGCGCGCGCCGGCGCGGACGGTGCCAATCTGGTTCAGGCCGTGCACCCCAAGGTGCTGGCCGTCACCGGCCCGCATGCCACCGACGAGGTCATGCAGCATGTGCATGCGCACTTGCCCAAACCGCACGATCCCTTTGTCGATCTGCTGCCACCTGGGGGTCTGAAGCTCACGCCGCGGCATTACGCCTATCTGAAAATCTCCGAAGGCTGCAACCATCGCTGCACCTTCTGCATCATCCCCAGCATGCGCGGCGATCTGGTGTCGCGGCCCATTGGCGATGTTCTGAATGAGGCTCGCGCCCTGCTGCAGGCTGGCGTGCGGGAACTGCTCGTGGTCAGCCAGGACACCTCCGCTTACGGCGTGGACGTTAAATACCGCACCGGTTTCTGGGACGGACGCCCCATCCGCACCCGCTTCGCCGAATTGGCACAAGAGCTGGCGGCGCTGGCCGAGCAGCACGACGCCTGGGTGCGCCTGCACTACGTCTACCCCTACCCGCATGTCGACGAGGTGCTGCCGCTGATGGCGCAGGGTCGCGTGCTGCCCTATCTCGACGTGCCCTTCCAGCACGCCCACCCTGACGTGCTCAAGCGCATGAAGCGCCCGGCCAGCGGCGAGCGCAATCTGGAGCGCATCGCCCGCTGGCGCGAAGTCTGCCCCGAGGTCGTCATCCGCTCCACCTTCATCGCCGGTTTCCCCGGCGAAACCGAGGCCGAGTTCGATACCCTGCTCGACTTCATCCGCGAGGCCGAACTCGACCGCGTTGGTTGCTTCGCCTACTCACCGGTGGACGGCGCTTCGGCCAACGACCTGCCCGATGCGGTGCCGCAGGCCTTGCGCGAGGAGCGCCAGGCGCGCTTCATGGCCGTGGCCGAGGAGGTGTCCACGCGCAAGCTCAAACGTCGCGTCGGCCAGGACCTGCGTGTGCTGGTGGATCTGGCCAACCGCAGCGGGGCGGTGGGGCGCTCGTTCGCCGACGCCCCGGAAATCGACGGCAAGGTGCTGATCCGCGAGCCGGCCAAGCCCTCGCACAAAATGCGCCTGGCGCAAAGCGCAGGGCAGTTCGTGCGTGCCCGGGTGGTGGGCACGCAAGGGCACGATCTGGTGGCCGATCTGTTCTGAGCCGGCGCTACAGCGCCGTCGCATTCCGTCGCTGCAGGTCGACTGCAGCGGGCAGCCAAACCCTGAATAGCCGTCTTCCCGAACGCCATCCATGACCTACACCGTCAAGGAAATTTTCTATACCCTGCAGGGCGAAGGCGCCAATGCCGGCCGTGCGGCCGTGTTCTGCCGCTTCGCCGGCTGCAATCTATGGACCGGTCGCGAGCAGGACCGCGCCAGCGCCATCTGCCGTTTCTGTGATACCGACTTCGTCGGCACCGATGGCACTCTGGGTGGCAAGTTCTCCCAAGCCGCAGAGCTTGCGGCGCGCATCGCGGCGCAGTGGCCAGGCCCGGCCGGCGGGCTGCCGCATGTCGCAGCAGCGGCGCGCCGGCTGGTCGTGCTGACAGGTGGCGAGCCGCTGCTGCAGGTGGACCTAGCCCTGATCACGGCATTGCATGCGCAGCAATTCGAGATCGCGGTGGAAACCAACGGCACGCAGGATGCGCCTGAAGGGCTCGACTGGATCTGCGTCAGCCCCAAGGCTGGGGCGCCTTTACGCCTGACACGCGGGCACGAGCTGAAGGTCGTCGTGCCGCAGCCGGAGTTGGATCTGGGCGCGCTTGCCGGGCTCGCGTTCGAGCATCGCTACCTGCAGCCCATGGACGGCCCGTCGCTAGCGGCCAACACCCAATGGGCCATCGCCCACTGCCTGGCGGACCCGCGCTGGCGCCTGAGTCTGCAAACCCACAAAATCACTGGAATTCGATGAAGGTCGAGCTTGCCCAACGCTTCTACTTCGAAGCGGCCCACACCCTGAACCGCGACCATGACCGCGATGGCAGCCTGCGGGTGCATGGTCACACCTATTGGGCCGAGGTGGCGGTGAAGGGCGAGCCTGATCCGGCTCGTGGCATGCTGGTGGACCTGGCCATCATCCGTCAAGCAATCGGTCGCGTGCGCGAGAAGCTCGACCATCACCTGCTTGACGAGGTGCAGGGCCTTGGGCCGGCGACGCTGGAAAATCTCTGTGCCTATCTCTGGCGCGAACTCCAGCCCAACTTGCCCCCGCTCAGCCACGTGGATGTCTGGCGCGAGGCCAGCGGCGATCGCTGCCGCCTCACTGCCGATTGACTGCAAGCTAAATGGCGAGTCCGGGCTTGTTCGTGGGCTCGGCCAGCGTCAGAGATGGATGCCGAAGGCCGACAGATTCCTGTCCAGCATGTACACGGCAACCACGGCCACCAGGACGGCAAAAATCAGGTTGAGTGCCCCCTTGCTGGTCTTGCCCAGGTGCGTGGCCACGCGCGTGCCGATCCAGCCGCCGACGATGCCGCCGCCGATGTACAGCCCGGCCACACCCCAGTCGAGCAGCCCCGATCGGGCATAGTTCAGCGCCGTCGTCAGGCCGAAGGTGCCGACCGACACCAGCGACGAACCGATGGCCGTGATCATCGGCATGCCGGTGGACAGCACCAGGCCGGGGACAATCAGAAACCCCCCGCCAATACCGAAGAAGCCCGACAACATGCCGACGATGGATGCGGCGATGCCGAGCTTGGCGGCCTTGGCCTTGGACGGGTGCTCGCCGATCAACGCTTGCGTGGTGCCAGCCTTGCGCGGCCGCAGCATGAGCGCGGCGATCACCAGCATCAAGATGGCGAACAGGAACAGCAGCTTCTTGCCGTCCACCGCCTTGCCGAGGCTGGAGCCGACGAAAGCCGCCAGCGCACCGACGATCGCGAAAACAATCGCATCCTTCCAGCGCACATTGCCGGCACGCGCATGGGGAATGAGGTTGATGTAGGCATTGGCCGAGACTGCCAGCGCCGTCGTGCCGATGACCACATGCGGATTGGGATAGCCGACGAAGTACAGCAGCAGTGGCACGGCGAGGATGGAGCCGCCGCCTCCGATCAGCCCCAGGGAGAAGCCTACGGCGAAGCCTGAAAGGATGGCCAAAGCGTGTTGTGTCGTGCTCAGTACTACGTCGGCGGATGTTGCGATGTGTTCGATGGGCATAGTCCCCAGAGCATACGAGAGAGGCGTCCCAAAAGCTGTGAGGAGTTGTGCCAACTCCATCAGCAGTTGTTTGTGCCGTGCGTGGCATCAAACCCTCTTGGGCTGTTCGCTACCGGACGTAACAAAGCTGACCGGACCTTGCTGCGTAGGGCGGCCGTAAGTCGTCGCGACGACATTGCAAGTCTGCGCGGACACATGCCCGCGGCAGGCGCGCCCTGCGCGTACCGGAGCCGCATCGGCTCCGGCCAACACCATCGAGACAGGAGACAAGACATGGACAAGAAAGCAATCAATCCCGCCCCACTCGGGCTATCGGGCTTCGCCCTCACCACCTGGCTGCTCAGCATGGTCAACGCCGGCTGGTTCCCCGGTCTGGACGTACCCATGGTGCTGGCGAGCGCGTTTGCGTTTGGCGGCACGGCTCAATTCGTCGCTGGCGTGATGGAGGCAGGCGCCGGCAACAGTTTCGGCTTTGTCGCGTTTTGCGGATACGGCGCGTTCTGGTGGAGTTTCGCCCTGTTCGTCGACTTCTTCGCCAAGGGTGTTCAAGGCCCGTTCGTCGGCTGGTATCTGCTGCTGTGGGGCGTGTTCACCACCTATATGTGGATCGCCACCTGGAAAAAGGGCAAGGTGCTGATGCTGGTGTTCACCGCCTTGGTCCCGACGTTCTTCCTGCTGGCCGCGGGGGCAATGACCGGGATGGGTGGTCTCACCGTGTTCGGTGGCTATCTGGGTCTGGTGACGGCCGCGCTGGCCTTCTATCTGGCCGGCGCCGAAGTCATCAATGAATCCTGGGGGAAAGTGGTGTTGCCGGTCTGAACACGACGGCCCGCCAACAACAAAAAACCGCGGCCGAGGCCGCGGTTTTTTGTTGGAAGGAATGATCAATACTTATAGCCGATCGACACGCCCAGGGTGTCTTGCGACATGCTGAGTGATTCCGTGGCTCCTGCAGGATAGCCAAGCTGGGCGGGCAGGGCGCCGCTGACGCTGTGCTTGAAGGCATGCACATAGTCAAAGGAGAGTTCCATCGCATTGCTCAATGCGTAGGTTGCTCCCAAGGTGAGGTGATCCTTGACGATTCCAGGAGCCAAGGTGTTGAGCAGAACCTGCGAGCTGGGAACAGGATTATCTGAATGATTCCAGCCCGCGCGCACCGTGAGGCTGGGGTCGACTGCATAAGCGACGCCGAGTTTCACGACGGTGATGTCCTTCCAGCCAAAGCCAGGGCCATTCGAGGCGCCGAGTTGGCACATGTGCGCATAGAAACAGTCGACGGTGTTGCCGATGGCCGGAACGCCGCTGTAGAGAATGCGCTCGACGTCCCCTGCCAGCGTCAATTGGTTGTTGGGCTTCCATGCAAAACCGATCCCGTAATTTGCGGGAATGTCAAAGCTTCCACCCCCCGCGAACAAGCCCTTGTACTTGCTGAAACTGCTCATGTGGGTCTTGGGCTGATAGGTCGCGCCAAGCGACAAGCCAGGAGCCAGTTCGCCGATCCAGCCAATGCGCACGCCGACTCCGTTGGATGAATCGTGACCATTGCCGGTCACGTTGCTCGGACTTGTTGAGGCATTGGCGAAGGGCCCGCTTGTTTGAGCAAACGCGTCCAGACCATTGGCTCTGAAGGTCTGGTGCACGAGATTGACGGCTATACCGATGGAATTGCTCGCATTCAGTTTGATGGCGAAGCTGGGGGAGATGAAAAGCTGGGTCAGGTCAACGCCAGCACCATTGGTGTACGGCAGGCCGGAACTGCCAAGCTTGCTGTAGCCCGTGTTCATGCCACCGTTGCCGTACATGCTCACGCCGGCAGACATGGTTGGGCTCAGCATGTGATTGACGCCGAGTTCAGGAATGACAAAGGTGCTGGTGTCGTTGCCGGAGTAGGTCGTTGTCGGACCCAGGCCTGACACGGTGACGTTGCGATCCGGTTTGAACAGGCTGATGCCCCCGTCGACGCGGTTGCCGATGAGCGCCATGCCGGCAGGGTTGGTCGCGGCGGCCAGGGCATCTTGCGGCAGCGCGATGCCCACGCCGCCCATGCCGACGGATTTGACGCTGTAGCCGGGCTGGAAGTAACCGTCGGTGGCGTTGGCCGCGCCGGGGGCGATGATGCCTGCGAGGCACAGCGCTGCGGCGAGTTGTTTTAGCTGCATGAATTGGTCTCCCTTGGTGGTGCCGGATTTCGGCTCCGAGATGGCTGTTGAGTAGCACTGCGCGATGCTAGGCAGGGCCCGGGACGAATACTGAAACTTAGTAGCAGTATTTCGACAGCTTCATGCTAGGGGGCTGGGTGATGTCGTCCCAATCCTGTTTTCCCGATATTGACGCGCGGTGAAATTTATGGCAATGCTGACTCAGGCCCAGGTTCAACGAGGCTGGGCTCGAGCCCGACGACGCAGTGCCAGACTGCGTCGTGCCACGCGGGGAGCGACGGCGCGGAAGCGGCAGCAGCAAGCGGTCTGGCCGCGCTCAATCCGGCGTCGGCGGCACGTAACCAACGGGCTGATCAGCACCCTCGCCGAAGAAGAAGCGCTCCATTTGCCGTGCCAGGTATTTGCGGGCGTTGGCATCGGCCAGGTTGAGCCGGTTCTCATTGACCAGCATGGTCTGGTGTTTCAGCCAGCCTTGCCAGGCTTCTTTCGAGACGTTGTCGTAGATGCGCTTACCGAGTTCGCCGGGGTAGGGGGCGAAGTCCAGGCCTTCCGCCTCGCGGCAGAGTTTGACGCAATTCACCATGCGAGTCATGAGTTTTCCAGTCGATTGAAAGAGGGGACCATACGCAACGGCAGTACGGAACGACAAGACGCAAGGGCCGTGCGGCCGGGTGCAGTTCGGGCAGTTCAGACCAGACGCTTGACCAGCACGCGCGAGCGGCGCTGGTCGTCGTAGCGCTGGCTGCGTTCGGGGGGGAGCCAGTCGCGCTCCACCGGCACGAAACCGCGCTTGATGAACCAGTGCATGGTCCGGGTGGTGAGCACGAAAATGCTCTGCAGTCCGGCCGCGCGGGCTTGCAGCTCGATGCGTTTGAGAATGCGCTCGCCGTCGCCCTGGCCCTGTGCGGAAGGATCGACCGTGAGCGCGGCCATCTCGCCGGTCTTGTGCTCCGGATAGGGGTACAGCGCGGCGCAGCCAAAGATGATGCCGTCGTGCTCCAGCACGGTGTAGTTGGCGATGTCACGCTCGATTTCCGTGCGGCTGCGCTTGACCAGCACACCTTGATCTTCGAGGGGTTCGATGAGCTGCAGGATGCCGCCGACATCATCCGCCGTGGCTTCGCGAAGATGCTCCAGATGCTCGTCGGCAATCATCGTGCCCACGCCATCGTGGGTGAACAACTCCAGCAGCAGGGCACCGTCGAGGGCGTAGGGGATGATGTGGGCGCGGTCCACGCCCCCGCGCACCGCGCGCAAGGCATGGCGCAGGTAGAAGGCGGTGTCGGTGGGCTGCTGCGGGTCGGGCAGACGGGCGAGCAGGGCTTCGGCCTGGGCCACGGTGAGTTCGGGCAGCAGGTGGTGGTCTTCGCCCACGACACCGTCCACTTCCGTGACGAGCACCAGTTTCTGCGCCTTGACCGCTGCGGCGACGCTACTGGCCACGTCTTCCATGCTGAGGTTGAAGGCCTCGCCGGTGGGCGAGAAGCCGAAGGGTGACATCAGCACCACGGCGCCATATTCCAGCGCGCGCTGAATGGTCGGGGCGTCCACCTTGCGCACCAGGCCGGTGTGCTGGAAGTCCAGGCCGCCGATCACCCCCACCGGGCGGGCAGTGATGAAATTGCCCGACACCACGCGCAGCGACGCACCGGCCATGGGCGTGTTGGGCAGGCCTTGCGAGAAGGTCGCCTCGATCTCGAAACGCAACTGCCCGGCCGCCTCTTGCGCCGCGTCCAGCGCCACCTCGTCGGTCACGCGCATGCCATGGGCGTAGCGCGAGCCCACGCCTTTCTCCTTGAGTTGCGCCTCGATCTGCGGCCGAAAACCATGGATGAGGACGATGCGCACGCCCATCGCCGCCAGCAGGGCCACGTCCTGCACCAGAGCGTTGAGCTTGCCCGCGGCAATCAGTTCGCCGGCGATGGCGACGACGAAGGTCTTGCCGCGGTGGGCATGGATGTAGGGCGCAACGGAACGCAGCCATTGCACGAACTGGGACTGTTCTTCGATCATCCTGGAATTATCCGGGATGATGGGCGCATGGCTGAAAATGGATGCTTTGCCAAGCCCTCATGCTCCCCAAGCCTCGTCTCGTCAACCTGATTCCACCGCTGCGGTTTCCTGCCGAACTGCCTGTCAGCGGCCGGCGCGACGACATCGCTGCCGCCATCGCCGCGCATCAGGTGGTCATCGTCTGCGGCGAGACCGGCTCGGGCAAGACCACGCAACTGCCGAAGATCGCGCTGGCCCTGGGCCGCGGCCTGGGTGCGGGTGGCCGTGGGCTGATCGGCCATACCCAGCCGCGCCGTCTGGCGGCCGTCACGGTGGCGCGACGCATTGCCCAGGAACTCGGTTCGCCGCTGGGCGAGCATGTCGGCTACAAGGTGCGCTTCGCCGACCGCTTTCAGCCCGGGGCCTCGGTCAAGCTGATGACCGACGGCATCCTGCTGGCCGAAACCCAGGGCGACCCGCTGCTGCGGGCCTACGACACGCTCATCATCGACGAGGCCCATGAGCGCAGCCTCAACATCGACTTCCTGCTCGGCCACATCCGCAACATCCTGCCACACCGACCGGACCTGAAAGTCGTCATCACCTCGGCCACCATCGATGCCGAACGGTTTGCACGGCATTTCGAAGCCAGCCCAGGCCCGATACCGGGCCGCCCCGAGCCGGGCGAGGCCCTCTTGGAGGGCTGCGGTGCGGCGCAAAGCGGAGCGAGGGGGCCGTCCGTGCCTGCTCCGGTCATCGAAGTCTCGGGCCGGCTGTATCCGGTCGACATCCGTTGGCGCCCCTATGGTGTGGATGTCCAGGCCCGTGCTGGCGCACCCGCTGCCGCCGAACTGGCCCCCCGTGCGCAGGCGCAGCGCGAGGAGCGCGACCTGCACGCCGCCATTTGCGACGCGGTGGACGAACTCTGGCGCGAAGGCAGCGGCGACATCCTCGTGTTCCTGCCCGGCGAGCGCGAAATCCGCGACGCCACCGAAGCGCTGCGCAAGCACCATCTCGACACCGCGCGGCGCGGCGTCGACATCCTGCCGCTGTACGCGCGCCTGTCGCAGGCCGAGCAGGACCGCGTATTCCAAAGCGGTGGCGCACGGCGCGTGGTGCTGGCGACGAACGTGGCGGAAACCTCGCTCACGGTTCCCGGCATCCGCTATGTGATCGATGCCGGCAACGCGCGGGTGAAGCGCTACAGCTACCGGCAGAAGGTCGAGCAGTTACAGGTCGAGCCGGTCAGCCAGGCGGCGGCCAACCAGCGCGCGGGGCGCTGTGGCCGCATGGCCAACGGCATCTGCATCCGGCTGTATGACGAGGCCGATTTCAATGCCCGCCCACGTTTCACCGACCCCGAAATCCTGCGCTCCTCGCTGGCTGCGGTGATTCTGCGCATGCAGGCGCTGGGGCTGGAGGGGGTCGAGCAGTTTCCCTTCATCGACCCGCCACCACGCAAAGCCATTGCCGACGGCTACCAGTTGCTCGTCGAACTGGGTGCGGTGGATGCGCAAAACCAGCTCACCGAGGTGGGCCGCGAGCTTGCCCGCTTGCCGCTGGACCCGCGCCTGGGCCGCATGGTTCTGGAAGCGCGCCGGCTTGGCGCCTTGCAAGAAGTTCTGATCATCGCCGCCGCCCTCGCCGTGCAAGACCCGCGCGAGCGCCCAGCCGACAAACAGGAAGCAGCCGACACCGCGCACCGCCGCTTCGTCGAGGGAACGTCTGAACTGGCGGGCTGGCTGAAGCTTTGGGCGCATTACCACGCGCTGGTGGCGCATAAAAAATCCAACCGCAAGCTGCACGATCAGTTGCGCGCCGAGTTCCTCTCACCCATGCGCATGCGCGAGTGGCACGACATCCACAGCCAGTTGCTAACCGTGGCGGCGGAGCAGGGGTGGCGGGTCGATCCAAGTCAAGCGCCGGGCCGCCCCAAGGCGGCGCTCAGCCCCAAGCTCGATTTGTCCCCTCGGGGGGCGGGAACCGCGAGGGGCGACCTCGGAGCGATTCCAGCTCTTGCGGCCAGTGATGAAAACATCCACCTCAGCCTGCTGGCCGGTCTGCTCGGCAATGTCGGCTGCAAGGCGGATGACGGGCCGCATTATTTGGGCGCGCGCGGCATCAAATTCCTCATCCATCCGTCATCGCCCATCGGCCGCAAGGCCGGGCGCTGGGTGATGGCGGCGGAACTGGTGGAAACGACGCGGTTGTACGCGCGCGGCGTGGCGCGCATCGAGCCGTCGTGGATCGAGCGCGTCGGCGCGCACCTGCTGCAGAAAACCCTGCTGGAGCCGCATTGGGAAAAGACGCCGGCGCAGGTGGTGGCGTTCGAGCGTGCCACGCTGTATGGCCTGGTGGTCTACAACCAGCGCCGCATCGACTTCGGCCGCGTGAATCCGGCGCAGGCACGCGAGCTGTTCGTCCGCCACGCCCTGGTGGAGGGCGAGTGGGATTGCCGCTGGCCGTTTTTTGCCCACAACCGCAAGCTCATTACCCAGGTCGAGGCGCTGGAAGACAAGGCGCGGCGGCGCGACGTGCTGGTGGACGAAGCCTTGATCGAAGCCTTTTACGAGCGATTCATTCCAGCCGACGTGTTTGGCGGCACCAGCTTCGACACCTGGTATCGCCAGGCCAGCAAGGCCCAGCCGCGCCTGCTGTTTCTGGAGCGCGAGGCTCTGATGCGCCACGAAGCTGCCGGCATCACCACCGAGGCCTTCCCCATGCGCCTGCGCATCGGTGCGCTGGAGTTGCAGCTGGCCTACAGCTTCGATCCTGGTGGCACGCGCGACGGCGTGACGGCCACCGTACCGCTGGCCGCACTCAACCAGATTCCCGAGCAGCGCCTGGCCTGGCTGGTGCCCGGCATGCTGGCCGACAAGCTCACCGCGCTGCTCAAGAGCTTGCCGCAAAAACTGCGCTCGCGCCTGGTGCCGCTGCCCGACACCGTGCGCCGCTTCGCTGCGACCCTGAGCACGCCCGAACGCTACGCCCAGGGCGAGTTGCTCGACGCGGTGCGGGCCCTGGTACGTGAGCACACCGGGCTGATTCCGCGCCCGGAAGACTTCAAGCTCGACACCCTGGGTCCGCATGTGCTGTTCAACCTGCGGGTGATCGACCCGCAAGGCCGTCAACTGGGCATGAGCCGCAACCTCAGCCGTTTGCGCGTCGATCTCGCCGATGCTGCCCGCACCGCATTCCAGGACGCCGTGCGGTCGCAAAGCGCGCAGGACGTGGAACTGGACTCGGCGAACGGCCTTGATGCGCCACCGATGGCGCTGGCCGAGAGCCGTACGCATCCGCGCGACATTCGGCCGGCCGAGGCCCGCGCTCCGGCCTCGGCGCAGGCCGAACCGCGCTACACCGAGTGGACGTTTGGCGAACTCCCCGAGCTGCTGGAAATGCGTCGTGGGCAGCAAATCCTGGTGGGCTTTCCGGCTCTGATCGACCGAGGTGACCATGTGCAGTTCGACGTGTTCGACACCCCTGAGGCGGCAAGCCGGGCGCACCGCGAAGGCCTGCGACGCCTGTTCGCGCTGCAACTGCGCGAGCCGTTGAAGGCGGCCGAGAAAAACCTGCCGGGTTTCCAGCAGGCCGCCATGCAGTACATGCCGCTGGGCTCGGCCGATGATTTGCGCCGGCAAATCCAGGACGCCGCGCTCGACCTGGCGTTTCTTGCCGACCCGTTGCCGGCGAATGCCGCCAGCTTCGCCGAGCGTCTCGCCGCCGGCCGTCCGCGGCTGCAGTTGCTGGTGCAGGACATGGGCCGTCTGGCCGCAACCATCCTCGCCGAATGGCATGCCGCCAGCAAGAAGCTCGTTGCCTTCAAACCGCAAGCGACGCTGCATGCCGACATCATCGCGCAGCTCCAAGCCCTGCTGCCCAAGCGCTTCATGCTCGAATTGCCCGCCTCCCGGCGCGCGCATCTGCCGCGCTACCTCAAGGCGGTGCAACTGCGCCTGGACAAGTTTCGCGCCGACCCTGCGCGCGACACGCAGCGCCAGGCCGAGATGGCGCCTGTGCTGGCGCGGCTCAGGCGCGAACTGCAACAGGCGCAACAGGGGGGTGCCAGCCCCGACCCGCGACTCGTGGAGCTGCGCTGGATGCTGGAGGAGTTGCGTGTCGCCCTGTTCGCGCAGGAATTGCGCACGCCCACGCCGGTGTCGGTCAAGCGCGTGGAAAAGGCCTGGGACCAGTGGCGGGCGTAAGCCCGGTGAGGTGAGCCGCCGCGGATGGCCAGGCGTGGGGTGTGGCGCTGTTGCACTTCGATGGCCCGTGATTACCCTTAAAACATGACGAGTCGTTACCGCGTTCACATTTCGTCACTGAGATTCTGTCGCGTTTGAATCTAACCTTTGACGAATAAGCGCGACCGGCATCACTCGCCCGAAGCGCCAACCATCTGCGGAGATCCCGCAGCATTCAACTTTGGAGACGACATTCATGTCCAAGCCCAACTCGGTGCGCAAGCTCGGGCCGCTGCAGGTCATCCTGCTGGCGATTCCCTGCGTTGCCGTGCTCATCGTGCCCTATTTCAACGTGCTCGAACCCAGTCTCTTCGGCATTCCCTTCTTCTACTGGTGGCAACTGATGTGGGTGCCGTTGTCCGGTGTGTTCATCGCCATCGTCTACAAGATGGTCGTGCCAGCTGGTAGCGGAGACTGAACGCCATGAACATCGTCGCAACCGTCGTTTTCATCGGTCTGTTCCTGTTCATCACCGTGCTGGGTTTCGTCTCGGCGCACTGGCGCAAGGGCGATATGTCGCACCTGCACGAGTGGGGCCTGGGTGGGCGCCGCTTTGGAGCGTGGATCACCTGGTTCCTCATCGGCGGTGATCTTTACACCGCCTACACCTTCATCGCCGTGCCGGCCCTGGTGTTCGGTGCCGGCGCCCTGGGCTTCTTTGCGCTGCCCTACACCGTGCTGGTGTACCCGCTGGTGTTTGCCATCCTGCCCCGACTGTGGATGGTGGCGCGCAAGCACAACTACATCACCGCGTCGGACTTCATCGCCGGGCGTTACAACAGCCCGGGGCTGGCGTTGGCGATCGCCGTCACCGGCATCGTTGCCACCATGCCCTACATCGCGTTGCAACTGGTGGGTATCCAGGTGGTCATCGGCGGCCTGGGCTTCCCCACCGGGCAAGGGCTGATGGGCGAACTGCCGCTGATCATCGCCTTCGTCATTCTGGCGGCGTTCACCTACACCAGCGGCCTGCGGGCGCCAGCGTCCATCGCCGTGGTGAAAGACCTGCTGGTTTACATCACGGTGATCGCGCTCATCGTCATCGTGCCGATCAAGATGGGCGGCTTCGGCAACATCTTCGCTGCCATTCCGGCGAAAAAGTTGCTGCTGCCGCCGATCAAGGACGGCAATACCGGGCTGATGTCGTTCTACGGCACCCTGGCTTTCGGCTCGGCGCTGGCGCTCATGCTCTACCCGCATGCCACCACCGCGGTGCTTGCCGCCAAGGGCCCCAACACCCTGCGGCGCAACTGGGTGTTCCTGCCGGCGTACTCCTTCGTGCTGGGCTTGATCGCCATGCTCGGCTATGTGGCCTATGCCTCCGGCATCGCCAAACTGCCTGACCTGGCACCGTACTTCAAGCAGTACGGCCCGCAGTTCGCCATGCCCGGTCTGCTGTTGCACTACTTCCCGAGTTGGTTCGTCGGGGTGGGTTTCGCGGCTGTGGCCATTGGTGCGCTGGTGCCGGCGGCCATCATGTCGATCGCGGCGGCGAACCTGTTCACCCGCAACATCTACAAGCCCTACATCAACCCGCAATGTTCGGCACAGAAAGAAACCGACATGGCCAAGCTGGTGTCCCTGGTGGTCAAGTTCGGCGCGCTGCTGTTCATCATCTTCCTGCCCTTGACCTATGCCATTCAGTTGCAACTGCTGGGCGGCATTCTCATCCTGCAGACCTTCCCGGCCATCGTCTCCGGCATCTACACCCGCTGGTTCGATGCCAAGGCGCTGCTGCTGGGTTGGGCCGCCGGACTGGCTTGGGGGATCTGGGCGGCCTCGCTCAACGGCTTCAAGACTTCGGGCTATGCGCTGCACCTCGCCGGCATGGTGATTCCGGCCTATATCGGCCTGTATGCGTTGGTCGTGAACTTCGTCGTGGCTGTCATTGCCACCCTCGTGGTTCGGTTCCTGGGCATGACCAACGACAAGGACGCGACGGTCGCGGCCGATTACGCGGGCTGACGGGACGCGCGAGCGCGCGTTGAACGACATCGCCTGACGTCAGTTCAGCAGCACCAAGGGCCGGCCATGTCGGCCCTTGTTTTTTGCGCGCTGTGCTCACGCATAATCAGCCTTCCCCGACGCCGCCCGACCCCATCCCATGCTGCTCACCGCCACGCTTGTGCTCATCGCCGCGCTCCTGCCCATCGTCGCAGCAGGCATCGCCAAATCCGGGGCCTTCCGCGCCAAGACCAACCGCTACGACAACAACGAGCCGCGCGCCTGGCTCGAGAGTCATCCGGACCCGCGTCGCAGGCGGGCCAACGCGGCGCAGGCCAACACCTTCGAAGCGCTGCCTTTCCTGTTCGCCGCCACCTTGTTCGCGCTCTACGGCCATGCCGATCTGGCCGTGGTCAACGCCCTGCTGATGGCCTGGGTGGCGTTGCGCGCCGTCTACCTCTGGCTGTACGTGAACGATCGCGCCAGCCTGCGCTCCACGGTCTGGTTCCTCGCCGTGCTGGTCAACGTCGCCGTCTTGTTCGCCCCGTTCTATGGCTGATGCCCCAGCGCCCGCGCAGCCTGCCGCAGGGACCGGCCCGGGCCCGCTGGCGGGGTTGCGCGTCGTGGAACTCGGCAGCCTCATCGCCGGACCGTTCGCCACCCGGCTGATGGCCGAGTTCGGCGCGGACGTGGTCAAGATCGAATCTCCCGCGCAAGGCGGCGACCCCGGCGGCGATCCCTTGCGCACCTGGCGCAAGCTGCATGCCGGCACCTCGTTGTGGTGGGCGGCGCAGGCGCGTAACAAGCGTTGCATCACCGTCAACCTCAAGCACTCGAAGGGCCGTGACGTTGTGCTGCGCCTGGCGGCGCGGGCCGATGTGCTGGTGGAGAACATGCGTCCCGGCACACTGGAAAAACTCGGCCTCGGCTGGGACCAACTCCGTGCCGTCAACCCCAGTCTGGTGATGGTGCGCATTTCCGGTTTCGGCCAGACCGGGCCGATGCGCCAGCAGCCCGGCTTCGGCGCGATTGCCGAGGCCATGGGCGGCATGCGCTACCTCATCGGCGACCCCGATCGGCCGCCCATGCGCGCCAATTTGTCGCTGGGCGATTCCATCGCTGCGTTGCATGCCACCATGGGCGCGCTCATGGCGCTGCGCCACCGAGACGCCACCGGCGGGCGCTGGAACGGCAGCAGCGGTGGAGAAGGCCAGGTGGTGGACGTGGCGCTGACCGAGAGCGTGTTCAACCTGCTGGAGAGCACGCTGATGGAGTACAGCGCCGACGGCACCGTGCGCGAGCGCACGGGCACGAGCATTCCCGGCATCACGCCGTCGAACGTGTACCGCAGCCAGAGTGGCGAATGGGTGCAGATTTCCGGCAACGGCGACGCCATTTTCAAGCGCCTGATGCGCGCCATCGGCCGCATCGACATGGCCGAAGATACTGGCCTGGCCAGCAATCAGGGCCGCATGCAGCGCGTCGGCGAGATCGACGCCGCCATCCAGGCCTGGGCCGGTCAGCACGACGCCGATTCCATCGTGCTGACCATGCGCGCTGCCGAGGTGCCCGCCAGCCGCATCTACAGCATCAAGGACATCGTTCAAGATCCCCAATTCCAGGCGCGGGGCATGTTCCAGCGCCACCACTTGGCCGATGGTGCTTCGGTCGAGATTCCCACACCAGCCCCCCGCTTGTCGCTCACCCCAGGCGGCACGCGCTGGCTCGGGCCGGAGCTGGGTGCGCACAACGAGGAAGTCTTGCACGAGGCGGGATGGACGGCGGCGGACATCGTCGCATTGCGGCAGCAGGGCGCCATCTGAGCCCGGCTCAAGGCGTGCGGGCAGGCGGCCGGTCTGCGGGCCGGCGGACTCTTCGACGCTGTTCAGCCCCGCGCTGGCAGGGATGCAGATCTGCGGCGCTCAGCGCTTGATCGCCCGCCAGCCGATGTCCTGCCGGAACTGCATGCCCTCGAAGGCGATCTGGCGCACGCCGACATAGGCGCGGGTTTGCGCCATGCGCGCCGAGTCGCCCAGGGCGGTCACGGCCAGCACGCGCCCGCCGCTGACATGCACCTGCCCGCCCTCCAGCCGCGTGCCGGCGTGGAAGACATGCAGATCGTCCGCGTGTTTGGGGATGCCGCCGATGGGGCCGCCCAGGCGAGGGGCTTCGGGGTAGCCGGGCGCGGCCATGACCACGGCCAGCGCGGTGCGCCGGTCCCATTGCAGTTCCAGCTTGTCGAGCTTGCCGTCGATGGCCGCGTCGAACACGGTCACCAGATCGCTTTTCAGGCGCATCAGGATGGGCTGGGTTTCGGGGTCGCCGAGGCGACAGTTGAACTCCAGGGTCTTGGCGTGGCCTTGCGGGTCGATCATCAGCCCGGCGTAGAGAAAGCCGGTGTAGTCGTGTCCCTCGGCGGCCATGCCCTGCACCGTGGGCAGGATGACTTCGCGCATCACCCGCGCATGCACTTCGGGCGTCACCACCGGGGCCGGCGAGTATGCGCCCATACCGCCGGTGTTGGGTCCGCGGTCTTCATCCTGCAGGCGCTTGTGGTCCTGGCTGGAGGCCAGGGGAACGACGTTGCGGCCATCCACCAGCACGATGAAGCTGGCTTCCTCGCCATCGAGAAAATCTTCGATCACCACCCGCGCGCCGCCTTCGCCATGCTGCACGCCGTAGGTGTTGTGCTCCAGCATGTCGGCCACGGCGGCATGCGCGTCGGCCAGGCTGAGAGCCACGACCACGCCCTTGCCGGCGGCCAGGCCGTCGGCTTTGACCACCAGCGGTGCGCCGTGGGTGTCGATGTAGGCGTGCGCCTCAAGTGCGTCGCTGAAGGTACGGTGGGCCGCGGTGGGAATGCCGTGACGCGCCATGAAGGCTTTGGCGAAAGCCTTGGAGCTCTCTAGCTGGGCCGCGCCTTGCGTCGGGCCGAAGATGCGCAGGCGGCGCATGCGGAAATAGTCGACGATGCCGGCCGCAAGTGGCGCTTCGGGGCCGACCACGGTGAAGTGGATGTCCTCGGCAATGCAGAAATCGGCCAGTTGCTGCGGGTCGGTGATGGGCAGGTTCTCCACCCGCGTTTCGGTTGCCGTGCCGCCATTGCCGGGTGCGGCATACACCTTCTTGACGCGCGGTGATTGCGCCAGCTTCCAGGCCAGGGCATGTTCGCGCCCGCCCGAGCCGATGACCAGGATTTTCATGTGCGTGTTGGATGCAGGAGGCGTGGCCGGGCAGAGGGGCGTTCAGGGCAGGATGGCGTTGTGGTCCACGCGCTGGACGTCGTCGAGGTCTTCGAGCGCGTCCACCAGCTTGTGCATGCGCTCGGCGTCGTCACCGGCCAGTTCCACGTCCACGCTGGGCTTCATGCCGAGCTCGGCCAGTTCGGGCTTGAGCGCGGCGGTCACGAAGGCCTTGCCCACCGCCTCGAAATCGTGCGGATCGCAAATGACTTCGATCGAGCCGTCGTCCAGCGTGTTCACGTCCTCCGCCCCGGCGTCGAGCGCGGCTTCCATCACCTTGTCCTCGCTCGTGCCCGGCGCGAACAGGAACTGGCCGCAATGTTTGAACTGGAATGCCACCGAGCCTTCGGTGCCCAGGTTGCCGCCAAGCTTGGACAGCGTATGCCGCACCTCGGCCACGGTGCGCACGCGATTGTCGGTCATGCAGTCGATGATCAGGGCGGCGCCGCCCGGGCCGTAACCTTCGTAGCGGATTTCCTCGTAGTGCGCGCCGTCCAGGTTGCCGGTGCCGCGGTCGACTGCGCGCCTGAGGTTGTCGGCCGGCATGTTGGCTTCGCGCGCCTTGTCCATGGCCATGCGCAGGCGCGGGTTGGTGGCCACGTCGCCGCCGCCGAGCTTGGCGGCAACCGTCACCTCACGAATGATCTTGGTCCAGACCTTGCCGCGTTTTTCGTCCTGACGGCCTTTGCGGTGCTGGATGTTGGCCCATTTGGAATGGCCGGCCATAGTGTTCGCTCCCGGCGCGCGGCGCCTCAGGTTTTGTCATTGCCTTAGACTGAATCGTCCAAAGTCGCCGGCATTTTACGGCCCCTCATTTGCGAGATTCCCGATGTCCGATCCCATCTTCATCGCCCAGCACGGCGCCGTGCAATGCCCGCTGCTGCCACCCCTGGCCAATCGCCACGGTCTCATCACCGGCGCCACCGGGACCGGCAAGACGGTCAGCCTGCAGGTGTTGGCCGAGGCGTTCTCGCGCATCGGCACGCCGGTGTTCATGGCCGATGTGAAGGGCGATCTCACCGGCATCTCGCAGCCTGGAAGCTCCAGCCCCAAACTGGCCGAGCGCCTGAAAAGCGTGGGTTTGCCCGAGCCTGTTTTTGCGGCCTGCCCCGTGACCCTGTGGGACGTGTTCGGCGA
Organism: Betaproteobacteria bacterium; assembly: GCA_028871675.1. GTDB lineage: Bacteria > Pseudomonadota > Gammaproteobacteria > Burkholderiales > Burkholderiaceae_C > Thiomonas_A. The sequence continues at coordinate 58,837 of JAGWMO010000017.1, forward strand.
GCAGGGCCACCCCATTCGCGCCACCATCTCCGACATGGGGCCGCTGCTGCTGGCACGTCTGCTGCAGCTCAACGAGACGCAGACCGGGGTGCTCAATCTGGTGTTCAAGATCGCCGACGACAACGGTTTGCTGCTGCTCGACCTCAAGGACCTGCGCGCCATGCTGCAGGAAGTGGGTGACAACGCAGCGCAGTTCACCACCGAATACGGCAATATCAGCGTTGCCAGCGTGGGCGCGATCCAGCGTGGTCTGCTCCAGCTCGAAACCCAGGGCGCCGACAAGTTTTTCGGCGAGCCCATGCTCAACATCGACGACCTGATCCAGTCCGACGGCAACGGCCGCGGCATGGTCAACATCCTCGCTGCGGACAAGCTCTACCAGTCGCCCCGCGTCTATGCCACGTTCCTGTTGTGGATGCTGTCGGAATTGTTCGAGCGCTTGCCCGAAATCGGCGATCCCGACAAGCCCAAACTGGTGTTTTTTTTCGATGAAGCGCACCTGCTGTTCAACGATGCGCCCAAGCCTTTGCTGGACAAGATCGAGCAGGTGGTTCGCTTGATTCGCTCCAAGGGGGTGGGGGTGTTCTTTGTCACGCAGAACCCGCTGGACATCCCCGACGCCGTGCTCGGCCAGCTCGGCAACCGCATCCAGCACGCGCTGCGCGCCTTCACCCCGCGCGACCAGAAGGCGGTGAAGACGGCGGCCGAGACCATGCGCCCCAATGCCGGGCTGGACATCGCGCAGGCCATCACCGAACTCGCGGTGGGCGAGGCCCTGGTGTCCCTGCTCGACGACAAGGGCAGACCGTCGCCGACCGAGCGGGCATGGATGCTGGCTCCCGGCAGCCGCATCGGCCCCATCACGCCCGACGAACGCCGCGCGCTGATGCAGGGCTCGCTGGTGGCCGGGGTGTATGAAAAGCTGGTGGACCGCGAATCCGCCTACGAACTGCTCAAGGGCCGCGTCGCTGCGCAGCCAGCGCCCACGAACGCGCCCGACCAGGCCACGCCGCCCCCCTCCACGGGCGGCCAGGCCTCGGGCGGCTGGCTTGGCGGCCTGGGCGGCTTCGGCAGCGGGACCGGCCGCAAGGATTCGTTGCTCGAAGCCTTGGCCAAGTCGGCCGCGCGCAGCATCGGCAGCACGGTGGGCCGCGAAATCATCCGCGGTGTGCTGGGTGGGCTGCTGGGTGGGCGCAAGCGCTGACGCCGCCCGTTGAAGCGGCGCCGGCCGGCGCGGGTGATGTGTATGTGGCGCGCGCCATCGTTGGAGCGGGGGTTCGTGTCGCGCCGCACGGGTGATCCAAGCAGCTCGTGCCTGACTGGACTCTCTAAAATGCGTACACAGTAACTGGCCGTTCACGGCGGGCAGCTTGTTTGCGGAGTTTCCCCTGCCCACCTCCACGCGGCAGCCACCGACTGGTTTGATCCGGTCCTCAGAGGATTCCATGGCGGCAGATACGCACGGCGCAGGCGCGGCACTGGCCACACAGGCCACGCCCGCCACGACCTCAACGCAGCAATCGGTTGATGTTCTCATCATCGGCGCGGGTCCGGGTGGGTCGACGGCGGCTGCGCTGCTGGCCGAACGCGGACTGCGCGTGGCGCTGCTGGAGAAGGACCATCACCCGCGTTTTCACATCGGCGAGTCGCTGCTGCCCGCCAACCTGCCGTTGCTGGACAAACTTGGCGTTGCGGCACAGGTCAAAGCCATCGGCATGGAGAAATGGGGCGCCGAGTTCGTCTCGCCCTGGCATGCGCAACACACCCAGACCTATGAGTTCGCCGATGCCTGGGACAAGTCCATGCCCATGGCTTATCAGGTGCGGCGCTCGGAGTTCGATCACATCCTGATCCGTAACGCTGCGCGCAAAGGCGCCGACGTGATGGAAGGCTGCACGGTGCACGATGTGCGGTTCCTGCCCGAGGCGCGGGGCGCCGTGGTCAGCGCCACGCACGATGACGGCACCCAATCCAGCTGGACCGCGCGCATGGTCATCGATGCGTCGGGCCGTGACACCTTTCTCGCCAGTCGCCTCAAGGCCAAGCACCGCGACCCGAGGCACAACAGTGCCGCTCTGTTCGCCCACTTTGCCGGCGTGCAACGACTGGATGGCAAGGCACAGGGCAACGTCACCATCGTCTGGTTCGAGCATGGCTGGTTTTGGCTGATTCCGCTGGCCGACGGCGCCACCAGCATCGGCGCGGTGGTCTGGCCGTACTACCTCAAGACCCGCGACAAACCGCTCGACCAGTTCTTCGCCGACACCATCGCCATGTCTCCCGACCTGTCAGCCCGGCTCCGCGCCGCAACCCGTGTGACAGAGGTCGAAGCCACCGGCAATTTTTCCTACAGCAGCGACCACACCCATGGCCCCAATTACCTGCTGATCGGCGATGCCTACGCCTTCATCGACCCCGTGTTTTCCTCCGGGGTGATGTTGGCCATGCAGGGCGGCTTCATGGCCGCCGACGCCGTGGAAACCTGCCTGCGCGAGCCGGCCAGGGCGGCGCAGGCGCTGGCCCGTTTCGACCGTGGCCTGCGCCATGGCCCGCGCCAGTTCTCCTGGTTCATCTACCGTGTCAATCACCCCACCATGCGCGACCTGTTCATGGGCCCGCGCAATATCTGGCGCATGAAGGAGGCGTTGCTGTCAGTGCTGGCTGGCGACATTTTCGGCACCACCCCCATCTGGGGTTCGGTTCGCCTGCTCAAGGGTCTCTTCCACCTGATTTCCGTGCGGCATCTGGCCCGGTCATGGCGCGCCCGCGGGCTGCGCAAGCAGCAAATCCGGGTGGAATCCCTGCCCGGCGTCACGGGCGGGTGATGGCCGCCACATCGGCCTTGCAACTGCTGCTGCTGCCCGCCTCGGAACTCGCGGCGCAGCCTGCCGCCTGGCTGCGCAGGGTGCTCGGGGCTGCCTGTTTCGGCAGCGCGTTGCCGCAGGCGTTGACCGGGCTGGACTTGCCGCTCGCGCAGGTTCAGGTACAAGCACTGCGGCAAGGCGCGGTTTCGGGTGAAGTCTGGAGCGAAGTCTGGATCAGCGACGCGCCGCTGCGTGCCGGCGCACATGGCCGACTGCGCTGGCGCTGCAACGATGCGGTGTTGTTCGGTGAGCTGACGCTGGCGGCTGACGAGCTTGAAGCGCAGCGGGCGCCAGTGATCGACGCCAGCCTCCCAGGCCGGGGCACCGGCGAGATCTGGTGCGCTGCTGCCGCCGGGCAATCACCCCCCATGCAACGCGCCACCGAGCTGATTTATGACGAGTTGTTCGGCGCCATCGAGACGCTCGGCTTTCCTCACCTGTTGCGCGTGTGGAACCATATCCCCGACATCAACCGCGAAAGCGCCGGGCTGGAGCATTACCGCCAGTTCAACATCGGCCGCCAAGACGCCTTTCTCGCCCACGGCCGCCATGTCGGTGGCTCCAGTGTGCCCTCGGCCAGCGCGCTGGGGGCGGCGGGCAGCGCGCCACTGGTGGTGTACTTCATCGCCGGCCGCCGGCCGCCGGTGGCCATCGAAAACCCGCGCCAACTCAGCGCCTATGACTACCCGGCCGATTACGGCCCACGCGCGCCCACGTTTTCGCGCGCCAACCTGGCCTGCATCGCCGGTCATCCGGCACTGTTCATTTCCGGCACCGCCAGCATCGTCGGCCACCGCACACTGCACCATGGTGACGTGGTGGAGCAGACGCGCGAGATTCTGCGCAACATCGACGCCGTGCTGCGACAGTCCGGCACCCAGGGTGCTCAGGGCCTGACGCTGCAAGACTTGCACTACAAGGTGTATGTCCGCCACGCAGCCGATCAGCCGGTGATCCAGGCCGAGCTGCGACACGCAGTTGGCGGCGCGCTGCGGGCGCTGTATTTGCAGGCGGACATCTGCCGGGCGGATCTGTTGGTGGAAATCGAAGCTGTGGCCTTGCCCACGTCGCAGGAGTTTGCATGCTGAAGGGTCGAACCCAGCTTGGCCTTGCCTTGGTGGCGCTGCTGGCCGGCCTTGGACCAGCCACCGCCCAAGTGGCGCCAAAGCCGCTGTGGGAGGTCGGTCTCGGCCTGGGTGTCCTCAGCTTTCCCGACTATCCCGGCGCGGACCAGCAGCGCAACGACATCGTGCCGGCTCCGTATTTCGTCTACCGTGGCGAGATCTTCAAGGCCGGACGCAACGGTTTTCAGGCGCACCTGTTCGACACCGAGCGCGTCGATTCCTACCTGAGCCTGAGCGCCTCGCCGCCTGTCAACAGCACCGACAATGTCGCCCGCAGCGGCATGCCTGATCTCAAGCCCACGATCCAGTTCGGCCCCGCGATCGAGGTGCATCTCTGGCAGTCGGCGGTGCAGCGCATGCGTCTGGACTTTCGCGTGCCGCTGCGCACCGTCGTCAGCGTGGCGTGGCATCCGCGCCAAGTGGGCTGGCTGCTCGCCCCGGTGCTCAATCTCGACATGGCCGACGTTGCCGGGCTGAGCGGCTGGAGCCTGGGCCTGCAGACCGGCCCGCTAGTCGCCGACCGCAGCTACAACCAGACGTATTACGGCGTGGCTTCGGCTGACGCCACGGCCACACGAGCGGCCTACGCAGTATCCGGCGGCTACGCTGGTAGCCAGCTCACCGTGGCCTTAAGCAAGCGCTTCCCCGGCTTCTGGGTGGGCGGGTTCGCCCGTTACGACAACCTGAGCGGCGCCGTTTTTGCCGACAGCCCCTTGATGCGCCGCAGCCGCAATCTCACGGCTGGCGTCGGCGTCGCGTGGATCCTGGGACAATCCTCCGAAATGGTCGACAGCCATGAATGACGATGTGATCTCGCACGATCCCGATGCTCCCGGCTTGCCGCGCCAGGTGTGGGACGCGCTGCGGGTGTATTTCGGCCTGGGCCTGCTCGGTGCGCTGGGCCTGCTGTGGTCGCTGCTGGCCGTTCCGCTGTACTACCTGCTGCCGCGCCGTGCCGGGTTGGCGTTCGGCCGCTGGCTGATTCACACGGCGTTTCGCGGGTACTTGCGCACGCTGGCGGCCATCGGCGCCTGCCGCTTCGACTTGTCCGCGCTGGACGCCCTGCGCGGCCAGCCGCCGATGATCGTCGCGCCCAACCATCCCTCGCTGATCGACGCGGTGCTCGTCATCTCCCGCCTGCCGGGCCTGGCCTGCATCATGAAGGCCGATATCCTCGACAACCCTTCGCTCGGCGCCGGTGCGCGCCTGGCGCGTTACATCCGCAACGACGCGCTGCGCAACATGATCCACCTCGCCGTGGCCGATCTGCACGACGGCCATCACCTGCTGCTCTTCCCCGAGGGCACGCGCAGCGCGGCGCGGCCCGTCGGCCCGGTGCGTGGCAGTGTCGGGCTCATTGCCAAGCAGGCTCAAGTGCCGGTGCAAACCGTGTTCATCGAGACCGATTCGCCCTTCCTCACCAAGGGCTGGCCCTTGTTGCAGCGCCCCTTGCTGCCCATCACCTACCGTGTGCGACTGGGCAAGCGTTTCGATCCGCCGCAGGACGTGCAGGCCTTCGCCGTCGCCCTCGAGCTCTATTTCCAGGACGCACTGGCCCATGCCATGCTGCCCCGCCTGCTGCCGCAAAACGACGCCACCGATCCACACTGCGCTGCTTCGACCGATGACCAAGACTGCGCCGACGGTTGATGCCCGCATGCCACCTGACGGTCCGCAGCCGAGCGCCACCCACCTCGTCCTCATCCCCAGCTACAACCCCGGCCCTGCGGTCTACGCCACCGTTCTGGCCGCGCGTGCGCAATGGGCGCCGGTGTGGGTGGTGGTGGATGGCAGCAGCGACGGCACCGCCGCAGGCCTGCAGGCCCTGGCCGCGACTGACCCGCAACTGCACGTCCTGCTGCTGCCCGAGAACCGCGGCAAAGGTGCCGCCGTGCTGCACGGCCTCGACGCCGCCGCAGCAGCCGGCTACACCCACGCCCTCACCATGGACTCCGACGGCCAGCATCCCGCCGAGCGCATTCCCGCCTTCATGACGATCTCGCTGCAGCATCCGCTGGCCATGGTGCTCGGCGTGCCGGTGTTCGACGCCAGCGCGCCCTCTCTGCGCGTGCAGGGGCGCAAGGTGTCGAACGCCTGGGCGAATCTGGAAACGCTCTGGGCCGGCATCGGCGACTCGCTGTACGGCTTTCGCGTCTATCCGATCGCGCCGCTGCGCGCCGTGATGCGCCGGCAGCCGTGGATGCGTCGCTTCGACTTCGACCCCGAGGCCGTGGTGCGCCTGAGCTGGCACGGCGTGCCGGCCATCAACCTGCCTGCGCCGGTGCGTTATCTGAGCGCCGCGCAAGGCGGCGTCTCGCACTTCAATTACCTGCGCGACAACATCCTCCTGACGTGGATGCACACACGGCTTTTTCTCGGCTTCGTGCTGCGCCTGCCGTGGCTGGCGTGGCGACGCCTGTGCGTCGGCTGAGCCGTTGCGCTCGGCGCCATCCACGGCCTTGGAAAGCTGCCATTTTGGCTTAAAATTGGTGCCAAATGGCAGTTTGGCAGGTCAACATATGGCCGGTCAATCGCCCGACCTCACAGGAGCACCCGCATGACTTCCGCCCTCGCTGCATCCGCCACCGCCGCCCAGACTCTTCTGGGCGGGCGCGGTGTTCTTCATGCCAAGCCCCGCACGGCGCTGGATTGGGTGCCCATCATTCGCCAGGGCATTTCCTCGGCGGCCATCGATGCCCTGACCAAGAGCCTGCGCATCACGCAATCGGAGCTGGCGTCGATCTTGGGCATTCCCGAACGCACGCTGGCACGGCGAAAAAAAGAAGGCCTGCTCAACAGCGAGGAAACGGCCAAGCTGGTCCGGCTTGCCCGCGTGATCGAGCGCGCAGAGCAAGTCTTCGAGGGACTCGATCCTGCACTCGACTGGTTGAAGTCGCCCAATGCCGCCTTGTCGCGCCAGACGCCGCTGTCGTTGCTCGACACCGAGATCGGCGCCGGCAGCGTATTCGACACGCTCGGTCGGATCGAGCATGGCGTGTTCGCCTGATGCTCACGGTCTGGCGGCTGCTCACGGCCCGTTTTGTCCCATCCGCGTTCTCGGGCGAAGGTGCCGGGCTGTATGGCGGGCGCTGGAACGGCAAGGGCGTGCCGGTGGTCTACACCGCCGGCAGTCAGTCGCTCGCGATGCTCGAAATGCTGGTGCAGGACGAGCCTTTGCGGGCTCGCTACGTGATGATTGCCGCGACCCTGCCGAGCCATCTGAAGATCGAACGCGTGACGCCGGACCAGTTGCCTGCGGACTGGCGCAAGCCCGCCGCCCGGGAGCAACTCCAGGCCATCGGCAACGCCTGGGTGCAGCGCCGATCGAGTGCGGCGTTGGCTGTGCCCAGCGCCGTGATCCCCGCCGAAGTCAACGTTCTGCTCAACCCGCTGCACCCGTCTTTCGCGAGGATCGACATCGGCGAACCGCAGGACTTCGTGACCGATCTGCGGTTGATCCGCCGCTGAAGTCCCAGCCCCGGCGCGCACTGATGAGTTCCATCCAGGCGAGAACGCGGTGGCGACGAACAGCGCGGAGGCCCATGCGAGGCCTGTGCTGACCGTGCCGGCGCGCTGATTCAGCCGAAACCCAGGCCGAGCGCGAACGGGGCAGCTGGCCCCGCCGTCCACAGCATGGTGCGGCGATTGTGCTTGTCGCCGAATGGCAGTCATGAGGCTTGGGGACGCGGTCGCATCAGATCATGCCGCCGTTGATGGAAATGACCTGTCCGCTGATGTAGCCGGCCTCGGCCGAAGCGAGAAAGCCCACCAGATCGGCCACCTCCTGCGGTGTGCCGGCGCGTTTCATCGGCACCAGTTGGGCGATGGACGTGGCGTCGAACGCGGCCTCGCTCATCGCGGTGGCGATGATGCCGGGTGCCACCGCATTCACCGTGATGCCGCGGCTGGCCACCTCCAGCGCCAGGGATTTGGTCGCCGCGTGCAGGGCGCCTTTGGCCGCCGCGTAATTCACTTGCCCCCGATTGCCGGCGATGGCCGCGACCGAGGTGATGTTGATGACGCGCCCCCAGCGGGTGCGGATCATCGGCAGCATCAGCGGCTGAGTGACGTGGAAAAAGCCGTTGAGCGAGACATCGATGACATGCTGCCACTGTGCCAGGCTCATGCCGGGAAAGACGGCGTCGTCATGCACCCCCGCGTTGTTCACCAGCACCTGCACCGGACTGTCGGCGAGCAGCGCTTCCACCGCCGCCGCGGTGGCTGCGGCATCGGTCAGATCGAAGGTCACGGCTTGCGCCGCATGACCTTGTGCGCGCAGCGCGGTGGCCAGGGCTTCAGCCCGGGCAAGACCGGTGTTGGCGTGGACGATGATGGCGCAGCCGTCGGCCGCCAGACGCCTGCAGATGGCGGCGCCGATTGCGCCGCTGCCACCGGTGACCAGGGCACGGCGTGCGGGTGTGACTTTGGGCGCGGTGTTGGGCGTGGTGTTCATGGCGGTGTGGATGCGAATGAAGGGGCAAGACCGGCGGCGTCCAACACCACCGAGGCACGGCCATCGAGCAGCAAGCTGTCGCCTGCCTGCACGCGAAACTGATAGAGCAGCATCTGCGCGTCGCCTGACAGACGCTCGACGCACACCTCCAGCGTCGCGGCGACGTCATCGATCCGAGCCACATGCAGTTGCACCGCGCGCAGGCTCACCAGCAAACCGCCGGGCCGCCCCAAGGTTGGCTGGCCCCCTCGGGGGGCGTCCGCTTGCGGACGATTGGGGGCAGTCACCAGCAAACCGCCGGGCCGCCCCAAGGTTGGCTGGCCCCCTCGGGGGGCGTCCGCTTGCGGACGATTGGGGGCAGTCACCAGCAAACCGCCGGGCCGCCCCAAGGTTGGCTGGCC
>JAGWMO010000003.1:0-185720 GCA_028871675.1 Betaproteobacteria bacterium
AAGGGGGCGGGCGCTGCGCGCCCACCAACCCAAAAATCACACCAATACACTGCAAAACATCAACAACAAATCGACTTGCTTCGCGCCACCGATCTCAGACCGCCCCAGGCTCATACCTGATTTGGAAAAGACTGACCAGAACCCACGCAACGCTCCCGCACATGCACGCAGACTCGGCGTCGATGGCAAGCGGGTTTTCATGCCGCGTGAGCCAACGGGTAAGGATAGGCTGCGAAACACATCAGGCCTTCGATAGCATCCAACGCGCCACAGCGGGCGGCCCGTGTGAGGAACATCCTCGAGGGTTCGCAAACCCTCGAGCTGCATCGACCGTCGGTCGAGGGCTCGCGCAAGCCATCCACGGCGCCGGACTCCTCCGGACCACGACCGGAGGACATGCAACGGCACAACATCGAGGCCAACGCCAGATGGCCATCTTGCAACCTCCAGATCGAAGTCGCCGAGGCATGCATTCGCTCAGGCAGGAGCGTGTTGCTGTACCAACACCCAGGCTTGCTGCAAGGCGTCCTGGGCTTGTGTGGCAAAGGTTTGCGCCAGCTTGTCAGGCCGTTTTTGCAACCGTTGTGCGGTTTCCAGCAGTCGCTGGCCGTCGCGCCAGTTGCCAAGCAGGGTCTGCAGGGCTTCGGTGGTTTGCCGCAAGGCTTGCATGCGCCGCGCATCGACTTCGGGCAGTGCATGGCCAAGACGCTCGAGCGAGAAGCGCAGACGCTTGCTGTCGAGGCGAAACGCATGGAGATCGACCATGGACTCCACCTGTTCCAGAGGTGCAGAGTCGCCACGGGCCAGCGCTTCGAGCGTGGGCCGGCAAGCAGCCAGGGACTGGCGCCAGTGCTTGTGGTCCTGGCCGATGGCGCGCCGGGCCAGGTCGCGCAACGTGAAATGGCGCAGCTTGGCGGCTGCTTTGGTGGGCCCGCCGGCAGGCCAGGTTTCAGCCCAACGCCCGAGCGCCAGCAACAAACGGCCAAAGCGCGGACTGTGCAAATAGGCGCGCAGTGTGCCCCACTGACGCTGGCGCTCGACCTGCAGGCCTGCGCTCCAGCCGGACGCAAGCTCGGGTGCGAGCTGGAGTCGCGCGGCACCGTCACTCAGCATCTGCAAACCCACGTCGGCATCGCGCACGAGGCCAGCAAGCTGCATGGCCCAACGCCATTCGGCTTCGAACCAACGCAGGGCACGCGGCTGGGTCCAGGGCTGCAACCAACGCAGCGTGGTGCGCAGGCGACGCACGGTCACGCGGAATTGATGCACATCACGCGTCGCGTCGCCCGTTTCCATGCGCTCGGCCCCTACCGACAACTGGGCGCAGGCGGTGGACAGCCACAACTGCGCCGCCTGCGGTAAGGACATGTCGGGCGGCAGGCTGGCCGGCTCGTCGGGGGCTCGCGGACGCTCTCCCGCGCGCAGCGCACTGGCACGCTGCGCCTTGTTGATGGTGCTCAGCCGCAGCGGCAGATCTTGCGCCAGCGCCCAGGCCAGATCCCAGCAATGGCTCCACCGCCCGTCGATCAGTTCGATCTCGATCTCGGAGATCGGCGCCTGCAGCATGGCGCCGCCGCGGCTGGCGAGGCAAGCGCCGCGGTCCAGCGCCAGTTCCATGCGGCTGCCCTGCCAATCGATGGCCCATGCCATGCGGTCGAAACGGGTACCAAACACCGGACGCAGCCGAGCGTGCAGCGTATGTGCAGGCAGCGCCAGATCGCGCAACGGCGTCTGGCGCAAGGCGCGCTGCACATCGGCCAGGGCCAACTCGTCGGAGTCGGGCTCCAGACTCGATCCGGCGGCGACCCACTCCCATTCGCCGCGCGCGTGGCCCAGCGCGTCGACTCCCGAGGTCTTGAAGGTCATCACTCGGCCATGTCCGGTCTGACGCAGCCGCAAGGCCATGCCGGCGTCGGCGAGCAAACCATCTTCGGTATCGAAATAGCGGCTGTCGAGCGTCTTGATGCGCGGCGGGCCAGCCAACTGGCCGAGGATGGGGTGATCCGGCAACTGTTGCGCTGCCAGCGCGGCGATGCTGAATTTGAGTTCCCGCTCCGTACCCATCATCACCCCCGGCTTCCAGCGCGCCCCGCAACGGGCAGCAGCATACCGTCTGCACCAGCCAGCCCGTCCCGGCGAGCGCATGTCTCTGGCTGATTCCACTCGGGCCGGAGTAATCGTGCAATCGTGCGATCGGGTGCGGAACTACATGCCGACGTAGTTCGGCCCACCCCCACCTTCGGGCGCGACCCAGACGATGTTCTGGGTCGGGTCCTTGATGTCGCAGGTCTTGCAATGCACGCAGTTCTGGGCGTTGATCTGCAGTTTGTCACGGCCGTCAGGGCCCTTGATGAACTCGTACACGCCGGCCGGGCAATAGCGCTGCTCCGGGCCGGCATAGCGAACAAGGTTGACTTGCACCGGCACCGAGACATCTTTCAGCGTGAGGTGCAGCGGTTGGTTTTCCTCGTGATTGGTGTTGCTGATGAAGACCGAGGAAAGCCGGTCGAACGTAAGCTTGCCGTCGGGCTTGGGATAGTCGATGCGGGGCATGGTTTCGGCCGGTTGCAGCGCGACGTAGTCCGGCGTCTTGCGGTGGATGGTCCAGGGCATGCGACCCTTGAGCAGCCATTGCTCGATGCCGGTCATCAGCGTGCCCAGCATGCGGCCCTTCTTGAACCATTGCTTGAAGTTGCGCGCGCGCTGGAGTTCGGCATGCAGCCAGGATTGTTCGAAAGCGCGCGGGTAATCATCCAAGGTGTCGGCGCTGCGACCGGCGGCCAGCGCCGTGGCAATGGCCTCGGCGGCCAGCATCCCGGTCTTGATCGCGGCGTGGCTGCCCTTGATGCGCGAGGCATTGAGAAAACCCGCCTCGCAACCGACCATGCAGCCGCCCGGAAACACGAACCTGGGCAAGGCCAGAATGCCGCCCGCGGTGAGCGCGCGGGCGCCATAGCCAAGGCGCTTGCCGCCCTCGAAAATCGGGCGGATGGCGGGGTGGGTTTTGAAGCGCTGGAATTCCTCGAACGGACTGAGCCAGGGGTTGCGATAGTCCAGCCCCACCACCAGGCCCACCGCCACCTGATTGTCGGGCAGGTGATAAAGAAACGAACCGCCGTAGGTCGTGCTGTCCAGAGGCCAGCCAGCGGTGTGCAACACCCGGCCCGGCTTGGCCTGCTCGGGCGTCACCTCCCACAACTCCTTGATGCCGATGGCATAGCCCTGAGGGTCGCATCCGGCGTCGAGCTTGTAGCGGGCGATGACCTCGCGCCCGAGCTGGCCGCGCGAGCCCTCGGCGAACACCGTGTATTTGGCGCGCAACTCCATGCCGAGCTGGAAATGGTCGGTCGGCTGCCCGTCCTTGCCCAGGCCCAGGTTGCCGGTGGCCACGCCGCGCACCCCGCCGGCGGCGTCATACAACACCTCGGCAGCAGGGAAACCGGCGAAGATCTCCACTCCCAGCGCCTCGGCCTGCTGCGCCATCCAGCGCACCACGTTGCCCAGGCTGATGATGTAGTTGCCGTGGTTCTTGAAACAGTCGGGCATGACCAGGGCTGGTGTCGGCCTGGCTGTGGTTGCGCTGAGGAACCAGAACGCGTCCTCGGTCACCGGCTGGTCCAGCGGCGCGCCGTCGGTCTTCCAGTTGGGCAGCAACTCGGTCAGCGCCTTCGGATCCATGATGGCACCCGACAGGATGTGCGCACCTGCCTCGGAGCCCTTCTCCAGCACGCAGACCGCAATCTCCTGCCGCTTCTCGGCTGCAAGCTGCTTGAGCCGAATGGCGGTGGCCAGCCCTGCGGGACCACCACCCACCACCACCACGTCGTAATCCATGGCCTCGCGCGGGCCGTACTGGTCCAGCAGTTGCTGCGATGTCATGCCTGTCTCCTGGATGATGCGCTGGCGATTGATGCGCCATCTCGAACTGCATTGTAGAGCCGCGTTTGTGGAAATCGAACGATCGTTCTATTCACGATTCGACATCTCCGGAGAATGGCAGTGTGCCGATGCCAGCGGACGGCCTGGGCCGCGAGCCACGCCCGATTCACCCAATTCATCACACATTGTCCTTACACTTATTGCGTCATCAACAACATCGCGCACACTCAAGTACCCAGCATGTCCCGCCAGGCGCGCTCAGCCGTTTTTGCATCGTGTGTCCCCAACCCGATCAGACCATGACCCCGAGCACAACAACGACGCGATTTCCACGTGCCAGTGGCGTGCTCTTGCACCTCACGTCCTTGCCCGGCCCGCATGGCAGCGGCGATCTAGGCCCCTCGGCCTACCACTTCATCGATTGGCTGGCGCTCGGGCGCCAAACCCTCTGGCAGTTTCTCCCCCTGGGTGGGATCGGCCTGGGCAACTCGCCTTACATGGGCAGCTCGGCGTTCGCCGGCAATGTGCTGCTGATCGATCTGGCCGAACTGGAGCAACGCGGCTGGCTCAGCGCCGCCGATCTCGTCCCGGTGGACGGCTTGCACGACACGCATGTGCATTTCGACGTGGTCATTCCCTTCCGCATGGAGCGCCTCGCGCGCGCCGCCGCCAGGTTCCAGTCCCAGGCCTCGCCGGAGGAGCGAGCGGACTTCGCCGCCTTCTGCACCAGGCAGGCCGATTGGCTCGACGACTACGCCCTGTTCATGACGTTCAGCGAGCACTTCGGCGGCCGCATGTGGAACACATGGGATGCCCCCCTGGCCTGGCGTGATGCCGAGGCGCTGGCACAGGCCGCCGCCGACCATGCCGAGCGCATCGCCTTCTGGCAGTTCAGCCAGTGGTGCTTTTTCCGGCAATGGAGCCGGCTTCGCGCCTATGCCCATGCGCGCAAGGTGAGGATGGTGGGCGACATGCCCATGTTCATTGCGCTCAACAGCGCCGACGTCTGGGCCCGGCCCGACTTGTTCCAGCTCGACGAGCGGGGCAACCCCACGGTGGTCGCCGGTGTACCGCCCGACGCATTCAGCGACACCGGGCAGCGCTGGGGCAACCCCATCTACCGCTGGTCTGCGCATGAAGCCGAGCATTTTCAGTGGTGGATTGCGCGGCTGCGGGTGACGTTCGAGCTGGTCGATCTGCTGCGCGTGGACCACTTCCGCGGCTTCGAGAGCTGCTGGGAGATTCCCGCCTCGGAACCCCATGCCATCCACGGCCAATGGGTTCCTGCCCCCGGAGCGACGCTGTTCAAGGCCATGTCCGATGCGCTGGGCCCCTTGCCCATCATTGCCGAAGATCTCGGCGTCATCACGCCCGCCGTCGTTGCGCTGCGCAAGGCTTTCGGCTTCCCCGGCATGCGCGTCCTGCACTTCGCCTGGGGTGACGACGATGGCGGCAAGAACACCTACCTGCCGCACAACTACGAGCACGACACCGTGGTGTACCCCGGAACCCATGACAACGACACCTCCCAGGGCTGGTGGGAATCGGCGCCAGAACGCATACGCCATCACCTGCGCGAGTATCTGGCCTGCGATGGCCAGGACATCAGCTGGACCTTGATTCGCACGGCCTGCGCCAGCGTGGCCGACCTGGCCATACATGCCATGCAGGACGTGCTGCGGCTACCGGGCGCGCATCGCATGAACACCCCCGGCACGCCACAGGGCAACTGGTCCTGGCGCTTCTGTTGGAGTCAGGTGCAACCGCTGCACGCCGATGGCCTGGCCCGCTTTTGTCATGTGTACGCGCGCCTGCCTGTAACGGAATCCACGCCATGTTGACCGATCATGACATCGCCGATCTGGCCGAAGGGCGTCACCCCGACCCTTTCAGCGTGCTGGGCATGCACCCCCGGGGCACAGCCTTGTGGGTCCAGGCACTGTTGCCCGGCGCGCTGGCGGTGGATGTGGTCGAACGGGACGGCATGGTCGTTGCCCCACTCGAGCGGCTGGGCGAAACCGCCCTGTTCAGCGCGCGCATGGGGCGGCGGCGCAAGCCCTTCGACTACCGGTTGCGTGTGACCTGGCCGCCCTTGCAGGCGGGCGATCCGCCCTGGATCACGGACCTGGAGGACCCCTATCGTTTTCCTCCCGTGCTCGGCGACATGGACGTGTGGCTGCTGGCCGAAGGCACGCATCTGCGCCCCTACGAATGCCTTGGCGCGCACCCGGGTGCGATGCTGGGCGTGGCGGGCGCGCGCTTCGCCGTCTGGGCGCCAAACGCGAAGCGCGTGTCAGTGGTGGGCGCATTCAACCAGTGGGATGGCCGTCGCCACCCCATGCGGCTACGGCGTGAATGCGGCGTGTGGGAACTGTTTCTGCCCGGTGTCGTCGCGGGCGATCTGTACAAATTCGAAATCCTGACGCAGGCGGAAGAACGGCTGCTCAAGGCCGACCCCTTCGCCTTTCGCAGCGAGCTACGCCCCAACACCGCCAGCATCGTGCAGGGGCTGCCGCCGATGCACGCGCTGCGTCCCGAGATGGCGCAGGCCAACGCATTCGGGCGGGCCATCAGCATTTACGAAGTGCATCTCGGCTCCTGGCGCAAACGCGAGGGCTGGCAGTGGCTGAGCTACCGCGAACTGGCCGACACCCTGGTGCCCTACGCCCGGGACATGGGCTTCACCCACCTCGAGCTGCTGCCGGTGAGCGAGTATCCGTTCGACGGTTCCTGGGGCTATCAGCCCATCAGCCTGTTCGCCCCCACGGCGCGTCATGGCACGCCGGAAGACTTTCAGGTCTTCGTCGACGCCGCGCATGACGCAGGCCTGGGCGTGATTCTCGACTGGGTGCCCGCGCACTTCCCGTCCGACGCTCACGGCCTGGCCAATTTCGACGGAACCCATCTGTACGAATACGCCGACCCGCGCGAAGGCTTCCACCGCGACTGGAACACGCTGATCTACAACTTCGGCCGCACCGAGGTGCGCAACTTCCTGGTGGCCAACGCGCTCTACTGGCTGGAGCGTTTCAACGTCGACGGCCTGCGGGTGGACGCCGTGGCCTCGATGCTCTACCGCGACTACAGCCGCCCACCCGGCGAATGGGTGCCCAACCGCTTCGGCGGACGCGAGAACCTGGAGGCCATCGCCTTTCTGCGGCGCATGAACCACACCGTGGGCGTGCAGCGCCCCGGGGCCATCACCATTGCCGAAGAGTCCACAGCCTTCCCCGGCGTCAGCCGGCCGCCGAGCGACGACTTGCAAGGCGGCGGCCTGGGCTTTCACTACAAGTGGAACATGGGCTGGATGCACGACAGCCTGAGTTACGTGCAGCGCGACCCCATCCACCGGCGGCATCACCACGACGAACTCACCTTCAGCATGGTCTATGCATTCGACGAGAACTTCGTGCTGCCGCTGTCACACGACGAGGTGGTGCACGGCAAAGGTTCGCTGCTGGCCAAAATGCCGGGCGACCCCTGGCAGCGATTCGCCAACCTACGCGCCTATCTCGGCTACATGTTCAGTCACCCCGGCAAGAAGCTGCTGTTCATGGGCAACGAGTTCGCCCAGGCGTGGGAATGGCAGGCCGACACCAGCCTGGACTGGGACGCGCTGCAGCGTGCTCCGAACCAGGGCATCCATCGCCTGGTGCGCGACCTGAACCTGACCTACCGCGCGCACCCCCCGCTGCACCAGCTCGACCACCAGCGCGGCGGTTTCGAGTGGATCACCCACGACGACGCGACGCAGTCGGTGCTGGCATTTGTGCGTGGCGCGCAAGATGGCAGCAAGTTCGTCGTCCTGTGCAACTTCACCCCCGAGCCGCGCCGCGCCTACCGCATCGGCGTGCCGCAGCCCGGGCGCTGGGAGGTTCTGCTCAACACCGACGACCCGGTGTATGGCGGCTCCGGCATCGAGCTTGCGCTCAGCAGCGCCGAGCCGGTGTTTGCGCATCAACGACCCTTTTCCCTGCACTTGACCCTGCCCCCGCTGGCCTGCCTCATCCTCCGGCCCTCCGCATGAACGCGCCGCGCCACCCCCTGCTCCTGAGCGTTGCTTCAATCCAGCTGCGGCCGGGGCGGGTTCGCGAACTGGGCGCGCGGACCGAGGAAGACGGCACTCACTTCGCACTGGCCGCGCCCCATGCGCAGGCGGTGGAGCTCTGCCTGTTCGACGCCGAGGGACAAGCCGAAGTGGCCCGCCTGCCGATGCCGGAGCAGCGCGACGGCGTCTGGCAGGGCATCCTGCCGGTCGAAGCGGCTTGCGGCACCGGGCTGATCTACGGCTGGCGCGTGCATGGCCCCTGGGCGCCGCAGCAGGGACATCGCTTCAACCCCGCCAAATTGCTGCTCGATCCCTGCGCGCGCGAGGTCGTGGGCCGCTACGACGGCAGCGACATCCACCTCGGCCACCTCCCAGCCAACCCCGCGCGACCCGACCCGCGCGACAACGCCGCGTCAGCGCTGAAGGCCCGTGTCGTGGGCGACCTGCCCCCGCTCACCGTGCCGCGCCCGGTCATCGACCCGGCGCAGCGCGTCATCTACGAAGTGCATGTGAAGGGGTTCAGCGCCCTGCATCCCGAGCTGCCGCCGGAACTGCGCGGCACCTACGCGGGTCTCGCCCACCCTGCCTGCATCGCCCATTTGCAGCGCCTCGGCGTCACCACGCTGAGCCTCATGCCGGTGGCGTTTCGCGCCGACGAGTCGCGCCTGCTCGACATGGGACTGCGCAACTACTGGGGGTACAGCCCCGTGGCGTGGAGCGCCCCGGAAACACGCTACTGGAGCGGCATGCCGGCCAGCACGCCACGCACCGAGTTGCGTGCCCTCGTGGATGCCCTGCACGCCGCGGGGCTGGAAGTGCTGCTCGACGCGGTCTACAACCATACCGCCGAGCTCGACGAACTCGGTCCCACGCTGTCGCTGCGCGGGATCGACAACGCGCTGTATTACCACCTGGAGACACCAGACCGCAGCCGCTATGTGAACTGGACGGGCTGCGGCAACAGCATCAACCTGAACCAGCCGCTGGTGCTGCGCACGGTGATGGACAGCCTGCGCCGCTGGGTCACGGAATTCGGCGTGGACGGCTTTCGCTTCGACCTGGCCACCACCCTGGCGCGCGGGGGCTTGGAGCATGGCGGGCGCTTCGCGCCGCATGCACCGCTGCTCATGGCCATCGCCCAGGATGCGGTGTTGCGCGGCTGTCTGATGGTGGCCGAACCCTGGGACCTCGGCCCCGACGGCTACCAATTGGGCGCGTTTCCTCCGGGATGGCTGGAGTGGAACGACCGCTTCCGCGACACGCAGCGTGGCTTCTGGCTGACACGCCAGGACACACCTGGGGCGCTCGCCACGCGGCTGGCGGGCTCCAGCGACGCCTTCAACCCGGCATGGCGCGGCGCCCACAGCAGCGTGAACTTCATCACCGCGCACGATGGCTTCACCCTGCGGGATCTGGTCAGTTACGACCACCGCCACAACCAGGCCAACGGCGAAGACAACCGCGACGGCCATGGCCACAACCTGAGCGTCAACAACGACGTCGAGGGCGAAACCGACCGTCCGGATGTGCTGGCCGCACGCGCCCGACAAAGCCGTGCTTTGCTCGGCGCGTTGCTGCTGTCGCTGGGCACACCCATGCTGCTGGCGGGCGACGACATCGGCCACAGCCAGCGCGGCAACAACAACGCCTATTGCCAGGACAACGCCATCTCCTGGCTGAACTGGATGCAGCCCGACCTGGACCTGCGCGATTTCGTGCGTGCTGTTCTGGCCCTGCGGCGCGACTGCCCGGTGCTGCAGAGCCGGGGCTGGTGGCAAACCGAAGCCAAGGCCTGCGGCCCGGTCGCGACCTGGTTGCAGGCCGACGGCCAGGCCATGACGACCGCGCAGTGGCAGGACCGCGGAGCGGGCACCCTCATGCTCAGGCTGACCGACCCGACGCACCGTCAGG
Organism: Betaproteobacteria bacterium; assembly: GCA_028871675.1. Classification (GTDB taxonomy): domain Bacteria; phylum Pseudomonadota; class Gammaproteobacteria; order Burkholderiales; family Burkholderiaceae_C; genus Thiomonas_A. The sequence goes on from JAGWMO010000003.1 coordinate 9,839, forward strand.
AAGCCCTGCTTCTTGTGCATGCCGGGGAAGCGAGCGCCGTCGTTCTCCCGCCCCCGGGGAGCTGGATGCTCAGACTGATGAGCAACGCCTTGCCGAGTCCGGATGACGCACCGGACCCGGCGCCGCGCCCGCTCGCCGCCAGCGAAACCCTGCCCCCCACGAGCCTGTGGGTCGCCATCCGCGAGCTTGACCCGCAACCTGACCAAGGAGAGGATTCAGCATGAGCCATATCAGCCGCCCCGCAACGCCATTCCTCGACCAGCGCCCCGGCACCTCGGGACTGCGCAAGAGAGTGGATGTCTTTCAGCAGCCTGGCTATCTGGACAATTTCGTCCAGGCGCTGTTCGACGTGTTGCCCGACGCCGGCGGCAAGACCCTGGTTGTCGGCGGCGATGGGCGCTATTTCAACCGCGTCGCCATCCAGATCATCCTGCGCATGGCCGCGGCCAAGGGCTATGCCCGGGTGCTGGTCGGTCGAGACGGCATTCTGTCCACCCCTGCGCTGAGCGCCGTGATTCGGCGTCGCGGCGCCAGTGGCGGCATCGTGCTCTCGGCCAGCCACAATCCAGGCGGAGCCGAGGGCGATTTCGGCATCAAATACAACATCGCCAATGGCGGGCCGGCACCCGAAGCGGTGACCGAGGCCATCTACCGTCGCTCGCGCGACATCAGCATGATCCATACCGTCGAGGCCGCCGATCTCCCACTCGACACGCCCGGCACCCACCATCTGCTCCACACCCGGATCGAGATCATCGACCCGGTGGCCGACTATGCCGAGGTGCTGCGCGGCCTGTTCGACTTCGACGCCATCCGCGGCCTGTTCCGGCGCGGCTTTCGGCTGCGTCTCGACACCATGTGGGCTGTCGGCGGCCCCTATGCCCGCGCCTTGCTCGAAGGCGAACTGGGCGCGCCGCCAGGCACCGTCGTCCATGGGCAGCCGCTGGAAGACTTCGGCGGCCTGCACCCCGACCCCAACCCGGCGAATGCCATCGACCTGATCGAACACTTGCAGTCACCCGACGCGCCGGACATGGGCGCGGCCACCGACGGTGATGCCGACCGCAACATGATCGTCGGCCGCAATTTCGTCGTGTCGCCGTCCGACAGTCTCGCCGTGCTGGCTGCGCACGCCACGCGCATTCCCGGCTACAAGGCGGGGTTGGCCGGGGTGGCGCGATCCATGCCGACCTCCACGGCGATCGACCGTGTGGCGCGCAAGCTGGGCATCGCGTGCTACGAAACACCCACCGGCTGGAAATATTTCGGCAACCTGCTCGACGCCGGCAAAGTGACCTTGTGCGGCGAGGAGAGCTACGGCACCGGCTCCGACCACATCCGTGAAAAGGATGGCCTGTGGGCCGTGCTGTTCTGGCTCAACCTGATTGCCGTGACCGGCGAGTCGGTCGAGTCCCTGGTGAGAAGCCTGTGGCGCGAGCATGGCCGCTGCGTCTATTCGCGCCACGATTACGAGGGCATTCCGCCCGACAAGGCCGACGCCTTGATGCGCGACCTGCGCTCCTCGCTGCCGCGCTGGAAGGGCCAGGTTCTTGCCGGGGAGCCGGTCATCATCGCCGACGACTTCTCCTACACCGACCCGACGGACGGCAGCACGAGCGACAGGCAGGGGGTGCGCATCGTTCTGCAAGGCGGCTCGCGCGTGGTGTTCCGCCTGTCGGGGACAGGCACCCAAGGCGCGACCCTGCGCATCTACCTGGAGCATCACGAACCCGATCCGGCGCGCCACGACCTGCCTGCGCAAGAGGCCCTGGCACCGCTCGTCACCGTTGCTGAACATGTCGCCCGCGTGAAGCACTGGACCGGCATGAGCGCCCCCAGCGTGATGACCTGAACCGCAGTTGCAGCCGTGCTTTGAAACCTCGCATCTCGAACCACAACCAAGGAGACAACGATGAGCCAGGACAAAAATGCCAGCCCGACGACGATCCCGGATCGCCAGATGCAGCCGCATATGCTGGTGCGGCGCTCGATTGCGCTCGTGCTTGCGGGTGGGCGAGGTTCGCGGCTGAAACAGTTGACCGACAAGCGCGCCAAGCCGGCCGTGTATTTCGGCGGCAAGTTCCGCATCATCGATTTCGCGTTGTCGAATTGCGTCAATTCCGGCATCCGCCGCATCGGCGTGATCACCCAGTACAAATCCCATTCGCTGCTGCGGCATTTGCAGCGCGGCTGGAGCTTCCTGCGCGCCGAGCTCAACGAGATGGTCGATCTTCTGCCCGCGCAGCAGCGCATCAACGAGGAACATTGGTATCGCGGCACGGCCGATGCGATCTACCAGAATCTGGACATCATCCAGTCGTCCAAACCCGAGTACATCGTCGTGCTGGCGGGCGATCACGTCTACAAAATGGACTATTCCCTGATGCTCAAGGACCATGTCGAAACCGGCGCGGATTGCACCGTGGGCTGCATCGAGGTACCCCGCGCCACGGCGTCGGCGTTTGGCGTGATGGCCATCGACGCGGAGCGGCGGATCATCGACTTCGTCGAAAAACCCGAGAACCCGCCGACCATGCCCGGGCGCGACGGCATCTCGCTGGCCAGCATGGGCATCTACGTGTTCAACGCCAGCGTGCTCTACAGGCTGCTGGAGGAGGACATCAACGACACCGCGTCCAGTCACGATTTCGGCAAGGACGTGATTCCGCGCATCGTGCGCGACGGCCATACCCTGGCGCACCCCTTCTCCATGTCCTGCGTGTCGGCGGCCCAGGGCGCCGAGCCCTATTGGCGCGATGTCGGCACCATCGATTCCTTCTGGGAGGCGAACCTCGACCTGGCCTCGGTCACCCCCGAGCTCAATCTGTACGACACCGAGTGGCCGATCTGGACCAACCAGATGCAGCTGCCCCCCGCCAAGTTCGTGCAGGACGCCGAAGGCCGGCATGGCCAGGCCATCAACATCATGGTGTCAGGCGGCTGCATCGTCTCGGGCTCGATGGTGAGCAATTCGGTGCTCTTTTCCAATGTTCGCGTGGACTCGTTTTGCCAAATCGATCAGGCGGTGTTGCTACCCGATACCGTGGTGGGCCGGGGTTGCCGCATCAGCAAGGTGGTGGTTGACCGCGGCTGCGTCCTGCCGGACGACCTGGTGATCGGCGAGAACCCGGAACTCGACGCTGCACGCTTCGAGCGCACCAGCAGTGGTGTGGTCCTGGTGACGCGCGACATGCTGGATCGGCTCGGCAAGGCTTGAGGCGGGCTATGCCGACCATGCGTATCCTGCAACTCAGCGCCGAAATCTTCCCCCTTCTCAAGACCGGTGGGCTGGCCGACATCGCCGGTGCCCTGCCTGCGGCGCTCGGCGCCGCAGGGTGCGATGTCCGGGTGCTGCTGCCCGGCTTCCCCGCGATCATCGCTGGTCTGCACGACGCCGTGCCCATCGGTCAGTTCACCATGCCCTGGGGCCACCCGGTGCAGGTGCTCGCGGGCAAGCTGCCAGCCGTGCCCGATGCAGCAAGGCAACCGATCCATGCCTATGTGCTGCACGCACCCGACCTGTTCGAGCGGCCCGGCAACCCCTACGAAGATGCGCAGCGCCGCCCCTACGCCGACAACCACCGGCGCTTTGCAGCGCTGGGCTGGGCGGCAGCACATCTCGCCCACGGCCTGGATGCAACGTGGGCGCCGCAGTTGGTGCATGGCCACGACTGGCATGCCGCTTTGGCCATGGCCTGCCTCAGGCACTGGCCGGATGGTCGCGTCAAGCGCGTGCCATGCGTCTACACCGTGCACAACCTGGCCTACCAGGGCCTGTTCGATGCGCGACTTTTCGGCGATCTGGGTTTGCCGGCTGCCGCCTATCAGGTCGACGGCCTGGAGTTTCATGGTCAGATCTCCTTCATGAAGGCCGGCTTGTTCTACGCGGACAAAATCACCACGGTCAGCCCCACCTACGCCCGCGAAATCCAGACACCCGAGCAAGGCTTCGGCCTCGATGGCCTGCTGCGCGCCCGCCGCGGCGATCTCAGCGGCATCCTCAACGCGGTGGATGCCGCTGTGTGGAATCCCGCCCTGGACGCCCACATCACCAAGCACTTCGATGCCGACCATCTGGCCGGCAAAGCCGGCTGCAAGGCCGCGTTACAGCAGGAATGCGGGCTGAAGATCGACAAGGGTGCACCCTTGTTCACCGTGGTCAGCCGACTCACCGAGCAAAAAGGACTGAACCTGGTGCTGGCTGGGATCGATGAAATTCTCCGCGGCGGCGGTCAGTTCCTGGTTCTGGGCAGCGGCGAGCACGCACTGGAACAAGCCTTCACCGAGGCTGCACATCGGCACGAGGGACAGGTCGCGGTACGCCTCGGCTACGACGAGTTGTTTGCCCACCGCATATTTTCCGGCAGCGACGTGACCCTGGTGCCCTCGCGCTTCGAGCCCTGCGGCCTCACGCAGATCTACGGCCTGCTGTATGGCAGTCTGCCGCTGGTGCGGGCCGTGGGCGGCCTGGCCGACACCGTGGTCGACGCCGATCTGGCGACATTGGCCGATCACACTGCCACAGGCATAGTCTTTGCTTCCTTCACCGAAGCCGACTACCGGCATGCCGTGCGCCGCGCACTGGCCTTGTACCGGCAGCCCCGCGCCTGGGCGCGGGTGCGGCAAACCGGCATGCGCCAGAATTTCAGTTGGACCCAGGCCGCCACACACTACACCACCATCTACCAGGCCTTGATGGATCCGTGAGACGCCGACCGCCCACTTTTTATTTTCCCCGTACTGCTGCTTATGACCACCGATCTCACACTGCCTTTTCCCACAGCGGCAACCGTGCCCTTCGAGCACGACACGACGCCGCACGATGTGGCATCGCTCAAGCGGGCCATCGCCAACAAGCTCATGTTCAACGTCGGCAAAGACCCGCAGGCGGCGCAGCCGGTGGACTGGCTGCATGCGGCCTCCTACGCGGTGCGCGACCTGCTGGTCGAGCGCTGGATGACCACCACCCATGCCAAAATCGACCAGGACGCCAAGCAGGTGTACTACCTGTCGATGGAGTTTCTCATCGGCCGCACGTTCAGCAACGCCCTGATCGCGCTGGAGATGACCGCCGTGCTGCGCCAGGCACTGGCCGAACTGGGTGTGGACATGGATGTCATCGCCGACCTGGAGCCCGACGCCGCCTTGGGCAACGGCGGCCTCGGGCGCCTCGCCGCATGCTTTCTGGACTCCATGGCCACCTTGGGCATTCCTGGTTATGGCTACGGCATACGCTACGACTACGGCATGTTCCGCCAGACCATCGTGCAGGGTCATCAGGTCGAGGTTCCCGACTATTGGCTCACCGCCGGTAATCCCTGGGAGTTTGCGCGCCCCGAAGTCACCTACCGCGTGCAATACGGCGGCCATGTCGTCAAACTGGGCGACCAGTGCGCCTGGCTCGATACCCACGATGTCGAAGCCATGGCTTACGACACCATCATTCCGGGCTACGGCACCCAAGCCACGAACACGCTGCGGCTGTGGTCGGCGAAGGCAACCGAGGAAATCAATCTGTCCGCCTTCAATCGCGGCGACTATCTCGCCGCGGTGGAGAAGAAGAACCAGTCGGAAAACGTGTCGCGCGTGCTGTACCCGGACGACTCGACCGACGCCGGGCGCGAGCTGCGCTTGCACCAGGAATATTTTTTCGTCAGCGCCAGCGTGCAGGATCTGATGCGCCGCTATCTGCACAGACACACGACCTTCGACCAGTTCAGCGACAAGGTGTCCATCCACCTCAACGACACCCACCCGGTGCTGGCCATTCCGGAGTTGATGCGCCTGTTTCTCGACGTGCATCACCTTCCCTGGAACGATGCCTGGCGCATCTGCCAGGGCGTGTTCTCCTACACCAACCACACCCTCATGCAGGAGGCGCTGGAGACCTGGCCGATCGACATGCTCGGCCGCGTGCTCCCGCGGCACCTGCAAATCATCCTCGACATCAACGCCCACTTCCTCGCCAAGCTCACGCAAAAGCACGGGCACGATGTCAACCTGATGCGTCATGTGTCGCTGGTGAACGAATCCGGCGGCCGTTCCATCCGCATGGCTTACCTGGCGGTGCTGGCCAGCCACTCCGTCAACGGCGTGTCGGCTCTGCATTCCGAACTGATGCAACAGTCGATCTTCGCCGACTTTGCCAAACTCTGGCCCAATCGCTTCAACAACAAAACCAACGGCATCACCCAGCGCCGCTGGCTGGCACTGGCCAATCCGGCCCTGTCCTCCGTACTCGATGGCACCATCGGCCCGACCTGGCGGCGCGATCTGTCGCAGCTGGGCAAGCTGCGCCCGCTGTTGAACGACGTCGGCTTGATTCACCGATTCCAGCAGGCTAAACGCAGCAACAAGCAGCGCCTGGCGGACTGGCTGAAAACCCACACGGACATGGCGGTTCCGGTGGACGCGTTGTTCGACGTTCAGGTCAAGCGCATCCACGAATACAAGCGCCAGTTGCTCAACGTGCTGCACGTCGTCACGCGCTACCTGCGCATCCTGGAGCAGCCCGGCAGCGTGACCGTGCCACGCGTGGTCTTCTTCGCCGGCAAGGCGGCCTCGGCCTACCGCATGGCCAAACTCATCATCCAGCTCATCAACGACGTGGCCAAGACCATCAACAATGACCCGCTGGTGGGCGAGTTGCTGAAAGTGGTGTTCGTGCCCAACTACAGCGTCAGCCTGGCCGAGGTGATGATCCCGGCAGCCGATCTCTCGGAGCAGATTTCCACCGCCGGAACCGAAGCCTCGGGTACGGGCAACATGAAGCTGTCGGTCAACGGCGCTCTCACCATCGGCACACTCGACGGGGCCAATGTCGAAATCCTGCAGAACGTCGGCGCCGACAATCTGTTCATCTTCGGCATGACCGCGACCGAGGTGACCGATCTGCGCATGACCGGGTACCAACCCCAAGCCATCGTCGACGCCAACCCCGAGTTGGCGCAAGTGCTCGCGGCCATCCGCGACGGCCGCTTCAGCCCGGAGGAACCGCACCGCTACCAGAACATCTACGACCTGCTGGTGAACTGGGGCGACCACTACATGCTGCTGGCCGACTATGCCAGCTACGTCGCCACGCAAGAACGTGTCGACGCGCTCTACCTCTCGCCCATCGACTGGGCCAGGAAGGCGCTGACCAATGTGGCCGGCATGGGCCCTTTCTCGTCCGACCGCACCATCGCCGAATACGCCGAGCAAATCTGGCACGCCAAACCCATCCTCGCTTGACCCCGGCCAGCGCCACTCGAGCTACATCGCCAGCGCTTGCGATGCAGCTCGGCGAAGCGAGCCGGTGGCATGCATCCCAGACTGCTGTGCGGCCTGACCACGTTGTAGTCTTGCCGCCAGGTGGCCACGGACATCCTGGCCTGGTGCAAGATCTCGAACCAGCACTCGTTCAAGTGTTCGTCGCGGAACTTGCCGTTGCAGCTCTCGCTGTAGCAGTTCTGCATGGGCCGCCCAGGTTGAATCAGGATGTGGCGGATACTCCCCGGAGCAGGCGCTGGAGATCGCACGCTCCATCCAGCCTCATCAGGTCCGCATCGCCGGCCATCCGTGCCGGAACGACACGCCGCCGAAAGGCGGTTTTTTTGTGCCTTTCGCTGTCTCGGTCGCGCGCTCCCGAGCAAGCGAAGAAGTAAACCGATAGCCCGCAAACCCGCGCCAACACACGACGCCGGGCCTTGAATGCTCAAGAGGGCCGCAGAAAACAGAGAGAGAAAAACGGCGGAATGTGAGCCGGAAACGGCCACTTCGGAAGGTGCATGCTCAGGAGAGAAAGGCCGGAAACCGCGCCAACACTGGCGTTTCGGGCAAAAAAAATCCCAACCGGATAAGGGTTGGGATTTCACATTATGGTGGAGCCGGGGTCACCCATACAAATTCTATAAGTTATTGTCAAATAACAATTTGACGGCTTTTCTTGCCGAGAAGTTACTGCGTAAGTTACTGCAATCCCGCCCAAGTTTGGCGGTTCGATGCCTGTGGTCTCTGCCGTTGAGTTCGTTACATACTAACGCGAAGTGCTGTCAGTCCTATCATTTTCAAACCAAAAAATTAGATATGCCGATTTTGTATGAATGCTTGTGCTACAGTGCCGTCATGGATGACATTGTCGATGAGCGCACCGGGGACGGTTGTCTGCGTCTTTGCTGCGCCGTCAAGCCAGCAAGCGCCGATCCCCGCGAATGGGATACCTACCTACCCAACGTAGGCGGTGGCTTGATGCGCGGACGTCACGGGTTCCGGTTCCGGGAATTCCGGCGCTGTGTCGTGCCCTTGCGTCTTGCACTGGATGTGAAGCGCGCAGGCACCAACGACAAAGCCCATGACGGCAACCTAACGGCGCAAGAACTCGCCGGGCTGGCCGATCAAGATCAAAGTAGCCTCCTCTCTGACGGAGAAGCTTTGCATACGCACAGGCCACCACGCCCGTCATCACCGCATGGGCATGTGATCTCAGATCTGTGTTTGACTCCCAGAATTCTTGGCCAGCGTCCTCAGGCCCGCCTGCATGCGCGGGCCGGAGCCATTGCGTTGATCTGAACTCGATCCCGCACTGCAAACCGCCCCGCGCAGGCTGCGCCGGGCGGTTTTTTCACGCCCCGCTTGGCGCGCTGCGCATCCCTTCAGAAAAACCGGCGTGTTCTTCGAACAGGACAACACGATGCATCACGCACAGATCCAGATTCAAGCTGGCCAGCTCTACACCCCTGATGAGGTGAGAAGCTGGCTCAAAATCAGCCGCACTACGCTCTGGCGCTATCAAAAGGCCGGGGTCTTACGCCCGGTCCGTATTGGGATGGGCGGTCGGAATCCGCGTTTTCGCGGTGAGGAAATCCTTGGCGTCCTGGCTAGGGGCGACGACGAACGACAACGGCCTTGAACCCGAAACTCAAGGGGGGCCGACTTCATACCTTGATGCTGTCGTCTGCACCATCATTCATGCCGCTTGTGCATTGCGCACGGGCGAAAATGAGGATAAGGTATTAATATGCGCATTTCATGGCGTGCCCGATTGACCCTCCCGCACAAGCGGAACAAGCAACAGCGAGCCCGGCTCGCACATCGATCACCGGCCCCTTGCCGCGGTGGTCGCCATCTGCACCTGAAATCCCCGGGCGCTTTGCACACATGCACATCGGCACGCTCGCCGATATGGAACTACCGTGGCTGTGAACCCGCAATGGCGCTGCGTCGCTTGATCGACGCCTTCCCTCCAGAGAAACCCACGAGCTGAATGGGCGTGCTCGGTCTGCCGCACAACAGACCCGCACGACCGCTGCGCATGACGCCATGGCGTCGGCATGCGCGGCCATCCCTCCGCTCTGCCTTGAAACTTTCCGCGCCCTGCCGCGAAGTTCAGTGCGTCACGTGCTCCACGTGACGCACGCCTGCACCATCCTTGCATCCTTCCGTGACGAACGCGCGCCACTGACTTTTCCGCGCGCCACATTTTTCTAGCCCCGCTATTCAGCCCGCTCATGCTGTTTCAACTGAGCACGCTCCGCATCGTTTCTGCGGCTACGCAACCGCCCATGGTTCACGCTGCCCTCTTCCTTGCCGGGGGAGGATCAGCCGGGCACCATCCCCTCAACTTCTCGGCTGTCGTGCTTGTTGGATTTGGTGTTGGTTCGGTGTTCGTTTTCAGGAGTCTTTCGATGCAAACCTCCGTCCTTGCCACGTGGATGCAAGCCGCTCTCAACCAGGGCAAGAAGTCGACCCGAACCCGGGAGGAACGCCATGCCTGCTTTGCCCGGCTGCAAGCCTTTGCCAAGGAGCGCCGCTTTCACGATCTGGCGCCAGCCAGCATCACGCGCAAGCAGATCGGCCAGTACATCGCGCACCTCCAACAGCAAGGCGTGAGTCCTCGTTCGCTTCAAAACCAACTCAGCCACATCCGCGCCGCGATGCGTGGCGCGGGGATGGGGTCGAAGGCCGACTCGGCGGAATGGTCCAACCAAGCGCTCGGCATCGCGTCAGAGCCGGGGGGACGCCTCGGCAAACATCGTGCCGTGGCTGAATCCGAATTGACTGCGGCGCAAGCGCATGCACAGGAACTGGGGGATCGCGGCGTGGAGTTCACCGTGCTGAGTGAGCTGCAGCGTTCCCTGGGATTGCGGGCGCAGGAAGCTGTGCAGGCCGCCGGCAGCTTGACGGTGTGGGAGCGCTGCCTTGCGGAGAACCGGCCGATCACGGTCAGCGAAGGGACCAAAGGCGGGCGCACGCGCACGGCCGTCGTCCCCGAGGGCTTGCGCGAGCGCGCCTTGATCGCCGTGCGTGCCGCCCAAGACCTTGCACAGCGTCACGGAGGCAAACTTGTCGATGCGAGCAGCTTGAAGGCGGCGCGTGATCGTTACCGGCATACTTGTGCGGCATGTGGGTTGGTGGGGGACGTTGCGCCGCATGGTTTGCGCTACGCCTGGGCGCAGGATCGTTACCGCGCCTATCGGCTTGAAGGCTTTGAGCCGGCCGAGGCGGTGCGCCGGTTGTCCGAGGACTTGGGGCATGGCAGCGGCCGGGGTCGGTATGTGCGGATGGTGTATCTGCGGGGAATGCGCGATGAAGCCTGAAGATGAAGTGCGCGTGGTGGCGGTGATGCGAGGCGACCCGGATCAACCGGGATCGATCCAGATCGAGGGGCGCCAGGATGGGAAGTTCCTGAACGGGCTGCCCAAGGCAGGCACCAAATACCAAGCTGTCGCCGGCGTCCTGGTAAAGGTCGAGCCGCAGCAGCGGGTTGAGGACGGGACCAGGACGGTGAAGATCAGCGCCGAGGCGTATACGCGGTTGCGCCGGCTGCGTCAGGGTGGGGAGACTGCGAGCCAGTGCATGGAACGGATGATCTTCGAGGCGGGGTAATCTGCGCCATTGCGGCGCCTGTTGTTCTTGACGCCGAGCGCTGCGGGCGGGCTTGCCCGCGTGGCTAGGCTTTTTCCACGCGCACCGATCCGTCGTCCTGCACCGCCCAGCACAGCTTTTCTCCGCGCTGCAGCTTCATCGATCGAGCAACCTGTTTCGGCATGACCCAGCGCGGCGTGCCGATCTCGATGACGCCACCGGGCTGATCGGCCCAGTAGGCGACGAACGCCACCGACGCCAGCACCCCGGGTCCGGCAAGTTGGCATGGTTGCTGGCGCATGTCCCGAGACCCATGCGTCCCCCAACTCTCTCACCGTGGGTCTTCGTTGCCTGACGTCGTCGCCGATCCCGGCGCCATGCGCCAATATTTCAACCACCTGCAGATATTCATCCGGGAAATGACGCATAAACAAACAAGAATTTCAAATAATTACATTCTAAGACCGCCTGCGGTATGGCATAGACGCAGGCGCGATTTCTACCGATCGTCGCCTTATTAAGGCGCTAGCGATGCTTGCGCGAAGCTTTTTCGCAACAGTCCTGGGATCGGTTTGTAACAATTTTTTCCAGATTCAACATCCAAGTCATTGATTGCCCGCTCGGACGAGAATTTTCTATTTGTGACGCTAAGCCCGCCATAAGTCTGCTGGCAGCGGTAAATCCGCAAATTGATCTGGCATTGCGCCGGAATTCAGTCACGAAACCATCACATTGCAAAGCTGAAATAACGGTCAGAAATCGGCGGACAATAACAGCACCTTTCCTTTTTGATCATTTGGAACGGTCGCCTGCGCACAGAATCTCCGCTGATCTGCGATATTCGAAATTGCATTCCATGTTCAGCCAATGCTCAGGAAATTCACATGATTATTGATGTCATATTTCAGTCTGCCCATAAATCGGGTGGCATCCTTTACGTCATGGCCCTGTTGCTGTTTGCCGCGCTGGCTGTCAGCGTGGAACGCTTCTGGGCGATCTCGCGCATGCTGGCCTCCGCCAAGAGCTGGATCCGCGAAATCAAGAGCCATGCCCACGTCGACGTGAAGCAACTCACGAACAAGGTCGAGGCAGACGCCGCCTCTCCCGCCGCGCAGGTCGTCGCCGTGGCCCTACAGCATGACCTGTCCGATCCGCTCGACCACTTCGCCGACCGTCTGGAAGAAGCGGTGATGGATCAGGCGCCGCGCATCGACCGCGGGCTGTGGGTGCTCGACACCATCGTCACCCTGGCCCCGCTGCTGGGCCTGCTGGGCACCATCGTCGGCATGTTCAACACCTTCTCCGCGCTGTCCAACCCGGGCGCGGCCACGCAGGCGGTCACCGGCGGCGTGGGCGAGGCCCTGCTGGCCACGGCCGCGGGTCTGTTCATCGCGGTGCTGGGCCTGGTGACGTTCAACGCGCTGAACCAGCGGGTGCGCCTGGTGATGCATCAGTTGGAGCGCATCAAACTCATGTTGTCCAACCGCATGTATCCGCATTACCGCGAAGGCGGCGTGCGGCCGGTGGTGGTGGCCCAGGGCGGGCAGGCCGTGCGCACCGCGCAGCAACAGGCGGCAGTGCTGCAGCAGAAGATGGCCTGACCCTGCTTCCGAACCTCTCCAGGTCGCGTGCGCTGGAGTTCGCACGCTTGGGCTGCGGCGCCGATGCCGCAGCATTTTTGCTGGACCGCCCATGAAATATTTTGAAGCCAAGAAAGCCCGCATCGAGATCATCCCGATGATCGACATCATGTTTTTCCTGCTGGTGTTCTTCATCATGGTCACGCTGCACATGATTCCGGATGCGGGTATCGCCTCGCGCCTGCCCACCAGCTCCACGGCTCAGAGCATGCCCAAGCCGCAGATCACCCTGGCGGTGGACAAGGAAGGCATCATCCATTTCGACCAGAAGACACTCACTGCGGAGCAACTCACCGCCCTGCTCAGGAGCAAGCCGCAGCCCGCCGAACTGCAAGTGACGCTCGCCGGTGACAAGGACACTTCGCTGCAGCAGTTGATGGCCGTGATGGACGCCTGCCGCAAGGCCGGGGTGACCATGATCGGCCTGGCGGCGCAGCAAGGCGGAGGCAGCGGTTCATGAGCGCCACCGCCCGGCCGCCCGAAGGAGCCGCTCATCCTCCCTCGGGGAGGATGGCGCGTCGCGACAGGAGGGTCGACCAATGAGCGCGGTGCTGCATCACAAGCCCATTCCCTTGCAGGACGATAGCGACGCCCGCCGCTGGTCACTGGCCGCGTTTGCAGCCTTGCTGCTAGAGGCAGCGTTGATTGGCGCCGTGGCCTGGTGGAGTAGCCGCCCCGCGCCGCCTCCCCCGCCACCGCCCATGCAGCTCGTGCTCGAAGCGCCCAAGCCCGCGCCCAAGACTATGGCGCCGCACGCGCCCAAGCCGCCCGCGCCCAAGCCCATCCCGAAGCCGGTCGTCAAGCCGCTGCCAAAGCCTGTCGTCCATCAGGTAGAGCCCAAGCCGGTGCAACCTCCGCTGCCAACTCCCGCGCCCAAGCCGAAGCTGGAAGAGCCGCCCGCGCCTGCGCCTGACACCAAACCGGCCATGCCCGTGGCCGCCCTCACGCCGCCCGCCCCCCCGGCTCCTGATGTGGCCTCCATCAAAGCCACCTTCGAGGCCGCGTTGCGCAGCGCCATTCAGGCAGCGGTGCGTTACCCGCAGGCCGCGCGCATGATGCGCCTGACTGGCAGGACTCTCGTGGCTTTCTCCTTCACCGACGGCCGCGTCGGCGCGCTGCGTGTCGTCACTTCAAGCGGGGCACCTCTCCTCAACTCTGCGGCCATCGCCGCAGTGCGGGATGCCGCCTATCCGCCCGCACCGAGCGAACTGCGCGGCAAGACGATGTCGTTCCAGATCTGGGTGCATTTCCGACTGAACGCACCTTGAACGAATTTATTTACCGTAGATATTTTTTCAAAAACATTCCGGAAAACCATAAACCGCTTAACTTATTAAGAAGAAGCCGTTTCCACGGCCACCTGTTCTTTCTAACCCAAAGGGATTTCAATCATGCCACTCCTTAAAATCAAACGCCATCCACTTCCGGCGGCACTTGCGCTTGCGTTTTTGCCAGCAATTTCTGCTCATGCCGACGTGACGAATCTCGGCAGCGTGCAGGCGCAAGGCTCCGGAATATCGAGTCCCGCCGCAAAAAGGGCCCATTTCGAAAGCCGGACGCTTTCGGCCAAGCAAAAACAGAAATCGACGCAACCAGTCAAATCTGTTTCCAAGCAGACAATCGACCTTTACGGACCGGATGGCGGTGGAATGCAAGCGTTGGGCAGTCTGCCCAACGTCAATATCAGCAGCTACAACGCCACCAGCGCGTCATCGCGATCGACAATCTCGCTGCGGGGCGTCAAGGTGGGCTGGAACAGTGTGCCGGGCGACCTCGAAACCAACGGCATCACCGCCGAACTCGACGGCGTTCCGCTCAACAGCCTGAGCCAGGGAACGGGCTGGCATTCGCCGGAAATTCCGCTGGGCGCGCTCATGTCCGGGATCAACGTGGTCGAGGGACCGGGCGATGCGAAGGATCGCTGGTACAACAGCCTGGGCGGGACGATCAACTTCATTCCGGTGCAGCCGACCCGGCATGCTCATACGCGGATCGACCTGTCCGTCGGCAGCTTCCACACCAACGTCATCTCGGGCGTGCACAACACCGGCGAGATCAACGGTTGGTCGACGGTCCTCGGCTTCGCCAGCGCCCGCAGCCAATCGATCCGCTCCACGCCCGACAGCATGCCGTCGAAGAGCACCCAGCTCTATCTTAAGACCCGCAAGCAGCTCGAGAACGGCTCGCTGAGCTTCGGCGCGTATGCCCAGCGCAACGACGAATTCCGTCCGAACATGATCCCGGTGATACCCAATCCGGAGATCCACATCGACGGCCTCAACGGCACCGGTCCGCTATACAGCGAGCAGACCTCGGGCTACTACGCGACCCTGCCCCGCTCCGTCTGGTTCAAGGACAACGCAGTCGAGAACTACATGGCCTGGTCCCGGCTGCGCCTGGCGTTGTCCTCGGATCTGGACATGACCAATATGTTCTGGATCCGCAACGGCAACCTGCGACACTACCGCGTGAACAACTTCAACACTGCCAGTCCGAACAACACGGCAAACACGGCCAACCCGGCAAACGTCGAGTGGTTCACCGAGCATTCCAACACCTTTGGCGACAAGCTCGACTTCGCCGCCAAGGTCAATTCGAGCAACACCCTCGGATTCGGCGGCTACTGGATCAATTCGCGCGCCCAAAGCGACTATCTCGGCTATGACCCGGCACTGGGAACGTCCATCGGCCAGCCCGCCAATATTGGCTACAGCAACACCTTCAGCTCGTACTGGGCCGCGTACCTGCAGGACACCTTCAAGCCCACTTCCAACCTCACGATCGTCCCCGGTATACGGTTCGTCAGTTTCCAGACGGACTTCACCAACACCAGCCCGACAAAAGCCAACACGCTGTACGGCGGCAACATCCCTGCCAGCGTGGGCTACGACACCAACCCGAACCAGTCGTCGCATTTCAACGCGACGGAACCTTCGATCGGGATGAACTGGCTGATCAACGACTCGCTCGCCGCGTTCGCCAACTACGCGGTCGCGCGGCGCAACCCGACTGCGGGCAATTACGACAGGAGCGCCGACCTATCGACCCTCAAACTGGTGAAGGCGCGGACCTACGACTTCGGCCTGCGCTACGTCGGGCGGCATGTCGCCGGCCTGCACCGGCTGAACGCGTCGATCGAGTACTTCCACACGATGATGGACAACCAGACGATCCCGCAATCGATCTCCGGCAATCCCTCCTACCGGACGAACTTCACTTTCGGCGCGTCGACCCTCAAGGGCATCGACCTGCAGGCCGATGCCACGGTCGACAGCCACTGGTCCGGATTCGCCAACGTCGGCTGGCTGCACAGCAACTGGAATTCGTTCTACAACCCGGGCAGCAATACCTACTACAACGGCCTGCCGGTCTCGAACTCGCCGAACCTGACCGCCAATGCCGGGATCACCTACCGGCACTTCATCTCGACTGGAACGATCGACACGACGCTGTGGGACCAGTACATCGGGCATCAGTACCTGTGGGACAACCTGAACGGTGCTCCGACCACACAGGAAAGCCCCGGGCACAACCTGCTGAATCTCGCGATCAAGATGCAGACCACCGCACTGAATTCCGCGATACCGGGAGTGCAACTGACCACGGTTTCGCTCAACGTGCTGAATCTGCTCAACAAGAAGTACAACTCGACGGCCTACATCTCGAGCGGCGGATATTTCCAGACCAGCTCCGGTGGCTACGTCATTGCCAACCCGGGTGCTCCGCGCAGCGTCTATCTGTCGTTGTCGGCCAACTTCTGATCTGGGCCTGCCCCGACCTCTTGTCTTCCTGATCCACGCCGCGGCTTGCCGCGGCATTTTGTTTGCCACGATGAAAACTCCCGCCTCGTTCCGCAAGTTCGGGCTTGCCGCATTGCTTTGCGTCGGCAACCTACAGGCGGCAATCGCCGCCGCCCCCACCTACCGCCAGACCGCCAACGTCCCCCTCGGCCAGCCCGACAGGTGGGACTATGTCCATTTCGACCCAACCCTGAGGGAGGTATTTGTCGCTCACGGTTCCGAGATCACGGTCGTCAGCGCGGATCATCATCCACGCATCGTGGGCCAGGTTCAGGGCATCGACGGCGCGCATGGCGTCGCGACCGATCCAGTGCTCGGCGTTGGCTTCGCCGACGACGGCAAGGCCGGCAGATTGAGCGTGTTCGACCTGAAGACGTTCAAGGTGGTCGACTCCATCCCGACCGATGAAGACAGCGACGCCGTCGCCTACCTTGCGCCGATCCGCACCGTGCTCGTCGCCAACGGCGACGGCCACAGCCTGTCCCTGATCGACGCCGTGGCGCGTCGCCGCGTCGCCAACGTTCCGCTGGGCGGCAGTCCGGAGGGCGTCGTCGCCGAGATGCCCGGTTACGCCTTCGTCAACCTGGCCGCCCGCCGGGAAGTCGTTCGTGTCGATCTGCACAAGCACGCGGTGGATGCGCGCTGGCCGGTCGCGGAATGCGCGTCGCCACACGGCCTGGCGATCGATCCTGCGACGCAGCGACTGTTCACCAGTTGCAAGAACGGCAAACTCGTCGTGCTCAGCGCGCGAAGTGGCCGCATCGTTGCCGTCGTCCCGATCGGCATGGGAACCGATACGGCGGCCTTCGATCCGAACCGGCACCTGATCTTCAGTTCGAACGGTGACGGCACCCTGTCTGTGATCGCCGAGCGTTCGGCAGACCACTTCAACTTGCTTGCCAATGTTCCGACCGCCGTTGGCGCCCGCACGATGGCCGAAGATCCCGCCTCGGGGCGCGTGTTTCTGGTCACAGCCACCCTGGAGTCGAGCAAAAATGGCAACGAAACGGCGCAGAAGGGCAAACTGCGATTCGAGCCGGGAACTGTTCGCCTGATCGCTTTGGCGCTGGTGCGATGACCGCGGGCCGCCGCCGCACTTCCGCGGCGGCTCGATATCCTCGGGAGCAGAGCCCGGAGTGTCGGAGCCCGCCCAATCTCCCGGCGTCTTCGCGATGATCGCTATTGCCCAAGGGATCTCACCCGTAGTGCCCGTCGCCGAATTGGCAGCCGATCCGATCTTGGATGCAGGTGCAATGCGGCGAGGCGTTGCGCGACGAGCACGGCCATCCGCGGCAACGCATGGTGAGGACGGCGGCAGGTCGACGCGATTCTCACCCGTCTGGCTCACGGTGGGCGCGGCGCCGCAGGTGCAGTTCGAGTAGGCGCTGGACCAGCTCTGGCGTGAACTCGGCTTCACCGAACTGGCGGCGGTGTTCCGCCGGGCATGATTCACCACGCCGGTTGAGCATGCTGCCCCTGTAATCCACCTTGAAGCTGCTGCAGCGCCTGGCCCTGGGGGGCGAGACCCTGCGGCACTGGCAGTGCGCCCGGCGCTGGGGCTGGGCGCAGCGCTGGGGCTGGCGATATTGCCCAACTTGTCAGCCCAGTCCCGGGGAGGTTCCATGCGGCGTTCAAAATGAAGACGCTGGAACAAACCCTATTCCCTCAACTTCACCACATCCGCACCGACCTTGAGCTTGTCCATGTAGTCTGCCCAGGCCTGCATCATGGCCGCGCGCTGCGCCACAAATTCAGTCCGGTTGTAGGCCCGGCCCAGCGCATCGGGCACGGAGTGCGCAAGTTGCGCCTCGATCACTCGGTCATCGAAGCCCAGACGCTCCGCCAGCATCGTTCTGGCAGAGGCGCGGAACCCGTGCGCCGTGGCATCAAAGCCCATGCGCTTGAGCGCAGCCAACACCGCAATTTCGGAGATGGGGCGCATATAACTGCGCGGGGACGGAAACACCCACGCACTGCGCCCGGAGACTGGATGCAGTTCACGAAGCAGCGCGACGGCTTGTGTTGCCAGCGGCACCAAGTGTGGCTGGCCGCTGATCTTCTCTTGCTTGGTGCGCTTCATGCGCGTGGCGGGGATCGTCCACAGGGCACCGTCCAGATCAATCTCTTCCCAGCGTGCATGCCGCAGCTCACCAGGCCGGAGAAAGACCAGTGCGGATAGCCTGAGCGCGTACACCACCGATGGATGCCCCCGATAGCCATCGATTGCGCGCAGCAACCCACCAAACTCGACAGGCTCCACAATCGCCGCATGATGCTCGATCAGCGGCGGAGGCAAGGCGTCGCGCAGATCGGCAGAAATGTCACGTTCGCATGCGCCCTTGGCAATGCCATAGCGGAAGACTTGCCCAGCGGCCTGCTTGACTCGATGTGCAGTCTCAATCGCGCCACGATCCGCCACCCGGCGCAAGCATTCCAGCAACTCAGGCGGACGGATGGAGCCGATAGGGCGGGCACCCAGCCAGGGGAATATGTTTTGTTCAAGACGCAGCCTTGTCCTGTCCGCGTGGCCGGGCGTTACCTTGAGTGCATGCACTCGCTTGAGCCAGTCGCGGGCGACAGCCTCAAAGCTTCCAGCAGCCAACTCACCACCTGCCGCAGCCGCCACTTCAACCTTGTTGGCTTTGCGTGCCGCGCTAGGGTCGATGCCGTCGAGCAGTTGCTGACGAATCTCTGCAGCGCGGCTCCGAGCACGCGCCAGAGTCACATCGGGATAGACGCCAAGGCTGAGGGTCTGCCGTTTGCGGGCGTGGCTGTAGTCGAAGCGCCACCATTTCTTACCGTCAGGGCGGACCAGCAAATAGAGTCCATCGCCGTCAAACAAGCGCTGCGGTTTGCCGAGAGGTTGCGCACGCCTGAGCGCCGCGTCGGTCAGTAAGTTGGAGGCCATGCGCAGTAACTCCTTCTTCGCGTAGATGAGTTACTGCGAAAGTTACTGCATGAATTGCTGGCAACGCAAGGAACAGGATGGAACATCAGGCAACGCACTTTCGTGCTAAGTGCCTGATATTTCATCTTTTTTTATTTCGTTTGAACCATTGCGAAAACGCTTGAAACGTGGTAATGGTGGAGCCGGGGGGAATTGAACCCCCGTCCGCAAACTCTCTGCTGCAAGCTCTACATGCTTAGTACCATCATTTGGTTTTAACCGCCAGGACGCAGATGGACATGCTTCCCCGCTAGCGATCCGCTGGATTTAACCAGGCTGTGCGCGGCGCACGGACTGGCGATCTGATGTGAATGACCTTGCAGGTGTTGCCACCCCGGACCATCAGCGTGCCGTTGCAAGGCTCGCGGCAATTAAGCTGCGAGTGCGAAACTATCGTCGTTCGCGTTTAACTTTGTTTCCAGTGGATTTACGAGCGTACTGGTGCTCGGCATGCACTCCACAGCGTCAACATTCACGTCGAAACCTGGTCGACCCCGTGTAGAGGATTTTAGCGAAGTCTTGACGTGTACGCGGCTTGACCACGCCATGATGGCGGCATGGACGATGTCTGCTCCTCGATTCGGCTGCCTGGTCCGGCTCTTGCCACCCGGCTCCGATCGCGGCACGACGTACCCGGAGTCGCGGGTTGCTTCGGAACCCTATGATTGCTGCATGCAAGCTCTGGCTCCCTGCCCGCACCCATCATGCTGAAAGCCTGCCTGCGGCATTACGGCCTGTGGTCGACCGTGGCCCTGTTGACATTGCTGACCATCGCCGTTTCGGCGGGTATCGCCAGCGGCATGACGTATGGCGTGTTGAATGGCACGATGACGCGGTCAGCCTGGATCATCACCCTCCTGACGCCGGCGCTGATTGCCCCGGTGATGTCGGGCATCACCCTGCGCCTGTTGCAAGAACTCGACCGTGCCCACACCGAACTGCACGAGGTCATTCACCGCGACCACCTGACCGAACTGCATAACCGCCGCTACTTCATGCAGATGTTGCACGAGGAGGTGGAGCGAGCGCGGCGGGATGACACAGCTTTTGCCCTGGCCATCGTGGATGTCGATAACTTCAAGTCGATCAACGACCGCTTTGGTCATCAGGGCGGCGACGAAGTGCTGCGCCAGATCGCCCAGGCCTGCCGTGCCGCGGTGCGTGAATCCGACGTGGTGGCGCGCATCGGCGGCGAGGAATTCGCGTGCATCTTCCGCGCCAGCCGGCTGGACGCCGCGGAACAACTCGCCCAGCACCTGCTGCAGCGCATTCGCGGCCTGAATCTGCATTTCCAGGGCGTTCCGTTGTCCATTTCTGTGAGCATCGGACTGACTGGGGTGCATGGCCCGCTGGCTGACCTGGGCAGCGCGTTGCGCCTGGCCGACAATGCCTTGTATGCCGCCAAGAGCGCTGGCAAGAACCGACTCGAAATCCACACCGCGCCGGCTGTCTGAGTCCACCAACTCGACGTGAACAGACCCTAGACGACAACTCGGACAGCCGACCCCGGGAGCATCCCTCGGCATCGACTTTCATCGGCGAGCCCGCTGCATACCCTCGATGGCGGCTTGACCCCGGTGGACATCTCGCCGGCTGCAGCCATCACACAAACGCATCAACCCCGGCCAATGCCGTAGTAGGACAGCCCCGCAGCGCGCACGGTGTGCGGGTCCCAGAGGTTGCGGCCATCGAACACCACCTTGGCACGCAACTGCGATGCAAGCAGGTTGAAGTCCGGTGAGCGAAAGGCGTGCCATTCGGTGACCACGGCCAGGGCGTCGGCGTCCTGCAGCGCCGACTTGGCGTTCTTCACCAGGCTCAGCCCGGCGCGCTCGCCCCAATGCCGGGCCGCTGATTCCATCGCCACCGGGTCAAAGGCCTGGACCTTGGCGCCGGCACCCAGCAGCGCTTCGATCAGGTCGATGCTGGGGGCGTCGCGCATGTCATCGGTGTTGGGCTTGAACGCCAGGCCCCAGATGGCGAAGGTTTTGCCCTTCAGGCCGTCGGCGGCGAAATGGGTCGAAATTTTCTCGAACAGCCGCTGCTTCTGGCGCTGGTTGACTGCGTCCACCGCCTCGGCCAACTCGGCCTGCAATCCTGCCTCATGCGCCATGAATGCCAGGGCCTTCACATCCTTGGGGAAGCACGAGCCACCATAGCCCGCGCCGGCGTACAGGAAGTGGCTGCCGATGCGGTGGTCCACACCCATGCCCAAGCGCACCTGCTCGATGTCGGCGCCCACGGCTTCGGCCAGGCGCGCCAGTTCATTCATGAACGAAATGCGTGTGGCCAGCATGGCGTTTGCTGCGTATTTGGTGAGTTCGGAACTGGCCGGGTTCATCACCATGATTTTTTCATGGTTGCGGTTGAACGGCCGGTACAACTCGCGCATGACGGCCACCGCGCGCTCATCGCTGCTGCCCAGCACGATGCGATCGCCACGGGTGAAGTCCTCGATGGCCGAACCCTCTTTCAGGAACTCGGGGTTGCTCACCACGCTGACCCAGTGCCGCGCGCCGCGCCGGGTCAATTCGGCGTCGATGGCACCATGCACCATGGCCACGGTCCCGACCGGCGCGGTGGATTTCTGCACCACGACCAAGGGGCCGTTGGCATGACGGCCGATTTCAGCCGCAGCTCCGCGCACCTGACTCATGTCGGCCTGGCCGCTGGGCAGCGGCGGTGTGCCCACGGCGATGAAGCAGACCTGCGCGCCGTCCAGGCCCTGCTCCAGGCTGGAGACGAAGCGCATGCGCCCGGCCTCGGCGTTGCGCGCCACCAGCTCGCTCAAGCCCGGCTCGTAAAACGGCACCTGGGCCTTGGCCAACGCGGCGATGCGGCCCGGGTCACGCTCGACGCAAGTGACGGTATTGCCCACGTCGGCAAAGCAGGCAGCAGTGACCAGGCCCACATAGCCGGCGCCGATGACGGTAACTCGCATGAAGACATCCTCTCAAGGTGATGGAGCGCAACTCGCGAGTTCCCTGGATCCCATCGGGGGATGTGCAGCGGAAGTCTCGGTCGGTCGCAACAGCGCGTTATTGTGCAATGGTGATCTGACGTGCGCCGCGCCACGCGCTCGATGCCAAGTCAAGCCCAGGCGCCGTGATGGCTTGACGCACATCAAGAGATTTGTGGCGGCGCAGCATTACAAATGGTGCGGAACCGTTTTAGGAGATGGGCATGAAATCAAACACGCAACCCCGTCCGGCCCCACATGGTGAGACGCACAAAGTGATCAGCCGTGCAACGCGAGGGCGCAAGCCCATCGGGTCCAAGCCGGCACCGGATCGGGTTGAAACCGGTCGCATGCAACCGATGCAGGAGCCGGGGCACCCGCACCGGCACTTCCGTTGGGCCACGCAGGCGCACGACGCGGTGTTCCTCGCCCCGGAACAATGGCTGGAACAGGCTTCGCCCGAGCTGGGTTCATGGTGGCAGCGCTGGCATGCCAGGCTGGTGGCGCATGGCAGTGGCTTGGCGCCAGCCCCGCGCCTGGGCATGCCCGATCGGCCGCCGCTGATGGAAGCGCCCGGGAGTTATGTGCTCGAGCGCTGAATCCGGCCGACCCGCCAGTCACACCGAGAACCTCATGACCGAACTGATCGAAAACCACCCGCTGGCCGAACTCAAAGTCGGTGACAGCGCGAGCCTGACGCGCAACTTCACCATGGACGACGTGCAGACCTTCGCATTGATGTCGGGTGACGTGAATCCTTCGCATGTCGACGCCGCCTTCGCCGCCGGCGATCCCTTCCACAACGTGGTGGCGCACGGCATGTGGAGCGCGGCGCTCATCTCCAACCTGCTGGGCACGCAGCTACCGGGGCCGGGCACGGTCTACCTCGGCCAGAACCTGCAATTCCTCAAGCCCGTTGTCCTGGGCGACACGGTGCGCGTCAGCGTGACCGTGGCCGCCATCGACACGCCCAGCGGCCACAGCCCGCGCGCCACCCTGCATTGCAGCGTGGTCAACCAGCGCAACGACACCGTGGTGCAAGGCGACGCCCAGGTGCTGGTGCCGACTGAAAAGATCAGCCGTCCGCGGGTGCATTTGCCACGGCTGGAATTGCGCGACCCCGGCGTGAAGCTGCACGCGCTGGTCGCGCAGGCCCAGGCCATCGCCAGCGGCCACGCACCGCTGGCGATGGCGGTTGTGCATGCGGTCGATGCTGTGTCGCTGGGCGGCGCGGTAGATGCGGCGCAGGCCGGGCTCATCGCCCCGGTGTTCGTCGGCCCCGAGGCGAAGATCCGCGCTGCCGCCGTCGCCGCCGGCATCGACCTCGGCACCTATCCCATCGTGGCCACCGAACACAGCCACGCGGCGGCGACGAAGGCTGTGGCGATGGCGCGCGCTGGCGAGGTGCAAGCCTTGATGAAAGGCTCGCTGCACTCCGACGAGTTGATGCACGCTGTGGTGGACGCCGGGAATGGCCTGCGCACGGCGCGGCGCATCAGCCATGTGTTCGTGATCGACGCCGTGGGCCAGCCGCGTCTGCAACTGTTGACCGACGCGGCGGTGAACGTGACGCCCGACCTGGAGGCCAAGCGCGGCATCGTGCAAAACGCCATCGACCTGGCCCACGCCCTGGGCATCGCGCAACCCAAGGTCGCCATACTCTCGGCGGTGGAAACCGTGAACCCGAAGATCCCGTCCACCATCGACGCCGCAGCACTTTGCAAGATGGCCGAACGTGGCCAGATCCAGGGCGGTCTGCTCGACGGCCCGCTGGCCTTCGACAACGCCGTGTCCAGGCGCGCGGCCCAGACCAAGGGCATCGTCTCGGAAGTAGCCGGCGACGCCGACATCCTGGTCGCGCCCGACCTGGAAGCCGGCAACATGCTGGCCAAGCAACTCGAATACCTGGCCGAGGCCAAGGTCGCCGGCATCGTGCTGGGCACGCGCGTGCCGGTGGTGCTCACCAGCCGCGCCGACCTGCCCGAGGCACGCCTGGCGTCGTGCGCGCTGGCGGTGCTGCTGGCGCTGGCCGCAGAGCGGACAGTGGCCCCATCGCAAAACCCCCTGACCAGCGCATGACATCCACCATCCTCTGCATCAACGCGGGCTCGTCCAGCCTGAAATTCGCGCTGTTCGACGCCACGGCTGCGCGCCGCCCATCGGGCCTGCCCGCGGCCCTGTTGCGTGGCGAGATCGACGCCCCTCAGGGCAAGCCCACCTTGAGCTATGTCCACGCCGGCCAGCCCGCCCGAAGCCTGGCGCCCGGGGCCGTGCGCGGCGACATCGGTGCCGAGACCGCGTGGCTCATGGCCTGGCTCGCCACCACTTGCGATACACCCCGACCCATCGCCGTGGCGCACCGCATCGTTCACGGCGGACTACATCACACCCAAGCCACACGCATCACACCCGGGGTGTTCAACGACTTGCAGGCACTCACCAGCCTCGCCCCGCTGCACCAGGGCCCGGGATTGGCCGGGGTACAAGCGGCGCAGGCTGCCTTGCCCAAAGCCGCGCAACTCGCCTGTTTCGACACCACCTTTCACGCCGGCCACACGGATGCCGAGCGGCGCTACGCCATTCCGCGCGACTGGCACGATCGCGGCTACCAGCGCTACGGCTTTCATGGGCTCTCGTTCGAGGCCATCAGCCGCCGCCTGCCGGCCGTGTTGGGCGAGCGCGCCCAGGCTGCGGTGCTGGTGGCGCATCTGGGCAGCGGCGCCAGCCTGTGCGGCCTGCGCGGCCTGCGAAGCGTCACCACCACCATGGGGTTCACCGCGCTCGACGGCTTGGTCATGGGCACGCGTTGCGGCGCGCTCGACCCCGGTCTGGTGCTGCAATGGGTACTGCACGACCGACTGAGCGCCGACGATGTGCAAAGCCTGCTCTACGAGCGCAGCGGCCTTCTCGGGGTCTCCGGGATCAGCGCCGATACGCGCGACCTGCTCGCCAGCAAGGACCCGCGCGCGAAGCAGGCGGTGGACCTGTTCGTCGCCAGCATCGTGCGGCAAATCGGGGCAGTCTCCGCTGCACTCGGCGGTCTGGACGCGTTGGTGTTCACCGGCGGCATTGGCACGCACCAGGCCGGTATTCGTGCCGCCGTGGTGCAGCGCCTGGGCTGGCTGGGGCTGGACGTCGACTCGGCCGCCAACAGCTCGGGACATCTCAACATCGCCTCCAGCTCCAGCCGCATTCCCATCCTGACGCTGCCCACCGACGAAGAGGCGGTGATGGCCACCCAAGCCGCTGCCCTGCTCGCGTCCGCCGGCGCTTGACACCATGACCGACGCCCTGCCCCCGCTGCTGCTGCAGTTCGCCGCAACCGTGCTGCTGAGCTTCGTGCTGGGACTGGAGCTGCACAGCTACCGCAGGTCGCAGGACGAAGGCATCGGCTTTGGCACCACGCGCACGCTGACCCTGATCGGCGCCCTCGGCTTCGTCCTGTGGCTGCTCGACGGTGTTCCGGCCAGCGTCGGAGCACCGCAAATCCTTCAGCACCCTGCGAATGGTGCGTCGGCCGTAGCCGTCGCCTCGGCGTTGCTGGGCACGCGCGGGCTTTATCTGGCGGGGCTGGCGGCCCTCGCCGTCTGGCTGGCGGTGGATTTGTGGCCGCGCGTGGCGGGCTCGCCCGCCGACAACGGCGGCGCGTTGCTGCCGTCGCTCATCGCCCTGGTGGCTTACGCCCTGGGACCGCTGGTACTGACCCAGCCCGACTGGTTCGTGGCTGCTGTGATGGTCGTGACCATTCTGATGCTGGGCGAAAAACCGCTCATCCGGCGCCTGTCCGACGCCTTCCCCAGCGCCGAGGGCGTGACCCTGGCGAAGTTTCTCATCATCGCCGGCCTGGTGCTGCCGCTGATGCCGGCCTCGCCGCTGCCAGGCCTGCCGACACTGAGTTACCAGAAGGTGTGGCTGGCGGTGGTGGCCATCTCGGGCCTGTCCTATCTCGGTTATGTCGCCCACCGCTACATCTGGCCCAGGGCTGGCACGTTGGTCACTGGCATCATCGGCGGGCTGTACTCCAGCACCGCGGTCACCATCGTGCTGGGCCGTGCATCGCGCACGGATGCGGGCATTGCGGCGCAGGCCCCGGCGGCCATCGTCGTCGCCATCATGATGATGTACCTGCGCCTGCTGGTGCTGATCGTCCTGCTCGGCCACCTCGGTACGGCACGCGCCTTGCTGCTGCCGTTCGGCGCCATCGTGTCCGGCTCCGGCATGGTCGCCTATGGGCTGTGGCGGATCGGCAGCCGCAGCGGCTCGGCACCCGGCCGCGGTGCCCCGCAACGCGACACGCTGAAGCCCATGCCGGTTCGCCCCCAGACGGACTCATCCCCTTCGGCGAGCCCGGCGCAAAGCGGCAAGTCCACGGAGCTGAGCAACCCGCTTGCCCTGCCCATCGCGCTGCTGTTCGCGGCGCTGTTCATCGCCTTCGCCGCCATCACGCAATTCGTCACCACGCATGGCGGCGCCGCAACGCTCAAACTGCTGAGCCTGCTGGTGGGTTTCACCGACATCAATCCCTTCATCCTGTCGCTGGTGGCGACGCATGGCGTCGTTGCTCCGCAGTTGATCATCGGCGCCATCCTCGTGGCGTCGGTGGCCAACAACCTGGTGAATGCCAGCTACGCCCTGATTCTGGCGCGGCAGCGCCTGATGCTGCCCGTGGTCGGATGGTTCGCGCTCTGCCTGGCGGCAGTGCTGCTCTGGACCGGATGGCTCTGACCTTGAACGCTCCATGACATCCATCCCGACCCAGTCCGCCGGCACGCCACCCCCGCAACCCGTCGTGGCGCAGAACCTGCCGCCCACGGATCCCGCCGGGGGTCTGCGCAGTGCCGATGCGGCGCAGCTCCTCCTCCGTTTCGGTCCCAATGCCATCGCCGACCACGTCGTGCCCGTGTGGCGGCAGCTGCTGGTCAAATTCTGGGCTCCGGTGCCGTGGATGCTCGAGGCCGTCATCGTGCTGCAGATCGTCCTCGGGCGCGGGCTCGAGGCGCTGGTCATCGCCGTGCTGCTGGTGTTCAACGCCGTGGTGGCGTTCGTGCAGGAACAGCGCGCCCAGGATGCGCTGGCGCTGCTGCGCAAGCAGTTGCATGTGCGCGCACGCGTGCTGCGCGACGGCCAGTGGAGCCGGATTCCAGCCGAACAGGTGGTGCCGGGCGACATCGTGCATATACGCGCCGGCGACATCGTGCCCGCCGATCTGCTGCTGCAAGATGGTGCGGTGGCGCTGGATCAGGCCGCGCTCACCGGCGAATCGCTACCCGTGGACGCGGGCGCCGGAAAACCCGCTTACACCGGTTCCATCGTGCGCCAGGGCGAGGCCACAGGGGCGGTCACAGCGACCGGCGCGCGCACGTTTTTCGGCCATACAGCCGAGCTGGTACGCAGCGCCAGCAGCCCCAGCCACATGCAGCGCACCATCTTCGCCATCGTCAAGCGGCTGGTGGTGTTCGACGCCGTGCTGGTGGCGCTGGTCGTCGGCTTCGCGTTGTGGCATCAACTGCCGTTGCTCGACACCGCCGTGTTCGCGCTGATGCTGCTGGTGGCTTCGGTGCCGGTGGCTCTGCCCGCCACCTACACCCTGGCGACAGCCGTGAGCAGCCAGCTGCTGGCGCACCAAGGCGTGCTGGTCACGCGCCTGCCCGCCGTGGAAGAGGCCGCGGCGATGGACACCCTGGTCTGCGACAAAACCGGCACGCTGACACAAAACAGCCTGAGCTATGCCGGGGCGGTACCCCTCGTGAGAACACCCGAGGCCGACTCCAGCCGTCCCATGCCTCCAGAGGAGCCCGAGGCGAATGCGGCCGCTGCGGGTGTACTCGCTGCCAACGCCGACGACGACGCGCTGCTGCGCGCCGCCGCGCTGGCCAGCGACGACGCCACCCAAGACCCGCTCGACCTCGCCCTGCTCGCCCCAGCGCGGGAACGCAATCTGCTGGCGGATGCGCCGACGCGCAGCGCGTTTCATCCCTTTGATCCGAGCACGCGCCGCAGCGAGGGGGTGTACCTCGTCGACGGCCAGCCGTGGCACGCGGTGAAGGGCGCCGCCACCGTCATCGGCCCGCTGTGCCGTCTCGACGTTCAGCAGCGGGCCGCACTCGACGCCGCGGAGCACCGGCTCGCCGCCAACGGCGCGCGCGTGCTGGCGATAGCCGCCGGCCCGGTGGACGCACTGCAACTGCTCGGCGTGGTGGGCTTGACCGACCCGCCGCGGCCCGACGCCGCCGCGCTCATCGCGCAAATCCGCGAACTGGGCGTGCGCGTGTGCATGGCCACCGGCGATGCTGAAGAAACCGCGCGCGCCATCGGCGCGCAGCTCGGCATCGGCACGCGCGTGTGCCAGGCCGAGGGACTGCGGGGCGGCAACGTGGCGCAAAACCCCGAGAACTGCGACCTCTATGCCCGCGTCCTGCCGGAGGACAAGCACCACATCGTCGTTGCGCTGCAGAAGGCCGGACATGTCACCGGCATGACCGGTGACGGCGTGAACGACGCTCCCGCGCTTCGTCAGGCCGAAATGGGCATTGCCGTGGCCAGCGCCACCGATGTGGCCAAGGCCGCCGCCGGCGTGGTGCTGACCGACCCTGGTCTGGGCGGTGTCTTGACCGTGGTGCGGGCCGGACGCGAGGTGCACCGTCGCATGCTGACCTACACCTTGAACAAGACCCTCAAAGTGTTCGAGATCACCGTGTTCCTCACGCTGGGTTTGCTGCTCACCGGAGGGTTCCTGGTCTCGCCCCTGCTCATCGTGCTGATGCTGTTCGCCAACGACTTCGTCACCATGAGCATCGCCACCGACCGCGTGCGCCTGACGCCGACCCCGCAGCACTGGGACGTGCGCAGACTGGTTGCCGCCGCTGCCGGCTTCGCTTCGCTTTCGCTGGTGTTTTCAATCGCGTTTTACTTCATTGCCCGCAGCGCCTGGGGGCTGGATGGCCACCAAAGCCAGACCCTGGCCTTCCTCATCCTGGTGTTCACCAATCAGGCCGGCATCTATGCCCTGCGCACCAACACCCCGCTGTGGAGCCTTGCCCCATCGCGCTGGATGGCCATGGCCAGCATCGGTGATCTGACCATCGTCAGCCTGCTCGCCGGTCTGGGCGTGCTGATGGCGCCCTTGCCATGGAGCTTGATCGTCCCGCTGCTGGCCTCCAGCGTGGTCTTTTCCGTCGTGCTGGACGCCGCCAAACGTCCGCTGTTCAAACACTTCGCCATCGCCTGAAAGGATGATCCGCATGTCCACCCCCAGCACCACGGCACCTGTGCCCAACATCAATGCCCCGCTTTTCTGGCCCATGCAACTCGCCGCCAGCCTGGCCGGGCAAGGCCTGGAGCTGGCCGCACGCAACGTGAAATTTCTCGGCAAGGAGGTCCGGCTGCATGGCGGCATCAAGCCCAAGCTCGCCACCGCGCACACGCAGCGGCTGAAGCTGCGCACGCTGGATCTGTGCGACTACTCCGCACCCGCCGCGAACGGCATTCCCACCCTGGTCAACGCCCCTTATGCCGGGCACAGCTCGATGATCGCCGACTACCACGAGGGCCAAAGCCTGATGCAGACCCTCAAGGCCAGCGGCGTCCGGCACTTGTTTCTCACCGACTGGCATTGCGCCACGCTGGACATGAAGGACCTCGAAGTCGATCAGTACCTCGCCGAACTTCTCGCCTGCGTGGATGACCTCGGTGGACGGGTCAACGTCGTCGGCCTGTGCCAGGGCGGCTGGATGGGTGCGATGCTGGCGGCGCGCTATCCCGACAAGGTCGCCAGCCTGGTGCTGGCCGGCTCGCCCATCGACACCCATGCCGGCAAAGGCCCGCTGGTGAAGATGGTGAAAGAAAGCCCAATGGGCTTTTACGCCGATCTGGTGGCCAGCGGCAGTGGGCTGATGCTGGGCAAGACCATGCTCGTTGGCTGGAAGAACATGCACCCCGAACAGCACTATGTGCAGGAGCACATCGACCTGTACGAGCACATCGACGACCCGGCGTGGCTGTCCAAGACCGAGGCTTTCGAGCGCTGGTACGAAAACCCGCTCGACCTGCCGGGCCGTTGGTACCTGCAGGTTGTCGATCAACTGTTCAAACAGAACCTGTTGGCCAGAAACAGGTACGTCGCGCTGGGGCGCACGCTCAACCTCAAGGACATCACCTGCCCGTTGTATCTGCTGGCGGGTGAAGACGACGACATCACCACGTATGAACAGGTGTTCGCTGCCGAAACCTTGTGCGGTACGCCCGCAAGCCGGATCGACAAGCGCACGGTGCCGGGCGGGCATGTTGGCTTGTTCATGGGTGCGCGCACGCTGAAGGAGGTTTGGCCGAAAATCGCCGCCTGGATTTGCGAACGCCGCTGAACTTGCCGACTCCCCTGTGCGCTCAGGCGAGGTATTGCCCGCCATTGATCGACAGGGTCGAGCCGGTGATGAAACCGGATTGCTCATGCGCCAGGAAGGCCACGGCATGGGCGATTTCTTCGGGCTGTGCCAGGCGCCCGAGTGGAATCTGCGCCACGATGCTTCGCAGCACCTCGGTCGCGACGGCAGCAACCATGTCGGTCGCCGTGTAGCCCGGCGCTACCGTGTTGACGGTAATGCCCTTGCGCGCGGACTCCAGCGCCAGCGCCTTGCTGAAGCCGATGACGCCGGCCTTGGCGGCCGCATAGTTGGTCTGGCCGAACTGGCCCTTCTGGCCGTTGATCGAGGTGATGTTGATGATGCGGCCCCAGCCCCGCCCGCGCATGCCGGCAATCACCGCGCGGCTCATGTTGAAGCAGGCGTCGAGGTCGGCGTCGATCACCGCGCGCCATTGCGCAGGGGTCATGTTGTGGAGGCTGGCATCGCGCGTGATGCCGGCGTTGTTGACCAGGATGTCGACACCCTGGGCAAAATCCGTCTCCACCTGTTGCACGCCGGCGGCGCAGGCGTCGGGGTCGCTGGCGTCCCACGGATACGCCGCGATGGCCGTGGCATCCCTGAACGCCCTGGCTGCCACCTCATTGCCACGGTAGGTGACGACAATGCGGCAACCGTCTTGCTGCAAGCGCCGCGCAATGGCCGCGCCGATGCCGCGCGTGCCGCCGGTAATCAGAGCCAGTCGTGTCATGCAGGTCTCCTGTGCCGCTGCAGGCCTCGTCGATCTTGGGGCTACGCCTGCTCCACCCGAATCCGCGCCGGCTGCAAGCCAAAACCATGCGCCGAGTCAGAGCCCCCGGCCCTGCAACCCATTCACCCCACCATGCATTTCAACGCGCAGATCGGAGGCTGAGTGGTGGGCTTGGCCACGTTTTCAGGCTGATGGATTGCGCTCGTGGGGTTGTCGCGCTGCTGCATGCTTCACCACCGCTGGTGTCGCATGGCGCACGTTGTCGGCCATGATCTTGACCGCCTTGCCCTGCGACTCCTGCATCGCCTCCAGAGCCTGCGTGGTGAAGTTCATGAAGCTTTGCATCAGGCTTGCCGCCGGACTCGAACTGTGGCTGCCACGCAAACTCGGGCCCGACCCAGCGTTTCCTCGCGCAGGGGGTTGCTTGCCGTTGTCGGCCGCCATGGCCTCACGCAGGGCTTGCTGCACGCGCAACAGGCCATGGTTCATGGCATCGGCCAGTTCCGCCTGGGTGGCACCGGCAATTGCAGCCGATTGCCGGGCATAGTCCCAGGCCCTCCGGCCGTTGGCCTGCGCTGGATTGTCGGACTGAATACGGATCCACTCTGGCACGTCACGCGCGGACACCGTGACACGCATGGCTTCGGCACCGTCGTGCGTGGCATCGCGCAGCAGCTGCAGATTGAGCCGAGCCAATTGATCGACACCACGCATGACCGCCTCGGCCATGCCGGCCATGGACTCCAACCCGGCCTTCTGCAACACCTGGATCTGCTCTCGGGTCTGCATCGCCGTTCTCCCGGAAAAGGTGGAATGACGTCACCAGTATGCGCATGGTGACTCGGACGTCCTTGATGAGCATCAAGACTTGTTCTGGCCTTGCGCATCAAGCGGCATGCATGCGCTGCACACGCTTCGTTTATAGGCCGGTGGAGACCCCAGCGCAAGGACGAGTTGGCGGCATCACGGCAAAGCGCAGCGTGGGACCGTTGGAAGTGGGTCGCGCATGTCGCGCTGCCGCCCTTCAGCCTTCAGTTCTGCGCGAACAGCAGCTTGGCGACCGTGTCGTTGTCGATGGGTTCTTCGAACAGCGTGCGCACCAGCAGGTCGCTGCCCAGCACTTGGGGTGCGAACAGCATGTCGGGCTGCACACGGCGGATCTTGGCCAGATGGCGGGCGTCGTTCACGCCGGCGATGGTCTTGACCCCTGGCGCCAATTCCTTCACCGCGAGCACGGCGAAGGCGTTCTCGGCGTCGTCGTCGCGCAGGGTGAGCACGACCTTGGCCAGGGGCACGCCAGCTTGCTCCAGAATCTCGTTGCGGGTGGCGTCGCCGACGATGACGTCCGCGTCTTCCGGATAGGGCGAGGGTTTGCCGGGCGGGGCGATGATCGTCACCGGCACGTTGCGCCCCTGCAGCTCCTTCCATAACGTGTAGGCCAGACTCGAGACCCCGATGATGACGTAGTGATTGCGGCGAATTTCGCGGTGCATCCTGCCCTCCAGAGCACGTTTCAAGCTGCCGCCCACCAGCGGCCCGATGACCACCGACAGCGTGGTGGCGAAGATGGTGATGCCCAGCACGATCAGCGAGACGGTGTACATACGCGCCTCCACTGTTCGGGGCACGATGTCGCCATAGCCCACCGTGGACATGGTCTCCACGGCGTAATAAAACGCCGTTGGCAGGCTGCGGATGGGTGGGGAGTAGCCAGTGCCGAACCAGAGGCTGCCGAGCACGCCGTAAATGAGCAGGCTGCCGATGCCTAGCAGCGCGAACAGCGAACTCGCCGCCAGGCTGCTGCGGTTGAAGCGCCGGGCATAGACCGCGAGCACCACGATGAGCAGCGCTGCGATGGCAAAGACGGCATTCGGCTTATGGGCTGCCCACAGGGCCAGACCAGCCGACAGCAGCGCCAGCAACAGGGTGATGACCCAGGCGACGCGCGCGCGCAGCAACAGGCCGAAGGCCATGAGGATGAGACCCAGGCCGATGAACACCCGCGGAATGACGGTCAGATCGGCCAGACCGGCGATGGACTCGGCGCCATGTTCGAACAGGCCATGCAGCGCCGCGAGCAGAGCGCCGAATTGCGGATGCACCTGCAAAACCCCGCTGACCGCCGCCAGCAGGGCCGCCAGCACCTGTGGCCCCTGCTCGCGCCAGAGGTTGAGCAACCAGCGCATGGCCGCGGCCACCCGCATGCGCACGCGGCGCAACCACCCAGGGCTGCGCTGGGGCGCGGGATCGGGTGGCATGGGCGTCATGCGGCCGTCCGGCGCTGCCTGCGTGTCCGGCTTCGGCTCGCCCCCCGGCGCGGGATCCGGGTCGAGCGTGGGCTCGGGCGGTGTCATCGACAACTCCTGGACGCAACACTTGCCGGAACGCAAGCGACTGCCTGCGCGGCCTTCGCCCCGAGGCAGAACCTGCGGCATGCGAACTGCCGGACCCCGGCGCTCATGGCCGGATCACCTTGCCCGGGTTCATCAGCCCGAGTGGGTCCAGCGCTGCCTTGATGGCACGCATCAGGCCTAGCGCCACCGGACTTTTGTAGCGCTGCAGTTCCTCTGTCTTGAGCTGGCCGACGCCATGTTCGGCGGAAAAGCTGCCGCCGCAGGCTGCGGCGGCGTCGTGCACGATACGGTTGCAGGTCTCCTGGTGTTCAGCCAGAAACTGCGCCGCATCGCTCGCGATCGGCGCCTGCACGTTGTAGTGCAGGTTGCCGTCACCCAGATGCCCGAACACCACCAGACGCGCGCCGGGCAAGGCCTGGGTCACCAACTCGGCCGTGCTCTCGACGAAAGCCGCCATGTGCGAAATGGGCACGGCGATGTCGTGCTTGATGTTCAGGCCCTCTTGGGCCTGGGCCAGCGGAATGTGTTCGCGCAGCGCCCACATGCCCTGCGCCTGCGCCAGGCTCTGGGCCACGGCAACGTCGATCACCCTGTCGTGTTGAAGCGCCGCGCCGAGCACGGCCTCCAGACGAGCCTGGGCATGGGCCTCGCTTTCGTTGTCCGACAGCTCGAGCAACACACACCAGGGCGTGCGCAACTCCAGGGGCAGGCGCAGTTGCGGAAAATGGCGCTGCACCAGTTGCAGGCTGTGTGTGCTCATCAGCTCGAAAGCCGTGAGCCCGGCGCCCAGTGAAGCGCGCGCATCTTGCAGCAAATCCACTGCATCCTGCGCATGCGCCACCAGCACCAGCGCCGTGCACTGCGCCACCGGCTGCGCAAACAGCTGCAGACTGGCCGCGGTGATGATGCCCAGCGTGCCCTCGGCGCCGATGTACAGGTCGCGCAAGTCGTAGCCGGTGTTGTCCTTGCGCAGCGCGCTCAGACCGTTCCAGACCTCGCCCTGCGGTGTCACCACCTCGAGCCCGAGGCACAGCGCGCGGGCATTGCCGTAACGCAGCACCGCGGTGCCGCCGGCATTGGTGGAGAGCACGCCGCCAATGGTGGCACTGCCCTCGGCGGCCAGGCTCAGCGGAAACAGCAGGCCGGCCTGTTGCGCCGCGTCTTGCACGTTTTGCAAGATGCAACCGGCCTCCGCCACCAGCACGCCGTCGGCCGCGGAAAGGTCGCGGATGCGCTTCAGGCGCTTGAGCGAGAGCAGCAGTTGCGAGCCGCTGGCGTCGGGCGTGGCGCCTCCCACCAGGCCGGTGTTGCCGCCCTGGGGGACGATGGGCACGCCATGGGCGGCGCAAAGCTGCACCACTTCGGCCACCTGCGCGGTGTCGGCCGGCAGCGCCAACGCCAGGGGTTTGCCGCGGTAGCGGCCACGCCAGTCGGTGGCATGGGGAGCAAGCTCTGCAGCCTGGTCCAGCACCTGGCTGGCCCCGAGCAGGGCGCGCATGGCGTTGAGAAAGCGGATGCCCTGCGCTGAGTTCATGGCCGTGGCCTGCGCGCATGCGCCCGCAAGGTGACGGCCATCATGCCGAACGACGCCAGCGCCAGCGCGCATTCGACCCAGCCGAGTCGGCGCGACAGCGCCAGTGGGTCAGTCAGCCCGCGCACCACGCCCTCGGTGAGATAGAACCACACCAGCATGCTCATCCACTGGTAGGTGTAGAGCCGGCCGCGCCACATGCCGGGGGCGGCGGCGAGCAGCGGCAACACCTTGAGCGCCAGCCAAGAGCCGCCGGGTCGCAGCGGTGCCCACCACAGCTCCCAGCCCAGGCACAGCAGCGCGAGCGCCACCCACAAAACCAGATTGGCGCGGCGCCATGCTGGCGCGGCGAACCGGCCATCGCCGGCTTGGGCATCGCCTTGGAGCGTGTGGGGATGCATCGCCCGCGCTCAACCGACGGCGCACAACTTGCGCGCCGCGCCGGCCAGGCGGCGACCCAGCGCCGTAGCCAGACGCAATTCTTCGGCCGTGGCCGCCAGGCTGGAGTCGTGCCCGGCGTGGTGGCTGGCACCGTAAGGCGTGCCGCCGCTGCTGGTGGTCATGACATCGGGCTCGCCGGCGTAGGGCAGGCCGACAATGACCATGCCGTGGTGCAGCAGTGGCAGCATCATCGACAGCAAGGTGCTTTCCTGGCCGCCATGCAGACTGCCGGTGGAGGTGAAGACGGCGGCGGGCTTGCCCGCCAGCGCACCCGAAAGCCACAGCGCCGAGGTCTGGTCCCAGAAGTACTTCATGGGCGCGGCCATATTGCCGAAGCGCGTGGGCGAACCCAGCGCCAGTCCCACGCATTCCTCCAGATCGGCCAGCTCCACATAGGGTGGCCCGTCGCGCGGCACCGCAGGTTCGGGCTGCTCCACCAGCGCCGCCACGCGCGGCACGGTGCGTACCCGCGGCAGCATGCCGGGCACTTCGGCAACGCCACGGGCCAGGGCTTCGGCCAGGGC
This sequence comes from Betaproteobacteria bacterium, assembly GCA_028871675.1. GTDB lineage: Bacteria > Pseudomonadota > Gammaproteobacteria > Burkholderiales > Burkholderiaceae_C > Thiomonas_A. The sequence goes on from JAGWMO010000003.1 coordinate 45,988, forward strand.
GCGGGTGCCACCATGTACGCTGTAATAAAGGATCAGGATTTCTTGCATGCCACCATCCTATGCGCCCCCGTTACCGCCCGCCCGACCTGCCCCAAAGCCTGCGCTTGCTCATCAAGCGCTTCGGCCAGGAGCGCCTGGCGCAGACGGCCGGCAGCCTGACCTTCACCACGCTGATTTCCATGGTGCCGCTGCTGGCGGTCGGCTTGTCGCTGTTCACCGCCTTTCCCGCGTTCCATCGCATGCAGGACCACCTGCAGCAACAATTCGCCCATGCGCTGCTGCCGCAGGGCATCGCCGAGACCGTCTTTCGCTACCTCAACCAGTTCGCAGCCAAGGCCAAGGGCCTGGGCGCGGTGGGCGTGGCCGGGCTGGTGTTCCTGGCCACCTCGATGATGCTCACTGTGGACAAAGCGCTCAATGCCATCTGGCGCACGGCGCGGCTTCGGCCACTGGCGCAGCGCGTGCTGCTGTATTGGGCGGGGATCACCCTGGGGCCGCTGGTGCTGGGCGCCGGGTTGGCGGCGTCGGCGGCGCTGGTGGCCGCGCATCGCGGCTGGCTGCACCACATTCCCGGCGGCGCCGGCGTGCTGCTCACGCTGCTGTCGTGGGCGTTCATGGGTGGGGCCATCGGCGCGCTCTACCGCTTCGTGCCCAACACCGAGGTGAAGTGGCGCGACGCCCTGGCCGGCGGCCTGTTCGCCGCCATCGGCTTCGATCTCGCCGGCCGTGCCTTCGCCTGGTATGTGGCCAGCGTTCCCACCTTCACGGCGGTGTACGGCACCTTCGCCACCCTGCCGATATTTCTGATGTGGATTTACTGGAGCTGGATGGTGGTGCTGCTGGGCGCCATGCTGGCCGCCTTCCTGCCGCTGCTGCGGGTGCGCGCCCTGCCGCCCCAGGCCGTGGCCGGCGGCGACTTCCTGCTGGTGCTCAAACTGCTGCGCCAGCTTGCCGCCGCGCGCCTGGCGCCCCATGCCGGGCGCGAGACCCTGATCCTCGCCCGCAGTCTGCGCTGCGACCCGCTGCATCTGCAGCCCTTGCTGAATGCGCTGGAGGGCATCGGCTGGATCGGCAGGATCACACCGGACGCGCACCATCGCTCGCTGCGCTGGGCCCTGCTGGTCGATCCGGCGCAAACTCCGATCGCCGCCCTGGTCGACGTACTCCTGCTGAACCACGACGCCGCTGCCGAAGTCTCACCCATATTGGTCCACCTCGTCAGCGACGAGGAGCGCGCATTGACGCTGCAGCGGCTGCTGCAGGATAAGCCTTGAACAAGCTGCGGCGACGACCATGTGGTGCCTGCGTCATTCCTGGCACGCACATCCGCAGAACAGCCATCGTGCGCAGCCGAAACCGCTGCGACAGTGCGCATCCAGCTCGATCGCCAGAAATCCGACATGACCCGATCACGCAGAGGAACAGGCATGGACATCACCGTGTATCGCGCTGAAGCCCTAGCCCGCGAATGGCGGAGACTTCCGGCTTCCACCTACAACCTGGCCCGCACCCTGCAAGCGCGCAGCACCAGCGGTGTGGCCTTCGTGCCCATTCGCCCCATGCAGGTGTTGGCCATTCTCGACGCCACCGAATTCGTCTTTCTCGACAGCCGGTATAAGAGTTGGGTCATGCTTGCCTGGCAGGGCTTTCAGCCCAAGACCCGCAGTGCGTTGGACGAACCTGTTCCCTTCGAATGCGTGTCCTTCGAAGCGACCGCGCAGGAAGCCATGCTCCGACTGGCGCGTGAGTTCCATCGCGCGCTCGTACAACTTGCTGCCAAGCAGCACATCGACGGCCCCGCCAAGGTGCTGAAGCTCACTGCGAAGCGGTCGGCCTAGCGCCTGTTCACGCTCTCTCTGCACCCGCGTTACCCCCAGCCGGGGTGGGGGCAAGGCGCACGGAACAGTAAGCAGGCCATTGCTCGAAGCCGCCTATTCGTCTTCCCCCAACTCCGCGTCCCAACCCTGGTCCCGGGCGCGGGCGATGGCTCCTGCATAGGCGCGGGTGTGGCGCTCGGCGAGTTCGGTCGGCAGGCGACTGGGGAGGTTGCCGTACTGATCCCACTCCTTGTCGACCTTGTCCATCAACACCTGCATCTGGCCGAGGGTCCAGCCGGCGCAGTCTTGCGTCTCGGGGATGAAGCCAAACACCCGCGCGTCGAGCACCACGCGGCCGAGCTGGGTGATACCGTGTTTGTCCTGATCAATGCCGACGTATTTGTCCATGGGAATCCTGGAGGGGAATGCGCGAAGGATAGAGCACCGCCATCCAGGGCACCGCATGCACGATGCCATGCAGACAGACGTCCGGGCCCATGCCTGCCTGTTCGGTGCATTTGGTGCGCCTTACCGTGTCAGGCCGGCATAGAGCAGTGGCAGCTTTTCCGGTAGACGCTGCACATGATCGATGACCATGAAATGGTTCTGGCCGAAGATGCGCGCCACGTATTGGTCGGCGCCCGGATCCAGACTCATGCAGTAGGTGACAACGCCATGCCTGGCCACGTCTTCCACCGCCTTCTTGGTGTCAGAGCGCAGGTATTGCGGGTCGCGCACGTCGATGTCGGCGGGCTCACCGTCGGTGATGACGAGCAGCAGCTTTTTCGCTGATTTCTGCAGTTGCAGGTGGTGCCCGGCATGGCGAATGGCCGCGCCCATGCGGGTGGATAGCTGCCCGGTCATGCCCGCCAGACGCGCCTTGGGCTCCTCGTTCCACTGCTGGTCGAAGTCCTTGAAGCGCAGGTACTGCACATCGTGCCGGCCGTCGGAACAAAAACCGTGGATGGCGAAGGGGTCGCCCACCTTGCTGATGGCGTCGGCCAGCAGCACGCAGGCCTGGCGGGTGAGGTCGAGCACGGAATACTCCTGGCCCGCAACCTTGTCGTTGGTGGACTCGGACAGGTCGAGCAGTACCAGGATGGAGAAGTCACGCACCTGACGCACACTGCGCATCATGATGCGCGGATCGGGCTGCTGCCCCAGGCGCATGTCGATGAAGCCGGCGATGGCGGCATTGATGTCGATCTCGTCGCCGTCTTCGAGCTTGCGGATGCGCTGCACGCCCTGCGGCTGCATGGCGTCGAGCAGGAACTTCATGCGGTGGATCTCGCGCTTGTACTGCGCGGTGATGGCGTCGATGGCGGCCAGGTCGCCCAGCTTGCCGCGCCGCTCCAGCACCGTGGCCCAGGCCGGGCGTTCGAGCTGGATCTGGTAGTCCCATTCCGAGTAGTGGAAAGGCTCGGAAACCGGCTCCTTGCCCTCCATCTCGTTGAAACTTTTGCCCATGTCTTCGTAGGGGAACAACTCGGTGTCGAGCACCCAGATTTCCTCGGCGTCGTCGCCGGCGTTCTCGACGTCGATCTCATTGGCCATCTCCATCACGCTGACATGCTTGCGCACCTGCCTGACCGACTCATAGCCGGCATGGGCAGCCTTGTTGAAATCGAATTCCTCAAACTCCCAGAAGTACCGGTTGTCATCCCGGTAGGGTGCGGTGAGCACGTCGTTGCGGGCGTTGAAGGCAAGGTGTTTGTCGGCCTGCAGCTTGTGCGCGAGAGTGACGCCGATGTCCCACGATAACTGGTTGTCGTGCAGGCGGTCCTGGGCCTGCGCGAACAGCACGCGGCCCTCGGCAACCCACGGATCGGGGTCCGCATAGCTGTCGTCCAGCAGGGCGCGAGCAAGGCGGTCGAGATAGTCACCGACGGTGGTCGCCATCGCCGGCGTCGCCGTGTGGAACTGCGCCCACAGTTGCTTCAGACCGGGGAAGCGAAGCATGGAGAGGGCTTCCACCCGCGCATCTTCGATGACGGAAATCACCGCCATCTGGTAGGGGTTCAGCGCCTCGGCGGAAATGGGCGTTCGCGTTTCCACGACGTGCGCGGCGCAATGCGCCGCGGCAGCGCGGTACAGCTCCAGGCCGGGCACACCACCGTGGTCGTCGTAAGCGTCCGGCAGATGCAGCAGGTAGTCTTCGATGAAGGGCTTGTAGCCCTCGCGGTTCTCGAAGTCGCCCGACGTCGGGCGCATGAAGAAGTCGCGTGCCCACAGCGCCCGCAGGTACATGTTGATGCGCCGCTGCACGTCCACCAGCAGCGTGCCCTTGCGCTCCTTCTGCAGCATGGCGAGCGACTCCTTGCTCTCCAGGCTGAAGTACAGAATCTGTTCTTCGTAGTTCGTGCGGTGAGCATGCGCGCCCCACAAGGCCCAGCGCCGCAAGCCACCCAGCGTGAGCTTTTGGAACAACACGTCAATCTTGCCGAGCATGGGCCGCACGCCACGCGGGGCTTGGGCGATGAGGGTGTTGATGAACTGCAAATACTTGCTGAACAGTTCCGCATCGCCCAGGCGGTTCGCCGCCGTGGGGGCGGTGGCCAACAGGAGTTCGATCACCGCGCCCGAGGTTTTGGACGCCAGGCTGAGCGCCGCAGTGGCGAGTTCACCCACCACATCTTCGCCCACCTCCTTGGCCACCAAGGGGGCGTTGTCGATCCAGTTCTCCACCAGCGAATCGCCCTTGCCCAGGCCACGCATCGCGCCTGCGCCCTTGAGATAGTTGTCCAGCCCGCGCGGGCTGAGCACCTTGGTGGCTTCGGGCCAGGCGGACTTGAGCACGATTTGCGTGTGCTCGGACAGGTCTTCGAGGTAATCAGCGTAGTCGTCGAGATTGATGGCCATCGGTCATGCCTCCGCGTTGAAGAACACCGCCATCAGAAAAACGTGCTCACCGCAGCATCGAGTGCGTCGCGCATGTCGGGGTCGTCGGTGATGGGGCGCACCAGCGCCACGCGGCAGGCTGACTTGGCATCGACACCTTGGGCAACGAGGCTGCCGGCGTAAATCAGCATGCGGGTGGACAGGCCTTCGTCGAGGCCATGGCCCTTGAGGTTGCGACTGCGCTCGGCGATGGACACCAACTTCTCGGCGATGTCTTTGGAGACGCCGGACTCGTGCACCACGATCTCGCTTTCGATGGCGTGCTCGGGGTAGGTGAAGTCAAGCCCGCCAAAACGCTGCTTGGTCGACTGCTTCAAGTCCTTCATCAAGCTCTGGTAGCCGGGGTTGTAGGAGATGACGATTTGAAAGTCGGGGTGGGCATGCACCAGTTCACCCTTCTTCTCCAGCGGCAGGACGCGGCGGTTGTCGGTGAGGGGGTGGATGACCACGGTGGTGTCCTGGCGCGCCTCAACGATTTCGTCGAGGTAGCAGATGGCCCCAAAGCGCGCGGCAATGGCCAGCGGACCGTCTTGCCAGCGGGTGCCCTGGGCGTCGAGCAGAAAGCGACCGACGAGGTCGGAGGCGGTCATGTCTTCGTTGCAGGCCACGGTGATCAGTGGCTTGTTCAACTTGAACGCCATGGCTTCGACGAAGCGGGTCTTGCCGCAACCCGTGGGGCCCTTGAGCATCATGGGCATGCGCACGGAGTAAGCGGCCTCGAACAAGGTCACCTCGTCGGCCACGGGGCGGTAATACGGTTCCTTCGTGACGCGGTATTGCTCAACGATATTGCTCATGCTGGCTCCTTGCTGTGCTGGATTGATTGGTCCGCGAATGACGCGATGCAATCTCGATGCGCGGGCCTGAGCGGCGCCGATTTCATGCGCTGCCCAAAGTTTTTGCGCCATTCGCGGACAAACAAAAAACCCCCGCACCCTTGTGGGGCGACGGGGGCTCGTACGGTCACCCGTCGCGACGTGCTTAAACCGTCTTACCGCGGAAGATCACCATCGACGCGCCTTGCGACTGGTTGAAGTTGTTGTAACCAATCAGTCGCACATGGTTGTCGGGGTTGGCCTTGTGGCAGGCTTCGGCCTCGGCCAGCACCTTGGCGACGTCGGTCTCACCGAACATCGGCAGCTTCCACATATACCAGTACGAATCCTGCAGATGTGCAGGCTCGGTGTGCTCAATCGCCGGGTTCCAGCCCTTTTTCACCAAAAACTCGACCTGCTTTTTGATCTGTTCTGCGGTCATGGGCGGCAGATAGGAGAAGGTTTCGAACTTGCGGCTCGCGGGATCGCTCACGCGGCTTTTGTAATCCATCACGTCAGACATGTTGTTTCCTTTCGGTTGTAGGGTGGGTCAATCGCGCTGCAGCAACACCCACCGTTTCATTGGTGGGTCAGGACTTGCGGCCTGACCCACCCTTCGGGTTTTACTTGTGGGCAACGTCCAGCTTGTCGACCGTGTCGAACTCGAACTTGATTTCTTTCCACGTTTCCATGGCGATCTTCAGTTCCGGGCTGTGCGCGGCGGCGGCGGTGAGAATGTCCTTGCCTTCCTTCTCGATCGGACGGCCTTCGTTGCGGGCCTGGACGCAGGCCTCGAGTGCCACGCGGTTTGCAGCAGCGCCGGCGGCGTTGCCCCATGGGTGGCCGAGCGTGCCGCCACCGAACTGCAGGCAGGCGTCGTCGCCAAAGATGGCGACCAGCGCTGGCATGTGCCAGACGTGAATGCCGCCCGAAGCGACGGGGAACACGCCGGGCATCGAACCCCAGTCCTGATCAAAGAACAGACCACGGCTGCGATCTTCCTTGATGAAATCGTCACGCATGGTGTCAATCCAGCCCAGGGTTGCCTCGCGGTCGCCTTCGAGCTTGCCGACGACGGTACCCGAGTGCAGGTGATCGCCACCCGACAGGCGCAAGCACTTCGCGAGGACGCGAAAGTGGATGCCATGATGTGGGTTGCGGTCAAGCACGGCGTGCATGGCGCGGTGAATGTGCAGCAGCATGCCGTTGTCGCGGCACCAGTTCGCGAGGCTGGTGTTGGCGGTGAAACCACCGGTCAAGAAGTCGTGCATGATGATGGGAGCGCCGAGTTCTTTGGCGAATTCAGCACGCTTGAACATCTCTTCGACGGTCGGTGCGGTCACGTTCAGATAGTGGCCCTTGCGTTCGCCGGTCTCGCGCTCAGCTTTCTGGCAGGCTTCGACGACGAACTCGAAACGGTTGCGCCAACGCATGAAGGGCTGGCTGTTGACGTTCTCATCGTCCTTGGTCAGGTCCAGGCCGCCGCGCAGGCATTCGTACACGGCACGGCCATAGTTCTTGGCAGACAGACCCAGTTTGGGCTTGATGGTGCAACCCAACAGGGCGCGGCCATATTTGTTGAGAATGTCGCGTTCGACCTGGATGCCCTGGGGCGGGCCGCCGCAGGTCTTGACGTAGGCGATCGGGAAGCGCACGTCTTCCAGGCGCAGGGCGCGCAGCGCCTTGAAGCCGAACACGTTGCCCACCAGCGAGGTCAGCACGTTGACGACCGAACCTTCTTCGAACAGATCGATCGGATAAGCGACGAAAGCGTAGAAGCAGGTGTCGTCGCCAGGCACGTCTTCAATGTGATAAGCGCGGCCTTTGTAGTAGTCGAGGTCGGTCAGCAGATCGGTCCAGACCGTGGTCCAGGTGCCGGTGGACGATTCCGCGGCCACGGCTGCGGCCACCTCTTCACGCGGCACGCCAGCTTGTGGCGTGATCTTGAAGCACGCAAGAATATCGGTGTCCAGCGGCGTGTAATCGGGGGTCCAATAGGTTTGCCGGTATTCCTTCACACCGGCGTTATAGGTTTTCGTGGCCATGAAAAACTCCTTGCTAGATTGAGACGAAAGCCTTCCCGACACGTGTGAGATGGCATGGTGCCCGGACGAGCAAGCGAACTGTAGATGGCTTTGATTGCAAAAAATAATTGTTTTTACGCTACGACAACATAGATAATCATCTATGTTAAATATTGCGATGCAGCAATCTCGTCTATGCGACACGCCACCCTGCGCCAATTCAAAGTGTTCGAGTCCATTGCTCGCTTGCGCAGCGTCACGCGCGCCGCCGAGGAGCTGCACCTGACCCAGCCCACGGTCTCGATCCAGCTCAAGCAACTGTCCGAGATCGTCGGCCTGCCGCTGCTGGAACAGGTCGGGAAAAAGCTGTACCTGACCGATGCCGGGCAGGAGTTGTTGAAGGTCTGCCAGACCATGTTCGACAACCTGGACCGGTTCGAGATGGTGGTGTCCGACTTCAAAGGGACCAAGGCCGGACGCCTGCGCCTGTCGGTCATCACCACCGCGCAGTACTTCATTCCCCGCCTGCTCGGGCGTTTTTTCGAGCGCTACCCCGGCATCGAAGTCTCACTGGAGGTCACCAACCGCGGCAAGGTGCTGCAGCGTCTGAGCGACAACGCCGACGATCTGTACGTGCTGGGCCAGCCACCCGAGCACATGGATGTGCGCGCCGAGGCGTTTCTCGACAACCCGCTGGTGGTTGTGGCCCCGCACGAACACCCCCTGGCACTGGAGCGCAACGTCACCCTGCCGCGTTTGGCGCAAGAATTTTTCCTCATTCGCGAGCCTGGCTCGGGCACGAGGCTCGCCGCAGAGAACCATTTCAGGGATCACGGCTTGGCGCTCAAGGTGCGCATGGAACTGGGCAGCAACGAAGCCATCAAGCTCGCGGTCGCGGGTGGTTTGGGACTTGCGGTGCTATCCGCTCACACTCTGGCGCTGGAGAAGAACAGCGACGAGCTCACGGTGCTGGACGTGCAGGGTTTTCCCATTCGCCGCCAGTGGTACGTGCTGCGCCCAGCCGACAAGCAACTCTCCGTGGTGGCACAGACGTTCCTGGATTTCATGCTGAGCGAGAGCCAGGCCATGGCGCAAAGCTACCTGCCGCAGATTCCCGCCTTCATGCCGCCCGCGCCAAGCAGCCAAGCGAGGACGCCGTCAAAACCCAGACAGCGGCGTGCGTCCTAGGGCCGTGTGCAAAGCACGCGGAGTCGTGCGCGGCTTCAGCCGGCCTGGCGCAAGCCGTCCAGGGCGTGGGCGTATTGCGTGATCACGTTGTGCGGCTCGCGCACATTGAAGCCGAGGTCGTGCAGCAGGCCGTCTTTCAGGCCGTAGACACAGGCATGCACCGTCAGGCGCTGGTGTCGTGCCCAGGCATCCTGCAGCACGGTGCTGCGGCAGATATTGTGGGCCTGCTCCAAGGCGTTGAGTTCGCACAGCCGGTCGTGCCGCGTCTGCGCGTCGGGCAGGCTGTCGAGCAAGGCCAGGTGACGCTCCATCACATCGCCCACATGGCCCAGCCAGTTGTCGGCGAGCCCGACCCGGGCGTTGTCCAGCACGGCCTTGATCCCGCCGCAGCCATAGTGACCCACCACCAGGATGTGTTCGACCCTGAGCACATCGACTGCGAACTGCAGGGTGGACAGGGCGTTGAGATCGGAGTGCGGCACCACGTTCGCCACATTGCGGTGAACGAACACCTCGCCCGGCGCCAGGTCGATGACCTCGTTCGCAGGGACGCGCGAATCCGAACAGCCCACCCAGAAATACTTGGGCGCCTGCTGCTGTGCCAGCGACTGGAAAAAACCCGGTTTGCTGCTGTTGGTTCGATCCACCCAGCGCTGGTTATTGCTGAACAGCAGGGCGTAGTCGGGGTCTTGGGAAAATGGCATGGTTTGAACTGGTGCGGTGGCACCGGCGCGTACTGCGCCGGCAGCAACATCCTAGCCCAGGCCGACGCCCGGAAATTGCACCGGGTTTCAGCGTTACAGCGCCAGCCGCCCGCTCAGGGTCTGCCACCACATCACCCAGTCGCCCATCAAGCTGTAGACCGGTCGCTTGAATGAAGCCGGGCGGTTGTGCTCGAAACCATAATGACCGACCCAGGCGAAGGCATAGCCGCAAACCACGCCAGCCGGCAGCCACCAGGGATTGCCGGTGAACAGCAGGAGCAACAGGCAGATCAGGGCCAGCGAGGAGCCGACGACATGCAACCGCCGACAGACCCGGTTGCGGTGCTCGGCCAGGTAGAGCGGATAGAACTCGGCGAAGGTTTTGCACTGCGCCAGACGTGTCGGGTCGGGTGCGGTGATCGACGACGGCGCGGCGCGGGAGTCGTCGGCTTGGTGACGGGCACGCATGACAAGCCACCTCCATCAGGACTGCGGGCGGTTCGCCCACGACAAGCATAGACGGAAACAGCCGAATTGCCGGGCTGGGGCGTCATGCCGCGGCGCCAAGCCGCTGCCGTGCAGCGCGGTACTCCCGGCTGAGCTTGGCCACGAGTTCGGCTGCCGGCAAGACGCGGTCGATCACGCCGATGCCCTGGCCGCAGCCCCAGATGTCTTTCCACGCCTTCGCGCCGCCGATGGCGGAGGCGAAATCCATCTTGCTCGGATCGCCCTCCGGCAGGTGGTCCGGGTCCATGCCCGCGGCGACGACCGAACCGCGCAGGTAGTTGCCGTGGATGCCGGTGAACAGGTTGGAGTAGACGATATCTTGGGCGCTGCTGCCCACGATCATCTGCTTGTAGCCGTCTACCGCGCGCGCTTCTTCGGTGGGGATGAAGGCGCTACCGATGTAAGCCAGATCGGCCCCCATGGCCTGTGCCGCCAGCACCGCGTCGCCGCTGGCGATGGCCCCCGAGAGCACGATGGGGCCGTCGAACCAGGTCCGCGTCTCCTGCACCAGGGCAAAGGGCGATTGCACGCCGGCATGCCCGCCCGCGCCGGTGGCCACGAGGATGAGCCCATCGGCCCCTTTCTCGATGGCCTTGTGCGCGAAAGCCTGGTTGATGACGTCGTGCAGCACGATGCCGCCCCAGGCATGCACACCCTGGTTCACCTCGGGCCGCGCACCCAGCGAGGTGATGACGATGGGGACACGGTACCTGGCGCAAGCCAGCATGTCGTGTTCCAGCCGGTCATTGCTGCGGTGCACGATCTGGTTCACCGCAAACGGTGCGGCGGGTTGATCTGGATGGGCCTTATCCCACGCCGCCAGCGCCTCGGTGATCTCGGCCAGCCATTCATCGAGTTGCGAGGCGGGTCGTGCGTTGAGTGCTGGAAAGCTGCCGACGATGCCGGCCGTGCACTGCGCAATCACCAGCTTGGGGTTGGAGATGATGAACAGCGGCGAACCGATGACAGGCAAGCGCAGCGTGGACAAAACAGCGGGGAGCGCCATGGTCAGAACGCCTCCGCAGGCAAGGCCATCACGCTGTGCGCGCCCTGCAGCACTGCGTCATGCCATGCGCCGCAGCGGGGCAGGATGTGGGCGCAATAGAAGGCTGCCGTGCTGCGCTTGGCCTGGGCAAAAGCGGCCTCCTCTGCGGGCAGGCCGGCCGTGGCCAGCCAGGCTTGCGCCAGCTGCCAGCCGGCCATCAGCGTGCCCGCCAGCATCAGGTATGGCACGCTGCCCCCGTAGGCGGCGTTGGGATCGGACTTGCCGTTGGCGGCGATGAACTGCACAACCCTCTCGTAGGCGGCGCGAGCGGCGGCAAGCTGCACGGCCATGGCGCTGGCCTGGGGGTCGCCCGTGGCCTTGAGTGCTTCTTCGGTCTGCCCCACGCGGCGGGCAAAGTTCAGCGCCAAGGCGCCGGCATCGCGCACGGTTTTGCGACCCACCAGGTCGTTGGCCTGAATCGCCGTGGTGCCTTCGTAGATGGTGAGGATGCGCGCATCGCGGTAAAACTGGGCCGCACCGGTTTCCTCGATGAAGCCCATGCCGCCGTGCACCTGCACCCCGAGGCTGGCCACCTCGATGCTCATTTCGGTGGAGAAGCCCTTGACCAGCGGCACGAGGAATTCATACGCGGCCTCGTGCGCGGCGCGTTGGTGCGCGTCGGCATGGGCGCGGCCTACGTCATGCAGGCCGGCCGCCACCAGGGCCAGCGCGCGCGCGCCTTCGGTGAGGGCGCGCATGGTCATGAGCATGCGACGCACGTCCGGGTGATGGACGATGGCCACGGACTGCGCCGCGCTGCCATCCACCGGGCGCGACTGCACGCGATCTTTCGCATAAGCGGCCGCCTTTTGATAGGCGACCTCCGCCACCGCGATGCCCTGCAGGCCCACGGCGTAGCGTGCAGCGTTCATCATGATGAACATGTATTCCAGGCCGCGATTGGCCTCGCCGATCAACTCGCCCAACGCCCCCTCGCCCACCGCACCCTTGCCGTCGCCGAACACCAGCACGGCGGTCGGACTGGCCTTGATGCCGAGCTTGTGTTCGATGGAGGCGCACCACACATCGTTGCGCCGTCCGTCGGCCAGAACCTTGGGCACGATGAACAACGAAATGCCCTTGACCCCGGCTGGGGCGTCCGGCAGGCGGGCGAGCACCAGATGGACGATGTTCTCGGCCATGTCGTGCTCGCCATAGGTGATGTAGATTTTTTGGCCGAAAACGCGGTAGCTGCCGTCCCCCTGGGGCTCGGCCCGGGTGCGCACCAGCGCAAGATCGGAACCCGCCTGCGGCTCGGTCAGGTTCATGGTGCCGGTCCACTCGCCGGAAATCAGCTTCGGGATGTAGCGCTGTTTCTGATCGTCGGACCCCGCGGTGAGCAAGGCCTCGATGGCGCCATCGGACAACAGCGGGCAGAGCGCGAAGCTCAGATTGGCGCTGTTGAGCATTTCTGTGCAGGCCGCGGAAATGCACTTGGGCAGGCCCTGGCCGCTGAACTCCACCGGATGCTGCAAACCCTGCCAGCCACCCTCGGCGAACTGCTTGAACGCCTGCTGGAAGCCCGGCGTGGTGGTCACCACCCCGTCCTTCCACGTGCTGGGCTGCAGGTCACCGGCGCGGTTGAGCGGCGCGACCACGTCCTGGTTGAACCTGGCGCACTCCTCCAGCACGGCGCGGGCGGTATCGGGCGTGGCGTCCTCGAAGCCGGACAGTTTGGCAATGGAATCGAGGCCTGCGAGATGCTCGAGATCGAACATCATGTCGCGGACCGGGGCGATGAAGCTCATGCGAGTCTCCGGCTTGGGGCTGGTTGCGGGCGGGCCGTCGACGCGGCCTGTGCGGTTTGTGAACGCGCTCGATGCGTCAGAGTTGTTGCACCATTGCCGGCACGGCGGTGAACAGATCGGCCACCAGGCCATAGTCGGCCACACCGAAAATCGGCGCTTCTTCGTCCTTGTTGATGGCGACGATGACCTTGCTGTCCTTCATCCCGGCGAGGTGCTGGATGGCGCCGGAGATGCCGACCGCGACATAGAGCTGGGGCGCCACGATCTTGCCGGTCTGCCCCACCTGCCAGTCGTTGGGCGCGTAGCCCGCGTCCACCGCGGCGCGGCTGGCTCCCATGGCGGCGCCGAGTTTGTCGGCCAGCGGGGTCATCACCGCCTCGAAGTTTTCCTTGCTGCCCAGGCCGCGTCCGCCGGAGACGATGATCTTTGCGGCGGTGAGTTCGGGCCGTTCGCTCTTGGTGGTTTCGCGCCCGACCAGGCTGGACAGGCCGGTGTCGGCCACCGCGGCAATGCTGTCGACCGCGGCGCTGCCGCCGGTGGCGGCGACCGGATCGAAGCCGGTGGTGCGCACGGTGATGACCAGCGTCTTGTCGGTGCTCTGCACTGTGGCGATGGCATTGCCGGCGTAGATCGGGCGGTCGAAGGTATCGGGGCCGAGCACATGGATGATGTCGGACACTTGCGCCACATCGAGCAGGGCGGCCACGCGCGGCGCGACGTTCTTGCCGAAAGCCGTGGCGGGGGCGAGGATGTGGCGGTAGGCGGGCGCGAGTGCCAGCACCTGCGCCGCGACGTTCTCGCCCAGACCGGCACCGAGGTGCGGCGCGTCGGCGCAGATCACCCTGGCCACGCCGGCGGCTTGTGCGGCGGCCTGCGCCACCGCGGCGCAGCCTTCGCCCGCGACGAGCACATGCACCTGTGGGTCACACAGCAGCGCCGCGGCGATGGTGTTGAGCGTGGAGGGTTTGAGAGCGTGGTTATCGTGTTCGGCGATGACAAGTGCAGTCATGGGAAATTCTCGGTGGAATGGCGGGCCGATGGAGGGTATGCCCTTGGGTTGTGTGGCGTGGGTTGCGTGCCGTAGGGCGGGCCCAAAGGGCTGCTCAGATGACCTTGGCTTCGGTCTTCAGACGGGCGACCAACGTGGCCACATCGGGCACTTTCACACCGGCACCGCGTTTGGGTGGCTCCGCCACCTTCAGCGTTTTCAGCCTGGGTGCCACATCCACGCCCAGATCATCCGGCTTGAGGATGTCGACCTGCTTTTTCTTTGCCTTCATGATGTTGGGCAGGGTGACGTAGCGTGGCTCGTTCAGGCGCAGATCGGTGGTGATGACGGCGGGCAGCTTCACCGCAAGGGTCTCCAGACCGCCGTCGACCTCGCGCGTGACGTTCGCCCCGGTCGCGCCCAGTTCCACCTTGGAGGCGAAAGTGGCCTGTGACCAGCCCAGCAAGGCAGCGAGCATCTGCCCGGTCTGGTTGCTGTCGTCGTCGATGGCCTGCTTGCCGAGAATGACGAGTTGGGCGCCCTCCCGGACGGCGACGGCCTGAAGCAGCTTGGCCACGGCCAGCGGCTGCAGTTCGGTGTCGGTCTCCACCAGCACGCCGCGATCGGCGCCGATGGCCATGGCGGTGCGCAGGGTTTCGCCGCAGGCGGCAAGGCCGCAACTCACGGCAATGATCTCGCTGGCCAGGCCCTTTTCCTTCAAGCGCACCGCCTCTTCCACGGCAATCTCGTCGAAGGGGTTCATGCTCATCTTCACACCGGCGGTGTCGATGCCGCTGCCGTCCGTTTTGACCCGCACCTTGACGTTGTAATCAACCACGCGCTTGACCGCGACCAGCACTTTCATTCAAGACTCCCGAGGAATGGAAACAACGGCTTGCGAGTATAGGCAGCGCCGCTCTGGGCCCAGCGGGCACAAGGTCAATGGGCTGAAAAATCGAACGACCGTTCTTTTTTAGTGTATCGGCCCGTGAACGCCGAATCAAGCCCCTGGCGCCGGCGGCATGGGGTTGTTCTGTGGGGTCACAGGCTCGCCCGGCTCGGGCGCCCGGGGGAGCTCCGGCTTTTGACCTGGGCCCCAATGCAGCACCCGCTGCGGGAACGGCAGCTCGACATCGGCAGCGCGGAGTGCGCGCCAGATGGCTAGATTCAAGGCGCCACGGACATTGAGCGTGCCGTTCTCAGGGTCGGCGATCCAGTAGCCGATGGTGATCTCCAGCCCATCGTTGCCGAAGTTGCTGAGCACGGCGTTGGGCGCTGGATCGTGCAGCACGCGAGCGACCGAGATGGCCGTCTGGCGAATGAGCGGAAGCACGACGTCCAGGTCGCTGTCATAGCCCACCGTGACGGTGGTGGACATCCACACATTGGGGTCGGTGTACGACAGATTTTCGATGCGGTTGGAGATCAGCATCTCGTTGGGCACGATGGATTCGGTGCCGCCGCTGCTGCGCACCACGGTGTAGCGGGTCTTGATGTCCAGAATCTTGCCCTGGAAGGTGTCCAGGCGCACGTTGTCGCCGACCCGCAGACTGCGTTCCAGGAGGATGACGAAACCCGACACGTAGTTGGCCGCGATGCGCTGCAGGCCCAGCCCCAGGCCAACGCCCAGGGCGCCGCCGAACACGCCCAGCACGGTGAGGTCGATGCCCACCATCTGCAATGCCACCAGCAAGGCGACGGTGAAGATGCCGGCGCGAATCAGGCGCGACAGCACCAGGCGCAGGTTGATGTCCAGCGGCGACGCCAGCAATCTGCTTTCCAGCAGCGACGACACCCACAGGGCCAGGACCAGCGTGATGGCGATGGAGGCGATGCCGCGCACCAACGTCCAGCCGGTGAGACGCTGGTTGCCGAGATGGAAGGAAAACGCGTCGAGCGCCTCGATGATTTCCGGCAGCGCCCCGCTCAGATACAGGAACAAGCCCAGCCAGGCCAGCCAGCTCAAGCCGCGCACCAGGAACCGGACGGGTTCGCTGCCCGGAAACGCGCGTTGCGAAGCCCGGGTCGCAAGCCGGACCAGCAGCCACACCGCCAGAACGGGCAACGCCAGCTTGAGCAAGGGGGCGTTGCGCAGCATGGGCGTGGCATGGCGTGCAAACTGCAGCGATAGCAGCGCGACGATCGGCATGCCCACGCTGTCGCCCAGAGCCGCGCGCAGCGCAGCCTTCCAGGTGGCGGCCTCGAGCAGGCGGCGCTCCAGCCACATGCCCACGACAAGCCCCAGCAGCAAGGCGCCCGCAATCAGCAGCAGTTGCCAGCGCAGTTGCGCCCAGGGATGGTGGAGGACGGCGAGAAACAGGGGGGATTCCATGGATGCGAGCGGCCAGACTAAAACCGCATGCTATCGGCAGCAAGCGGGCAGCAAGCGCCGAACGTACGCCGCTTGCGCGTCGGCTTGGCAGCAACGTCGGCTGGCACATCCCCGAGGGTTTTCAATGCCCGGCGCGCCACGCTGGTGCGCGTTTGTCGATGAAGGCCTGCACGCCTTCCAGCGCCTCTTCGGTCATGAAGTTGCAGGTCATGGTCTGGCCCGCCAGTTGGTAGGCACCAGCCATGCCCATTTCGATCTGGCGATAAAACTGCGCCTTGCCCATGGCGATGGCCGAAGCCGGCTTGGCCAGAATGCTCGCCACCAGCGCCTCCACCTCGGCGTCCAGCGCCTCGGGCGCGGCCACGCGGTTCACCAGCCCCCATTGCAGCGCGGTGGCGGCGTCGATGAAATCGCCGGTCAGCAGCATCTCCATGGCCACCTTGCGCGGCACATTACGCGCCAGCGGCACGCTGGGGGTGGAACAGAACAAACCGACATTGATGCCCGAGACAGCGAAGCGCGCATCGCTGGCAGCCACCGCCAGGTCGCACTGCGCCACGAGTTGGCAGCCGGCTGCAGTGGCGATGCCGTGCACCCGGGCGATGACCGGCTGCGGCAGCGCGAGCAGGCCGAGCATGACCTTGCTGCAACGCTCGAACAGATCGCCGCTTTTCTCGGCGCTCGGCTCGGCGCGCATCTCCTTCAGATCGTGCCCGGCGCAGAAGGCGCGACCGGCGCCCTGAAGGATGACGACGCGCGCCGCCTTATCGTCCTTCAAGGCGTCGATCTCGGCCTGCAGGGCGGCCAGCAGCGCATCCGACAGGGCGTTGAAAGCCTGCGGCCGGCTGAGGGTGAGCGTCACCACGCCACGCGCGTCGCGGGTTTTGAGCACCAGAGAGGAATAGGCCTGCAAAACGGCATTCATGGCAGTCTCCTTGCATCGGAATGTTGAGGATGTTGGCGTGGGCGTCTTAGTGATCGATGGCCTCGCGCGAACGGGCCTGCTCGCGCAGCGCGAATTTCTGGATCTTGCCGGTGGAGGTCTTGGGCACCTCGCCGAACACCACCTTGCGCGGCACCTTGAAACCGGCCAGATGGAGCTTGCAAAAGGCCAGGATGTCTTCGGCCGTGGCGTGCGCGTCTGGCTTGCGCTCGATGAAGGCACAAGGCGTCTCGCCCCATGTCGCGTCGGGCATGGCGACGACCGCGGCGACCATCACGGCAGGATGACGGTACAGCACATCCTCCACCTCGATGCTGGAGATGTTTTCGCCGCCGGAGATGATGATGTCCTTGCTGCGGTCCTTGATCTTGATGTAGCCGTCGGGGTCGACCACCGCCAGGTCGCCGGTGTGGAACCAGCCGCCACGAAAGGCCTCGGCCGTCGCCTGCGGGTTGCCCAGATAGCCCTTCATCATGATGTTGCCCTGGAACATGACTTCGCCCATGGTCTGGCCGTCATGCGGCACCGCCTCCAGGGTTTCGGCGTCGCGCACCGTGGCACCGTCCTGCAGGTGGTAGCGCACGCCCTGGCGCGCGTTCAGTCGGGCACGTTCAGGCAGCGGCAGCGATTCCCAATCGGCCTGCTTGGCGCACACCGTGGCCGGCCCGTAGACCTCGGTGAGGCCATACACATGCGTGAGCTCGAAGCCCATGGCCTCCAGGCCCTCGATCATCGCAGCCGGCGGCGCGGCACCCGCCACCATCGCCCGCACTTGTTGTGCGATGCCAACCTTCATTGGCGCCGGAGCGTTCACCAGCAGGCCGTGAACAATGGGGGCGCCGCAGTAGTGGGTCACGCCCTCGGTGCGCATGCGCTCGAAAATCGCCTGCGCCTCGACCTTGCGCAGACAGACGTTGATGCCGGCGCGCGCCGCCACCGTCCAGGGAAAACACCAGCCATTGCAATGGAACATCGGCAGGGTCCAGAGATACACCGGGTGACGCGGCATGTCCCATTCCAGAATGTTGGAGACCGCGTTGACATAGGCGCCGCGGTGCGAATAGACCACGCCCTTGGGCTTGCCGGTGGTGCCCGAGGTGTAGTTCAGCGCGATGGACTCCCATTCGTGCACCACGCCCGGCAAGGCATCGGCCGGGTCGCCCTCGGCCAGCAGCGCGTCGTAGTCCAGACTGCCGATGGACTCGCCCTGCATGACGAATTCGGGATCGGGCACGTCCACCACCAGCGGCGCCGGCAGGCCCTGCGCCACGGCCAAGTCCAGCGCCCGGCGCATCACGCCCGTCAGTTCGGCATCCACCAGCACCGCCTTGGCGCCGCCATGCAGCAGCATGTAGGCCAGGGCCTCGGCATCCAGCCGGGTGTTCAGCGCATTGAGCACCAGGCCGGCCAGCGGCACGCCGAAATGCGCCTCCACCATGGCCGGCACATTGGGCAGCATCACCGCCACCACGTCGCCACGTCGCAAGCCGCGCCGCACCAGGCTGGAGGCCAGGCGCCGGCAGCGTTCGCGCATCTGCCCCCAGGTGCGGCGCAGCCCGCCATGGGCAATGGCCACGCGCTTGGGGTACAGGTCGGCGGCGCGGTCGAGAAAAATCAGCGGCGTGAGCGGCGCATGGTTGGCTGCGTTGGGCAAGAGGTCAGTGTCGTTCATGCGGGTCTCCGTTGTTGTCTTTGGCGCCATGCTGCGCCTTCTGCCTTGCTGCGAACTTGCGCGATGGACACTCCGTGCTGCGGCTCATTGCGGCACCTCAGTCGTCCAGGCCCGCCAGCACGCGCACATGCGCGGCGACGCTGCGGCCCAGGGCGCTCAGGTTGTAGCCGCCTTCCAGACAGGAAACGATGCGCCCCGCGCACACCTCGGCCGCCAGCTCGCACAGCGCACGGGTGATCCAGGCGTAATCGGCCTCCACCAGGCCCATCTGGCCGAGGTCGTCTTCGCGGTGGGCATCGAAACCGGCGGAGATGAACAGCATTTGCGGCGCAAAAGCGCGCAGGCGCGGCAGCCACTGCTGCTGCACCACCTCGCGCACCCGAGCGCCGTTGCTGTAGGCCGGCAGCGGCACGTTGAGCATGTTGGCGGCCGGTTGTTCGGTGCCGCTGTACGGGTAGAAGGGATGCTGGAAAAAACTGGTCATGAGCACCCGTGCATCGCCACTGAAAATATCTTCCGTGCCGTTGCCGTGGTGCACGTCGAAATCGACGATAGCCACGCGCTCCAGCCCACGCTTGTCCAGCGCATGGCGCGCCGCCACCGCCACGTTGTTGACGAAGCAAAAACCCATGGCCTGCGCACGCATGGCGTGGTGGCCCGGCGGGCGAATGGCACAGAACGCGTTGTCGAGGCTGCCGTCCAGCACCGCGTCGGTCGCCGCGATGGCCGCCCCGGTGGCGCGGCGTATGGCCTGCCAGGTCTGCGGGTTCATCGCCGTATCGGGGTCGATCCAGGCATAACCGGCCTCGATGCGACCGGCCTCGCGCAGTCCTGAAACCAGGGCGGCGCTGTGCGCCAGCTCCATCGCCGGTTCGTCCGCCAGCGGCACCGAAGGGCGCAGCAGCGCCCAGTCCAGGCCGCTGGCCATGAGCCGGTCGTCGATCGCGGCCAGGCGTTGCGGACTTTCGGGATGATCCGCGCCCATCTCGTGCAGGCTGCAATCGGGGTGGGTGTAATACCCGGTGCGCATGGGGTCTCCTTGCGATTCAACGTCGGACATCGGACGATCGTCCATGCCCCGCACCCAGCCGATTCCAGAGTGCGTAGGCACAATGCTGGTTCATTGTGCTACGGCGGTTCGCGCCGCGTTCTCCACCCCTATGAACCCCCAACTCGCCGCCCTGGTGGCCCAGATCGACACCGTGCTGGTCGGCAAGCATGTGCAATCCCGGCTGGCGGTGTGCTGCCTGCTGGCGGGCGGACATTTGCTGATCGAAGACCTCCCCGGCGTCGGCAAAACCACCCTGGCCCACACCCTGGCCCACACCTTCGGGCTGGAGTTCTCGCGCGTGCAGTTCACCGCCGACCTCATGCCCGGCGACCTGCTCGGCGTCACCGTCTACGACCGCAACACCGGCGCCTTCACCTTTCATCCCGGCCCGGTGTTCACCCAGGTCCTGCTGACCGACGAAATCAATCGCGCCCCGCCCAAGACGCAAAGCGCCTTGCTGGAGGCGATGGAAGAACGCCAGGTGAGCATCGACGGTGCCACCCGGACACTGCCTTCGCCGTTTTTCGTCATCGCCACACAGAACCCGCACGACCAGCGCGGCACCTACGCCCTGCCCGAGTCCCAGCTCGACCGCTTTCTCATGTGCCTGTCGCTTGGTTACCCCGACGCCGCCGCCGAGCGCGCGCTGCTGCTGGGCGAAGACCGTCGCAGCCTGCTGGCCCGCCTGCCCGCCCTGCTCAACGTCACCACGCTGGCCGCATTGCAGCAGCAGGCGCAAGCCGTGCATGTCGCCGCACCGCTGGTGGACTATGTGCAGCGCCTGCTCGCCGCCACGCGCGACCCGCGCCGCTTCGCCGAAGGCCTGAGTCCCCGCGCCGGCCTGGCCCTGTTGCGCGCCAGCCGTGCCCACGCCCTGCTGCAAGGGCGCGATTACTGCAGCCCGGAAGACGTGCAGACCGTGCTCCCGGCCATCGCCGTGCACCGCCTGCACCCGGCGGCCGAAACCGCAGGCTCGCGCGACGCCGTGCTCGGGCAGATCGCCGAGTTGCTGCGGCAGGTGCCGATCTGAAGCGCCGAGCCCGGCATGCGGTGCTTGACTGTCCTCCCTCAGGCGATCTCGCCTTTCCTGATGTTTCTGCTGTCTGTGCCGCTCGCCTCCCAAGCCATGTTTGCGCCACCCGCACCGTTTGCGCACCTGGACCGGGCGGCAGCACAACCCCTCACCCTGCGGAGCCCACGTTGAGCAAACCCGCCGCCAGCACGCTCGAAGCGCGCCGACTCGGGCCCGGCAGACGCACCGCGTCAGGACCTCGCCCGCCTGCGCCCAACAGTCTGCGCGAGCGCTTCGGCCGCTGGGCGCTGGCGCGGCACGAGCCCGGGGTGCAAACCCTGCTGGGGCATCGCAACGTCTACATCCTGCCCACGCGTGCCGGCTGGTTCTTCGCCCTCACCCTGCTCGTGCTTCTGGTTGCGGCCATCAACTACCAGCTCAACCTCGGCTACCTGCTCACCTTCCTGCTCGCGGGCAGCGCCCTGGTGTCGCTGCACATCACCCACAACAATGTGCGCGGCTTGACCCTCGCCGCGCGCATGCCTGACGACGCCCAGCTCTACGCCGGCCAGGCCGCCGCGCTGCGCCTGCAGCTGCATAGCCCCGGGCGCCAGCGCTGGGGCCTGCAGCTTGCCGCCGGACGCCAGGGCTGGCATGCGTTGGACGTGGGGCGCGATGCCACCGCCGATTTCGCCTTGCCCTGGACGCCACCCGCGCGCGGGCATCAGCCCTGGCCGACACTGCGGATCGAGAGCCGCTATCCGCTCGGCCTCTGGCGCGCCTGGAGCGTGTGGCGACCCGGCGCCGCACTTTGGGTCTATCCGCAACCCGAGAACCCGCCGCCACCGCTGCCCGCGCAGCACCAGGTTCGCCGCGAAGGCCAGGTGCCGACGCGCCAGGTTTTCGGCGACGAACTCGACGAGCTGCGCCCCTACCGCCGCGGCGACCCCTTGCGCCATGTGGTGTGGAAAAAAGCCGCGAGCGACGACCTCGTCGTGCGCGCCGCCACCCCCGCCACGGCCCAGCCCGAGCGCTGGCTCGACTGGTCCGATCTGCCCGCCGCACAGCCGCTCGAGGCGCGACTGTCGCGCCTGTGCGCCTGGGTGCTGGCGGCCGCGCAGGCGCCCCAGCCCTACGGCCTGCGCCTGCCCGGCCGCAACGTTCCTCCGGGGCATGGCCCCGCGCACGCGCGCCGGTGCCTGCGCACTCTGGCCGGCTACGGCCTGACTGACACTGCCGTCGATTGATGCCATGCAGACCATTCCACCGCCGCTGCGCACCACGACCCGATGGCTTGCCCATCTGCGCGGCTTGCCACGCGACGCCCGCGACACGCTGTTCCTGCTCGCCGTCGCCGCCATCACCCTGGTGCCGCTGGCCGGACACCTGCCGGGCTGGGCGGTGGCGGGGTCTGGCGGCTTGCTGGCGTGGCGCGCCGTGCTCGCTGGACGCGGCCGGCCGCTGCCCTCGCGCTGGTGGCTGGCGCTGTTGCTCATCCTCGGCGTGGCGGGCGCCTTGCTGCAATTCCACACCATCTTCGGGCGCGATCCGGGCATCACCCTCGTCAGCCTGCTGCTCGGGCTCAAGGCACTGGAAACGCGCAACCGTCGCGACGCCTATGTGCTGTTCTACCTCGGCTTTTTCGGCGTCTCGGCCAACTTCCTGTACTCGCAATCGGCCCTCACCGCCGGCTGGATGTTGCTGGCCACGGCGGGTTGGATCACCGCCCTGATCAACGCCAACCTGCCCGCCGGCGAACCGCCGCTGCGCCAGCGCCTGTGGCTCACGACCAAGCTGCTGGCATTCGGCACGCCGGCCATGGTCGTGCTGTTCCTGCTGTTCCCGCGCTTCGCCGGGCCCCTGTGGGCGCTGCCGAGTTCAGCGTCCAACGCCACCGGGTTGTCCGACCAGATGGACGCCGGCTCCATCGCCAGCCTGGCGCGCGACGACAGCGTGGCGTTTCGTGTCGAGTTTCTCGGCCCCCGTCCGCCCGAGCGCGAACTGTACTGGCGCGGCCCGGTGCTCACCCACTTCAACGGCCGGCAATGGAGTCCGCTGCCCGTCAGCCCGCAAGCGATATCCGCGGGACTCGACCAGCCGCGCAATGTCCGCACCGAAGGCCCCGGCGTCCGCTACGCCGTCACGCTGCAACCCTCGCAGCAGCCCTTCATCTTCGCGCTCGACGCCGCCGAGGGCGCTCCCGTGCTCGACGGCCAGGCACAGACCGACGTGACCCAGCTCGCCAACCTGGAGCTGCGCGCCAGCCGGCCCATCACACGGCTCACGCGCTACGACATCACCTCCTACCCGCGCTTCAGCTACGGACCGCGCCGACTGAGCCCGCGCCTCAAGGCCGATCTGCAACTGCCTTCCGGCGACAACCCGCGCACCGTCGCCCTGGGTGAGCGCTTCGCCCGCCAGGCGCAGGCGGATGGCGGCGGCCCACCGCAGGTGGCGCAGGCCGTGCTGCAGATGTTTCGCCGCGAGCCCTTCCACTACAGCCTGAACCCCGGCGCCTACCCCGGACGCAACCAGATCGACGACTTTCTGTTCGACCGCCGCGTCGGCTTTTGCGAGCACTATGCCCAGGCCTTCGTCGTGCTCCTGCGCGCCGCCGGCATACCGGCGCGCATCGTCACCGGTTACCAGGGCGGACGCGAAAACCCCATCGACCACACCTGGGTGGTGCGCCAGAGCGATGCCCATGCCTGGGCCGAATACTGGGTGGCTGGGCGCGGCTGGCTGCGCGCGGACCCCACCGCCATGGTCGACCCCTCCCGCATCGACCGCAGCGGACAGACCCTCGCTGCGCGCGAGCCGCTGCTCGGCATTGCCGCTTTGGGCCCGCGCGACGCCGCGTTGCTGCTGCGGCTGCGCAACCTGAGCGATGCGCTCAACAACGCCTGGAACCAATGGGTGCTGGACTACGGCCAAACCCGGCAGAGCAACCTGCTGCGCAGGCTCGGCATGGCGCAGCCCAACTGGGCGCAGCTCTCCGCGCTGGCGGTTGCCGCGCTCAGTCTGGCCGTCAGCCTCATGGGGCTGTTGCTGGTGTGGGAGCGCCGCAAGACCGACCCCTGGGATGCCACCTACGCTGCGCTGCGCGCGCGACTGAGCCAAGCCGGCATCACCTGCGCCCCGTCCGATGCCCCAGCGGCGCTGGCCGCGCGTCTGCGCCGGAGCGCACTGGCGCCCGCCGCCGTCACCGAAGCCTGCGCCCTGCTCGATGCCCTGGAGCGCTGGCGCTACGCCCGAGCCGACACCGATCAGGCTCGAACCCAGCGGCAACACCTGCGCCAACTGCGCCGCCGCATGGCCCGGCTGCGGCTGCAGCCCGGCCTGGCCGGCCAGAGCTGAGGCCCGGCGCCCATTCGCACCACCCGGCTCAATGCGCCGACGCGTTGTCCTTGCCCAGATACGTGGCCTGCACCTCGGGCGATTCAAGCAGTTCGCGCGCGCTGGCCTGCAGCGCGATGCGCCCGGTTTCCAGCACATAGCCACGGTCCGCCAGCTTCAGCGCCATGCGTGCGTTCTGCTCGACCAGCAGCAAGGTCATGCCCTGCTGCCGGATCTGGCGCAGGGAACGAAAAATATCGCGCACGATGATCGGCGCCAGCCCCAGGCTGGGCTCGTCGAGCAGCAGCAATCGGGGCTTGGCCATCAGCGCGCGGCCGATGGCCAGCATCTGCTGCTCGCCGCCCGACAAGGTGCCGGCGAACTGCCGGCTGCGCTCCTCCAGACGCGGGAACATCAGCAACACCTGCTTCAGGCTTTGCGCCGCCTCGGACGGCGCGCGCGTGTAGCCGCCCAGCATCAGGTTTTCCGCCACGGTCAGCGTGGGAAAGACGCGGCGCCCTTCGGGAGCCTGGGAAATGCCGAGGCGCACGATGCGGTCGGCGCCGACGCGCGCGATGTCCTCGCCGCGAAAGCGCACATGGCCGGCACGCGGCCGCAGCAAGCCGCTGATGGTGCGCATCAACGTGGTCTTGCCCGCGCCGTTGGCGCCGAGCAGGGCGACGATCTCGCCCTCGTCCACCCGCAGGCTCACGCCTTTGAGCGCCTGGATCTGGCCGTAGCGCACGTCCAGGTTTTCAACGTCCAGCAGACGCATCGAACGGCTCACTGAACCACCACTCATGCCTCACCCCCAGCCGCGGCCAGATGGGCAGGCGGCGAAACCGGCGCCGGAAGGTCGTCTTCGTCGTCGTCCTTGCCGAGATACGCCTCGATGACTTGCGGGTGGTTGCGAATGTGTTCCGGCGAGCCTTCGGCGATCTTGCGCCCGAAGTTGATGCAGACGATGCTGTCGGTCACGTTCATCACCACGTTCATGTCGTGCTCCACCAGCAAGACGCTGATGCCCTGGTCACGCACCGCCAGTATGGTGCGGTTCAGCGCGGCGGATTCCTGGTCGTTCAGGCCCGCCGCCGGTTCATCGAGGATCAGCAGCCTGGGCTTGGCGATCAGGGCTCGCGCCAGTTCCACCCGGCGCTGCAGGCCGTAGGGCAGGGACGCCACGTCCTCGTCGGCCACCGCGTCGAGTTCGAGCCGCGTCAGCAGCTCGCGCACCTTGGCGCGCAGTTCCACCTCTTCGCGGCGCTGAGACGGCGTGCCCAGCAAGCCCTGCCACCAATGCTGGCGCGTTTGCAAGTGCAGGCCCGCCAGCACATTCACCAGCACCGTCTGGCCGTAGAACAGCCGGATGGTCTGGAAGGTGCGGAAAATGCCGGCGCGGGCAATGCGGTGGGGCGCCCATCCGGTGATGTCCCGGCCATCCAGTTCGATGCGCCCTTCGGAAGGTTTGTAGACCCCGGTGATGAGGTTGAACGCCGTGGTCTTGCCCGCGCCGTTCGGCCCGATCAGCCCGACCACCTGCCCTTGCTCGACGGAGAAGCTCAGGTCGCCCACCGCCTGCAAACCGCCGAAGCGAATGCCCACGCCGTCCAGGCGCAACAGCGCGTCACTCATTCGTTCGCCTCCTGCCGCTGGGCGCGCGGCCAGATGCCCTGCGGGCGCAGCACCATCACCACCACCATGGCGATGCCGAACACGAAGTAGCGGTACTGCGCGAAACCGCGGAAGGCCTGGGGCACGACGAACATCAGCACCGTGCCGAGCAGGACGCCGGGAATCGATCCCTGCCCGCCCACCAGCACGATGGCGAACAGCGTCACCGATTCGGTGAACACAAAAGCGCCGGGGCTCACCGCCGCCATCAGCGTGGCGAACAGCGTGCCGCCGAAACCGGCCAGACCTGCGCCCAGTGCGAAAGCCAGCACGCGGTAGGCGCGCGCATCGATGCCCATGGTCGTCGCGGCGAGCTGGTCGTGCTTGATGTAGAACAGCGTGCGGCCGAGGTGGGAGCGGTCGAGGTTGCGCACCAGCAGCAGCACCGCCGCGAACGCCAGCCAGTCGAGCCAGAACTGCGCGTTCTGGCTGGTGAGCTGCCAGCCGAACAGGCTGGGCACGCCGATGCCGAAAAGACCGTCGGCCCCACCCGTGAGATGGCCGACGTTGTTGTCCAGCGCCAGAATGAAAATGGCGTTGAAGCCGATGGTCGCCACCAGCAGGTAGTCGCCGCGCAGCTTCACGATGGGTGCCGCCAGCAGCGCGCCGACGAGGGCCGCAGCCAGAACCGCCAGCGGCCAGGTGGCGAAGATGGGCCAGTTGAACTGCGTGTTGAGCACGGCCGTGACATACGCGCCCACACCGAAGTACACCGCATGCCCCATGTCGAACATGCCCGCCCGCCCCAGCACGATGTCCTGGCTCAGGGCGACGATGGCATACACCGCGAACAGCGAGGCGATGAACACCCAGGTCTGGTCGAGCCCGAACGGCACCGCCAGCCCCAGCAGCCAGAGCACCGCGCCGACCCAGGGATTGCGCAACAGCGCAAGGATTGGTTTCATACCTTCTCCGCCACGCGTTCGCCCAGCAGCCCGGACGGCCGCACCAGCAGGATGCC
Organism: Betaproteobacteria bacterium; assembly: GCA_028871675.1. Lineage (GTDB taxonomy): Bacteria > Pseudomonadota > Gammaproteobacteria > Burkholderiales > Burkholderiaceae_C > Thiomonas_A. The sequence goes on from JAGWMO010000003.1 coordinate 72,700, forward strand.
GATCAGCAGAGCGAAGGTGATGGCCTCCTGCCACGAACTCGACACGAAACCCGCGGCAAAGGCGTTGAACAGCCCCAGCAGCACCCCGCCGAGCATGGCCCCGGGAATGTTGCCGATGCCGCCGATGATGGCGGCGATGAAGGCGTTGAGTCCGTAGGTCCAGCCCATCGTGAAGTACACCTGCCGGTAATACAGGCCGATGAACAGACCACCCACCGCGCCGATGGCCGGGCCGATGATGAACACGCTGGAAATCACCCGATTGACGTTGATGCCCATCAGCCGAGCCGCATCCTGGTCGCTGGCTGCCGCGCGCATCGCCGTGCCGTAGCGCGTGTGGTGCACGAACCAGTACAGGACGGCCATGAGCACGGCCGAGCCCAGCATGATCAGCACCTGCACCAGATCGATGCGGGCGCCGCCGAAGGTCCAATGCATGGCCGGCAGCAGATTGCTCGGGAACACCTTGAGCTGAGGCCCCCAGATGAGCATGATGCCGTTCTCGATGAACAGCGAGGCGCCCAGCGCCGAGACCACGGCCGAGAGCCGGTCGGCCTTGCGCAGCGGCCTGTAGGCCGTGAACTCCAGCACCAGACCGGCAGCGGCAACGACCACGGCCGCCAGGATGAACGCCGCCCCCACCAGCAGCAAATGACCCTGCCCGCTGCCGGCCCCCGAGCCCAGGGCGACGAGGCCGATGTAGGCGCCAAAAATGCACAGATCGCCATGGGCGAAATTGATCAGCCTGAGCACACCGTAGACCATGGTGTAGCCCAGCGCGATCAGGGCATAGATGCCACCAACCGTCAGACCGTTGACCAGTTGCTGCAGCACGATGCTCGGCATGCGCGCGTCTCCTTATTCTTGTTTTGATGCGAGGCTGTCGTGGCGCGCACACGTCCGCACCACGACCGCCCTCCTGCCCCTGTGCCGGGGCTCGGATGGATGTTTACTGGGTCACGGCTGCCGGCGGATAGGTGATCTTGTAGCCGCCGTTCGACGTGATCGCGAACGCCACATACGGGCTGCCGGTGCGCTCACCCACGGCATTCCACGAGAAGGTTCCCGTCAGGCCTTCGAAATCCTTGAGCTGATGCAGGGCGGGGATGAGCTTGGCGGGTTCCACGCTCTTGATCTTCTCGGCGGTGTAGAGAACGGCGCGGAAACCATCGGCGTTGGTCAGCGTGAAAATGCTGGGCGGCTCATGGCCATAGGCGGCCTTGAACTGTGTGAGGAATTCCTTGGCTGCCGGATACGGCAGGTCCTGCGGCGCCGGCACATTGATGATCACCGCTCCCGCCGCGGCATTGCCGGCAATCTTGGCGAAGGCCACATTCTGGTTCGCATCGCCGCCAACGAACTTCGCTTTCATGCCCAGTTGCGCCATTTGCGCCTTGATCAAACCGCCGTCGGTGTAATAACCCGAGAAGTACACCACCTGCGGGTGCAGGGCATTGAGCTTGGTCAGCACCGGGGTGTAGTTCTGCGATCCGGCGTTGATGTAGGCCTTGTCGAGCACGTCGATGCCGTCCTTCTTCGCATCGGCCACCACCGCATCGGCCAGGCCCGTGGCGAAGCTGGAGTGGTCGGTCACCACGGCGATGCGCTTGTCACCCATGGCCTTGAAATACCCGGCGGTGAACAAGGCCTCGGCGCTGTTGGGCGGCGCGTTGCGGAAAAAAGTCTTGAAGCCGTGCGCGGTCAACTCGTCGCTGGTGCCGTCCGAGGTTTGAATGACGTTGGCGCGGGCGTAGATCGGCTCGGCGGCCAGGGCCGCGCCGCTGGTGTAGCTGCCGACCACGGCGAGCACGCCGTCGTTCACCAGTTGCCGCGCACAAATCGCGGCCGCAGCGGCTTCGCCCTGGTCGTCGCAGACCTTCACTTCCAGCGGGTGGCCGAGCAGGCCGCCCTTGGCGTTGGTCTGTTTCGCCAGCAGTTTCACGGCATCGGCAATGCCTTGGCCTTCGTTGGCGTACTGGCCGGTGATCGGTGCCTGCACGCCGATCTTGATGGGCGCAGCCGCGAAGGCCATGCCGGCTGCGGCAAAGCAAGCCACACCGGCGCCAAGCCGAAGGGTACGGGAAAGGTTATGCATCAGAATCTCCAGACGTCAATGGCCCGGTCATGAGCGCCGAGCCTGTTGGATCAAAACCGCTGTCGATTCCGCGATGGGTGTGTGTCCACCCCGTGCAGATGAGCTGGCGAAGGCCAGCTAGGGCAGAGACGTGCAGCGCGGATCATTGTGTGAACGAGCGGCAACCGAAGGTTTGCAAGCCGTGTGGGTCTACAACCTCTTGTTTCATGCTAGGCCGCATACCCGGGATTTCCAAGACCGCTCATGCAAGAAACGTCACGGCGTGTAAGCGCTGGGGCTCCCCAGCGCCCGCCTCTGGTGCAGGAATAGCGTGAACAGGCCCTAGGCCGCTTGTGGATGGTGATGCGTCAAATCCCCATGCCCCGCCAGCAGACCGGCGATTGAAATGTCCTCATCCAACTGGTCCCAATGCAGACCGCCGGTGCTGATGGTGAAGTTCTGGCGCTGTTCAAGGCTGGCATGAAGCAGCCGCGGGAACCATGCCAACGGCACACCAAGCATGCGCCCGTCATTCAAGCTGACATACATGCTGCTATCGTCGAACGTGACCTGAACAGCTTTAACCGAAGTATTCATGCCATTCCCTTTCGGTCAAAAGTGCGTTGGCTTCAACCATGCGAAGCAGATCGCGCAGCGTGCGCGCATCGAAGCCATCGTTGCTCGCCAGACGCACGGGGGATAGCCAGAACTTGGCATCCACACCGCCCTTGGTGATGTGGACGTGGACAGGTTCGCGTGGGTTGCCTTCATTGGAATAAAAGAGGAATCCATCTTGCCGAAAACCTCTGGCATGTCGGTCGCCCCTGAAGGTTGGCTATGAGCTTTTCAGCCTGCGCCTGAGTGTATAGCCTGCCCGCGCCGCCCTGAGCTCTACCATCACCCAAGACGACGCTGAATCCGTTCCCGCGCAGCGCCCGGGGGGCTTGTTCCGTGTTGCCCTCAGCAAACCCGCCGCCATGACCAGCACGCACGCCACCGCCGCCAACCCCGACGACCAAGCCGCCGCCTTCGTCACCCGCTGGGCGGGCGTCACGGCTTCCGAGCTTTCCACGGCGCAGAGCTTCGTGCGCGAGTTGTGCGAACTGCTCGGTGTGCCAGCGCCGCATGCCACCGCCGAGCAGAGCTATATGTTCGAGCGGCCCGTCACCTTCCGCCATGGCGACGGCTCCAGCTCCTCCGGGCGCATCGACTGCTACCGCCGCGGCAGCTTCGTGCTCGAAGCCAAGAAACTGCGCGCGGCGACCGATAGCCGCCGGTTCGACGACGCCATGCTGCGTGCCCGTGCCCAGGCCGAGGGTTATGCCCGCGCGCTTGAGCCCGCCGAACTCGCCGCCGCTGGCCGCCCGCCATTCCTGCTGGTGATCGACGTGGGCCAGGTCATCGAGGTCTATGCCGAGTTCAGCCGCAGCGGCGCGACCTACACCCCCTTCCCCGACCCACGCAGCCACCGCTTGCGTCTGGCCGACCTGGCTCGCGCCGACGTGCGCGACACCCTGCGCCGCATCTGGCTCGATCCGCTCACGCTCGATCCCGCCCGCGTCAGCGCCCGCGTCACACGCGAGGTCGCCGCCCAGCTTGCCGCACTCGCCCGCGCCCTGGAAGCCGCCGGCCACCACCCCGAGCAAGTCGCCGCCTACCTCACCCGCTGCCTGTTTTCCATGTTTGCCGAAGATGTGGAGCTGTTGCCCCGCGTGGACGGCGTGGGCAGCTTTCTGCACCTGCTGCTCCAGCACCGCGAGCAACCCGTCACACTGCAACATATGCTCGCCGCGCTGTGGCGCGAAATGGACCGTGGCGGCTTCTCCGTGGCGCTCTCGGCACAGGTGCTCAAGTTCAATGGCAAGCTGTTCAAAGGCGCTGCGGCCGACGGCTACTCGCTGCCCTTGCAGCGCGAGCACGTCGACATGCTCATCGCCGCCGCCCGCGCCAACTGGCGCGAGGTCGAGCCCGCCATCTTCGGCACCCTGCTCGAACGCGCGCTCGACCCCACCGAGCGCCACGCCCTGGGCGCCCACTACACCCCGCGCACCTACGTCGAGCGCCTCGTGCTGCCCACCGTCATGCTGCCCCTGCGCCGCGCATGGGCCGACGCCCAGGCCGCCGCCCTGGTGCTGGCGCACGAAGCCGCCCTGCTGGACGGCGCCAAACGCGCCGCCCGCATGGCCGAAGCCCGCGCCGAGTTGCGCCGCTTTCATCACCGCCTCTGCACCCTGCGCGTGCTCGACCCGGCCTGCGGCAGCGGCAACTTTCTTTACGTCACGCTCGAACACCTCAAGCGCCTTGAAGGCGAAGTGCTCGACCAGCTCCAGGCCTTCAGCACCGAAAGCGACGACGCGCGGCAAGACGCCCTCGCGCTCCAAGGCGAAACCGTCACCCCGCAGCAGTTGCTCGGCATCGAAGTCAACGAACGCGCCGCCGCCCTGGCCGAACTCGTGCTGTGGATCGGCTACCTGCAATGGCACATCCGCACCCGCGGCAACCGCGCCGTGGCCGAGCCCGTGGTGCACGACTACGGCAACATCCAGTGCCGCGACGCCGTGCTGGCGTGGAGCGCGCAACGCCCCGCATTCGACGCGCAGGGCAGCTTGCGCACCCGCTGGGACGGCCGCAGCTTCAAGCCCCACCCCGCCACCGGCGCCCTGGTGCCCGACCCCGCCGCGCAAGTGCCGCAGTGGGAGTACGAGCAGCCACACCGGGCCGAGTGGCCGCAGGCCGAAGTCATCGTCGGCAACCCGCCGTTCATCGGCGACAAGCGTTTACGCGAAGCTCTCGGTGACGGCTATGTGGATGCGCTGCGCGCTGTCTGGTCCGACGTGCCCGAAAGCGCCGATTTCGTCATGTACTGGTGGCACGCCGCCGCGCGCAAGGTCGCCGCAGGCGAGGCGCGGCGCTTTGGCTTCATCACCACCAACAGCCTGCGCCAGACCTTCAACCGCCGCGTGGTGCAAGCCGCGCTCGACCGCGGCCTGCACCTGGAATTCGCCATCCCCGACCACCCCTGGGTGGACAGCGCCAGCGGCGCCGCGGTGCGCATCGCCATGACCGTGGCCACCGCAGGGCAGGGCGAAGGGCGGCTGAATACCGTGACCGCCGAGACGCCGGGCGATTACGGTGAAATGACGGTGCAACTCAAACAGCAGATCGGCATCATTCACGCCGATCTGAAAACCGGCCCGAATCTGGCCGCAGCCCGGGCCTTGCGCGCCAATGCAGGGCTCTCCGTCAACGGCATGATGCTCGCTGGCGCCGGTTTTATCGTCACCCCCGAGCAGGCCGCTGCGCTGCTCCCCACGCGTGGGGGAGGCTGGGAGGGGGCCATCCTCCGCCCGTACCGCAACGGCCGCGACCTCACCGACACCCCGCGCGGCGTGCTGGTCATCGACCTGTTCGGCCTCGATGCCGAGCAGGTGCGCAGCCGCTACCCGGCGGTCTACCAATGGCTGCTCGAACGCGTCAAGCCCGAGCGCGATCAGAACAACCGCTCCCGCCTGCGCGAGCAATGGTGGGTGTTCGCTGAGCCGCGTCGCACGCTGCGAGCGGCCCTCGCCGGCCTGCCGCGCTTTATTGCCACCGTCGAGACCACCAAGCACCGCACCTTCCAGTTCCTCGATGCCGCGATCCTGCCAGACCATAAGCTCATCGCCATCGCCCTCGACGACGCCTTCTACCTTGGCGTGCTCTCCAGTTGCGTGCATGTGCTCTGGACATTGGCGCAGGGCAGCACATTGGAAGATCGTCCGGTCTACGTCAAAACCCGCTGCTTCGAAACCTTCCCCTTCCCTGGCGACGACACCGGCCTCACCCCGGAACTGCACCAGCGCATCGCCGACCGCGCCGAAGCCATCGACGCCCACCGCAAGCGCGTGCTGAGCCAGCACCCTGACAGTCTCACCCTCACCGGCCTGTACAACATGCTCGGCGCGCTGCGCAGGCCGCACCCTGAGCGCCAGGGAGCGCGCCACCCACGACGCCGGTCTGGTGGCCGTGCTGCGCGAACTGCACGACGAACTCGACGCCGCCGTGCTCGCCGCCTACGGCTGGGCCGATCTCGCGCCCACTCCCTCCCCTCGGCGTGGGGATGGCCGGGATGGGGCGCATCCGCTGGGGTCAGGCCAGGCCATGACGCCGGCCGCGCACACCGAACTCCTCATCCGCCTGCTGGCGCTCAACCAGAGCCGCGCCGCCGAAGAACTGGAGGGACGCGTGCGTTGGCTGCGCCCGGACTTCCAGAACCCGCAACAGCCAGCACCCGGCCCGGTGCAAGCCGCTTTCGACGGCATGGACGCAGCGCCTGCCCTCACCGCCCGATCCGCAAGCGCGGCACCAATGGCGCCCGCGCCCATCCACCCCTGGCCCGCGGCCCTGCCGGAACAGGTGCGCGCCGTTGCCGACATCCTCGCCAGCAGCACGCACGCCCTGCCCCTGTCTGTGCTGGAGGCCCGCTTCAAAGGCCGCGGCCCGTGGAAAAAGAGCCTGCCTCGCATCCTCGACACCCTCGAAGCGCTCGGCCGCGCCCGCCGCGAAGGAGCGGGCTGGCGCGGCTGAGACGCGACGGCAGGCAGGCCTAAACTGGGCTGCGCCAGGGCTGAAACAGGCCCCGCCGGGGATTCAAACCCCAGCGCGCCACCATGCAAGGCCGCACAGTTGCAACACCGGAGGACGACAACCATGGGCGATGCATTCATCGTGGCCGCCGTGCGCACGGCGGGAGGCCGGCGTGGTGGGCGGCTGTCGGGCTGGCATCCGGCCGATCTGGCGGCTTGCGTGCTCGACGCGCTGGTGCTGCGCGGCGGCGCCGATCCGGGCCGCATCGACGACGTGATTCTGGGCTGTGTCGGCCAGGCGGGCGAACAGGCCAACAACATCGCGCGCAACGCGGTGCTGTCGTCGAGTCTGCCGCAAAGCGTTCCGGCCACGTCGGTGGACCGGCAGTGCGGCTCGTCGCAGCAAGCCCTGCATTTCGCCGCGCAGGCGGTGATGTCGGGCTGCATGGACGTGGTGATTGCCGGCGGGGTGGAGAGCATGTCGCGCGTGCCCATGGGCCTGCCGGCCAGCCTCGCGCACCAGCATGGCTACGGCAGCCCGGTGGGCCCCGCGATGCAGGCGCGCTACCCCGGCGCGGCGTTCAGCCAGTTCACCGGCGCTGACATGATGGCGCGCAAGTACGGCCTGAGCCGCGACGCGCTCGACCGCTACGCGCTGCAAAGCCACCAGCGTGCCAGCGCGGCCACCACAGCCGGGCTGTTCGACGCGGAAATCGTGCCGCTGGCGGTGAGAACGGCCGAGGGCGAGCCCACCGATGCGCTGCACACGCTGGACGAAGGCCTGCGCCACGATGCCTCGCTGGAGGCGATGGCCGCCGTCAAGCCCATTGCCGAGGGCGGACTGTGCAGCGCGGCGAACGCCAGCCAGATCTGCGACGGCGCCAGCGGCGTGCTGGTGGCGAATGCGCGCGGGCTCAAGGCGCTGGGAGCGCAGCCGCTGGCGCGCATCCACCACATGAGCGTGCTGGGGCACGACCCGGTGATCATGCTCGAAGCGCCCATAGCGGCCACCCGGCGCGCGCTGGAGCGAGCGGGCATGCGGCTGGACGACATCGACCTGGTCGAGGTGAACGAGGCCTTCGCCTCGGTGCCTCTGGCCTGGCTGCAGGCGCTGCAGGCCGACCCGCAGCGCCTCAATGTGCACGGTGGCGCCATCGCCCTGGGGCATCCGCTGGGAGCGTCGGGCACGAAACTGATGGCCACCCTGGTCCACGCCCTGCACCAGCGCCACGCCCGCTATGGTCTGCAGACCATGTGCGAGGGCGGCGGCATGGCGAACGTGACCATCATCGAGCGCGTCTGAACGCACGCCGGTCAGGAGACGCACATGGCGGATGCGACAAACGCAGCGGGCGGATACGTCGGGATGTGAAACGCTTGCGTGTGAAACGTTTGCATGTGAAACGTTTGGATGCGAAACCCATCGCGCCAGCGCCAGGGTCTGCCGTAAACTTTGCGCACGAGCATTTGTGCCACTTGTGTTGTGCGTTGCGGCTTTGAACGAGGCCACACGCCCGCCCTTCTGGAGATCACGCCATGCATGCCAAACGCCTGACCACCCAACTCGTCACCTCCCTGTTCGGCCTGGGGTTGCTTGCCGCAGCGCCTGCAGCGAAAGCCGAACTCATCGGCACCCAGCAACTCACGCAGCAGGCCACGCAACAAACCGCCGGCGCCCAAGGCACCACCCTGACCCAAGACCGCCAGACGCTGAATCAATTCCTGGCACGCGCCGATGTGCAGCGCAAGCTGGAGCAGATGGGCTTGAGCCACGACATCACGCAGCAGCGCCTGGCCGCGCTCAGTAATCAGGAAGTCGCCAGCCTGGCCGGCAAGATCGACGCCATGCCGGCCGCGGGCGATCTGGGCTTTCAGGAAATGGTGATCATTCTGCTGGTGGCCATCCTGGTGGTGCTGGCGGTTTGACCCCTCGCGCGACGCCCGCGATCGCAGGCAGCATCCTCAAGCCGGGCCGCCTGCACGCCCTGCGCGTAGCCAGTCTGCCGGCGGCCCTGGCCGCCGCGGCACTGCTGGGCGGTTGCGCCCTGCCCCTCGGCGGCGGCGCCTACAAACCGCAATACAGCCACGGCGCCTTGCTCGGCGCCCCCGCCGGGCTGCCGGCGCGGGCACAAGTGGCGGGTGTGCCGTTCTATGCCGACGACCGCAGCTACTGCGGCCCGGCGTCGCTCGCCGCCGTGCTGAACTGGTCGGGGGCCGACACCTCGGTGGCCGCGTTGGTGCCACAGCTCTACACCCCCAAGCTCGACGGCACGCTGCAAGTCGACATGCTCGGCGCCACAAGGCGTGCGGGGCGCGTGGCCTATGTGCTGCCACACGAGCTGGCAGCGCTGTTCGCGCAGGTGGCCGCGGGCATTCCGGTGGTGGCGCTGCAGCGCGTGGGCGCGCCGCTGAACTGGCATTTCGCGGTGGTGACAGGCTATGACCTCAAGGCCGACACCGTGACCCTGCAGTCCAGCACCGCGGCCAGCCTGGTGCTGTCCATCGGTCAGTTCGATCGCTCGTGGGCGCCTGGCGGGCGCTGGGCTTTCGTCGCGCTCAAGCCGGGAGAGTTTCCAGCCGGCGTGACCGAGTTCGATTATCTCCACGCCGTGTCGCCCCTGGAAGGCGTGGCGCCCGAGGCCGCACGCCAGGCCTACGAGGCCGCCGTGCAGCGCTGGCCCAAGGCCTGGATCGCGATGATGGGCCTGGGCAACCTGGCCTACGCCCGCAAGGACTACGCCCGCGCCGCCACGCACTTCGCCCAGGCTGCCCGCGCCAAGCCGGACGACGGTGACCCGCTGAACAACCTGGCCCAGGCCCTGCTGGCCGCGGGCGACCTGCGCGCGGCGCGCGGCACCATCGAACAAGCCGTGCGCATCGGAACTCCGAATCCGGACGTGTATCGCCGCACGCAGGCACAGATCGAGGCGGCGCTGCAACGCTCGGGTATCGAATAAAAACCACAAAACGCAATGAATTCGCGATGTTCAGCCGCAAACTTGAGGTTGCAGGCTGCCACGGGTGGGCAAGTGCCGGACAATCCGATGGTGATCCATGCCTGCCGGCCAGCCCACCATGAAACGCCGCCAATTTCTTCAAACCCTGCCGCCAAGCCCGTTACTCGACCGTTTGCTGGCACGCACTGCAAGCGTGGGGCTGCTGGGCATGGGGCTGAGCGCAGCGGCAAACCCCGCGGCCCCGAAGGCTGAGGCTGAGGCTGCGCCACCGGCTGCAGTCCCCGCCGTGGCCTTCTACTACGGCAGCCGGATTCCGTTGGACGATCTGCGCGCCTTCGACTGGGCCGTGCTGGAACCCGCAAACGCATTGGCGCAAGACCCTGATGTGGTGCGCAAGCTGGCGCCCCAGACTCTGGCCATCGCCTATGTCTCGGTGGGCGAGGTGCAACCCAGCCGGCCGTATTACGCCGATATCCCGAAAGCCTGGCTGCCCGCCAACAACGCCGACTGGGGCTCGCGGGTGATCGATCAGACCGCTCCCGGCTGGCCGCAATTCCTGCAACAGCGCATCGTGCAGCCCTTGTGGCAGGCAGGCTTTCGCGCGTTTTTTCTCGACACGCTCGACTCCTACCAACTGCTGGCGACGACCGACGCCGAGCGCCAGCAACAAGCCGCCGCGTTGCGCGCCACGCTGCAGGGTTTGGTGGCGGCGTTTCCCGGCATCCGATTCCTGCCCAATCGTGGCTTCGAGCTGATGGACACAAGCCTCGCCGGCGCCACGCTGGCGGTGGCGGCCGAGTCGCTCTATCGCGGCTGGAACGCGAGCAGCAAGCAACATGTCGTCGTCTCACCACAAGACCGTCAGTGGCTGCTCGACCGCTTCGCCGAACTGCGCACCCGCTACAAGCTGGCGGGAATCGGCATCGACTACGTGGCCGCCAGTCAGCGCGAGCTGGCACGGCAGACGGCGCAGCAGATCGCTGCCGCCGGCCTCATCCCCTGGGTGGCCGACCCGGCGCTGCACAGCCTGGGCGTGGGCGCGGTGGAATTGCAGCCGCGCCGCGTGCTGCTGCTGCATTCCAGCGCGCAGGGCGACAGCCCCGACCTGCTCAACCAGAGCGCCCACCTTTATGGCGCCATGCCGCTGGAAGACCTCGGGCTGGTGCCGGAATACCGCTACATGGGGGCACCCACCATCACCGAGCCCTTGACCGGGCGTTACGCCGGCGTGGTGCTGTGGTCCGACCGCAGCGATGTGCCCGAAGCCGCGCGCGCCCTGCTGCGCCAGGCCAAGGCCGAGAGGGTGCCGGTGGCCATCCTCGGCCAGACCGATGTCTCCGTGCTGACGCTGTTCGGCTTGCGGCCGGGGTCAGACCCTCTGCCGGGGCCGATACGCGTGCAGCGTCAACCCGGCACGCCCAACGGCGAGATCATCCCGCTGGTAACAGCGGGAGACACCATGGAACTCGACGCCGGCGCCGGCAGCCAGGTGTGGCTGCGCGCCAGTGGCAGCGGCGGCGACGCGAGCATGGACGGCGCGGCCATCACGCCCTGGGGCGGCTATGCGCTGGGCAACTTCGGCGTCTTCAACCTGCCGGGCGACACGGGCACGCGCTGGTCGATCGAGCCCTTCGCGTTTTTCCGCGCCGCGCTGCGCGTGAGCGAAGCACCGATGCCCGACATCACCACCCGCACCGGGCGGCGGGCGTTTTTCGTGCATTTCGATGGCGACGGCTTCGTCAACGCCTGCGAGCGGCCCGGCTCGCCGCTGGCCTGCGAGGTGCTCTTCACCGAGTTTCTGGACAAGTACCGCACGCCCACGCTGGCCTCGGTCATCATCGCCGAGATCAGCCACGAGGGCCTGTATCCGGCCACCGCCAGCCAGGCCCAGTTGTGGGCGCGGCGCATGTTCGCGCTGCCGCATGTGGAGGCTGGCAGCCACACCTGGAGCCACCCGTTCGACTGGGTGCTGGCGAGCGCGGACCACGGCCTCGGCAAGGTCACCAAAGCGCTGCCTTACGGCAACTATCTGCCAGTGCCGAACTACACGTTCAGCACCGAGACCGAGGTCGTCGGCGCGCGCGAGTTCATCCAGACCAAGCTGTGCCCGCCAGGCAAACCCTGCGACATGCTGCTGTGGCCCGGCGACTGCAACCCGCCGAACAAGGCCGTGGCGCTCAGTTACGCGGTGGGCATGCACAACATCAACGGCGGCGGCGCCACCATCACGCGCAGCAAACCCACGGTCTCGGCCGTCTGGCCCATGGGCATTCCCAAAGGGCGCGACTTTCAGGTGTACGCCGCGCTGTCCAACGAGGAAACCTACACCCACAACTGGACCGGGCCCTACTTCGGCTTCGAGCGCGTCATCGAGACCTACCAGATGACCGACAGCCCGCGGCGACTCAAGGCGCTGGACGTGTATTTCCACCCATACATCGTCACCAAACAGGCCGGTGCCGTGAGCCTGCACAAGGTGCTGGACTGGGCCACGCGCCAGCCCACCCATCCCATCTTCGGCCTGCAGTATGCGCAAAGCGTGCTGGCCTGGCGCCGTGCCACGGTGGCCCGCACGCTGGGCGGCGCCTGGCGCCTGCGTGCCGAGCCCGGTCTGCGCCAATGGCGCCAGCCCGAGAGCGTCCCGGCGCCCGATCTGCGCACCAGCACGAACCTGGCCGGCCACACCCGCCATGCCGGCATGCGTTACCTGCATGCCAGCGCCGACCAGGCCGTGCTGGGCGCGGCGGCGGCCTCGGCCGCGCCGCAGCCAGGGTTGCCCGCGCTGCCTTATCTCATCGACGCCAACGCCGACATCAGCCGCTTCGAGCCACTGCCTGGCGGCGGCTGGCTGCTGCAACTCGCCGGCCATGTCCCGGTCCAGGCCCGTCTCGCGCTGCCGGTCGGCTGGCGCCTCGTGGCCGAGCCCGGCACCCAGATGCAGCGCGACGCCGGGCAGGTCCGTGTCAGCAGCGCCAAACCGGGCCTCGCACTGCGCCTGCTGCCTCAGGCCTGATGCCACGCAAGCCCGGTCCGCGCCAGCAGATCTCGGTCTCGCCCGACGACCCGGGGCGCAGCCGGCTGTTTCCACGCGGCACCCTGCTCGGCCTGGCGCTGATGGGGGCCGCCACCCTGACGTTGATGTGGCCAGGGCGCGAGCTGATGCAACTGCTGCGCAGCACGCAGGACACGGGGCTGGCCATCGACTATCTGCAGCATTTGTTGCGACTGCAGGGCCATGACGCCGACCTGCGCCTGCTGCTGGCGCAGCGCTACATCAGCATCGGCAAACTGCAGCAGGCCCTGGCGGCTTTGGAACCTCTTGGCACCGAACCGAAGGCCGACGCGCTGCGGCTGCTGATCTGGAAACGCATCTGGTTCGATGCCCGCGCCCGGCACGACACCGCGCTGGCGCAACAGGCCCGCGGCGCGCTGGCCCGTTTGCTCGGTCGCACCACGCCCGCCAACTTCAACGACTGGCGCGCCACCCTGCTGTTGCTGCAGGGGCTGGACGAACCCGCCACCGTGCGGCGACTGGCGCCGCTGGCCTTGCACTTCACGCCGCTGCCGCCGAGTGCCGCGCAAGATGCCGCACGGCTGTTGCTGGGGCTGGGCGAATACCGGCTGGCGGCGCAAGTGCTGTTCGCCTCGTTGCCGGCAGCCCGATCTCAGGCCCAGCAACGCGCCCTGCTGCTGCAGGCGGCGCAGGTGCTGCTGGCTGCTGGCGATGCCAAGCGGGCTTATGCCGACGTTGCGGCGCAGGCCCGCAAGCTGCCGCCCGACCCGACCCTGGCCTGGAGCCTGGTGCAACTGGCGCTGGCCGCCGACCACGCGCGTGACGCGCTGCACTGGCTGGGCCAGGCCGCCAACCTGCATGGCAGCCCTGCCCAGCTCGGCCATGCCCTGAGCCCGGCTCAGGCGGAACTGGCCTGGCGTCTGCTGCTGGCCGACGGCGATTTGGCCGGCGCCCTGCACCTGGCCGACGCCGTACTCAGCGGCCCCGGCACCACACCCGCCGCACAAGTGCCCGGCCAGCGCCGCATCTGGGAAGAACGACGCGCCCAGGTGCTCGAATGGAGCGGCCAGCCGGACGCCGCCATGCGGCAATGGATGGCCCTGCTACGCCAGCGCATCACCGCAGACGCCCTGAACAATGTGCGCCGTCTGGCGGGGATGCTGGCGTCCTCCAGCGGCCAGATCGCGTATTGGAAGGCCCGTGCGCGCCAGGGTGGCATGCGGGCCGATGATTGGCTGCAATACGCCCAGGCGCTGGAAAACCAGGGACATCCCCAGCAGGCGGTGGCGGTGCTGCGACAGGCCGCACCAGCGCACCCGCAGCTGTTCGGCGCGCTGGCCTGGCTGCTGGGCAATCTGGGGGAAACTCAGGCGTCGCTGGCGGTCTATGCCCAAGGCCTGACGCTCAAGGCGCTGGATTTGCGCGCCAGCATCGACTACGCGCTGGCGCTGTTGCAAACCGGCGCGTTCGAGGCAGCCCGCAACGTGCTGGAGCAATCTCGCCGGGCCTTGGGGCCGGACAATCTGCAGGCCACGCGGCAGGGACTGCTGGCCGACCTCGACTGGGATCTCGGCCAATCCGCGCCGGCGCTGGCTGCATACGCCGCGCTGTGGGAGACACCGGAACTGCGCCGTCACATGAAGCCCTACCAGGTGGAGCGCTTCATCGTCCTCACCCAGCGCCTGCATGGCCCGCAGGCGGCTCTGGCGTTGCTGCCTGCGGCCTGGCTGGCCGCGCCGCACAAGGCGCTGGCCTTGCAATGGCTGCAGGCGCTGGTCAAGCTGCCCAGTCTGAGTGGTTTGCAGCGTTGGCAGGGTGCCGTGATGCAGGGCGAAGTGGGCGCGGCGCTGCGGCGCGACGCGCAGGTGTATGCGGCGCGCGCGCAGGTCTGGCAGGCGCTGGGGCGACGCGACGAGGCTCTCGCCGATTTGCGCACCGCCGTACACCTGGCACCGAACAACCATGACGATCAGATCGCCCTGCTCTGGACGCTGCTCGACATGAACCGGCGCAGCGAACTTCGCCGCGCTTTCGAGCGCTACGCGCCCCGGCTTCGCGGCAGGGCCGACGGCCAGGAGGTGCTGGCCGCCGCCGCCCAGGCGCTGGGGGATTTGCCGCTGGCGCTGCAGCTCAATGCCCAGCTCTACCCACGCAAGCGCCACGACCCGCTGTGGCTGATGAATGCCGCCGACCTGCTCCGCCAGGCCGGCGACGACGCCCGCGCCCGCATCGTCGACGACCAGGCCTGGCAGTTGCTGCGCCAGCCGCCACTCAAGCCGGCAGGCAGCAAAGCGGGCGCGGCCCCATCGCTCGATCAGGTGCTGGCCGTGTTGCGTCTGGCTCCGGGCCGCACGTCGGTGCGGCAGCAGCAACAGCTCATGGCCATGCTGCGGGCACGGCTGCGGCCCCGTGGCACGGACACTGCACCCACGTCGGCCCGGCGAGGGCAGTCTCAGGAACCGCAACACGAGGGGCTGCGCCACGAGCAGCAGGTGGATGCCGCCATCGCCGACTGGCTGTTGCGGCTGGACACCACGGCCCCTGCGCGCTGGTGGCTGGCGCGCGCCGTGCTCAGCGCGGCGGACCGGCAATCGGTGGCGCTGCAAATCGCGCTGCGAGAGGGCGACCGCGAGCAGGTGCGCCGGCTGCTCGACCAAGGTGCCGGTGAGCGGCTCGATGCGATCGACCGCGCCGAGGCGCTGCGCGCTGCCGGCCACCCGATGCAGGCCCTGGCCCTGGCCGACCGGGCCTTGGAGCAGGCCGCGGCACAAGACCGCAGCAGCGCCACGCTGCAGGCGCTGGCGCAACAGAACGCGCAGCAGCACCTCGAACTGGCCGACCGCAGCACCGTGCGCTACGCCAGCCAGCAGACCGATGCCGTGCAGCGCGATGGGCTGATCCTGCAGCAAAGCCTCACCCTGACCCCGCGCCTGAAGCTGCAACTCGGCGTGAGCCGGCAACACCTGTCCAGCCGCGATGCCAACATCATCACCGGCCTGCCCGGCCAGTGGCGCGATGCACAGGCCGGCCTGCAATGGCACGACGGTGCGCTGCAACTGGGCGCCAGCCTCGGCCACAACAGCGCGCTGGGCAGCATCACGCCACTGCAGCTCGACGCCGCCTTCAACCTGCCCGACGGGGTGCAGGCGCAGGCGCAGTTGCAACGTCACGCCGTGGCCGATGAAACCGGCGCGCTGCTGGTGGGCGGGCAACGCAACCGGCTGCAGCTCAGTCTGAGCAAGAGCGTCGGCCGCTTCTGGGCCAGCGTCAGCCAGAGCGTGTCGGAGTATTCCACCCGCCTGGGCGACAGCCTCGGCTCCGGCCGAAGCCTGCAGGCGCAGGCCGGTATGT
Source organism: Betaproteobacteria bacterium (assembly GCA_028871675.1). Lineage (GTDB taxonomy): Bacteria > Pseudomonadota > Gammaproteobacteria > Burkholderiales > Burkholderiaceae_C > Thiomonas_A. The sequence goes on from JAGWMO010000003.1 coordinate 88,660, forward strand.
GGCTGCGCCAGGGCGAACCCGATCTGGCCGTGAAGCTGCTGGGCTACAGCAACCAGTTCAGCGCCACGGGCGTGCCACAGCCGGCGTATGCCGGCATCGACCCCGGCGGGCTGCCCCCCGCGGCCGGCTTTTTCATTCCTGCCGGCGATGACGCCGTGGGCGTGGGCTTCGCCTTCAACCAACTCCTGGCCGACCGCTACAGTGCGCATTGGCTACCCTTCGGCGAGTTGGACCTGCTGCGCTCGCGCCGGCTGGGCAACACCACCGGCATCGACTTCGGGCTGCAGGGGCCGGTGTTCGGCGGCGACCAACTCTCCGTGCACTATGAGCGCCAGCAAAACACCACGGGGCTGGTGCGGCAATGGAGTTTGCAATATCGCCTCTGGTTCGGCCCCTGAGCGCAATCCGATGCCAATCCACCCGCTCGCAGCACCGGCATGAGCCGCACCGATATGACCCGTACTCTCCAACGCGCCCATCACCCATTCCTTCAGGAGTCCGCCATGCATGCCACCCGCTTCTGGATCGCCGTCAGCCTCTGCCTCGTGCTGGCCGCCTGCGCCAGCATGTCCACACCCAGCCAGTCCTTGCGGCTGACGGCGCAGGACAAGCTGGCCGTGCTGCCCTTCGTCAACGCCACCGAAGCGCCGCAGGTGCAGGAGCGGGCGCAGGCCATCACGGTGGCGCTGCTGCGGCAAAAAGGACTGGCGCACGTGCTGGTCTACCCGCAGGCGCCGAGTGACAATCCGCTGGAAGCGCAGCCCGCCGCCTCCAGCGTGCAGACGCTGGACTGGGCCCGCAACCAGGGGGCGCGGTACGCGCTGTCGGGCACCGTCACCGAATGGCGCTACAAGACCGGGGTGGACAGCGAGCCTGCGGTAGGGCTGACGCTGCAGATCGCCGACGTGACCAGCGGCCAGGTACTGTGGTCCGCCGCAGGGGCGCGTTCAGGCTGGGGCTACCAGGCGCTGGCCGCGGTGGGGCAGGCGCAGATTGCTGCGCTGCTGCGCGGGCTGCAGGTGCAGGCCACGGCCAGGACGCCCGCCAGTGCCGCGGCCAGGCCGTCAGGCAGGCTGTCTGCGGAGCCAGGCACCGAACCCCTTGCCTCTCCGTCGGCGGCACGGCCCTGATGCGGGCTTGAGCCGATCCTGACCCGCGTCCACGCATGCCCGCTTTTCGTCGTCCATGAGCCGCATCACCCGCCTGCGTGCCCGCATCACGCGCCGGCTGCAGCCGCAGCGCACCTCGCCCTGGCTGGGGCTGGTGCGGGCGCTGCGCATCTGGCGTCCGAATGCCCAGGCCGATCGGCTCATCGCCGCGCTGGAAAGCGCAGCCCTGCCGGCGTTGGCGCTCTACCTGAGCTGGCGCATCAACCCGCAAGATCCCTTGGGATTGCACGCCGGATTTCCCTGGATCTGGTTCGGGCCCTGGCTCGCCGCGGTGCGTTACGGCGCGGGCTACGGCCTGTTCGGCGTGGCCCTGTATGGCGGCATGTGGGCGCAGTTCTTCAGCCCCGACCTGGCGACCTTCCCCGGTGAGTTTTTTCTCGGCGGCGCCCTGGTCAGCCTCATCCTCGGCGAGTTTGGCTCGGCCTACAAGGTGCAGTCCGTGCGTCACCGTGAAATCCAGCGGGATCTGACGGCGCGGCTGGAGCGCACCAAGCGCCGGCTGTTCGTCGTGAAGGAGTCTCTCGCCACGCTGGAGCAGGAACTCACCGACCGACCCATGACCCTGCGTGACGCGCTGCTCGATCTGCGGCGCCGCCTGGTGCAGGCGCACAGCACGCCGGCGAGCGGCAGCCGCGCTGCTGCCGCCCTGCCCGACCCGGGCACCTTGCTGCAGCTTCTGAGCCAGGCTTGCCGCCTGATCGAAGCCGGCATCTTCGTACGCCGCAGCGGCGATGCCCACTGGACGACCGTGGCACGCCTGGGCAAGAACCTGCCCAAGCTGGACACGACGCACCCCCTGATCGAACATGTGCTGGAAACCCACGAAATCGCCCATATCGCGCAGCCTGGCCTGGCCGATCCGAACTACAACCAATGGGTGTTCGCGGCGCCGCTGCGGCTGGACCTGTACGAGGAGGTGGACGCGCTGCTGGCGGTGCACACCATGCCCTTCATGGCTTTCGACGACATCAACCTACGCCGCCTGCAGGTGCTGGCCGCGTCCTACGCCGACTTCACCCAACTGGAACTGCTGGTGGAGGATGTGCGCGCGGTGTGGCCGACATCGCCCATCGGCATGCAGCACGAATGGGCGCATCTGGCGGCGCTGCACAAGGCCTCGGGCCTGCGCAGCTATTGCGCGCTGTGGATGGGACAGGCGCGGCTGAGCGAAAGTGTGCTGGACGAATTCTCCGGCCTGCAACCCCCCGAGAGCAGTTGGTGGCGGCTGCAAACGGCCAAAGGCCATCTGGTTCTGACGGTGCTGCTGCCCATCATCAGCGGCGCCAGCCTGACGACCTATCGGCGCCAGATGATCGATGCACTGGAACAAATCCTCGCGCGCAACGATCAGCCCAGCCAGACTCTGGGGGTGGACTTCTACCCGGTGCGCAACGCCGCCGACTACGCCACCTTGCAACAGCGCATGCGGTTGCTCTGAGAGGGTGTGAACAAATCCACCATGCCCGCTCATCCCGCCCAAACGGCCGCGCCGGATTCATTCACACCCTCTGAGCCCACCCGAACACCATGGATCTGCTGCAGTTCTACAAACTGATCGCCCTGTCGCTGTCGATGGAGTCGGCCGCGCTGTGGCTGCTCGGCTCGCACGGGGATGCTGCCTTCCTCGGCTTCTGGCTGCTGCATGCCGGGGCCTCGGCGGCAGCCAGTTGGCTGGTCTGGTGGACCTTGCCCACAAGCCTGCGCCGGCCCCGGATGTTGTCGCTGCTGCTGGTGTTCGTGCTGGCGCTGTTGTTCCCGCTGGTGGGTGTGATCGGCTTGCTGCTGGCGTCGCGCCTGGCCATGCTGCGCCCGCGCCGGGTGCGCAACGACGATGCGGTGCGCGAGGCGCCGCAATTGGAGATCTACGCCATCGATCCGCAGCAGGACAAGGCCCTGGACTTGTTGCCTGCCGGACAGATTGCCCGCACTGCCGCAAACCCGCACGCAGGCATTGCCTTGCGCATTCGCGCCGTGCTGGCCTTGCGCGACATGCCGGCACGCCTGGCCTTGCCGCTGCTGCGCGAACTCTTGAGCGACGCCGACGAGGAGATCCGCCTCTTGGCCTACGGCATCGCCAACCAGTGGGAGCAGCGCCTGACGGCCGATTTGCAGCAGGCGCAGGCCGAACTCGACACCCAGCGCCGGCAAGGCGCCAGTGGCTTTGTGCTGGCCGGCGCAGCCCAGCGCGTGACCGAGTTGCAGATGGAGTTCATCTACCAGGGCTTGGCCCAGGGCGATCTGCGCCAGTTCGCGCTCGACCAGGCCTGGCAATCGATGCAACTCGGGCTCGAAGCCCAGCCGGACCATTCGGCACTGCTGATGCTGCGCCTGCGCCTGAGTCTGGCGCGTGGCGAACTGGACCTGGCGCAGCAAACCCTGCTGCGCCTGGAAAGCAAGACAAGCCCGTCGGTCTGGGTGCCTTACGCCGCCGAACTGGCATGGGAGCGCCGCCAGTTCGGCGCCGTCGGCAACATCCTCGGCCAGTTGAGCAAGGTCCGTGTCGCACCGCGCCTGTTGCCGATCGTGCGCCTGTGGTCGCCACCGGACGTGCCGGCATGAACCCCTTGCAGCACTGTCACCTTCTGATCCGACGCATGCCGCGCTGCGGCCTTGCGATGCGCGCATGGGTGCGCTTGCCGGTGGCCATGTCCGCGTCCCTGTCCCAGTGGTGCGGCCCGGCTCACGCCATGGTGTTGCACCGATGAACGCAGACTCCGCCGTGGCCCAGCCGTCCATCGACGTCATGCTGCTGCTCGAAGGCACCTACCCCTATGTTTCGGGCGGGGTGTCGAGTTGGGTGCACCAGATCATCAACGGCTTTCCCGAACTGCGCTTTCACCTGTGCTTTCTCGGCTCGCGCCGGGAGGACTATGGCGAGGCGCGCTACAAGCTGCCAGCCAATGTGGTGGGCCTGACCGAGCATTACCTGTTCAGCGAGGAGGTGCTGCCCAAAGCGCGCGGCCGTCAGGGCGACCGGGCCACGGCCGAACTGGTGCGCAAGCTGCACACGCAGTTGCGCGAACCGGGAGACGATGCCGACGCTGGCCGCGCCGCGCGTGCGCGGGTGCTGGAGCAAAGCCTGCAGGCGATGGAGGGGCGGCTCGACCTGCAGTATTTCCTGCATTCCAGGCAGTCCTGGAGCTATCTGACCGAGCAGTATCTGGAGCGCTGCACCGATCCGTCCTTCGTCGACTACTTCTGGACCGTGCGCACCATGCACACGCCCATCTGGACCCTGGCGGCGCTGGCCCGCAGCCTGCCCCCGGCGCGCATCTATCACACCATCTCCACCGGCTACGCGGGCTATCTGGGCGCGGTGCTGGCGCGGATCACGGGGCGGCCTCTCGTCCTTTCGGAGCATGGCATCTACACCAAGGAGCGGCGCATCGACCTGTTCTCGGCGCAGTGGATCAGCGACAACATGCCGGTGCTGGAACGCAATGCCGGTGAAGCGGGTTATTTCCGCGCGCTGTGGATCCGGCTGTTCGAGTCGCTCGGACGCATGTGCTACGACGCCGCCGATCCGGTGATCGCCCTGTACGAGGCCAACCGCCTGCGTCAGCTGGCCGATGGCGCGGAGCCGGCCACCACCTGTCTGGTGGCCAACGGCATCAACGTGCCGCCATTCGCCGCCACCCGCAGCCAGCGCCCCGCGCAGCCGCCGGCGGTGATGTGCCTGATCGGCCGCGTCGTGCCCATCAAGGATGTGAAAACCTTCATCCGCGCGGTCCGCGTGGCGAGCGGCCGCATGCCCGGGCTCGAAGGCTGGATCGCCGGCCCGGAGGACGAGCATCCCGACTACGCGCGCGAGTGCCATGAGCTGGCCGACAGCCTGGAGCTCGGCGATCGGCTCAAATTCCTCGGCTTCCAGAAGCTGGTCGAACTGCTGCCCAAGGTGGGAGTGGTGGTGCTGTCGTCCATCAGCGAGGCGCTGCCGCTGGTGCTGCTCGAAGGCTATGCCGCCGGGGTGCCCGCAGTGACCACCGACGTGGGCTCGTGCAAGCAGCTCATCGACGGTCTGGGCCCGGAAGACGAGGCTCTGGGCAGTGCCGGTGCCGTGGTCGGCATCGCCGATGCCCAAGGCCTGGGCGAGGCCTGCACCGCCTTGCTGTCCGATCCGGCCGCCTATGCCCGGGCCCAGGCCGCGGCCATCGCCCGGGTCGAGCGCTACTACACCCAGCCCATCATGTTCGCCAAGTACCGCGCGGTGTACGAGGACGCGCTGGCGCGCAGCGACCAGGCCAGCGCCACAGCCGCCCCAGCGCGCGGCGCCGTTGCCACCGCACTGCGCGAAGGCCGCATCCCGCAAGCGGCAAAAGCTGCGGGCGCGGATGACGTCGGTCACACCGCAGCCACGGCGGGCCGCCTCGCGCCGGCCGATACGCGCGCGACCAGCCCCGGCATGGGCAACCATCCGCAAGTCACGGGGAGCGGCTGATGGCGGGCATCGGCTTCGAGTTGCGCAAGCTGCTGCGCAGCCAGTCCTACCTGGGCCTGCTGCGCGCCTACAGCTACGCCTCCATCATCAGTTCCGGGCCGTGGGTGTTCTCCATTCTGGGGCTCATCGTCACCGGCCTGCTCTCGCTGGGCGTGGTGGTGCCCAACCTGCTCATCACCCAGTTCCAGGTGACCGTCACCTACCTGATCATGAGTTCGCTGGTGCTCTCCGGCGGCCTGCAGCTCGGTTTCACCCGCTGGGTGGCCGATGCGCTGTATGCCAAGCGCCGGGATGAGGTCGCACCCGCCTTTCTCGGTGTGCTGCTGCTCAGCACGGCCGTGGCCGGTGCACTGGGATGGATGGCTGCACTATTCCTGTTTCCGCGTGAAAGCAATTTGTACCGCGTGCTGCTTGCCGGCGGCTTGCCGTTGCTGTGCGACATCTGGATCGTCACGGTGTTTCTCTCCGGGCTCAAGCAATACCGCGCCATCCTGGCCCTGTACGCAGGTGGCTACGGGCTCTCGGTGCTGCAGTCCTACCTGTTGCGGGGCTGGGGGCTGGAAGGCCTGCTGGCGGGCTTTCTCGGCGGCCAGTTCCTCATGTGGACGGCGATGATGTGGCTGGTGCTGCGCAACTTTCCGCCCACCCGCCCGATCACGCTCGACTGTTTCAAGCGCGGCGCCATGTTCCCCTCGTTGCTGGCCGGTGGCACGCTCTACAACCTGGGTGTGTGGGCGGACAAGCTGGTGTTCTGGTACACGCCCCAAACCTCCAGCGTGGTCATCGGCCCGCTGCGCGCCTCCACGATCTACGACCTGCCGGTCTTCCTCGCCTACCTGTGCGTGATCCCGGGCATGGGTGTGTTCCTGGTGAAATTCGAAACCGACTTCGTCGAGTGGTACGACAAGTTCTACACCGCCGTGCGCGCCGGCGGCGCGCTGCAGGACATCGCACGCTTCCACGACCACATGCAGGACACCGTGCGCGAAGGCATCTACCAGATCATCAAGGTGCAGGCCATCACTCTGCTGGCGCTCTACACCTTCGTCGGGCCGCTGTTCCACGCCATCGGCATCAGCGATCTGTACATCCCGCTGTTTCTCGTGCAGGCGGTGGCCGCCAGCTTCCAGGTCTTGCTGCTGGCGGTGCTGAACGTCTTCTTCTACCTCGACCGCCGTCGCGAAGTGGTGTTCATCACCGCGCTGCTGACCGCGCTCAACCTCGGCTTCAGCCGCGTCTCCATCGCACTGGGAGCCGAATGGTTCGGCTACGGCTTTGCCGTGGCCCTGCTCATCACCCTGATCACCGGCCTGATGCTGGTGCAGCGCCTGTTCCGCAGGCTGGAATATCAGACCTTCATGCTGCAAGGTTCATGAACCGGTTGCTGCCGTTCGATCCAGGCGTTGCCGTGGGCGTCTCGGCCGCGTGGCGCCGGACGTAGCCCTCGTTACACTGAGCCGTCATGCTTCGCCTCGCCATGGCTCCACCACCCGCCCGGCCCACAAGGCCCACCCCGACCCTTCCATCCCGCCGCGTGGCGCTGCGCACCGGCTGGGGCCTGCTGGGCGGCGCGTGGCTCCAGGGCCGGGCACTCGCCCAAACCGCAGCAGCCAGCGCCAGTAGCAGCTCGCCGGCCCTGAGCTACACCGATTCGCCGCGCGCCGCTGCCCTTGCAGCTCAACTGGCACAGCAAACCGGGCTGAATGCGGCGTGGATCGGGACTCAGCTCGACCAGGCGCAATTCCAGCCCGTGGTGGCGCGGCTCATCATTCCCGGACGACCGGGGCAAAAGAACTGGCGGGTGTACCGCAGCCGTTTCGTCGAGCCCATGCGCATTGGCGCGGGATCTGACTTCGCCCAGGAATTCGATGTCTGGCTGCGCAAGGCCGAGAGCCGCTTCGGCGTGCCGCGCAGCGTCATCGTCGGTATTCTCGGGGTGGAGACGATCTATGGCCGCAATATGGGCGGCTTTCGCGTGCTCGATGCCCTGGCGACACTGGCGCTGGACTTCCCGGCTGCGGCGCCCAAAGACCGCAGCCGTTACTTCGCCAGCCAGCTCGGCGACTATTTCCTGTGGTGCCGCGGCAGCGGCTTCGATGCGACGCAGGTGAAGGGCTCGTATGCCGGCGCCATCGGCATGCCGCAGTTCATGCCGGGCAACATCTTGCGCTACGCGCTGAACTTCGAGGGCGGCACCAAGGTGGACATCATCCACAGCGCTGCCGACGCCATCGGCAGCGTCGGCAATTACCTGGCGGACCACGGCTGGACGGCGGAGCAGCCCACGCACTTTCAGTTGCAGGTGCCCGGCAGCATCGCGCCAGACACGCTCGCTCGACTGCTGGCGCCCGACATCGTGCCGAGCTTCCGTGCCCAGGACTTGCAAGCCGCCGGCCTGCCGCTGCTGCCGCAGGTGCTGGACTATCCGGGCAAGCTGGCGGTGGTGCAACTGCCCAACGCTGGCGCCAAACCCGACTACATTCTCGGCACGGACAATTTTTACGTCGTCACCCGCTACAACCATTCGGCCTTCTACGCCTTGGCCGTGATCGAACTGGGGAACGCAGCCATGGCCGCCGCGCAGGGCTGAGCAGCAATGAAGCAGCATGCACCTTGCGCGGCGCTCACCCCAGGATGAACCGGATGAACCTTGCAACATTCCTCAAACCCCTCGCCGCCGTGGCGTTGACCAGCATCGCACTCTCGGGTTGCGGCGTGTTGGCAGCACCCTGCCGCGTGGCGTCCGCCGGGATCAAGATGGTGCCCGTTGTCGGTCATGTGGCAGCTGCCCCCACCGATCTTTGCGCGGCGGTCATCGACCCCTGAAGGCGGCAGCCGCGCTTCCACGCACTGGCTCCCGGGCTCAAACAGCCGGCACGACGCGGGGCCGCGCACGCAGGGCCACATGAATGCCGGCGAAGATCAGCGCTGCGCCAACCAGGTGGTAGAGCGCGATGCCTTCGTGCAGGAACAGGTAGGCCAGCACAGCGGCGAACACCGGCGCCAGATTGCCGAAATAGGCCGGAATCTGCGCTCCGGTCCGGGCCACTGCCGTACCCCAGCAGACATAAGCCAGCAGCGAGGCCAACAGGGCCACATAGCCGATGGCCATCACCACCGGCGTTCCCCAGTGGGTGCTTTCGCCCAGACCCCAATGCTCGTACGCGGCAAACGGTGCGATGAACAAGCTGCCCCAGGCCATTTGCACTGTGAGCGAGGCAAAGGGTGTCAACCCCAGCGTGCGGCGACGTAACTCCCAGGTGTAAAAGCCCCAGAGCAACACGGCCAGCAACATGATGAGGTCGCCCGTGGCCAGGTGCAACTGCAGCAGATGGTCGATCCGCCCCTTGGCCACGACGACCACCACCCCGGCCACCGAAAGCGCCGCACCCCACCACGATGCCGGGCCGATCGGTTCGCGGTAGAACACCGCACCGATCAACAGAATGAACACGGGTGCCGCCGAGGTGATGAGCGAGACGTTCAGCGGCGTGGTCGTGTGCAGCGCCACATATTGCAGCGAGTTGTAGCAGGCAACGCCGAGAAACCCCATCCGGGCGAGCGGCTTCCAGTGCTGCAGCAGCAGCGCACGCTGGCGCCACAAACCAGAGCCGGTGAACAGCAAGGCCACCAGCAAGGCGAGGAACCAGCGGTCAAAGCTCAGCGCCAGCGGCGGAATCTGCCCCACCATGAGGCGCCCGACGACAGCGTTTCCAGCCCAGAGCAAGGGCGGCAGGATGAGCAGGAGCAGCGTGTTGAAATCGAGTCTGGCATGGGGTCGCATCACGCCATTATTCCAAGCCGGCACGATGTCCGCACCATCGCTGCAACCCGGGCCGCAAGCCGGCAACCGTCATCGGTCCATCCTCTTCTCCGGCGCACCAGGACCTGCCGTCATGGACGCTGCCGGCCAGGCGGCGGCGCTGGGCGGTTGCGGCGCGGATGTTTGCGGCCATGGCAGCTGCCAATAGCGCGGATGCCTTGCGCGCCACGATTCCATCTCGGATGGATGCTCATCGCGCCACAGCAAGGCACCGTCTCGATCGGTGCGCAGCACCGGCAGACCGAGGTCGGCGTAGCGTTGCAGCACCTCGGCATGCGGGTGACCGTAGCTGTTCATGAACCCTGCTTGCACGACGACCAGGCGCGGTGCCACGGCCTGGAGAAATTCGGCGCTGGACGAGCTTTTACTGCCGTGATGCGCCGCCAGCAGCAAGTCGACGCCGAGCGCATCGGCTGCCGGCCCGGCGGCAAGGGCGCGCTCCTGTGCGCGCTCGATGTCGCCCGTGAGCAGCAGGCTTCCATGCCCGCTGCTCACGCGCAGCACGCAGGAATGCGCGTTGGTGCGGTGCACAGGCGCGGGTTCGGCGGTGGCGGGGTGCAGCAGTTGGAAATCGACGCCGTTCCAAGTCCAACGCATGCCGGCGATGCAAGGCCGGGCACTGGCGTAGCCCATGGCCAACACGCGCTCTGCCGCGACCGAGCTGACGGCAGCCGTACCGGGATAGGCTCGCGCGATCGACGCCGCGCCGCCAGTGTGGTCGCTGTCTGCATGGCTGAGCACGACGCGGTCGAGTCGCCGCTCGCCCAGCGCGTGCAGCAGCGGCAACAGCACGCGCTCGCCCGCGTCGTTCTGCAGACCGAGCGTTGGCCCCGCGTCAAACAACAGGGTGTGGCGCGCGGTTCGCACGATGACGCCCATACCCTGCCCGACATCGGCGATCCAGGCCTCGACATGGCCCTCGGCGGGGCGTTGTCCCGGGTTCAGCAGCAAGGGGATGCTGAGCGCAAGCCCGGGCACGCGCAGACGCCACGGCCAGGGCAGCACCAACGCCAGCACGCCAAGCGCGGCAAGCACCAGCGCCGGCCATTCGGGTGTCGCCGCATGCCACTGCGCCTGCGGCCAGTTCGCCAACCCGGCCAGGACGCGGGTCAAGCCGCTCTGCGCCCAGGCTGCTGCCTGCCACGCCCAGGCATCCAGCGGCGCCGGCAGGAGCATGCCCAACACGGCGAGAGGCGCCACCCAGAGCGTGACCACAGGGATGGCGACCGCATTGGCCAGCGGCGAGAGGATGGCGATCTGCTGGAAGAACAGCAGGGTGAGCGGCGCCAGGCCCAGGGTCACGGCCCATTGCGAACGGCCCGCGGCACGAAGATGCGACCAAGCCCCCAGCATCAGCACATGCAGGCGTGACGGTGCAGGGGTGGTCATCGACGTAGCCGGTGCATCGGACTCCCTGGTGCCCGCAACCTCCGGACGCCGCTGGGCCGGATCCGCCAGGAACAAGATGCCCACGGCGCAGAACGACAGCCAGAAGCCCGCCTGCATCAACGCCCAGGGGTCCCACAACAACACGGCAAACAGCGCCCAGGACATGGTCTGTCGCCAGCTGATGCGCAAGCCCGTCATGCGCAGCGACAGGCCGGCAGCCAGCATCAGCAGGGTGCGTTGAGCCGGCACGCCAAAACCCGCCAGCAGGCAGTAGGCCGTGGCCGCCAGCAGGCCGAAGACCGCGGCCACCACGGGCGTCGGCAGCCACAGCGGCCCTGGGCGTCGCAAGTGGGCAGTGTGGCGCCAGACGAAGCCGGCCAGCCAGGCCGCCAGCCAGGCCAGCATGGTGATGTGCAGGCCCGAAATACTCATGAGATGCGCGACACCGGTGATGCGGTAGATGGTCCATTCGCGCGATGCAATGGCCGCCTGGTCCCCCAGCGCCAGGGCGGCGATGGTGCCTGCCTGCGGATGACCCTCAAGCGCAGCATCGATGCGCGTGCGCAGGCGGTCGCGCAGCGATTGCAAGGCGAGATCGGCGCCGTCATGCAAATGACCAAGCGCCTTGGGGGGCTCGAAACGCCGCGCCTGGCTGACTGTGGCGGTCGCGCCGATGCCCTGTTCGAACAGCCACAACTCGGCATCGAAACCCGCCGGGTTGGCAGCGCCGTGCACCGGTTTCAAGCGCAGCGGCAGGCGCCAGACTTCGCCGGGGTGGACCTGGGGAGCCTGGGCTGTTCCAGGGTCGTTCCCCGGGCTGAGTTGCAACGGATCGTCGGCACGATCAGGCCGCTGGCGCGGCGCATGCCAGGAGACCAGGATACGCGAGGGAATGCCGGCTGCGGCATGCATGGGTCTGAAGACGAAGCGTGTGCCATCGGCGCGACGCACCGGCAGGCTTTGCACCACGCCCTCGACCGTCACCACCTGCCCCCACAAGGGCTCGGCCAGCCGATCGGCCAGCAACCCGCTGGCGCGCCAGCCGGTGGTGCCATAGCCCAGGGCTGCAGCCGCGATGAACGGCAGGATCGTTGGCAACCAGCGGCAAAGACCGCCCTGGCGTGATGCGGGAACCTCGCCCGCGGGCTCATGCCATGCCTGTTGGGTCGTCTGCGCGTTCTGGCGCAGTCGCAAGGCCAACAGTCCGAACAACGCCACGGTGGCGGCACCAGCCAAAGCACCGTAGAGGTCTTCAGGCCAGAGCCGGGGCTGCTGCATTTGCAGCCAGCAGCCAAACAGCAGACCAAGAGCAAGGACGGGCATGATGGGCGGCACATGAATGTCCGCTCATTGTTGCATTTTGTTTCATGCGTCGGCGCGGGCCCTGCCCCGGCTCCGCGCCGACGCACGATGGGCGACGCATGCGCTGCGGCTGGCGTGAAAATCAGCGCCGGCCGGTCGAGCTCAGATCTGACCGTCGAGTCGTTGCCAAGGCAGTTCCCAGGCGCCGGACCGAAGCTTGTCCAGCCAGAAGGCGCCGATCACGGTTTTCACGTCGGTGATGCTGCCGTCGCGGACCCAGCCCAGCACCTCGGCGGGCGCAGCCTCGAAAACGTCGAGGAATTCATGCGCGTCGAGTTGCTGGCGGCCGGGGGTGAGGCCGCGCGCAAAAGCCAGGTGTATGGCTTCGTCGGAATAGGAAATGGCGTTGTTGATGCTGCCGATGTAGGCCCATTCGGCGGCGCTGTAGCCAGTCTCCTCGCGCAACTCGCGCTGGGCGCAGGCTTGCCAGCTTTCGCCGGGGTCGAGCTTGCCGGCCGGAAATTCGATCATCACCCGGCGCATGGGCGTACGCCACTGCCGCTCCATCAGCACACAGCCGTTGTCCAGCAGTGGGATGACCATCACCGCACCCGAGTGCCTGATGTACTCGCGCGTGGCCAGGGCACCGTCGGGAAGCCTGACCGTGTCGCGCCGGACATGGAGAAAATGACCGTCGAAGACCGGCTCGGTCAGAACCAGGGTTTCCCGCAGGTCGGGATGCTCGGCTTGGCTCATGGCGGGCTTGCGAGGCTCGCGGATTCAGTCTTCGATGCGACGCGAGAGGTAGCGCAGCACATAGCCGGGAAAGGCCAGCACCAGGAACATCGATGCCGAGACGGCGTAGAACTCCCACTTCTGCGGGTAGATCTGGCCCAACCGCGATTCCAGCGCCAATGAGACGCCGCCAACGAGGAAATACATCACGATGACTTCAGCCAGGCGCACGAACCAGCCTTTCGGCTTCTTCAGCGGGAACACAAGAAAAAAACGATTGGAGAAAAACGGCAGGTTGGCGCCGATGAGGGCGAGCACCAAGACCAGCCAGACGGCGGAGGATTGCATATTGAAGTGAATTGCGTAGGGATACCCGGCTCAATGCAGGGTGTTGGCGATGGCTTGATAACACAGGGTCATCAGACCACCGGGCAGGATGCCGAGTGCCAGCACGGCCAGGCCGTTCAGGGACATGAGGATCCAGGCCGCGGGTGATGCCTGAACGCGGTGCTCGCGCGTGGGCTGATCGAAATACATGGTCTTGACCATGCGTAGGTAGTAGTAGGCACCGACCACCGAAAGCACCACGGCCAGCACCACCAGCCAGACACGGCCGGTGGCGAGCAGCACGGAGAGCACTTCGAACTTGGCGTAGAACCCGGCGAAGGGCGGCAGCCCGGCGAGTGAGAACATCAGGAAGGTCATGATGCCGGCAAGCCAGGGATGGGATTTGCCGAGGCCGGCGAAATCGCGAATGTCCTCGGCTTCGAAACCCTGGTGGGCCATGAACATGATGACACCGAAAGTGCCGAGCGTGGTGAGGACATAGATGACGAGGTAGAACATGGCCGCGCTGTAGGCGACCGAAGCGGAGATCCCGTTACCGTTGATCATGCCCGACAGCAGGCCCAGCAGCATGAAACCGATTTGCGCGATGGTGGAGTAAGCCAGCATGCGCTTGAGGTTGGTCTGTGCAATGGCCGCGAAGTTCCCGACGACGATGGAGAGCACCGCCAGCACCACCAGCATTTGCTGCCAGTCCATCGCCAGCGGGAATAAGCCCTCCACCAGCAGCCGGATGGTCATGGCAAATGCGGCCAGCTTGGGCGCAGCGCCGACCAGCAGGACCACTGCGGTCGGTGCCCCCTGATAGACGTCCGGGATCCACATATGAAACGGTGCGGCACCGAGTTTGAAAGCCAGGCCTGAGACGATGAAGACGACGCCCATGACCAGGGCGGCTCGGCTCAATGGCTCGACTGCAATGGTCTTGAAGACCACGGCCAGGTCAAGCGAGCCGGTGGCGCCGTAAATCATGCTCATGCCGTAGAGCAGGAAGCCGGAAGCCAGCGCGCCGAGCACGAAATACTTCATCGCTGCTTCTGTGGCCAGGGCCGAGTCGCGCCGCAAGGCCACCAGCGCATACAACGACAAGGACAACAACTCGAGGCCGAGATAGATGATCAGCAGGTTGTTTCCCGAGATCATGATGAACTGGCCGAGCAGCGCGAACAGCGAGAGACTGAACAATTCACCGCCCCACATGCCGCGATCGAGGGCGTAGCGTCGGGCGTAGATCAGGCTCATGCCGGTGGCCACGGTGGTGAACAGCTTGAGCAGCATGGCCATGGGGTCGACGATGACCATGCGCTGCATGGCGAACAGATCGAGGCCGGAGGCGTAGTAGGCACCGCTGGTCAACACCAGAGCCAGCATGGTGAACAGCGTCAGGCCGTAGGCCAGGCGATGATCCGCGTCCTTGACGAAGAGGTCGGCCAGCATGATCACGCAGGCCATGACCAGCAGAAAGATCTCGGGATAGATCGCAATCCAGTTCATGGGTGTAGCGCCTTACTGCAGTTTGGAGGCAGCCACATGCTGCAGGAGTTGGGTGACACTGGCTTGCATCGGGTCGGTGAAGAACTTGGGGTACAGGCCAAACCACAGCACGGCGGCAGCGAGCAAGCCGAGGACGAAAAACTCGCGCGCGCCAATGTCTTTCAGGGCGGCCACATGGTCGTTGGCCACCGGGCCGAAGAACACGCGTTTGACCATCCAGAGGGTGTAACCTGCGGCGAGAACCAGAGTGGACGCGGCCAGCAGGCCCAGCCAGAAATTGCTCTTGACCGCGGCGAGAATGACCATCCATTCGCCGACGAAGCCACTGGTGCCCGGCAAGCCGGCATTGGCCATGGCGAACAGTACGGCAAAGGCTGCGAAATGCGGCATTTTGCCGGTGACACCGCCGTAATCGGCGATGTTGCGGGTGTGCATACGGTCGTACAGCACGCCGATGCTCATGAACATGGCACCGGAGACGAAGCCGTGGGAAATCATCTGCACAAGTCCGCCCTGCACGCTGAGGTCGGAGAAAAGAAAAAACCCGAGGGTGACGAAACCCATGTGCGCAATCGAGGAGTAAGCCACCAGCTTCTTCATGTCGGTCTGCACCATGGCGACAAGGCCGATATAGATGACGGCGATGATGGACAGGGCGATGATGACCGAGGCGAGTTCATGGCTGGCGTCTGGCACGATCGGCAGCACGAAGCGCACGAAGCCGTATCCGCCGAGCTTGAGCATGATGGCCGCCAGCACGATGGAGCCTCCGGTGGGGGCTTCGACGTGGGCATCGGGCAGCCAGGTGTGGACCGGCCACATCGGAATCTTCACGGCGAAGGCAAAGAAGAAGGCGATGAAAAGCAGGATTTGCGCCGTGCTCGACAGCGGCACCGTGTACCAGTCGAGGATGTTGAAACTGCCGCCAGACTGGAAGTAGAGGTAGATGAGCGCCACCAGCATCAGCAACGAACCGAGCAGCGTGTAGAGGAAGAATTTGAACGCCGCATACACCCGGCGCGGCCCCCCCCAGATGCCGATGATGAGGTACATCGGAATCAGGGTTGCTTCAAAAAACACATAGAAGAGGATGCCGTCGAGCGCGCAGAACACCCCGATCATCAACCCCGAGAGAATGAGAAAAGACGCCATGTACAGGCCGACGCGCTCGGTGATGATCTGCCAGCCGGCGATCACCGTGATGAAGGTGATGAAGGCGGTGAGCGGAATGAACCACAGCGAGATGCCGTCGATGCCGAGGTGGTAGTGGATGTTGAACGGCTCGATCCAGGGCGCGCGCTCGACGAACTGCATGCTGGCGGATGTGGTGTCGAAACCGGTGATCAGCGGAACGGTGACGAGCAGACTGACCAGGGCGCCGACCAGCGCCAGCCAGCGCATGGCCGGAGCGTTGGTGTCGCGCCCGAGCAGCAGGATGAGGATGCCGAAGGCGATGGGCGTCCAGATGGACAGGCTCAGCAAGGGGAGCGATTGCATAGGTTGGGAACGTTAGCCGCAGGCCTTGTTGGATTTATCGGATGAACCAACCGGACAGCAGCTTGCCCGGAACATAGAGCCACATGAACACCACCACGCCGCCGATCATGGCCAGGGCGTAGTAGTAGATGAAGCCGGTTTGCAGTTGGCGAATCAAGCCCGCGGCGACGCCGACCACGCGCGCCGTGCCGTTGACCAGCAGGCCGTCGATCAGGCCTGCATCGGCACCCCTCCACAAACCCTTGCCCACCAGGCGCGTGCCCGCGGCGATGATGTTCTCGTTGATCCAGTCCATGTAGTACTTGTGATCCAGCAAGACGTAGACCGGCTTGAACAGGCGCTCCACGGCAGCGGGAAAGGCCAGGTTCACCATATAGCCGTAATAGGCCACCGCGACACCGGCTGCAGCCAGCCAGAGCGGCAAGGCGGTGAAAGCATGCATGGCCATCTGGAAGGAGCCGTGGAAATGCTCGGCCAGATCGGCCATGGCCGGGTGTGCCGCGGCATTGACGCTGATGGCCCCGTTGAAGAATCCGCCGAAGAGCAGTGGCTGGATCGTGAAGTAGCCGATCACGGCCGATGGAATGGCCAGCAGGATGAGGGGCAAGGTCACCACCCAGGGCGACTCGTGAGGCTCCAGGGGTCCGTGGTGATGGTCGTGGGCGTCAACGGCATGGTCGTCGTGCGCCGGCAGATCGCGGAAACGCTCCTTGCCGTGGAAGACCAGGAAATAGAGCCGGAAGCTGTACAGCGCGGTGACGAAGACACTGGCGGTGACGGCGAACGTGGCGAAACCCGAGCCCGCAAGGTTGCTGGCGCCTACCGCGTCGATGATGCTGTCCTTGGAATAAAAACCCGAGAAGAACGGCGTGCCGATCAAGGCCAGGGTTCCAATCAGGAAGGTGATCCAGGTGATCGGCATGTACTTGCGCAGGCCGCCCATGTGGCGGATGTCCTGGTCATGGTGCATGCCGATGATGACCGAACCCGCAGCGAGGAACAGCAGCGCCTTGAAGAACGCATGGGTCATGAGGTGGAAGATGGCGACGGAGTAGGCCGAAGCGCCCAGCGCCACCGTCATGTAGCCGAGTTGGGACAGTGTGGAATAGGCAACGACACGCTTGATGTCGTTCTGAATGACGCCGAGAAAGCCCATGAACAAGGCCGTGATGCTGCCGATGACCATGATGAAGGACAGCGCGGTGTTCGACAGCTCGAACAGCGGCGACATGCGCGCCACCATGAAGATGCCCGCTGTCACCATCGTGGCGGCGTGGATCAGCGCGGAGATGGGCGTCGGGCCTTCCATCGAATCGGGCAGCCAGACATGCAACGGGAACTGCGCGCTCTTGCCCATGGCGCCGATGAACAGGCTGATGCAGATCACGGTCGTCAGCATCCAGTCGGTGCCGGGCAGGTGCAAGGCGACCAACCCGGGGGCCTTGGCAAAGATGGCGGTGTAGTTCAGGCTGCCGGTGTAGGCCAGGGCGAGGCCGATGCCGAGGATGAAGCCGAAGTCGCCGACACGGTTGACGATGAAGGCCTTCATGTTGGCGAAAACGGCCGTGGGCTTGGTGTACCAGAAGCCGATCAACAGATAGGACACCAGACCGACCGCTTCCCAGCCGAAGAAAAGCTGGAGCATGTTGTTGCTCATCACCAGCATCAGCATGCTGAAGGTGAACAGGCTGATGTAGGCGAAGAAGCGCTGGTAGCCGGGATCGTCCGACATATAGCCGATGGTGTAGATGTGCACGCACATCGAGACGAAGGTGACCACCACCATCATGAGGGCCGACAGGCTGTCGATGAGGAAGCCGACGTCCATCTTCAGGCCGCCGACCTGCATCCAGGTGTAGACCGTGCCGTTGTAGTGAGCCCCACCCACCACCTGCATCAGCACCCAGGCCGACAAGGCGAAAGAGAGGGCAACGCTGGCGGTGGTGACGCTGTGACTGCCGACGCGGCCGATGGCCTTGCCGAACAGGCCGGCGATGATGGCGCCCACCAGCGGCGCCAGCGCGATGACCAGCAGGATGTTGGGATTGATCGTCTCAGCCATGCCTTTAGCCCTTGAGGTGGTCGAGTTCGTCCACGTTGATCGTGGACAGGTTGCGGAACAGCACCACCAGGATGGCCAGGCCGATGGCCGACTCGGCCGCGGCCACAGTGAGGATGAAAAACACGAACACCTGGCCGTCCATGCTCTGCAGGTCATGCGAGAAGGCAATGAAGTTGAGGTTCACCGCCAGCAGCATCAGTTCGATGGCCATCAGAATCACGATGAGGTTGCGCCGGTTGAGAAAAATCCCAACCACCGAGATGGCGAACAGGATGGCGCCGAGCACCAGGTAATGCGCGAGACTGAGCGATCCCAACATGGCTTACTCCTTGCCCTCGGCTTTCATCTGCACCAGACGCACGCGATCCTGGCGCCGCACCTTGAGTTGTTCGGACACCTGCATCGCCTTGGTGTCCTTGCGACGGCGCAGGGTCAGGGAAATGGCGGCGATGATGGCCACCAGCAGGATGACCGCTGCGATTTCCAGCGGATAAAGGTAATGGGTGTACAACACCAGGCCCAGGGCATTGGTGTTGGGCAACTGCGCCAGCGCATGCGCAACCGGCGTGGAAGGCTGACCGCCGATCTGTGCGGCAGCGGTCTGCCCGCCGATCTGAAAGGCCTGCATCAGCACCGCGGCCATTTCCAGCACGATGAACACACCCACCAGGGCGGCAACCGGGAAGTACCGCCAAAAACCCTGCCGCAAGCGGTCGATATTGATGTCGAGCATCATCACGACGAACAGGAACAGCACCATCACGGCGCCGACATACACCAGCACCAGCACGATGGCGAGGAACTCGGCCCGCAACAGCATCCAGATGGTGGCTGCCTGGAAGAACGCGAGCACGAGATACAGCGCCGAGTGCACCGGGTTGCGCGCGGTGATCACGCGGAAGGCGGCGAACAGCAACACGGCGGAAAAGATGTAGAACAGTGCAGTTTGGATGGTCATGGTGTGGGACGGCAGCGGCGTCGGCGCGTTGTCCCACCGTCCTGCCGCCTGGGGCTGCAGGCTGCCTCCGGATCCTGGAGCGGGTGGTGGAGCAACGAAACACCGGTCAGGAAACACGTGAGGTGTTCACAGCCGGCAAGGCCTTCAGCGGTATTTGGCGTCGGCCTCCTTGTTGGGCGCGATTTCGTGTTCGTAGCGGTCGCCGACGGCCAGCAGCATGTCCTTGGTGAAATACAGATCACCGCGCTGCTCGCCGTGGTACTCGAAGATATGGGTTTCGACGATCGAATCGACCGGGCAGCTTTCTTCGCAGAAACCGCAGAAGATGCATTTGGTCAGGTCGATGTCGTAGCGCGTGGTGCGACGGGTGCCGTCCTCGCGTTGCTCGCTCTCGATCGTGATCGCCAGCGCCGGGCAGACCGCTTCGCAAAGCTTGCAGGCAATGCAGCGCTCCTCGCCGTTGGGGTAGCGACGCAAAGCGTGCAGACCGCGAAAACGCGGCGACATGGGCGTCTTTTCTTCAGGATACTGCACCGTGATCTTGCGATGAAACGCGTGCTTGCCGGTCAGGGCCAGGCCCTTGAAGAGCTCAACCAGAAAAAAACTGTTGAAGGTGTCGCGAACTGCGGCCATGTTTGTATTCCGGTTCAGTTCCAGATCGACCAGGTGGTCTGCATCCAGGCGCCGATCAGCACCAGCCAGACGAGTGTGACGGGAATGAAGATTTTCCAACCCAGGCGCATGATCTGGTCGTAACGATAACGCGGGAAGGTGGCGCGCACCCAGATGAAGATGGAGACCACCAGGAAGCCCTTGATGCCCAGCCAGATCCAGCCCGGAATGAAGCCGAGGAACGACACCGGTGCATCCCAGCCACCCAAGAACATGATCACGGCGAGGAAGGACACCAGGATCATGTTGGCGTATTCGGCCAGGAAAAACAGCGCGAACGACATGCCGGAATATTCCACCATGTGGCCGGCGACGATTTCTGATTCACCCTCGACGACGTCGAAGGGATGGCGGTTGGTCTCGGCGATGCCGGAAATGAGATACACCACGAAGATGGGCAGCAGCGGCAGCCAGTTCCAGGACAGGAAGTTGAGCCCCATGCTGGCGAACTGGCCTTTCATCTGGCCCATGACGATTTGAGTCAGATTCAGGCTGCCGGAAACCATCAGCACGACCACCAGACAGAAGCCCATGGCGATTTCGTAGCTCACCATCTGCGCCGAGGCACGCATCGCCCCGAGGAAAGCGTACTTCGAGTTGGACGCCCAGCCCGCAATGATGATGCCGTAGGCCTCGAGCGAGGTGATGGCCAGCAGCAGCAGCAGTCCGGCGTTCACATTGGCCAGCGCCACATCGGGCCCGAAGGGCATGACCGACCACGCGGCGAGCGCCGGCATGATGGTCATGATGGGCCCGAGGATGAACAGGAACTGGCTGGCCTGTGTCGGGACAATGATTTCCTTGAAGATGAATTTCAGGCCGTCGGCGATGGGTTGCAGCAGGCCGAAGGGACCGACCCGGTTGGGGCCGATGCGCACCTGAATCCAGCCGATGAGTTTGCGCTCCCACAGCGTGAGGTAGGCGACGGCGATGAACAGCGGCAAGACGATAGCGACGATCTTGATGATGGTCCAAACGACCGGCCAAGCGACCGGGCCGAGCAGGTTCAAACCACCGGAATTGAAGGTGTCGAGCATGGGTCAGACCTTGTGCACGGAAACCGCACCGAACATGGGCCCGAGGCCCGCGGTCGCAGGATGGGCTGTGGGAATGCGTGCCACACCAGAGGCCAGACCGGCATCGCGCCGCGCCGGCAACTCGGCGCTGTTCGCACCCTGTTTGACCGTGACGCGATCGCCGGGTTGCAGTCCCAGGCGCTCCCAGGCGTCTGGCGGAAGTGCGATCTGCCCGGCCAGGCGCGCATCGCGCGTTTGCTGCAGCGAAGTTGAGCGGCGCACGATGGCATCGCTGCTGTAAATCGGCACTTCCGCCAGACGCTCGAAAGCATCGGTCGATTGGGCGACCTGATCCTGTACGGCTGAAGAAGCAATCTCGAGACTGGCGGGCAGCGGACTATCGATGTGCTGCCCCAGCGTGGAGGCGATATCCAGGTCATGCAGCGCCGCTTCGCGCACGGCCTCCAGTGTGTCGTACTCAAATCCCACCAGGCCGAGTTGATCGGCAAGCACGCGCAAGACTTTCCAGGCGGGGCGCGATAGTCCGGGGCTACTCACCACCGGATTGAAGGTTTGCAAAACGCCCTCGCAGTTCACCAGGCTGCCCGCCGTTTCGCTGAACGGCGCAATCGGCAGCAGCACCTGGGCGTAGTCGGTCGCGCCATGTCGGTAGGCGCTCAAAGCCACCACAAAAGCCGACCGACGCATAGCCGCAATCGCCAGCGCGGCGTCCTGCGTGTCGAGTTCGGGTTCGACATTCAACAAGAGCATCGCTGCAGGTGGGGTGCGCAGCATTTGCGCGGCGTTCAGACCGCCCTGTCGCGGCATGGCTCCGACGAGATGGGCACCAACCGTGTTGCCACCCTCGACGGTGTAGCCAAAGCTCGCGCCGATGCGCGCGGCAATCCAGCGCCCCAGAACGTCGAGTTGCGCCGCCTGGGGATGCTGCGCGGCGGCATTGCCCAGCAGCACGGCCTTGCGCTGGCCGGCGAGCAAACCGAGGGCCACGCGCCGGGCAGTTTCACCGACTTGCAGCCCCGCAAGCGCGGACGGGGCCTCGATACCCTGTTCCGCAGCCACCGCCGCGGCCACTTCGGCCAGGCCGCGCAACCAGCGACTGGGCGGCTGCACCATGCGTGCGTGCAGCGGCATGAGGGCGTCATCGTCAGCCGCGTGCAGCAGACTGATCTTGGCACCCGAGCGGGCGGCGCGGCGCAGCTTGGCGGCGAGCAACGGGTGGTCCTTGCGCAGGAAGGAACCGACGATCAGGGCTGATTGCAGATGCCGGACATCGGCAAGCGGCAGACCGAGCCAGGGAATGGCGGAACCCTGCGCGCGAGCCGCATCCGCGGAAAAATCCGATTGGCGCAGGCGGAAGTCGATGTTCTCGCTGCCGAGCGCGCGCACCAGCTTGCTCAGCAGAAATAGCTCCTCGAGCGTGCTTTGCGGCGTGGCCAGTCCGCCCAGGGCCTGCGGACCATCGACCTCGATTACACGCTTGAGGCCCTGCGCCACATAGCCGAGCGCGGTGGGCCAGTCCGTCTCGCGCCACTGTTCACCGTTGCGGATCATGGGCTGGGTCAGGCGCTCGGGACTGTTGAGTCCTTCGTAGCTGAAGCGATCACGGTCGGAAATCCAGCATTCGTTGATGGCCTCGTTGTCTTGCGGCACCACGCGCATGACGCGGTTGTTCTTCACCTGCATCACCAGATTGCTGCCCAGACTGTCGTGGGGGCTGATGGAGGCACGACGCGAAAGTTCCCAGGTACGCGCAGCGAATCGGAAGGGCTTGCTGGTGAGTGCCCCGACCGGGCAGATGTCGATCATGTTGCCCGAGAGTTCGGAGTCGATCGATCCCTCGAGAAAGGTGGTGATTTCGGAATGCTCGCCACGGTTGGCCATGCCGAGTTCCATGATGCCTGCGACCTCCTGGCCGAAGCGCACGCAGCGTGTGCAGTGAATGCAGCGCGTCATCTCCTCCATGGCCACGAGAGGACCGGCGTTCTTGTGGAACACCACACGCTTTTCTTCGCTGTAGCGCGAAGACGAGGCACCGTAGCCCACGGCCAGGTCTTGCAACTGGCATTCACCCCCTTGGTCGCAAATCGGGCAATCGAGCGGATGGTTGATGAGCAGCAGTTCCATGACGCCCTTCTGCGCCTGGATGGCCTTATCCGAATGGGTCCGCACGATCATGCCCTGTGCCACGGGGGTGGCACACGCCGGCAAGGGTTTGGGGGCCTTTTCCACGTCGACCAGGCACATGCGGCAATTGGCCGCGATGGACAGCTTCGGGTGGTAACAGAAGTGCGGGACGTAGATGTCGAGTTTGTGCGTGGCATCCATCACCATGGAGCCTTCGGGCACCTCGACCTTGCGTCCGTCGATTTCCAGTTCAACCATGTTGTGTCAACCTCGTGTGCAGGCGATGCAAGGAGCTGCGCGATCGTCAGACATACGCAGGAACGATGCAGGTTTTGTGTTCGATGTGGTGCTCGAATTCGGCGCGGAAATGCTTGATGAAGGACTTGACTGGCATGGCCGCCGCATCCCCCAGAGCGCAAATCGTGCGCCCGGCAATGTTGTCGGACACCGAGTTGAGTGCGTCCAGGTCTTCCGGCCGGCCCTTGCCATGCTCGATGCGGTGGACCATGCGGTACAGCCAGCCAGTCCCTTCGCGACAGGGTGTGCACTGGCCACAGGACTCGTGCTGATAGAAGTAGGACAGGCGCATCAAGGACTTCACCATGCAGCGCGTGTCGTTGAGCACGATGACCGCTCCCGACCCCAGCATGGAGCCGGCCTTGGCGATGGAGTCGTAATCCATCGTGCAGTCCATGACGATATTGGCCGGAAGCACAGGCGCCGATGAGCCGCCGGGAATCACGGCCTTGAGCGCCCTGCCCTCGCGCATGCCGCCAGCCAGCGCCAGGAGTTTGGAGAAAGGTGTGCCCATGGGAACTTCATAGTTGCCGGGCAACGCGACGTCACCGGAAACCGAGTAGATCTTGGTGCCGCCGTTGTTGGGTTTGCCGCATTCCAGATAGGCCTGTCCGCCGTTGCGGATGATCCAGGGCACAGCGGCAAAGGTCTCGGTATTGTTGATGGTGGTGGGCTTGCCGTACAGGCCGAAACTGGCAGGGAACGGCGGCTTGAAACGCGGCTGGCCCTTCTTGCCCTCCAGCGATTCGAGAAGCGCGGTTTCTTCGCCGCAGATGTAGGCGCCGAAACCATGCGAGGCATGCAACTGAAAGCTGTAGGCGCTGCCGAGAATGTTGTCGCCGAGATAGCCGGCGGCACGCGCTTCGTCCAAGGCCTCTTCGAAGCGGTCGTAATCCTCGAAGATTTCGCCGTGGATGTAGTTGTAGCCCACGCTGATGCCCATGGCATAGGCGGCGATGACCATGCCCTCGATGACGATATGCGGGTTGAAGCGCAGGATGTCACGATCCTTGAATGTTCCGGGTTCGCCTTCGTCCGAATTGCACACCAGATACTTCTGGCCCGGGAACTGACGCGGCATGAAACTCCACTTCAAGCCGGTTGGAAAGCCGGCGCCACCGCGCCCCCGCAAGGCCGAGAGCTTGACGTCGGCGATGACCTGCTCCGGGGTCATGCCCGCACTGCCATCGACTCCAAGAATTTTGCGCAAGGCCTGATAACCGTCGCGAGCCACGTAATCGTTCAGGCGCCAGTTCTTGCCGTCCAAACCCTGCAGGATTTGTGGGGCGAGATGTCGGCCGTGGAAACAGCTCTCCTGGCCCGTGGATGCATAGGCATTCATGTTGCATCTCCCCTGGCCGCTTGGCGACGCAAGTCGTCGATCATCCGGTCGATCTGCGCGTTGCCGAGAAAGCTGCACATGCGACGGTCGTTCACCAGCGCCACGGGTGCGTCACCACAGGCGCCCAGGCATTCGCTTTCCTGCAGCGTGAACATGCCGTCGACCGTGGTCTCGCCCAGGGCGATGCCCAGCTTCTGGCTGAGGTATTGCACCGCCTGCGCACCACCGCCAAGTTGGCAAGGCAGATTGGTGCACACGTTGAGCTTGAAGCGCCCGACCGGTCGGGTGTTGAACATGTTGTAGAAGGTCACGACCTCGTGCACGGCGATGGCCGGGATGCCGATGTAGTCGGCGACTTCGCGCTCGGACTCCGAGGAAATCCAGCCGCGTTCGAGTTGCACGATGGCCAACACGGCAATGACCGCGGACTGCCGCTGATCGGCGGGATACTTGGCCAGTTCGCGGTCGATGCGCTGGCGTGTGGTTTCTGACAGCATGGGTTTATCGATCGATTTCGCCGAACACAATATCCATCGTGCCGATGATGGCCACGGCATCCGCAATCATGTGGCCGCGCGACATTTCGTCCATCGCCGCCAGATGCGGGAAACCCGGAGCGCGGATTTTCAGGCGGAAAGGCTTGTTGGCGCCGTCGGACACGATGTAGATGCCGAACTCGCCCTTGGGATGCTCCACCGCCGCGTACGACTGCCCCTCAGGCACGTGAAAACCTTCGGAGAACAACTTGAAGTGGTGGATGAGTTCTTCCATGCTGGTCTTCATCTCGACCCGCGATGGCGGCGCCACCTTGTGGTTGTCGGTAATGACCGGCCCGGGATTGGCGCGCAGCCAGGCCACGCATTGCTGAATGATGCTGTTGGATTGCCGCATTTCCTCCATGCGCACCAGATAGCGGTCGTAGCAGTCGCCTTCCTTGCCGACCGGGACGTCGAACTCCATGCGATCGTAGACATCGTAAGGCTGGTTCTTGCGCAAGTCCCAGACGATGCCTGAGCCTCTAAGCATTGGGCCACTGAACCCAAGCTGCAGCGCGCGCTCGGGCGTGACAACGCCGATGCCCACGGTGCGCTGTTTCCAAATACGGTTGTCCGTCAGCAGGGTTTCGTACTCGTCGACATATTTGGGAAAGCGCTGTGTGAAGTCGTCGATGAAATCCAGCAGCGAGCCCTGACGGTTGCTGTTGAGGGCCTTGGTATCGCGCGGGCCGTGCACACTGGACTCACGGTACTGGGGCACGACGTCGGGCAGGTCGCGGTAAACCCCTCCCGGCCGGAAATAGGCCGCATGCATGCGCGCACCCGATGCCGCCTCGTACATATCGAACAGGTCCTCACGCTCGCGAAAGGCATAGAGGAAGATGGTCATCGCGCCGCAGTCCAGGCCATGCGCGCCCAACCACAGCAGGTGGTTCAACAGCCGCGTGATCTCGGCGAACATGACGCGGATGTACTGCGCACGCACGGGCACGTCGACTCCCAGCAGTTTCTCGATGGCCAGGACATAGGCATGCTCGTTGCACATCATGGAGACATAGTCCAACCGATCCATGTACGGCAGCGCCTGCATGTAGGTGCGCGTTTCGGCCAGCTTTTCGGTGGCGCGATGCAGCAAGCCGATATGGGGGTCAGCTCGCTGGATGACTTCGCCATCGAGTTCCAGCACCAGGCGCAGCACGCCATGTGCTGCCGGGTGCTGCGGCCCGAAGTTGAGGGTGTAGTTCTTGATCTCGGCCATGGTTGTGCTGGGTGGTTCAGGCCGTGGGGCTGGCGGGCTTGGCGCCGGCGGGCTTGAGCCCGCCATAGCCGGCTTCGCGCACGATGCGCGGCACAATCTCGCGCGGTTCGATCGTCACGGGCTGATAGATGACACGCCGGCGCTCGGGGTCGTAGCGCATTTCGACCGTGCCGCTGATAGGGAAGTCCTTGCGGAAGGGGTGGCCGATGAAACCGTAGTCGGTCAGCAAGCGCCGCAGATCGTTGTGGCCCTCGAATACCACACCGTAGAGGTCGAAAGCTTCGCGCTCGTACCAGTTGGCGCTGTTCCAGACGGGATCGACCGAAGGCACCACCGGCATGTCATCGTCTTCGGCCCACATGCAAACCCTGACACGCTGGTTGAGGCTGACCGAAAGCAGATGCAGCACGACGGCGTAGCGCTTGCCCTGCCAGGGTCCGTTGGCGTAGCCGTGATAGTCCACGACACAGAGGTCGATGAGCTGCTCGAAGCGCAGCGACGCCTGGTCGCGCAGGATGGAGCAGGCGTCGAGGTAGGAAGCCGGCGGAACGTCGATGGTGATTGCATCCACGGCCCAGGCCATGGATGCGATGCGCTCGCCCAATTGTTGCTGTAGATCGTGCTGAAGTTGTTCGAGTTTGCTGGGCATCGGGGTATGCTGGAATGACGCTGGATTCTCAGTGCTCGGCAGGACGGGCTCAACGCGCGATGGTGTTGGTGCGACGAATCTTGTTCTGCAGCTGGATGAGGCCGTAGAGCAGCGCTTCGGCCGTGGGCGGGCAGCCCGGGACGTACACATCCACCGGTACGATGCGGTCACAACCGCGCACCACGGAATAGGAATAGTGGTAATAACCACCGCCGTTGGCACAGGAACCCATGGACAGCACCCAGCGCGGTTCGGCCATCTGGTCGTAGACCTTGCGTAGAGCCGGCGCCATTTTGTTGCACAACGTTCCGGCGACGATCATCAGGTCGGACTGACGCGGACTGGGCCGGAAAACGATGCCGAAGCGGTCCAGGTCATAACGCGCAGCACCAGCATGCATCATTTCAACTGCGCAGCAGGCAAGGCCGAACGTCATGGGCCAGAGTGAACCGGTGCGCGTCCAGTTGATCAGCTTGTCGGCTGACGTGGTGATGAATCCTTCGTTCAGAACCCCTTCGATGCTCATGCTTGTTCCCCAAGGTGTGGACCGAGATTACTCCCAGTCCAGCGCCCCCTTTTTCCATTCGTAGATAAAGCCCACCACAAGAATGGACAGGAAGATCATCATGGCCCAGAACCCCGTTGCCCCGATCTGCTTGAGCACCACGGCCCAGGGGAAAAGGAAAGCAATTTCCAGATCGAACAGGATGAACAGGATGGCGACCAGGTAATAGCGCACATCGAATTTCATGCGCGCGTCCTCAAAAGCCTCGAAACCGCACTCATAGGGTGCATTCTTGGCGCTGTCGGGACGGCTGGGGCCGAGTAGACGACCCAAAGCCAGCGGTGCGATACCCACGCCGGTGCCGACCAGAATGAAGAGCAAAACCGGTAAATATTGCTCAAGAAACATCAGGCCTCCTCTTCGTGACTTCGTCGATGCAAACCGGAAACTTGCTAGTCAACACGCTGCATAAGACAGCAGGTCAACAGCCCGCCGCGGCCCGCCACAATCGCTAAAGCGTAGGTGAGAACCGCTATTTATTGTTTGATGTACTGCAACATTTTGGTGCCGACGGCGAGACTCGAACTCGCACAGCTTTCGCCACTACCCCCTCAAGATAGCGTGTCTACCAATTTCACCACGTCGGCAAAACCTCATCCAACTCGTTGTGTTGCAAACCTTCTCGAATGCAACTCAACCCAGCATTTTAGCCGCCTCGCATGCCTCCAAGCAACGCATAACCATGCCTGTTTGCGCAACGACAAGTTTCACGAGCAGTGAACGTTGACAAGCCGCCGGAAATAATGTTTTGCAATGCAGCATCCAAACTTACTTTGGGCCACTTGTCTTCGGCGCGGGCCCTGCAACAGTCTTGGCTGCAGGCTTGGCCGCTGAAGCAACCTGGGCTGCAGAACCTGCGCCTGGAATCTGAGCGATGCCGGCGGGCATCGACGATGCTGCCGGCTTGGCCGCAGCACTGGTTGTCTGTGCCGCCACAGGTTTCTCGGTACCTGCCAGTTTGCTCATCAAGCCACCGCCCTCACCTGGCTGATTACCGAAATAGGCCAGTGCCAGGGTACAGACAAAAAAAAGTGTGGCAGCGACCGCCGTACTGCGGCTGAGAAAATTGGCAGAACCAGTAGCACCGAACAGGCTTCCAGATGAGCCGGAGCCGAAGGATGCCCCCATATCGGCGCCTTTGCCGTGCTGCATGAGGATCAGGCCGACCATGGCGAGCGCGGACAGGATTTGAACGACGAGAATGAGGGTCAGGGCGATATGCATGATGAAATCGGGTGAGGTCGGGGTGCGGCTTCAGGTGGAAAACCCGGCTGCGTCAACAATGGCGAGGAAATCGGCAGCTTTCAGCGAAGCCCCGCCAATCAGCCCGCCGTCGATATCCGGCTGGGCAAAAAGTTCGACAGCGTTGTCGGGCTTGACACTGCCGCCGTAAAGCAGGCGGGTGGCAGCAGCACCCGCATGATGGCGAACGGCGCGCTGGCGTATGAAGGCATGAACCTCTTGGGCTTGCGCCGGGCTTGCGGTGCGTCCGGTGCCGATGGCCCAGACCGGTTCATAAGCCAGGACGATCTGGTTGATGCGTTCGCCTAACAGCAGCAACACCGCGTCGAGTTGCGTCCCGACGACGGCCTCGGTTTGGCCACGCTCGCGCTGTTCCAGGGTTTCGCCAACGCAAACAACAGGTGTCATGCCAGCATCCAATGCGCGCTGGGCCTTCATGGCCACCGTGCTGTCAGCCTCGGCGTGGTGGGCGCGGCGCTCGGAATGTCCAACGATGACATGGCCGCAGTCGAAATCGCGCAGCATGCTCACCGAAACCTCCCCGGTGTATGGGCCTTGCTCATGCGCGGAACAGTCTTGCGCACCGAGGTTGATGGGCGTTCTGGCCAGTAAACCCTGCGCCTGCGCCAGGTATGGGCTGGGGACGCACACAACCACATCGCAAGCAGGCGCAGGCGCGGCAATCAAAGCGTCCAGCAGGGTCTTGTTGGCGGCCAGCGAGCCGTGCATTTTCCAGTTGCCTGCAACCATCTTGCGACGCATCTTGTATCGTCTCCTCTAGGAATTGTCCGGGATCAGGGCCACGTCAACACGATCTTGCCGATGTGCTGACCTGCTTCCATCAGCGCGTGCGCTTGGGCCACCTGCTCGGCCGGCAACACCGCGTGAAGACGGGGCCGAACCTGCCCGGCTTCCATCAGCGGCCAGACCTTGTCGCGCAAGGCCAGCGCCACACCCGACTTGAAGGCCACGCTGCGGGCCCGCAAGGTGGAACCCGTGATCGTCAGGCGGCGACGCATCAGCAGTGAGGCGTCGAACCCGGCCGCCGTACCGCCTTGCACCGCGATGATGACCAGGCGGCCATCTTCCGCCATGCAACCGAGCTCACGCGCCACGTAGTCGCCTGCAACCATGTCGAGCAGCACATCGACGCCTCGCCCCTTGGTGTGCTCACGCACCTGCTCGGCAAAATCCTGCGTGCGGTAGTTGATGGCGCGCACTGCGCCGAGATCCAGGCATGCCTGGCATTTCATGTCAGACCCGGCAGTCGCCCAAACGGTGGCACCGAGCGCATGCGCCAGTTGAATGGCGGTGGTGCCGATACCGCTCGTACCACCCTGGACCAACAGCAACTCGCCGGCCTTGAGCGCGCCGCGCTCGAACACGTTGTGCCAGACCGTGAAAAAAGTCTCGGGTAGCGCGGCGGCCTCGGCGTCGCTCAAGATCTCCGGCACGGGAAGGCACTGGCCCACGGGAGCAACGCAATACTCGGCGTAGCCGCCGCCCGTCAGCAAGGCGCAAACCCGCTGGCCGGGGCGCAGGGTAGACCCTCGCAGATCGCCGCTGAGCACTTCGCCGCAAACCTCGAGCCCCGGAATGTCGGAGGCACCAGGCGGCGGCGGGTACAGGCCTTTGCGTTGCAGCACATCAGGCCGATTGATGCCGAACGCGCGAACCCGCAGCAGCACTTCTCCAGGCCCAGGTTCGGGTCGATCGCGGCTCACCCAGCGAAGTACCTCCGGCGGGCCCGGTTGACTGATCATCGCAACGAGCATGGACGTCATGGCAGTTCAGTTCAATGAGCGGGAGTGAAGACGCTTGAGAAGACTGGTTCAGGACTGCTGTGGTTCGACCGGCGACGTCTGTTGAGCAACGGCTTCTTCCGCGCCGAGCAGCGCCTTGATCGACAGACGGAAGCGACCCTTATCGTCGGTTTCGATGACTTTCACACGCACCTTCTGGCCTTCCTGGATATGGTCGGAAACCTTGTTGATGCGCTCATTGGCGATTTGCGAAATATGCAGCAGGCCGTCCTTGCCCGGCAGCACGTTGACCAATGCACCAAAGTCCAGCAGCTTGACCACCGTGCCGTCGTAGATCTGACCGATCTCGACCTCGGCGGTGAGCTCGCCGATGCGGCGCATGGCGTCCTTGGCACGATCGGCATCGGTTGCTGCCACCGTGATGGTGCCATCCTCGGCGATATTGATCTGCGTGCCCGTCTCTTCGGTCAAGGCGCGGATGATGGCGCCGCCCTTGCCGATGACGTCGCGAATCCGCTCCGGGTTGATCTTCATGGTGTAGAGGCGTGGGGCAAACTGCGATACCTCGGTGCGCGCTCCGCCCACGGCTTGCTGCATCAGCCCCAGAATGTGCATGCGGCCTTCGCGCGCCTGCGCCAGCGCCACCTGCATGATTTCGCGAGTGATACCCTGGATCTTGATGTCCATCTGCAAGGCCGTAATGCCAGTTGCGGAGCCCGCGACCTTGAAGTCCATATCGCCCAGATGGTCCTCATCACCGAGGATGTCGGTCAGCACCGCAAACCTGTTGCCCTCCTTGATCAGCCCCATGGCAATGCCAGCGACATGCGCCTTCAGCGGCACGCCCGCGTCCAGCAGGCTGAGGCAACCGCCGCAAACCGAGGCCATGGACGATGAGCCGTTGGACTCGGTGACTTCCGACACCAGGCGCGTGGTGTACGCGAAATCTTCCTTCTTCGGCAGCACGGCCAGCAGTGCGCGCTTGGCCAAGCGGCCATGGCCGATTTCGCGGCGCTTGGGCGAACCCATACGGCCGGTTTCGCCGGTGGCGAACGGAGGCATGTTGTAGTGCAACAGGAAACGGTCGCGATACTCACCGCCCAAAGCGTCGATGATTTGTGAATCCTGATCGGTGCCAAGCGTGGTCACCACCAGCGCCTGGGTTTCGCCACGGGTGAACAAGGCGCTGCCATGGGTACGCGGCAACACACCGGTCCGGATCTCGATCGGGCGCACGGTGCGTGTGTCGCGCCCATCGATGCGGGGATCGCCGCTCAGAATCTGGCCACGCACGATGCGCGCTTCCATGTCGAACATGATGGACTCGACCTTGGTGCTGTCGACCGTCGCACCGTCCTGGCTCAACGCCGCATGAACCTGGGCGTAGACCTGGCGCAGCGCATCGGTACGTGCCTGCTTCTGGGTGATCTTGTATGCGGCGCGGAAACCTTCGCCCGCAACCGCTTCGATACGGCCGATGAGGGCCTCGTCGCGCGCTTCCGGTTTCCAGTCCCAGGCCGGCTTGCCGCCTTCGCGCACCAGTTCGTGAATGGCGTCGATCGCAGTCTGCATCTGCTTGTGGCCATACATCACCGACTCGAGCATGACATCTTCGGACAACTGGTCGGCTTCGGACTCCACCATCAACACGGCCGACTCGGTCCCGGCGACCACCAAGTCCAGCCGAGAATCACCCAATTGGGCTTTGCTCGGGTTCAACACGTATTCGCCGTTGATATAAGCCACGCGGGCAGCACCCACCGGACCGTCGAACGGGATGCCCGAGATCGACAGCGCGGCACTGGCGGCGATCATGGCTGGAATGTCGGCATCGACGTCCGGGTTCAGCGACATCACATGGATGACGACC
The DNA here is from genome assembly GCA_028871675.1 of Betaproteobacteria bacterium. GTDB lineage: Bacteria > Pseudomonadota > Gammaproteobacteria > Burkholderiales > Burkholderiaceae_C > Thiomonas_A. The sequence goes on from JAGWMO010000003.1 coordinate 121,188, forward strand.
TGCACCTCGTTGTAGAACCCTTCCGGAAACAAGGGGCGAATCGGCCGGTCGATCAGGCGCGAGGTCAGGGTCTCGCCTTCGCTCAGGCGGCCTTCACGCTTGAAAAAGCCGCCAGGAATCTTGCCTGCGGCATAGGTCTTCTCGATGTAATCGACAGTGAGCGGAAAGAAATCCTGACCCGGTTTGGCCTGTTTGGCTGCCACCACCGTGGCGAGCACCACGGTATCGTCCATATTCAGCAACACAGCCCCGGAAGCTTGGCGCGCGATTTCGCCGGTCTCCATCGTGACGGTGTGTTGGCCCCATTGAAAAGTCTTGGTGATTTTGTTGAACATCGTGAACTCCGGTTCATGGGCGCGGGACAACCCCAGCGCCCTCTATCAGTTGCCAGGCCACGCACCGCGACCCAACTCGGCGGCAAGCACAATGCCATTCCAGCGCAACTCTGGAAACTGGAAAGTCGCATTGGAATGACACAGCAGCACTTCCCTCGTCAACAGGCCGCATGCACCACTCGACCCGCACAACAAAACAAGGCGCCTGCGTCGAAGCTTCAACACAGGCGCCTTGATCGCTCCACAACCTCTTACTTGCGCAGGCTCAGCTTGCTGATCAGCGACTTGTAACGCTCGGCATCCTTGGACTTGAGATAGTCCAACAGCTTGCGCCGACGGCTCACCATGCGCAGCAGACCACGCCGACCATGGTGGTCTTTGGCATGGATCTTGAAATGCCCGGTCAACTCGTTGATACGGGCGGTCAGCAGCGCAACCTGGACCTCGGGGGACCCGGTATCCTTGGCTCCGCGCGCGTTGTCGGCAACGATTTGTGCCGTATTGCTCTTGTCGAGACTCATCTTGAAAGTTTCCTGGAGAGAACTGGCGAACGCAGAAGAAACCATTCCGCGCCGTGAAAAAATGAGCAGTTTACCTGATCGCAAGGATTGAGCGCCACATAGTTGGCCGGGCTCCGCGCCCAATCATGAGGCATGCAGACCGAGACTGGATCCAGCCAATCGAGCTGCAGCCCCGCAAACTATCGGATGCGGCGGCAAAGATGCGTCGGTTTTCGTGAATAACTTCACGCGCTGTGGGCATTTCCAAGCACTGGCTGCCAGGACATCACCTGCAGCCGTTCAATTGCAGTTACATTGCGCCGATTTGTCTTGCATCGAGTCTCCGGCATGCGCCTTCAACTGCTATCCGACCTCCACCTGGAAACCGAAACCTTCGCCCCGCAGCCCGCTCCCGATGCGGACATTCTGGTGCTGGCTGGCGACATTGACGCTGGGCACGACGGGCTGGATCTTTTCGCCCGTTGGCCCGTGCCCGTGGTGTTCATCGCCGGGAATCACGAGTTCGATCACAAAGATTTCGACGCCACTTTGCAGTCTTTACGCGGTCGGTGTGAGCGCCTTGGCATCACCATGTTGGAGCGTGAAAGCGTCATTCTCCAGTTCGGTGAACAGCGCGTGCGCTTTTTGGGAACAACGCTCTGGAACGACTTTGAGTTGTTCGGCGCGTCGGAGCGCTCCCGCTGCATGCGTGCCGCACGCTATTTCATCGAGGAGGTGCAGCGCTCCACCCGCCACGGCCTGCCGATGGATGCCGAATCCTTGCGCCAGGAAGGCCTGCGCAACAAGGCATGGTTGAGCGATCAACTCCAGGCCCCGTCCAGCAACCCGGGGCACTACGACAAAACCGTGGTCATCACCCACTTTGCACCCAGTCTGCGTAGCACCGATCTGCGTTACCCCGTGAATGGCGCGACGGCAAGTTTCTGCAACGCCTACGATCACCTGATCGAGCGCAGCCACCTCTGGATCCACGGCCACCTGCACTGTCGCCACGACTATGCGGTGGGCATGTCTCGGGTAGTTTGCAATTCACGCGGACACGCCAGCAGCGGCGAAGACTACGACTTCCAACCCCAGGGTGTCTGGGAAGTTTGAGCCGGTGTGAACGCCGGAGCGGCGCGAAAGCCAATACCGCATTCAGTCATGTGGCGGAGTGCAATCAAGCCGTGTCCAGCGCTGTGGCTTCTGTGAGTTCTGCCAGATCCCAACGCGGCCGGATGTCGAAGGCGTAGCTGTGACTGGCTTTGGCAAGCCCCGCCTGCAAACGCCGGCAAGCGGCATAGGCAATCATCGGCCCGTTGTCCGTGCACCACTGCAGATCGGGATAGGAAACGCGCGCGCCGACTTGCTGGCAAGCGACATCGAGCTTCTCGCGCAACCGGTTGTTCGCCCCCACCCCGCCCGCGACGACCAGGGTTCTGCGCCCGCTCTGACGCAAGGCCTGCATGGACTTCCAGCACAGCACGTCGGTGATGGCCTCCTGCGTGGATGCGGCCAAATCGGCGCGGCTTTGCTCGCAGATATTCGTCCCCAGTTGGTTCACCCGGGTCAGAACTGCAGTCTTCAGGCCCGCAAACGAAAAATCGAGGTCTCCGCTGTGCAACTTGGGCCTGGGCAAGGCAAATGCCTCGTGGTTGCCGAATGCGGCAAGCCGCGCCAGCGCAGGCCCGCCCGGATACCCCAGGCCCAGCAGTTTGGCGGACTTGTCGAACGCCTCGCCGGCGGCGTCATCCACCGTCTCACCGAGCAGCCGGTAGCGACCGAGATCAGCGACGTCCAGCAACATCGTGTGGCCTCCCGAGACCAGCAAGGCGACGAAAGGAAAAGTCAGCGTCGGGTCGGTCATCAGGGGTGACAGCAAATGACCCTCCAGGTGGTGCACACCCAGGAGCGGCTTGTCCGCGGCCATCGCCAGTGCCGTCGCCAGACCCGCCCCAACCAGCAACGCGCCTGCCAAGCCAGGACCGCGCGTGTAGGCAATCGCGTCCATCCGGTCGAGGGAACAACCCGCGTCGCGCAAGGTCTGCTGCAGCAGAGGTAGTGTTCGCGCGATATGGTCGCGGGACGCCAACTCGGGCACCACGCCGCCGTAGGCCTGGTGCATGACCACTTGCGAATGCAAGGCATGCGCCAGAAGACCATCCCGGCTGTCATACACGGCAATCCCGGTTTCATCGCACGATGTCTCCAAGCCGAGAACGCGGATGGGGCCGGGTAGCTGCTTGGCCTCGGGTTCCGGTGGACGCATCGATTCATCCATATTCTTTGGCATGACGCAGGGTCGTGTGGTGTGATGGGTACATTGGGAACCGATTTTCAGGCCCTGAACACCGGGCGCCGCAGGCATCCAAGAGTTCGATGCTGAAAAATCAGTCCGAGCCGTTATACTCCGTAAGTTTATTTCGTCCAATCCAGTCGAGCTTTGCTCGGACTTTGCTGAAAGGTAGTAATTTGCAATGACCACGATTCGAATCAAAGAAAATGAACCCTTCGATGTTGCACTGCGCCGATTCAAGCGCACGATTGAAAAACTCGGCCTGCTGACGGACCTGCGGGCTCGCCAGTTCTATGAAAAGCCCACTGCCGAGCGCAAACGCAAGAAAGCTGCTGCCGTCAAGCGTCACTACAAGCGCATTCGCAGCCACATGCTGCCCAAACGTCTGTACTGAACCTTGGGTTCGCCTGGCGGGCTATCAGCCATGCTGAGCTCAGGCACGGGTTCCAGGTTGTGGTTTTTGTGTTGATGAATGCTGAATTCTGCCCGCTGGCCCGCAAATTTGCGGGCTTCTTGCCATGATGAACCTCAAATCACGCATTCAGGATGACATGAAGGCTGCGATGCGCGCCAAGGAAACGGATCGCCTTGGCACCATTCGCATGCTGTTGGCGGCGATCAAGCAGAAAGAAGTCGACGAGCGTGTAGAACCCGACGATGCCGCCGTCGTTGCCATTCTCGACAAGATGATCAAGCAACGCCGCGATTCCATCAGCCAGTTCGAAGCCGGCGGCCGCGAAGACCTCGCGGCGAAAGAGCGCCTGGAAATCACCGTCCTCCAACCCTACTTGCCGGCACGGCTGAGCGGCGACGCACTTGACCAGGAAATCCATGCCGTGATGAACGAGGTCGGCGCCCTTACACCGCAAGACCTCGGCAAGGTGATGGGGCCGCTCAAGACGCGCCTGGCGGGCCGTGCCGATATGGCCGTCGCCTCGGCACGTGTCAAAGCCTTGCTGAAATCAGCCTGAGTTTGCACCACGCGTCTGCAGCGATTGGACGAGTTGGGTTCGCGACACCTGCATTGAGGTGACGAAGGCCCCCCAAGAGTTGTCCTGTTGTCCCTCCGGGAGGAGAGCAGCCTCGAGGACTGCTGCGGATACTCAGACCCGCTCGATCCGCGCGTAAGCCGAGTGATTGTGAATGGATTCGAAATTCTCGGCCTCGACCACATAGTTGCCGATGCGCGCGTCGCTCTGCACGCGCACAGCCACGTCGCGCACCAGATCCTCAACGAATTTCGGGTTTTCGTAGGCGCGCTCGGTGACGAATTTCTCGTCCGGGCGCTTCAGGAGACCCCAGATTTCGCAGGAAGCTTCTTCCTCGGCCATGCGGATGAGTTGCTCGAAGGCGACAGGCGCCTTGAGTCGCGCCGTGATGGTGATGTGCGAGCGCTGGTTGTGCGCACCGTATTCGGAAATTTCCTTGGAACATGGGCAGAGTGCCTTGACCGGCACCTGCACGCGCGCGGTCACCTGCGCGTGCTCCCCTTGCACCTGCACGATCCAGGCGGCTTCGTAGTCCATCAGGCTCTGCACACCGCTGACGGGAGCCGCCTTGCGCACGAACAGGGGGAAACGCAATTCGAGCCGCCCTATATCGGCCTGAAGCCGCAGCCGCATGGTCTGAGCAAGTGCAATGAGTCCGGCATAGTCCAGTGGTGCGGCGATGGCTTCGAGGATCTCAATGAAGCGTGACATATGCGTGCCCTTTTGCTCGGCGGGCAAAGCCACATCGGCATCCACCATGGCCACGGTGGACTGGTTGCTGCCATCGGCCATGCGCACGCTCAAGGGATAACGCAAGCTCTTGATGCCGACGCGCTGGATCGGAATGTGGCGGGTGTCGGTCGTGCTCTGAATGTCTGGGATGGCTTCGAATGGTTTGTTCATGGTCGGGCTGGTCTGGGGTCAGACCTGGACATGCGATTTGTTGACTTATTCATTCAGGATTATCGTGACTTCGGCATTCCCTGTGACTGATCAGGAATCACGTTGGACATGCCGCCGCATCGCATCCGATACGGATGGACCCGCAAACGCTGACTGCGACGTCACGGCGTCAATCGTTGGCTGCGCGTCTGCGCGGCTCCGGCTCCTTGCCACCAGCATTCGGAAAGCGAGCGCGGATGCTGCGCAAGAGACCGGCTGCATCCAGGCCGCAGGCGGCCATGATTTGCGTGGGGTCGCCATGCTCCAGCCAGGCATCCGGCAAGCCGAGACTGAGCAAGGGGATTTGCAGCCCCAGGCTTTGCAAGGCTTCCAGACAGGCGGTGCCTGCCCCTCCCAGCACCGTGCCCTCCTCGACCGTGATCAGGGCGTCGTGACCCAATGCCATGCGGCGCAGCATGTCCACGTCCAGCGGCTTGATGAAGCGCATGTTGATCACGCTCGCATCCAGCGCCTCGGCCGCCTGCAGGGCCGCGTACAACACCGGACCAAATGCCAGGATGGCGATGCGGTGACCCGCTCCGGCCTGCGATTCGCGCCGCAGTTGGGCGCGCCCCAGAGGCATGGCATCGATGGTGGATCGGTCGACTTGCGCCCCAATGCCGGCTCCGCGCGGGTAGCGCACGGCAGCGGGTCCGTCCAGGGCGAAACCGGTGGACAACATTTGTCGGCACTCCAACTCATCAGCGGGCGCCATCACGGTCAAACCGGGCAAGCAGCGCAGGGCCGGGATGTCGAAAGCGCCGGTATGCGTTGCGCCATCGGCACCGACCACGCCGGCACGGTCGATGGCAAACAGCACGGGCAGGCGCTGAATCGCCACATCGTGAATGACCTGGTCGTAGGCCCGCTGCAGAAACGTGGAATAGATGGCGACCACGGGCTTCAAGCCCTCGCAGGCCATGCCGGCGGCGAAAGTCACGGCATGCTGCTCGGCGATGCCCACGTCGTGATAGCGCTCAGGAAAGAGCTTGGCGAATTCCACTAGGCCTGAGCCCTCGCACATGGCCGGGGTGATGGCCACGAGGCGCTCATCTTGCCTCGCCATGTCACACAGCCACTGGCCGAAGACCTGAGCGTAAGTCGGCTTGGGCGCAACCGCTGGCGGCCTGATGCCTTCGGCCGGGTTGAAGCGCCCAGGGCCGTGGTAGGTAATGGGATCGGCCTCGGCCAACTTGTAGCCGTAGCCCTTTTTCGTGACCACATGCAGCAATCGCGGACCGGTGCGTTCTCGCAGATTCTCCAGGGTCGGAATCAGAGCGTTGAGGTCATGGCCGTCGATTGGACCGACATAGTCGAAACCAAATTCCTCGAACAAGGTTCCTGGCGCGACCAGGCCCTTGGCATGCTCTTCCAGCCGCCGCGCGAGTTCGAACAAGGGTGGCGGCGCGACTTTCAGCACCTGCTTGGCGGCATCGCGTGCATGGGCGTAAAAGCGGCCGGACAACAGACGCGCCAGATACCGGTTGAGTGCCCCGACGGGGGCGGAGATCGACATGTCGTTGTCGTTGAGCACGACCAGCAGATCGGCCTCGGGATGCACACCGGCGTTGTTCAGCGCCTCGAAGGCCATGCCGCCGGTCATGGCGCCGTCGCCGATCACAGCCACCACTTTGCGGCGTTCGCCTTTGTGCTGCGCGGCCAGGGCCATGCCCAGCGCGGCCGAGATGGACGTGGAGGAATGTGCGGTGCCAAAACTGTCGTACGGAGATTCTTCGCGGCGCGGGAAGCCGGACAAACCGTGGAGTTGGCGCAATGTGCCCATCTGCTCGCGCCGCCCAGTGAGAATCTTGTGGGCATAAGTCTGGTGCCCCACGTCCCACACCAGGCGGTCGTGCGGGGTGTCGAACGCGTAGTGCAAGGCCACGCTCAGTTCGACCGTGCCGAGATTGGATGAAAGATGCCCACCGGTGCGCGAGACCGTGTCCAGGATGAATTGGCGCAGTTGCTGTGCCAATTGCGGCAATTGTTCGGGTTGAAGCCGACGCAAGTCGTGCGGATCTTGAATGCGTTCCAGCAAGTCCATGCTCAATGGCTCCTGGTGACGATGCGCCGCGCCAGTTCGGCCAGGGGCTCGGCGCGCTGCCGGCGTGCGCTCGACAGGGTGTCGAGCGCCTGCAGCGCCTGGCCCAGCAGTTGCCGCGCCAGATCCCGGGCCGCATGCAGCCCGAGCAAGGTGACGAACGTGGCCTTGTGCTGCGCGGCATCCTTGCCCGCTGTCTTGCCCAACGTGGTGGAGTCGACACTGGCGTCGAGCACATCGTCCACCACCTGGAAGGCCAGGCCAATCGCATCGGCGTAGTCGCCGAGAATGGCTACCGCGCGCCTGAGCTCGTTGGCCTGCACATGGTCGGGCTCGACGCAGGCCAAGCCCATCAGCAGGCTGGCTTTGAGCAAGGCCCCGGTCTTGCGGCGGTGCATGTCGCTCAAGGCCTCGACCTCCAGACGCCGGCCCGTTGCCGCGAGGTCGAGCGCCTGCCCGCCCGCCATGCCGCTGACGCCTGCGGCGGTGGCGAGCAAGGCACACAGCCTGGCCTGAATGCAAGCGGGAATCTGCGGGTTGGAGGTCAACACCTCGAATGCCCGCACCTGCAGGGCGTCACCGGCCAGCAGCGCCGTGGCCTCGCCGAACCTCACGTGCGTCGTGGGTTGCCCACGGCGCAACACATCGTTGTCCATGCAGGGTAGATCGTCATGCACCAGGGAATAAGCATGCACCAATTCCACGGCGCAAGCGGCTGCGTCCATGGCTTGGGGATCGGCATCGAAGCATTCGCCGGCAGCCCAGACCAGCATGGGCCTGATCCGTTTGCCCCCCAAAGCGGCGGCGTAGTGCATCGCCTCCGCCAGAGGAGGGTTGGTGGCAGTTTGCAGTGGAAGATGAGCGTCGATCAGTGCCTGGATCCGGCGCATATGCAAGTCGGCCCAGGCCTGAAAAGAGCTGTAAGAGCTCACGGTCCGGAGTGGCAAAGCCGGACAAGCGGCGTCGCTCTGTTCGGGGCCAGACAGGTCCGCAGCCTGCAAGGTGGAGGATCCGGACATGCCGTCAGCTTCCTGCCGAGCGGTCGCCTGTATAGGGCTTGAGTTCGGCGCCGTCCAGGATCTGGATCTGCTGCTCGACCGATTCCAGTTTTTCGCGGCAGTAACGCAGCAGGGTCGATCCACGCTGATAGGACTTGAGCATGTCGTCCAGGCTCATCTGTCCGGATTCAAGCTGCAAGACGAGCCGCTCCAGTTCCACGACAGCCTGCTCATAGCTTTCAGGAGGACTGTCGGCTTGGATGGGTTTGCGCGGGTTGGCATTCATGCAAGTGGTTGCGTCACCGCTGGCCCGGCTTTTTCGGGCCAGGCGGCTCGGCTCAAGGCGACGGATCGTGATGAGAATTCAGAATCATCCATTTTATGGGTAGCGGCGAAACACCGGACCCGCCTGCTCCTCAACCCCCTCGACGGGTCCGGTCTAGAATCGCCCCGCCGTTCATGGATTGATTTTTCAGGAGATGACAAGCCCATCATGTCGGATTTGAGTGTGCATCTGGCCCCGAGCAAAACCCAACTGCCGGTCACGGCATATTTTGACGCCGAGCTGTATGCGAAGGAGAAACAACTCATCTTCGATGCCGGACCCCGCTATCTCGGACACGAACTGGCCTTGCCCAACCCAGGCGACTATTTCGCCCTGCCCCAGGAAGGTGAAGGCCGCGCCCTGGTGCGCAATGTCCAGGGCGATGTCGACTTGCTCTCCAATGTGTGCCGCCATCGCCAGGCCGTGATGCTCAAAGGCCGCGGCCAAACGGGGCGCAACATTGTGTGTCCGCTGCACCGCTGGACCTACAAGCTTGACGGCGAGCTGATCGGCGCGCCGCACTTCGGCCAGGATCCTTGCTTGCATCTGCAACGCTACGAACGACCGCAGCGATGGAACGGCCTGCTGTTCGAGCGCAATGGCTTCGACGTTTCCCATGCACTCCGGGAGCTGGACAAAGCACAGGCTTTCGATTTCAGCGGCCATGTGCTCGACCACATCGAACATCATGTGTGCGACTACAACTGGAAAACCTTCATCGAGGTGTATCTGGAGGACTATCACGTCGGCCCATTCCATCCTGGTCTAGGCCAGTTCGTGACCTGCGACGACCTGACCTGGCAGTTCGGCCACGAATTCAGCGTGCAGACGGTGGGCATCAACAATGCGCTGCGCAAGGCCGGCAGCGCAGCGTATGCCAAGTGGCACGAGGCGGTACTGAATTTCCGCGACGGCGTGCCACCTGAGCATGGCGCCATCTGGCTCACGCTGTACCCCAACATCATGGTGGAGTGGTATCCCCATGTGCTGGTGGTGTCGGCGCTGTATCCACTGGGGCCGCAGAAAACCATGAATCGTGTGGAGTTCTACTACCCCGAGGAAATTGCGGCGTTCGAACGCGACCTCATCGAGGCCGAACGTGCCGCCTACATGGAAACCTGCCTCGAGGATGACGAGATCGCCATGCGCATGGATGCCGGGCGTCGCGCGCTGATGCAACGCGGCGACGACCAGGCGGGGCCTTACCAGTCACCGCTGGAAGACGGCATGCGCCATTTCCACGAGTGGTACCGGAGCAAGCTGGGTCTGCCAGCCTGAACAAGCCCGAGGGTGTCTGATGTGACGGGCTGCGTTCGGGGGGCATAATCCAAGACCGAACGCAGCCTGAGCGCAGCATGACCACATCTCGCGAGACGCATGAACAAACCGGCGCGCGCCACACCACGCTGATCGCAGTCGCGCAACTGCAGCAGGCCTCGGCCGGCGTTTTCGTGGCCGATTGCAGCCACGAACTCTCCGATCCGGGCGCCGGCGAACGCGACTACGCCGGCGGCCATATCCCCGGCGCCATCCACATCCACCTCGACCGCGATCTGGCCTCGCCGCCCAACGGCAGCAATGGCAGGCACCCCTTGCCGGATCGCGCCGCGCTCGCCGATCTGTTGGCCCGACGTGGCCTACGCCGCGGCCAACAAGTGGTGGCTTACGACCGCGCCCAAGGGCCCTATGCGGCGCGGCTGTGGTGGCTGCTGCGCTGGTTGGGCCACGACCGGGTGGCGGTGCTGGACGGCGGCTGGCAGTCCTGGGTGGCGGCGGGAGGAGCAACTCAGACAGGCAGCCCCGCGCCACAGCAGCACGGCGATTTCACACCCGGACCGAGCCTGGCCCAGTTTGTGCATCTCGACGACATCGCCGCCAATCTGCAGCATCGCCAACGCCTGCTGGTGGATGCCCGTTCGCTGCAGCGCTACAGCGGCGATGGCGAGACCCTGGACCCCAAAGCCGGTCATATCCCCGGTGCCGTTTGCCGTTTTTTCCGCGACAACCTGACAGACGATGGCCGCTTCAAGCCGGCGCAGGATCTGCGCACCGAATGGTTGGCGCTGCTAGGTCGACGCAAACCGCACGAGATCGTGAACCAGTGCGGCTCGGGCGTTTCCGCCTGCCACAACATCCTGGCGCTGGAGCATGCCGGGCTCGGTGGCTCGGCCTTGTATCCGGGTTCGTGGAGTGAATGGTGCGCGGACCCGGATCGCCCCATGGCCCGCGGCGCCGAAACGTAGGCATCGTCCCCTGCTTCGCGGGGCTGAATCAACCAACCCGAATCCAGCTCTGACAAAGTTTGCACCAGATCAAACCGCTCGTCAGTTTGACGGCGCAAGATATCGTCGTATTCGGATCTTTCACCCAGGCGAGGAGAACGCGATGTACACGATGATTCTGGTTCCCACCGACGGCTCTGAAACCGGTGCCAAGGCCATCGCTCCAGCGGTACGACTGGCGAAGCTGTGTGGCGCGACGATCGTCGGCATGACGGTGACCGACCCCTACCCCTATTCCGGCCTGGCCGAATCCGTGCCCATCACGGCCGACACCTACCGCGCCAGTATCGACAAGGCTGCCGAGGCCGCACTCCAACCTCTGGCGGATGCCTGCAAAGCGGCCGGCCTGGCCTGTGACTGCGTCGTGGCCGAAGATATCCACCCCTGGAAAGCCATCCTCGATGTCGCCAAGGACAAACATTGCGACCTGGTGGTGATGGCCTCTCACGGCAGACGCGGCATGCAGTCCCTGCTGCTCGGCAGCGAAACACAAAAGATCCTGACGCACTCGCAGTTGCATGTTCTTGTGGTGCGCTGAGCCGGATCCTCAAGACCGTCCGCAGCGCCCCGGCTCAACCAACCTCAGGAGATCGCCATGTTCAATCACGTTCTCATCACCACCGACGGCTCCGAGCTTTCCGAGCGTGCCATTCCCTTGGCCATCGAGCAGGCCAAGCTGAACGGGGCGCGCATCACGGCGGTGTCCGTGGTCGACCTCTACCCCTACATCGGTGCGATCGAAGTCATGCCCACCGGCATCGAAGGCTGGCAGGAGGCCATTCGCGCGCAGGCCGATGCGGCGGTGCAAAAAGTGGCGGACGCCGCCAAGGCTGCCGGCATCCCCTGCAACACGGCGGTGCAGGAAGACACCCAGGCCTGGCGCGGGCTTCTGGCCGTGGCCGAACGCGAACACTGCGACCTGGTGGTGATGTCATCCCACGGCCGCGGCGGTCTGACCTCCGCGCTGCTGGGAAGCCAGACCGCGCGCGTGCTGTCGCACAGCAAACTGCCGGTCCTGGTGGTGCGTTGACCAAGACCCGTCGCCAACGCGATCAGCTCTCGCTCGGCACCGGGCCGAGCAGGCCCGGCAATCTGGCGCAGGCCCCGTCCTGCGGCGGGAATGGCGCCCCCAGTGCCACGACTTTGTTGTTTTCCAACCAGGCCAGAGCCCGCTTCCAGCCATCCTTCGCCGCCTCGGCGTTGTAGCTGGAGCGGTAGTCGGCATGAAAGCCGTGGCCGGCGTCGGGGTAGACCACGATCTCCGAAGCCTTTGCCGCCTTGTCGCCCTCGGCCAGGGCCTTGCGCATCTCGGCGATGGACTCCTGCGAAATGCCAGGATCCTTGCCGCCGTATAGCCCCAGAACCGGCGCTTTCAGGCTCTTCGCAATATCGATCGGGTTGCGCGGTGTGAGCGGCCCGGTGCTGCCCACCAATCGCCCATACCAGGCCACCCCGGCCTGCACCGGTGCATGCGCGCAATAGAGCCAGACGATGCGCCCGCCCCAGCAAAAACCGGTGATGCCCACGTGCTCAGCCCGACCACCGTTGGCAGCGGCCCAGGCGCGACAAGCGTCGAGGTCTTGCAGCACTTGGGCATCGGGGACCTTGGCGATGACGTTGCTCATCACCTCGGCGATCGTGCCGTAGGCCATCGGGTCGCCCTGGCGCACAAACAGGTCGGGCGCCAGGGCCAGATAACCCTGGTGCGCAAAGCGCCGCGCCACATCGGCGATGTAATCGTGTACACCGAAAATCTCGGACACCACCAGCACCACCGGCAGCTCAGTCTTGCCTTGGGGCTGGGCGCGGTAGACCGGTATCTTTTGCCCGCCGGACTCGATCATCACATCCCCCGCCAGCAGTCCTTCACTGCCGGTGTGGATCGCCGTCTGCGCCATCACGGGTCCGGCTGCTGCAGCGAAGCCCACCCCCAGCGCGGTGCGTACAAAGTCGCGTCGCGACACGCCGTCAGTACCGCGACCGCCGGGGCCTGCGTTCAGCAGACTGTTGCCATCGGTTTGCAAATCCGTATTCCGCATGCTCGTCTCCTGGGTTGAAGTCTTCCCAGTGTCGGCACATGTTGCAGGATGTGTCAAGACCGGGAATGCCGGCAGCTCAATGCGCCAGCTCCCAATTCAGGCCCATCCCCAGTTCGGCCACCAGAGGCGCAGACAACTGTGCGACGCCGGCCATCAGACGCGGAATGTGCTCGCGCACCCAGGGCGCCTCGTCTTGCGGCACTTCGAGCACCAGTTCGTCGTGCACCTGCATCACCACGCGGCTGCGTCGGCCCTGCTGCGTCAGCGCCCGGTCAACCGCGATCATCGCCATCTTGATCAGGTCGGCGGCCGTGCCCTGCATCGGCGCATTGATCGCGGCGCGCTCCGCACCAGCGCGGCGCGGGCCGTTGGGTGAGTTGATCTCGGCCAGCCACAAGCGCCTGCCGAACACGGTTTCCACATAGCCCTGGGCCTTGGCCTGGGCGCGGGTGCGGTCCATGTAGTGCGCCACGCCGGGGTAGCGGGCGAAATAGCGGTCGATGTAGAGCTGCGCCGCGCTGCGCTCCAGGCCGAGATTGCGCGCCAACCCGAAGGCACTCATGCCGTAGATCAAACCGAAATTGATGACCTTGGCCATGCGCCGCTGCTCGTTGCTGACCTCGATGGGGGTGACGCCGAAGATTTCGGACGCGGTGGCACGGTGGATGTCCTCCCCCTGCGCAAATGCCTCGAGCAGGCCCGCATCCTGCGACAGATGGGCCATGATGCGCAGTTCGATTTGCGAATAGTCGCTTGACGCGATGAACCAACCCTCGGGCGCGACGAAGGCCTCACGGATGCGCCGCCCCTGTGACGTGCGCACCGGGATGTTCTGCAAATTGGGATCATTGGACGCCAGCCGCCCGGTCACGGCCACGGCCTGGGCATAGTTCGTGTGCACCCGACCCGTGGCCGGGTTGATCATGAGCGGCAGTTTTTCGGTGTAGGTGCTCTTGAGCTTGGCCAGGCTGCGGTGTTCGAGAATGACCTTGGGCAGCGGATAGTCTTCCGCCAGTTTCTCCAGCACTTCCTCGTCGGTCGAGGGCGCGCCGCCGGCGGTTTTTTTCTGCACCGGCAGGTGCAGACGGTCGAACAGGATTTCACCGATCTGCTTGGGACTGCCCAGATTGAACGGCCCACCCGCCAGCTCATAGGCCTGGGCCTCGAGCCGTTGGATTTCCCGCCCAAGTTCGGTGCTCTGCGTCCGCAGCGCGTCGCCATCCACCAGCACGCCGGTGCGCTCCATGCGCTGCAAAACTTCGCTCACCTGCAGTTCCAGTGCATAGATGCGGCCGAGCCCGGCGTCGGCTTCGATGCGCGGCCACAGCAACTGGTGGACCTGCAGGCAGAGGTCCGAGTCCTCGCCGCTGTAGCGTGTGGCGATGTCCAGATCGACCTGATCGAAGGTGATGGCCTTGGCGCCCTTGCCGCACACCTGCTCATAGCTCAAGGTGTCGTCGCGGCCCAGGTGGCGGGCCACCAGACTGTCGAGACTGTGTGGCTTGTGCGCCTCCAGCACATAACTTTGCAGCAAGGTGTCGTGGGCATAGCCACGCACGGCGATGCCGGCATTGGCCAGCACATGCCGGTCGTACTTGCTGTTCTGGCCGAGCTTGGGTTTGTCAACGTTTTCCAGCCAGGGCTTGAGCCGCGCCAGCACCTCGTCCAGCGGCAGTTGCGGCGGCGCATCCGCGTAGCGATGCGCGAGCGCAATGTAAGCGGCTTCGCCAGGCTGCACGCACAGCGAGATGCCCACCAGGCGCGCGCGCATCGGGTCGAGCGAATCGGTCTCGGTGTCGATGGCCGTGAGCGCGGCGGCGTCGATGCGCGCCAGCCAGTCGTCGAACTCGGTCCAGGTCAGCACGCAGGTGTAACGGCCCGGCAGGCGCGCAGGCGTCGAAGCCGCATCGTCAACAGCGACGGTGGGCGGCACTGGCGCGCGGGATTCATCCGACAGCAGCGAAGCCTGCGCGGACGGCCGCGCGGCTTGCAACTCGTGGGTGAATTTTTTCAGCCCGTAGCGCGTGAAAAAAGGCAGCAGCCCAGCGGCGTTTTCGGGCGCGAGTTCCAGGTCGGCCTGAATGTCGCGGGCGTAGCCGTCCAGGTCGCAATCGGTGGCGATGGTCACCAGTTTGCGCGCCGTGGGCAGCCAGTCCAGGGCGTCGCGCAGGCTCTGGCCGACGGCGCCGGCAATCCCGTCGGCGTTGGCCACGACACCGTCGAGCGAGCCGTATTGGGTCAGCCATTTCACCGCCGTTTTCGGCCCGACCTTGCTCACGCCCGGGACGTTGTCGACAGCGTCGCCCACCAGGGTGAGGTAATCGACGATGCGCTCGGGCGGAACACCGAATCTGGCCACCACACCGGCAACGTCCTGCACCTCGTTGCTCATGGTGTTGACCAAGGTGATGTGGTCGTTCACCAATTGCGCCAGGTCCTTGTCGCCGGTGGACACCAGGGTGCGCAGCCCCAGGGCATGCGCACGCACGGCAAGGGTGCCGATGACGTCGTCGGCCTCGACTCCGGGCACCTCCAACAGCGGCCAGCCCATCAGCCGAACCGCCTCGTGAATGACGCCGATCTGTTGCGCCAACTCGGGTGGCATCGGTGCGCGCTGCGCCTTGTAGTCGGCATACATGGCATCGCGGAAGGTTGGGCCTTTGGCGTCGAACACGCAAGCCGCAAAACGGTAGCCTTTGGCCGGCGGGTACTGCTCACGCAGACGCCGCAGCATGGCCACCATGCCGTAGAGCGCGCCGGTGGGTTCTCCCTGCGGGCCGCGCAAATCGGGCATGGCATGGAAGGCGCGGTAGAGGTAGCTGGAGCCGTCCACCAGCAGCAGAGTCGCGACGTTGTCGGGTTGGGTCGTCATGGGCGCGATTATCGGCTGCAGCCGCGCCAGATGGAGTCGCCCATGGCAGGCATGGACTTGCCATCCTGCTGCGCCGGCAGCGGGATGTTCCGACCGTTAAAATCAGCGGCATGAAACTTCCTCGCACTGCCGTACGTATCGCCACCCAGTTCGCCACGTTCGCGGCGTTGCTCGCAGCGCTCGAATGCAGCGGCACGCAAGCCTGGGCCGTGACCCCCTCGCCAGCCAGTTCCTCCCCGCGCAGCGGTCTGT
Source organism: Betaproteobacteria bacterium (assembly GCA_028871675.1). Taxonomy (GTDB): domain Bacteria; phylum Pseudomonadota; class Gammaproteobacteria; order Burkholderiales; family Burkholderiaceae_C; genus Thiomonas_A. The sequence continues at coordinate 137,059 of JAGWMO010000003.1, forward strand.
CGCCGTCTGCGCGCCTGGCTGACACGCAACCCGCGCCCAAATTTCCCGAGCCGGTGGTGCGCAATCACGTGACGCAAGACCGCTCGGTGCGGATTCAGGAGCAACAGGTGCGCGGAGCCACCACCCAAATTCACGTGCAACCGCTGCATGGCGGCCCTGCCTACAACATCGTGCCACCCGATGTATCGTCCAGCACCGATCCTGCCAACATGCAGGGTCGCATGCAGTGGACCATCGGCACCTTCAAATGACGACGGGCCAGACCCAAGGCCGGCGCCTGCCGCGAGTTCTCTCGTCCTCCCTCGCCCCCTCGCCTCGGCGCCATGATTGAGCAAGGTGGCTACGCCGGCGGTCTGAACACCCCGCATTGATTCCCCATGGCCGTCTTCACCACGCTCGGCGACGCCGAAGTCCAGACCTTCCTGAGCGGTTTCGATCTCGGCTCGCTGACCGCGTTGCAAGGGATCACGAGCGGCATCGAAAACACCAACTATTTCGTCACGACCACGCACGGACGCTTCGTGCTGACGTTGTTCGAGCGGCTGAGCGCCGAGCAGCTTCCGTTCTACCTGCGACTGATGCATCACCTCGCAGCGCATGCCATTCCCGTGCCCGACCCGATGGCCGACCGCGAAGGCCGCATCCTGCACCAACTCAAGGGCAAACCGGCGGCTCTGGTCACGCGTCTTCCCGGCCATAGCGAACTGCAACCGGAGGCCGCGCATTGCGCGCAGATCGGGACCTGCCTGGCCCGCATGCATCTGGCGGCGAGGGATTTTCCGCTGTTGCAAGCCAATCTCCGCGGCTTGGCCTGGCAGCAGCAAACCATTCCGCTGGTGCTGCCGCATCTCGGCGCAGCCCAGCGCAACTTGCTGCAAGCCGAGCTCGCCCATCAAACCGCATTGGCCGCAAGTCCCGTGTTCGCGCAGTTGCCGCGCAGCGCCGTGCATGCCGATCTGTTTCGTGACAACGCCTTGTTCGAAGACGGCCGGCTCTCGGGCGTATTCGACTGGTATTTCGCCGGCAGCGACACCTGGGTGTTCGATCTGGCCGTGGCCCTGAACGACTGGTGCATCGATCTAGCCACCGGCGCGCTGGACGCCGAGCGCTGCAAGGCCCTGCTCGATGCCTACCAGCATGTGCGGCCCTTGCTGGCCGCGGAATCGACCTTGCTGCCCGACGCCTTGCGCGCCGCGGCGCTGCGCTTCTGGACCTCGCGCCTGGCCGACTTTCACCTGCCGCGCGACGCCCATCTGCTGAAAGCCCACGACCCGGCACATTTCGAGCGCGTGCTGCGCCAGCGCGTCCATGTCGCCAACCATGGGGCAGCGCTGCTTGCCTGAAACACGACAGGAAGACTGCGACATGCAACGCCAAGCGGACGCGAGACTGACTCCGACCCCGGAACAGCCGCGCCCTTTGTCCGATCTTCCCGGGCCTCTTGGGCTGCCTTGGGTGGGCCAGGCGTGGCGGCTTCGCCCTGACAGGCTGCACCTCCAGCTTGAAGCCTGGGGCCGGCAATACGGGCCTTACTACCAGTTCCGCTTCGGCCCGCGCACGATCCTGGTCGTGTCCGGCCACGCCACCATTCAAACGCTGTTGCGCGACCGACCCGAACGCTTTCGCCGCCCCCTGCTGGGCGGGCGCATCGCGCGTGAAATGGGCTTCGACGAAGGCCTGTTCTTCGCCAACGACGAAACCTGGCAGCGCCAGCGCCGCATGGTCATGGCTGGCCTCGACCCGGGCCATGTCAAGGCCTACTTCCCGACCCTGCTGAACGTGACCCTGCGTCTACGCTCGCGCTGGCAGGCTGCTGCACGCAACGGGTCCCAGATCGACCTGCAAGCCGATCTCATGCGCTTCACCGTGGATGCCAGCGCCGGGCTGGCTTTCGGCATGGACGTCAATACCCTCGAATCCGACGACGATGTCATTCAGCGGCATCTGAACCGCATTTTCCCGAAGCTGCACAAACGCGGCTTGGCGCTGCTGCCCTACTGGCGCTATGTCCGCCTGCCCTCCGACCGCGCGCTGGACCGCAGCGTCTCCGCCGTGCAGCAGGCGATTCGGGGCTTCATTGCCGATGCCCGCCAGCGCCTGCAACTCGACCCATCCCTGCGCGAGCGGCCGCGCAATCTGCTCGAGGCCATGATCTGCGCCGCAGACCGTGCCGACAGCGACGTCAATGATCACGACGTGGCCGGCAACGTCATCGTGCTCCTGCTGGCCGGTGAGGACACCACGGCCAACACCCTGGCCTGGATGATTGAACTGCTGCATCGCCACCCGCAGGCGCTTGAGCGTGCCCGCGCCGAAGTCCGCCGCCTGGCGCCCGAACCCGCAGGCTTCACCCCCGAGCAAATGGCCTCGCTGGACTATCTCGACGCCTGCATCCAAGAGACCATGCGCCTCAAGCCCGTCGCCCCGCTGCTGCTGGTGCAGGCCGTGAACGAAACCACGGTTGCCGACGTCCGGGTGCCGGCGGATACCGTGGTGTTCGCCCTCATGCGCCACGACAGCCTGGATGCCCGCGAGTTCCCCGACCCCACCGCGTTCAAACCCGAGCGCTGGCTGAGCGCCGACCCAGCGGCTCCCAGTGCCGCCTCGAAGCGCATCAGCATGCCCTTCGGCGCCGGCCCGCGCATCTGTCCCGGACGCTACCTGGCCCTGCTGGAGATGAAAATGGCCATGGCGATGCTGCTGGGCGGCTTCGGGATCGAAACCGTCGCTCCGACTGCTGGCGGCGCCACGCGCGAACATCTGTCCTTCAGCATGGGGCCGGTTGGTTTGCACATGCGCTTAAGCCCCTTGCACGCAGAGTTTCAACGACAGGCCGCCGACGTCGCGTGACGATCGCGCAGGCCCATGGGGCGCCGGACGCGCTTCTACAATCCAGCTGCGTTCTCTGCCTTGCCTTGTTTTTGCGCATGCAGTCATTGCGCGACATCCTCGCTTCAATCCCGCCTTTCACCCCAGGCTGTCCTTTTTCCGGCCCGTCCAGGGCTCATCACCATGCAATTGCGCACCGTCCCCGCCCGCGAGGGCCTGAGTTGGGTCAAGCTGGGTTTTGTCTGGCTGTTTCGCCAGCCCTGGAGCGTCATGCTGATGATGGGCAGCTACATCCTCGTCGTCGGGCTGTTCTCCATGCTGCCCGTCATGGGCGGCCTCGTGCCCCTCCTGGTGGCACAAATCGCCACCGTGGGTTTCCTGCTCGCGTCACGGCAAATCGTGCGTGGCGAAACGGTATGGCCCACCGTGCTGCTGGCCGGGCTGCGTGAAAGCCGTACGCGTGCGCGTGCCCTGCTGGCTCTGGGTGTGCTCTACGCCGCCGCCGTGGTGGGCGTGCTCGCCGTGGCTTCGCTGATGGATGGCGGCGCGTTACTGCGTCTGCTGCTGTTCGGCGCCATGCCGGCGCAGACCCTGGTGAAAAGCGGCGTGCTGCGTGGTGCAGCAGTGGTGGCGACCCTCAGCTACATCCCGGTGTCCATGGCCTTCTGGTTCGCGCCACCGCTGGTGAGCTGGCATGGCATGGGGCCTTGGCAAGCCCTGTTCACCAGCTTCGTCATCTGCCTGCGCAACTTGCGTGCCTTCATGCTCTACGCCATGCAATGGTTCTTGCTGTTTGCAACGGTTCCGCTGCTGGTGGTGACACTGGCCCAGGTGATGGGCGCCAGCGCCGAAGCGGCCACCCTGCTGAGTTTTCCCATGGCCTTGATGCTATTCCTGGCCTTCATTCTGTCGTTCTACGGCAGCGTGCAAAGCCTGCTACCCGATTCGGAGCCCAGTCCTGTGGCGCTGCGTGGCAGGCCACCGCAAGCGCCGCACTAAGAATGCAACAGGCCGACACCGTATGCTGCGGTTTGTCACATCTTGACATGCCGAATGACGAGGTCACCATGCGCCGACTGCTGCTTGCCGCCCTGCTGCTGCTCACCACCGCCTTGAGCGGCTGCGGTTACAACGCACTGCAACGCCAGGATGAGCAGGTCAAGGCATCCTGGGCCGAAGTGCTCAACCAGTATCAACGCCGCGCCGATCTGGTCCCCAACCTGGTGGCCACGGTCAAAGGGTATGCCAGCCATGAAAAGGACGTGCTGACGGAAGTGACCGCAGCGCGCGCCTCGGTGGGGTCCATCCAGGCCACGCCGGAACTGGTCAACGACCCCGCCGCCTTCGCCAAATTCCAGGCTGCCCAGCAGCAAATGACCAGCGCGCTGTCGCGCCTGCTCGTGGTATCCGAGAACTACCCGCAACTCAAGGCCGACGCATCCTTCCGCGACCTGCAGGCGCAGCTCGAGGGCACGGAAAACCGCATCACCGTGGCGCGCATGCGCTACATCGAGGCAGTGCAGGCCTACAACAACACGGTGCGCCAGTTCCCCGGCAACCTCACCGCCATGGCGTTCGGCTACAAAACCAAGGCCAGCTTCACGGTGGATAACGAAAAAGCCATCGCGACCCCGCCCACGGTCGACTTCGGTTCGACGTCACCGAAGCCCAAGCCAGCCAGCTCGCCGTGAGCGCGCAAGCATGAACGCCATGGAGTCTGCCACCATGGGGCATCGCGGCGGGCGAGTTGCCTCCACGCTTCGCTTCAAGGACAGGCGGCGGCGCAGGTGCTGTGGCGTGCTGCTCGGCCTGCTGCTGACTTGCGCAGCCCTGCTGCCGGCCTGGGCTTTGGTCGCCGTACCGCCGCTGACCGCGCCCGTCACCGATCTCACCGGCACACTGAGCACCGACCAGGCACAGGCACTGGATCAACAACTGCGGGACTTCACGGCACGCAAGGGCGGCCAGATCGCGGTGCTGATCGTGCCCACCACGCAACCCGAGGCGATCGAGCAATACTCCATACGCGTCACCGACGCCTGGAAGCTGGGGCGCAAAGGCGTTGACGACGGCGTGTTGCTGCTCGTCGCCAAGGACGACCGCGCGGTGCGCATCGAGGTGGGTTACGGACTGGAAGGCGCCATCCCGGACGCCATCGCCAAACGCATCGTGGCCGAGACCATCACGCCGGACTTCCAAGCGGGACGATTCGACGCCGGCATCCAGGCCGGTGTCAGCCAACTCATGCGCTTGATCGACGGTGAGCCCTTGCCGCCACCTCGACAGGTCGCTGCGCACGACCAGGAGCCGCCACTGCAATTGGCCTTCTTCGTGGTGTTCGGCGCCGTGGTGCTGGGCCAGGCGCTGCGTGCTGTGCTCGGCCGCGTGCTCGGCGCCGGTGTTTCGGCTCTGGCCGCAGGCATTGGCGGCTGGCTGCTGATCGGCTCTGGACTGCTGGCTGGAGGGGCGGCGCTGTTGGCCTTTTTTGCCGTGATCAGCGGCATGCGCTTCGGCGGGCCGGGTGGTTTCGGAGCGGGCGGCTTTGGCGCAGGCGGAGGTGGAGGTTTTGGCAGCGGCCATGGAGGCGGATTCTCCGGCGGCGGCGGCGGTTTCGGCGGTGGCGGCGCCTCGGGGCGGTGGTGACCATGAAGGCCAGGCAGTGGCTGCGCCATGCGTTTTACCTCACGGCGCGGGTGCACAGGGCATTTCCGCGATCGGCCATGAAGGCCATTGCGCAGGCAATCCACGTTGCGGAAAGCCGGCATGATGGCGAGATCCGGGTGGCTCTGGAAGGAGCCCTCGACTGGCCGGAGCTTTGGCACGGCATCACACCGCGAGCGCGCGCCATCGAACTGTTTGCGCGCCTCCATGTCTGGGACACCGCCGAGAACAATGGCGTATTGATCTATCTGCTGTTGGCCGAGCGTGCCGTGGAAATCATTGCCGATCGCGGCATCGCATCCCGGGTTGATCCGGCGCAGTGGCAAGCCCTGTGTCGAAGCATGGAGCACGGTTTGCGTGAAGGCCGGCATCTCGACGCCGTGCTTGTGGGTGTGGCTGGTGTCAGCGCCTTGCTGGCGGAGCATTGCGCGTCGTCACCAACCCGGCGTCGCAACGAACTCGGTGATTGGCCGGTGGTCGTCAAGCGTTGACGCTTCGTCGTGCGTCGGGACCAGGCTCGATCAGCCCCGGCCTTCATCGTCGCAGCCCCGAGGCTCAACCCTGCACGGCCACTTCGGCCAGCATGCGCCGGACCTGAATCTGCCAGTGCGGCAGCGCAAGCCCCAACGCGGCCTGCAGCCGATCACAGTCCAGCCTGGAATTGGCCGGACGTGGCGCGGGCAGCGGGTAATCGGCCGTGGCGATGGGTTCCACCGCTTCGGCCCCGCAGCGCAGTGCCACACCGTGGGCGGCGGCCTGCTGCAGCACGAACTGGGCATAGCCATGCCAGGACGTGCTGCAGCAGGCAGTGAGATGGTAGAGGCCGGACCAGGTGCCTATGGCGGTGGCGAACGATGCATCGGTCTGCACCCGGTGCAGGGCCAGCGCGGTGACGTCGGCAATGAGTTCGGCGCTGGTGGGGGCGCCGAACTGGTCGGCGACCACGCGCAGATGTTCTCGCTCCCGTGCCAGCTTGAGCATGGTCTTGGCGAAGTTGCCGCCGCGCGCGGCATAAACCCAGGAGGTGCGGAAGATGAGGTGGCGGCAGCCGCTTTGTGCAATGGCCTGTTCACCGGCCCGCTTGCTGTGACCATAGACGCTGCGCGGCTTGGGGGCATCAAGCTCGGTGTATGGCGCTGGCTTGCTGCCGTCGAACACATAGTCGGTGGAGTAGTGCACCAGCATGGCGTCGTGCTCAGCGGCCCAGGCGGCCAGCAAACCCGGCGCTGCGGCGTTGATGCGCTGGGCGAGCTCGGGTTCGGACTCGGCCCTGTCCACAGCGGTGTAGGCGGCGGCGTTGACGATGATGTGCGGGCGGGCTTGGTCGAGTACGGCGCGCAGGGCGGGCAAGTTGCAGAGATCGGCCTGGGTGCGGTTCAGCGGCTTGACATCACCCAACGGCAGCAAGGCGCGGCGCAGCTCCCAGCCGAGCTGGCCATCGGCACCCAGCAACAGGATGCGTGGCGGCGTAGAGATAGTGTGCGTGGTATGCAAGTCGGTCTGCGGGCCTGCACTCATGCCGCAGCCCCTGTGCATGAAGTCGCACCCTGGCCGCCGTACTGCTGGCCCACCCAGTTGCGATACGCGCCGCTGGTGACGTGGGCCACCCAGTCGGGATGGTCCAGATACCACTGCACCGTGCGCTTGAGACCCGTGGCGAAGGTCTCCTGCGGCGTCCAGCCGAGTTCGGCTGCGATTTTGCGGGCGTCGATGGCGTAGCGGCGGTCGTGGCCGGGGCGGTCGGCCACAAAGGCGATCTGGGTCTTGTAGCTGGAGCCGTCGGCCTTCGGGCGCAAGCCGTCGAGCAGCTCGCACAGGGTGTGCACCACGTCGAGGTTGCGGACCTCGTTGCAGCCGCCGACGTTGTAGGTCTCGCCCAGACGTCCGGCTTCGAGCACGCGGGCGATGGCGCGGCAGTGGTCTTCGACATACAGCCAGTCGCGCACGTTCTGGCCGTCGCCGTACACCGGCAGGGGCTTGCCGGCCAGGGCGTTGTGGATCATCAGCGGGATGAGCTTCTCGGGGAACTGGTAGGGGCCGTAGTTGTTGGAGCAGTTGGTGGTGAGCACCGGCAGGCCGTAGGTGTGGTGCCAGGCGCGCACGAGGTGGTCGGATGCGGCCTTGCTGGCGCTGTAGGGGCTGTTGGGGGCGTAGGGGGTGGTCTCGGCGAAGGCGGGGTCGGTGGGGCTGAGTGAGCCGTAGACCTCGTCGGTGGAGATGTGCAGGAAGCGGAAGGCGGCCTTGTCGGACTCGGGCAGCGCCGTCCAGTAGGCGCGGGTGGCTTCGAGCAGTTCGAAGGTGCCGTTGATGTTGCTGCGGATGAAGTCGCCGGGGCCGTGGATGGAGCGGTCGACATGGCTCTCGGCGGCGAAGTGCAGGATGGCGCGCGGGCGGTGCCGGGCCAGCAGTGCGGCTACCGTGGGGCGGTCGCAAATGTCGACCTGAGCTAGGGAATAGCGCGCATCGCCCTGCCTGCTTGCCAGGCTCTCCAGGTTGCCGGCGTAGGTGAGTGCGTCCAGCACGAGCACGGGCTCCTGCGACTGACTCAACCAGTGATGGACGAAATTGGCACCGATGAAGCCCGCGGCTCCGGTGAGGACAATCATGGAAACCTCGCAAAGGTGAACAAACGGCCACTGGGACGCCGCGCAGGCGGGACTGACCAACCTGGAATTCTAGGCAGACCTGCGAAATGCTCGGCTCCAGGCCCATGCCGAACCCGGACGGGCCGATAGAATCGGCCGCCTGAATGCGCCAGCGCGTTCAGCCTCTCTCCCTGTCTGCCCCGCACGGCGCCGCGGCGTTCGCCCGGTGCCTTGGTCAAGCGTGCCAGGCGAGGCGGCTCCCCATCTGCGCCACCCTTCGATATGCCCACACGCACCACCATCGACACCTCAGGCCTGCGCCTCGAGTTCTCCCGCCATGGCGCGCAGGCACTGGCTACGGCACACACCACGCTGGCTACCCTGCCCCAAAGCCCGATGGATCTGGTCCGCGACACGGTGCTCAATGGCAGTGAGGGGCGTCCGGCCTGGCATGTGCTCTCGCGCCTGGGTGCGCGGGGTGACGATCAAGCCTCGCAAGCCGCCGCCGACTTCCTGCACGCCGAGCACGCACGCATGGCCGATTGGGCCGAACGCCTGGTGGCCAACGCCGGAGCCGACGGGCTCGACATCATCCACCTCGGTGCCGGCGGCTCCGAAACGCCGATGCTGGCGCTCTACACCGCGCTTGCAGTGCTGCAGCCGTCGCGCTGCCGCATCCATTGGGTGGCCAATCTGGACGGCTCCACGCTGGAGGCCGTGCTCGCCACCGCCAAGCCCGCCCACACCTGGGTGCTGATCAACAGCAAGTCCTTCCGCACCCAAGAGGTCATGCGCAATGCCGACGCCGTGGTGCGCTGGCTGTCGGGCCATCTGGGCGCCGAGGCAGCGCGCGCGCGGCTGGTGGCGCTGACCGCCAACGCCGACCTGGCGCACCAGCGCTTCGGCATGCCCACGGCACAGGTGTTTCGCTCGCTGCAGGAGATCGGCGGACGCTTCTCGGTCTGGAGCGCGCACGGCATGGTGCTGCTGCTGGCTTTCGGCCGCGACATCTTCGACCAGTTTCACGCCGGCGCAAGAGCAATGGACGAACACTTCCTCGTCACCCCGCTCAACGCCTCGGGCCCGGGACTGATGGCCGGGCTGTCGCATGCCTACCGCGTGCGCTTCGGCCTGCCGCTGCTGTCCATCGGGCTGTATGGCGACGCCTTCTCGCATGTGCCGCTGTATCTGCAGCAATTGCTCATGGAGTCGCTGGGCAAGTCGACCAGCGCCGACGGCGCCCAGCCCGTGCATGTCAGCGGCCCTGCCGTCATCAGCGGTGTGGGCACGCCGGTGCAGCACACCTACTTCCAGCTCTTGCATCAGGCCGCGGTGCCGGTGTTTCACGAGATCATCGCCGTCGCCCGTCCCTGGCATGCGCGCCTGCCCGAGCATCTGGCGCTGCTGGCCAATGCACTGGGCCAGGCGGACGCGCTGTGGAACGGCAAGGATGCCTCGAGTTGGCAGACCGAGCTGATGGCCCAGGGCATGACACCCGATGCCGCCGCCCGCGCCGCCCGCCACCGCGCCTGTCCCGGCGGGCGGCCGTCCACCTTCATCTGGATGGAGCAGCTCACGGCCTATCACCTGGGCTCGCTGCTGGCGCTGTACGAACACCGCACCGTGGTGGAAGGCTGGCTCTACGGCATCAACCCGTTCGATCAATGGGGCGTGGAACTGGGCAAAACCCTGGCCGGCAGGATCGAGCACGCCCTGCTGGCGCAAAACGCCCAAGGTCTGAGTGCCGAGACCGCCGCTTCGCTGCTCTACCTCCGAGAACAACACGCATGAACCCCAAAGTACCCGTCGCCTCCGTCACCCCGGGTGACGCACAAGCCTCCACCTCATCCCTGCTCGCCGAACGCCGCGCCAAACTCGCCACGCTGCGTGCGCAAGGCAACGCCTACCCGAACGACTTCAAACCCGACGCCCAGGCTGCATCCTTGCATACCGAGTACGACGCGCTGGAGCCGGACGCCGTGCTGGCAGCGGCGCGGCGGGTGCACATCGCGGGGCGGCTGATGTTCAAGCGGGTGATGGGCAAGGCCAGCTTCGGCACGCTGCAAGACAGCAGCGGACGCCTGCAGATCCATGTCAGCAACGACCATACCGGCGAAGCCGAACACGCGGCGTTCAAGCACTTCGACCTCGGCGACATCGTGGGTTGCGAAGGCTTGCTGTTCAAGACACGCACCGGTGAGCTCACGGTGCAAGCCGCGCAGGTGCGCCTGCTGGCGAAGAACCTGCAACCCCTGCCCGACAAGTTTCACGGCCTGGAGGACGTGGAAACGCGCTACCGCCAGCGTTATGTCGACCTGGTGGTCACGCCAGAGGCACGCCAGCGCTTCGTGCAGCGCGGGCGCATCGTCTCAGCCCTGCGCCATGCCATGGAGGAGGCCGGTTTCGTCGAAGTCGAGACCCCCATGCTCCACCCCATTCCGGGCGGCGCCAACGCCAAGCCTTTCGTCACGCACCACAACGCGCTCGACCAGCAGATGTTCCTGCGCATCGCTCCCGAGCTTTACCTCAAGCGCCTGGTGGTGGGTGGCTTTGAGCGGGTGTTCGAGATCAACCGCAACTTCCGCAACGAGGGCATCTCGGTACGCCACAACCCCGAGTTCACCATGATGGAGTTCTACGCCGCCTACTGGAACCACCGCGACATGATGGACTACACCGAAGCGCTCATCCGCCAGGCCGCGATTCGCGCCTGCGGCACCGCGCGCCTGCCCTACCAGGGCCGCGAAGTCGATCTCGAAGCGCCATTCGCTCGCATGAGCGTGCGCGATTCGCTGGTGCAGGTCGCCGGGCTCAGCCTGGCCGAAGCCACGGATCCCGCCGTGCTGCGTGCGCGCATCCAAACCGCCGGCGCCAAGGCCCCGGCGCACTGGAGCCTGGCCGAATTGCAATTCGGCCTGTTCGAGGCGGTGGTAGAGGCCCAGTTGTGGCAACCCACCTTCATCGTCGACTATCCGGTGGAGGTCTCGCCGCTGGCGCGCGCCAGCGATGCCGACCCTGGCATCACCGAGCGCTTCGAGCTGTTCGCCACCGGGCGTGAGATCGCCAACGGATTTTCCGAACTCAACGACCCTGAAGACCAGGCTGCGCGCTTCGCCACCCAGGCCGCCAACAAAGACGCCGGTGACGAGGAAGCGATGTATTACGACGCCGACTACATCCGCGCGCTCGAGGTGGGCATGCCGCCCACGGGCGGCTGCGGCATCGGCATCGATCGGCTGGTGATGCTGCTGACCGACGCCCCGAGCATCCGCGACGTCATCCTGTTCCCGGCCCTGCGCCGCCAAGCCGACTGAACGCGACATGGCCGCCGCCATGAAACGCTTGCGCCGCAAAGCCGCCGGCCAGCCCTTCATCTGCCAGGAACGCGGTGAAGTTTCGCTGCACTTCGGCATGGCCACGGTGCAAAGCCGCATGCGTGTGGCGACACCCGACAAACTGGTGCTGGACTACACGCGCAGCATGATGGCCTTCCTGCTGCTGACGGCCGAACCCAGGCATATCGTGATGCTGGGTCTGGGCGGTGGCTCGCTGGCGAAATACTGCCACGTCCAATTGCCGCACACCCGTTTCACAGCGCTGGAAATCAGTCCCGAGGTCATCGCCATGCGCGACTTGTTCGCCATCCCGCCCGACGACGACCGGCTTCAGGTGCTGTGCGTCGACGGCGCCACCTGGCTGCACGACAATCCGGCTTGCTGCGATGTCCTCATGCTCGACGGCTTCGACGCCGATGGTCTGCCGCCCGCGCTGTGCAGCCAGGCCTTCTTCGACGACTGTGCCGCCGCACTGCAACCCGGCGGTGTTCTGGCGTCGAACATCTGGGCCAAGGACAGCCTGCGTGACGTTCTGGTGCAACGGCTGCGTCAGAGCTTCGGTGAGCATGTCGTCACCATCCTGGCGGAGGACGGCGAGAACACCATTGCCTTGGCCAGCAAGCAGGCCACGCTGCCATGTGCCGCCGTGTTGCATGAGCGCGCGTGCCAACTCGCGCCCAGGCATGCGGTGGACCTGTGCAGCAGCGCCACCCAACTGGCACAGGCCCTGGCCGCGGCCACCAAGGCAAACGCCTTGCACGAACCCGCCAGGCTTTGACCGGATACGCATCCCTGCGCAGCGGTTTCAACCCTGGCGCAGCAACGCCACAATGTCGTCCTTGAGCTTGAGCCGATCCAGCCGCAGCATGTGAAGCTGGGCATCGCCGGCCGACTCCTTGCCGCGCTCGATGCGCACGATTTCCGCGTTCACCGCATCGAAGCGCGCGCAGAGCGCGTCGAAATGGCCGTTGCGCTCCCGCAGCGCGACGATCGCTTTCGCCTCCTCGGGAAATTCGCGCAGCAAATCATGGTGATCCATCCACATGGCGAGCTCCAGGTTGTCCGTCTGCCGATCTTAGGGCCTGTCCACTCCGGCCTGCCCGCAGCATTGCAGACTTGGCCTTGGGTGCTGCGCCTTGGGAGCTGCAACTGCAAGCCGCGACGTCCATCCGCTGGGGTCCGCCCGCTTGCGCCGCTGTCACAAACCTTGGGTAAAGTCAGCGTCTCACCGAGCACAAGCAAAGCTTGCAGCAGCCACAACCGTTCGAGGACGCCCTGATGCATTCACCCCTGCATGTGATTTTCTGGCGTCATGCCGAAGCCGAAGACATCGACGCATGCGGCGATGTCGACGCGGACGCTCAGGCCGATCTGCGCCGCGCCCTCACCCGCCAGGGCCAACGCGACGCCAGCCGCGTGGCTGCATGGATCAAGGCCCATGTGCCCAAACCCTGGGTGGTGTGCGCCAGTCCGGCGTTGCGTGCACGGCAGACGGCGATGGCGCTGGTGGATTACCCCGTGGACGAACCGCGCCTTGCGCCCGACCGCGGTGTGGACGATCTGTTCGCCACGATCACCGCTCACGACGACGCCCACAACGCCCTGGTGCTGTGCGGCCACCAGCCCGCCATCGGGCGCGCCGCCTTGCGCTGGCTCAGCGGTTGCGAGCGAGCCTTCAGCCTGCGCAAGAGCGGGCTCGTCTGGGTGGCCGAGCGCCAGCGCGACAGCAGTTCCGCCCGCGTGCTGCGTGCCTGCATCAGCGCCGATCTTCTGGATTGACGCGCGCTGGCCGCGGCCTGTCCCGCGGCACGAGATTGGCGACCAGATGCGAAATCTGCAACCAACAATGTCTGCGCCGCGTGGAACCCCCCTTTCAGCAGTGGTCATCGATACGATGAAGTGACTGTGCCGAGCAGGGTGCCGCAGGGCGCTTCTCATCTACCCGACAGGTGAACCACGCTCGCCCCGCAAGATTCAGTTGAGCATGCCGAGCAGACTCCTCGACGACGAAAGATCAGCCATGTCTTCCCTCCCCATGCAGCGCACAAACCCAGTGACGGGTGAACCGTCCGCCCTTGGATCGGGCGCCAGCCCTGCTGTGCCGACAACCCTGGACGTGGTGCGTGCCAGCGATTTGCCCTATGCCGATTTTCTCCAGCATTACCTGCGCGCGAACAGGCCGGTGGTCATCGACAACGCCGTGACTGCCTGGCCCGCGCTGCGGAAATGGACACCGCACTATTTCAAGCAGAACTTCGGCCAGCATCCAGTCCAGGTGTCCTACACCAAGCGCATGACCTTCGCTGATTTTGCCGATGCCGTGCTGGCCTCCAGTGAGCAGAGCCCCGGCCCTTATTTGTTTCGACTTTTTTTCCACGAGCACCTGCCCGAGTTGCTGCCCGACCTCATCCCGCAGAATGTCTACGGCTTTCCGCTGCGCCACATCAGCCCACTCATGCCTGAACGCTGGAGGCGTCCCGACGGTTTTCTCAAGCTGCTGATGGGCGGTCCCGGCAGCAAATTCCCGGTGATGCACTACGACCTGGAGCACGCCCATGCGCAGATCACGGAAATCTACGGAGAAAAAGAGTATTACCTGTTTCCGCCCGAAGACACGCCCTATCTCTACCCCTCGCCGGTGCAGCCCAACCTGTCGCAAATCGACCAGCCGCACAAGCCTGACCTGCAGCGCTTTCCGCGCGTCGCACAAGCCTCGCCGCACCACACCGTGCTCAAGCCGGGGCAGATGATTTTCATCCCCATGGGCTGGTGGCACGCAGCGCGGCCACTTTCCATTTCCATTTCGGTTTGCACCGCCATCTTGGACCGCTCGAACTGGCCCGGCTTCGTGCACGATGTCTGCGACAACAACATCACCCCGCAAGGTCGGCCATTCAAGCGCCTGCTCAAGCGCAGTTATCTGCAGAGCGCCGGTGCCGTGATGCATGCGATGGAAAATCTGCAAACAACCGCGCCAAACCTGGCGCGCGCCCTTATTTTCCCGGCCAAGCTCGCACCCATTTCCGCAGAAGTCAGCCCCGAGCCTTCGGCACGACCGCTGAACATCCGCATACCCACCGCCTGAGGCGGCACGACGCCGATTCCTGCGCTCATGCGCGACGCGATGCGCCGGCTCCGACAGGCTGGGCAAGTCGGTGAACGACGCGCCTGCAACGTGTCATCACATCGTCATGTGACCATCATCGAACCGTCACATCCTGTTCGTATCGTATGGATAGGAACAGGAGTCATCGATGCACGATCACCGAGAAGTCGAGCCGGGCCTACGGATCTTTCACGAGCCGGAATCGCCCCAGGGGAAAAACCAGGCTCATGCCGGGCGCAAAGCCGTCGCAGGTGGCGAATATGCTGCCGACTGCACAGGACTGACCATGGCCTGGGCGCGCCAGCCACACGAAGTCCTCGAGGCCCAGCGGCTGCGCTGGAAAGTGTTCGCGGATGAGCTTGGGGCGCGCATCGCCACACCTTCACCCGGTTACGACATCGACATCTTCGACCCGTATTGCGATCACCTGCTGGTACGCAACGCCGAGGGCTTGTTGGTGGGGACTTACCGCGTGCTGCCGCCACACCAGGCCCAGCGCGTGGGCGGACTCTATTCAGAGACCGAGTTTGACATCACCCGTCTGGTGCACCTGCGCCCACGCCTGTTGGAACTGGGGCGTTCCTGCGTGCACCAGGGCTACCGCAGCGGCGCCGTCATCATGGCGTTGTGGGCCGGCCTGGCGCAGTACATGCGAAGCAACGGGCTGGACGCGATGATCGGCTGCGCCAGCGTGTCCATGCGCGACGGCGGGCATTACGCCGCCAGCCTCTGGGCACGGCTGCGCCAGACCCATCTCGCCGCGGTGGAGGATCACATGCAACCGCGCCTGCCGCTGCCGGTGGCCAGCCTGCGGCAGGATGTGCCAACCGAAGCCCCGCCGCTGCTCAAAGGCTATCTGCGGGTGGGGGCCAGGATCTGTGGGGCGCCCGCCTGGGACCCGGACTTCAACACCGCCGACTTCCCCTTGCTGATGCGCCTGGCGGATGTGAACCCGCGCTACGCGCGCCATTTCCTGCATGCCGCGGACAACCGAGCGAGCCTGGCGGCGGTGTAGACATCACACCGTTGCAACGGTGTCGAGATGCAATTCGACCCCGGCACGCTGCCACTCGGCAACCTCCTGCTCGAGGCTGTACTGCGTCAGCGGCGAGGCCTTCAGCCAGCGGGCGCCGACCTCGATGCGCGCGCCCTGCACACCGCTCATGCCCGTGCCGGGCTGCAGCCGCAGACCGCCGGGTTCGACATCGTGACGGTTGCGTGCCATGAGCACGGCCAGGCGCAGCGCCAGCACGGCGCGCAGGTCGAGATTGATGGTGTCCAGGCCGCCGAGCTTCTTCAGCTTGCCGCCATGGCTCAACACCATGTCGGCCATGGTCGCCTGCTCGCTGCGGGAAAAACCGGGCATGTCGGCATTCGCCACGATATAGGCTGAATGCTTGTGATACGCGCTGTGGGAAATGGACAGCCCCACCTCGTGCAGCGCTGCGGCCCAGCGCAATGTTTGCTGCTGAATCGAGGTCGCGTCCGGGTTGAGCTGCAGGAGCAAAGCCAGCGCCAGTTCCTCCACGCGCACAGCCTGCTTCACGTCCACGGCGTATCGCTGCATGAATTGCTGTACGGTGAGTTCGCGCATGTCCTGCTGCTGCTCCCGGCCGAGCAGGTCGTAGAGCACCCCGAGGCGCAAGCCGGCGTCGGTGGCTTCCATGTCCTTGATGCCAAGCTCCTCGAACACCCCGAGCATGATGGCGAGGCCACCGGGCGCCACGGGAATGCGGTCTGACTTGAGGCCGACCATCTTCAGGGTCTCAAGGTTGCCGGCGCGCACATAGATTTTGCGCAACTCGCGCAGGCCGGTGCGGGTGATGCCGAGAGACGGTCCATGCGGATTGAGTTGGTTGCCGACCAGGATGTCGGCCAGCGCACGCGCCGTGCCGCTGGAACCCACGGCGTTGGTCCAGCCGGTTTTGCGGAAGGCGCTCGCGATGATTTGCACCTCCCGCCGCGCGGCCAACTCGGCCGCCTTCATGCGCTGCTCATCCACCAGTCCGCCAGGGAAGAAGTCGCGGCTCATGGAGACGCAGCCGATGTAGAGCGACTCCATCAAGCGCGGCTCGTGGCCCTGGCCGATGATGAACTCCGTGGAGCCGCCGCCGATGTCGACCACCAGCCGGTTGCCCGCCGCAGGCGCCACCGAGTGCGCCGCGCCGATGTATACCAGCCGCGCCTCCTCGCGTCCGGCGATGACTTCGATGGGAAACCCCAGCGCCGCTTGGGCACGCTCCAGAAAGGCGTGCGCGTTCTTCGCCACGCGCACGGCGTTGGTGGCCACGGCGCGCACCCGCTCCGGCTGGAATTGGCGCAGACGCTCGCCGAAGCGGCTGAGCGTGATCAGGGCGCGCTGTTGCGACTCTTCGGTGAGGTTCTTGTTGGCATCCAGCCCCGCCCCCAGGCGCACCGGTTCGCGCAGCGAATCCAGCGGATAGATCTGTGCGCCGTGGCTGTTCTCGCTGGCCTTGCCCACCAGCATGCGAAAACTGTTGGAGCCGAGATCGACCGCTGCCAGGTGTTGGATGTTCAAGGACATGAGCGCGATTGGAATGCCGGACAATGACAGGCGTTTGAAACTGTCATGGTGATTTCACAAAACAGTGACATCCTAAGCGCTCGTTGATGGCTTTCGCCCCGCCCTGCCAGCTTGTGCACAGCCCCCATCCATGTCCGACTATCTCGATCCACGACTGCTCAATCGCGAACTCGGCATTCTCGCCTTCAACCGCAGAGTGCTGGCCCAGGCCGAAGACCCGGACATTCCGCCCCTTGAGCGCCTGCGCTATCTGTGCATCGTCTCGTCGAACATGGATGAATTCTTCGAGACCCGCGTCGCGCAACTGCAGGATCTGCTGGAGCACGACAGCAACAGCATGACGCCCGACGGACTGCGCGTGATCGATGCGCTGCAACTCGTCGCGGAGGAGGCGCACACCCTGGTCACCGAGAAGTACCGCGTGCTGCAACAAGGCATCTACCCGCTGCTGCAATCGGTGGGCATACGCTTCGTCACCAGCGGCGAATGGACGCCGGCGCAACAGCATTGGGCACGCAGCTATTTCGAGCGCGAAGTGTTGCCGGTGCTCACCCCCATCGGCCTCGATCCGGCGCACCCTTTCCCCAAGGTGCTGAACAAGAGTCTGAATTTCGCCGTACTGCTCGACGGTACCGATGCCTTCGGCCGCAATGTCGACCTGGGCGTCATCCAGGCGCCGCGCGCCCTGCCCCGGGTGCTGGCCATGCCGCAGGAACTGGGCCAGCACCGCTACAGCTTTGTGCTGCTGTCATCGCTGATGCAGGCCTTCGCCGGCGATTTGTTCAGAGGCTTGGGCGTGCTTGGCGTGCACCAGTTCCGCGTCACGCGCAACAGCGAGCTGTTCGTCGACGATGATGAAATCACCAATCTGCGCACCGCCCTGCAGGGCGAACTGCGGGCCCGCCATTACGGCGACGCCGTGCGCCTGGAAGTTGCCGCCGGTTGCCCGCAGCCCCTGGTGGAGCGGCTGATGCGCGAAAACGGGCTCAAGCCTGAGGACTGCTATCCGGTGGACGGGCCGGTGAATCTGATGCGTCTGCAAACCGTCATCGACATGGTGGCCGAGCCGGCGCTGAAGTACATCCCGCACACACCGGCCCCCATCCCGCACTGGCCGGGGGCCGGTGCCGAGGTCTTCGATCGCATTCGCGCCGCCGACGTGCTGCTGCACCATCCCTACGACGAGTTCGCCCCGGTGGTGGACCTGGTGCGCGCCGCCGCGCGCGACCCCGACGTCCTGGCCATCAAGCAGACCATTTACCGCGCCGGCCACAACTCGGCGCTGATGGAAGCGCTGATCGAAGGCGCCCGCAACGGCAAGGAAGTGACCGTGGTGCTGGAGTTGATGGCGCGGCTCGACGAGGAAACCAACATCAACTGGGCCGCGCGCCTGGAGGCCGAAGGCGCGCATGTGGTGTACGGCGTGGTGGGCTTCAAATGCCATGCCAAGATGCTGATGGTGGTGCGGCGCGAAAAACGCGGCCGGCGCGCGTCGCAGCTGTGCCGCTACGTGCATGTGAGCACCGGCAACTACCACATGCGCACCGCCAGCCTCTACACCGATTTCGGCCTGATGACGTCCGATGAGGCCATTTGCGCCGACGTCAACCAGGTGTTCCTGGAAATCACCGGCTCATCGCAGTTCGAGCCACTCAAGCGACTGTGGCAGTCGCCGTTCTCGCTCCTGGACAACCTGCTCAAGGCCATCCGCAACGAGGCCCGTGTCGCCAGAACGGGCCAGCGGGCGCGCATCTGGGCGCGGGTGAACGCGCTGCTGGAACCCACGGTGATCGAGGAGTTGTACAAGGCTTCGCAAGCCGGCGTTGACATTCGCCTGCTGGTGCGTGGGCCTTGCATGCTGCGACCCGGCGTGCCGGGGCTGTCGGAGACCATCCGCGTGCGCTCCATCATCGGCCGTTTCCTGGAGCATTCGCGGGTGTTCTATTTTTTCAACGGCGGCAAGGAAGACGTGTGGATTTCATCGGCCGACTGGATGGAGCGCAACCTGTTCCGCCGGGTTGAAATCGCCACCCCAGTGCTGGATCCCATGGCCAAGCGCAAGGTCATCGCCGAGGGTTTGAAGGTGCACTGGTCATGCCCGGGCAATGCCTGGGACATGGATGCGCAGGGCTTGTGGAAACGTCCGCGCGGAGGTCGCACGGGCCGCGGCAGTCATCAGGCGCTGATCGATTCGCGGTCGGCCTGAGGCGCGTCCAACGCCCCTGTGGCCTGGCCCGGCTTGGCCAAGTCCAGACGCGCCAGTGGGAAACGCACGCTGAATGTGCTTCCCAGCCCGGGTTGGCTGCCGATGCGCAGTTCGGACTGGTGCCGCAACAACGCATGCTTGACGATGGCCAGACCCAGCCCGGTGCCGCCGGATTCGCGCGAGCGCCCACGGTCCACGCGGTAGAAGCGCTCGGTCAGGCGAGGAATATGCTCCGGCGCAATGCCGATGCCCGTGTCGCTGACGCTGAACTCGGCGTAGGGGTCGCCGTCATCCGGATGCAGCACGCGCCAGGTGATGCGCACCTCGCCCCCCGGCGGGGTGTAGCGCACGGCGTTGCTCACCAAATTGCCGAACGCGCTGGTGAGCTCGGTGCGTGCGCCGCACAAACCGCCTGCGTCGGCACTGGCCTCGATGCGATGGCGCCCGGCCGACAGCGCGCGCGCGTCGGCTGCCAGCCGCTCGACCATCTGTCGCATGTCCACGCGTTCCTCGGCCGGCTGATGCGGGTCGCCTTCCAGGTGCGCCAGTGTCAGCAGGTCGTCGACCAGATGGCGCATGCGATCGGACTGCTCTTGCATCAGCCCGAGAACGTGGTTGCGCTCCGTGGCTGAAAATTCCAGGGTACGCAGGGATTCGACAAAACCGGCAATGACGGTGAGCGGTGTCTTGATCTCGTGCGAGACGTTGGCGACGAAGTCGCGCCGCATGGCCTCGGTGCGCTCGACCTGGGTGACGTCGCGCGACAGCAGCAACTTCTCGCCCTCGCCGTAGGGAATGATCTGCACGCTCAGCAGCAAGGGGCCGTAGCTGCCGTTGCGGCGCATGAGCAGCGGCTCGTCGAAGCGCTTGGCGCCCATGTAAGCGAAGAACTCGGGGTTGCGGATCAGGTGCACGGCGTGCTGGCGCAGGTCGCGTTTCGGGTCCAGTCCGAAATGTGCTGCCGCGGTATCGTTGCACCAGTCGATCTGGTCGCTGGCGTCCATCAGGATCACACCGTTGGGCGAAGCCTGCAGCGCCTCGATGAAGCGCTTGAGTTTGTCTTCCTCGTGCGCCACGCGTGTCTCCCACAGGCGCAACTGACGTGCGGCGCGATAGAGCATTTCGGCCCAGACGCCACGTGCCGTGGGAATGTTGTCATGTCGCGGCCATTTCAGCCATGCGAGAACACGAAGCTGCGCGGCGGTATCGGCGCCGATCACCACCAGCGCCACGGCGCAGGCTACGAACGCCGCGGGCAAAGGGCCAAACCACCAGCCGACGAGACCTGCGCTCACCAGCATCAGGACGATCACACCGATCAAACGGAAGAGGACGGCGCGCATGACGATTGGACAGGATGGCGGAGCAAGCGACGGGGGATGCGAGGAAAGTGGCGGACTGGGCCCGGGGCTGGTCGGATGCATCCTGCGGCGTGGCACCGCAAACGCGCAGCGGCGCCTCAGATACCGGCCGATACAGCAGCTTCAGGCACCGGGGGCGAGTTGCAACGCAGGCGCATTTTGCCGCAACGTGAAGCGATAGCCGGCGCCGCGCACGGTCTCCACCAGCTCTGCGCAATGCACGGGAGCCAGGGCTTCACGCAGGCGTTTGATATGCACGTCCACCGTACGCTCCTCGATGAAGACATGGTCACCCCAAACCTTGTCGAGCAGAGAGCCTCGGCTGTGCACGCGCTCCGGGTGGGTCATCAGGAAGTGCAGCAACTTGAACTCGGTCGGCCCCAGGCGCAAGTCCATCTCACCCGTGCCTCCAGAGTAGGTGACGCGGCGCGTGGACGGATCCATCGCCAGGCCGCCGGCACGCACTGGCTCGTCGGTCAACTGAGGCGAGCGCCGGCGCAGCACCGAGCGGATGCGGGCCAGCAACTCCTTGGGAGAGAACGGTTTCGTGATGTAGTCGTCAGCGCCCGCGTCGAGCCCGGCAATGGTGTCAGCCTCTTCGCTGCGCGCGGTCAGCAGGATGAGTGGGATGCTGCGGGTGCGGGCACCCTGGCGCAACTCCCGCGCCAGGGCCAGGCCGGACATGCCGGGCAGCATCCAGTCGATCAGCATGACGTCAGGCAGGATGTCGCGAATCAGGCGCAGGGCCTCTTCGGCGCTGCCGGCCAGAATCGGGCAGTGCCCGGCATGGCGCAGGTTGACCGCCAGCAGTTCGGCAATGGCTGGTTCATCTTCGACGACGAGAATATTGCTGGCCATGGTCATGTTCAGAGTGAGCTGGCCACCTCGTTGAAGGCGTCCTTGTTGTGGCGCACATCGGTGCCACGCACCACGTAGATGACGAACTCGGCGATGTTCTTGGCGTGGTCGCCGATGCGCTCGATGGCCTTGGCGATGAACACCAGATCCAGGCTGGCCGAGATGTTGCGCGGGTCTTCCATCACGTAGGTGATGAGCTTGCGCATGAACGAGTCGAACTCGTCGTCGATGGCGGTGTCGCCATGCACGATTTCCACCGCGGCCTTTTCGTCCAACCGGGCGAAGGCATCGAGCGCCTTGCGAATCTGGGCGATGGCCAGATCGGATTCGCGGGTGATTTCATTGAACGAGATGCCGAGGTTGGAGCCGGATTCGATCAGGTCGCGCGCCATGCGGGCGATGCGGTCCGCCTCGTCGCCGACACGCTCCAGGTTGGTGATGGTCTTGGAGATGGCCATCAACAGGCGCAGGTCGCGCGCCGTGGGCTGGCGCTTGGCGATGATCTGGGTGACATCGGCGTCGATCTCCACCTCCATCTGGTTCACACGCTTCTCGTTGAGCAGCACGCCGCGCGCCGCCTCGACGTCGAAGTGGCGCAGGGCGTACACCGCCTGCGCGATTTGCGATTCGACCAAGCCTCCCATTTCCAGCACCTGCGTGGAAATGGCACTGATCTCGGCATCGAACTGCGTGGAAATGTGCTTGTCACCCATGGTTGCTCTCCGCATCAGCCGAATCGGCCGGTGATGTAATCCTCGGTTTCCTGGCGCTTGGGCTTGAGGAAGATTTGGTTGGTGTCGCCGAACTCGATCATCTCGCCCAGGTACATGTAAGCGGTGTAGTCCGACACCCTGGCCGCCTGCTGCATGTTGTGGGTGACGATGGCAACCGTATAGTCCTTCTTCAGCTCCGTCACCAGCTCCTCCACCTTGGCGGTGGAAATGGGATCGAGCGCCGATGTCGGCTCGTCGAGCAGCAGCACCTCGGGTTTGATGGAAATGGCGCGGGCGATGCACAGGCGCTGTTGCTGGCCACCCGACAGGCTCATGCCGCTTTGCTGCAGCTTGTCCTTGACCTCGTCCCACAGTGCCGTCTTGGTCAGCGCCCCTTCCACGCGCTCGTCCATTTCGGCGCGCGACAGTTTTTCGTACAGCTTGATGCCGAAGGCGATGTTGTCGTAGATCGACATCGGGAACGGCGTGGGCTTCTGGAACACCATGCCGATCTTCGCGCGCACCAGCGACACATCCTCGCCGGAGGTGAGAATGTTCTGACCGTCGATCAACACCTCGCCCTCGGCCCTTTGGTCAGGGTACAACTCGAACATGCGGTTGAACACCCGCAGCAGCGTCGACTTGCCGCAGCCCGAGGGCCCGATGAACGCGGTGATCTGGTTTTGTGCAATGTCCAGGCTGACATTCTTGATCGCCTTGTATTTGCCGTAGTAGAAGTTAAGGTTGCGCACCGACAAGCGTGCCGGTGGCGGATTGACCTGAGCGGCTGGAGTATTCATGGTTCAGTCTTTCTTCCCGATCAGCAGACGGGCCGTGATGTTGATGAGCAGGACGCCGCCCGTGATGATCAGAACACCCGCCCAGGCGAGCTGCTGCCAATTGGTATAGGGGCTCATGGCGAATTTGTAGATGGTGACCGGCAGGCTGGCCATGGGCTGGGACAGGCCGGCGGTCCAGAACTGGTTGTTCAGCGCGGTAAACAGCAGGGGCGCGGTTTCACCCGCGATACGCGCCACCGCCAGCATGATGCCGGTGAGAACCCCGGCACGCGCCGCGCGCAGGATGACCACCGACACCACCTTCCACTTCGGCGCGCCCAGGGCATAAGCCGCCTCGCGCAAGGAACTCGGTACCAGGCGCAGCATGTCCACGGTGGTTCGCACCACCACGGGAACGACCATCAGCGCCAGTGCCGCAGCGCCGGCCCAGCCGGAAAAGGTGTGGGTGTTGGCGACGATGAGCGCATAGACGAACAGACCGATGACGATGGACGGCGCGGACAGGAGAATGTCGTTGATGAAATCCGTGACGCGGCCGAAAGCCGTCTTGCCGCCGTATTCCGCCAGGTACACACCGGCCATGACGCCAACTGGCGTACCCAGCAGCGTGGCCGCTCCGGTCATGAGCACCGAGCCATAGATGGCGTTGAGCAGGCCGCCATTTGGGGAATCGGGTGGGGGTGTCATTTGCGTGAACACCGACACGCTCATGCCGCCCAAGCCTTGCGCCAGAACGGAATACAGAATCCAGACCAGCCAGACCATGCCGAACAACATCGCCGCCATCGCCAAGGTCAGCACCACGGCGTTGATGATCTTGCGCTTGCGAAAGCGCTGCAGGCGAAAGTCCCGTTGCAAAGGGGGCATGGTGGCGCTCATGTCCGGCTCCCCTCGAACCGACCCAGGCGTCGGAGCAAGAGCTTGGACAGCCCCAGCACCAGGAAGGTGATGAAAAACAGCACCAGACCGAGATAGAACAAGGCGGCCTGATGCTCGGTGGAGGCCTCGGCGAACTCGTTGGCCAACACCGAGGTGATGGTGTTGGCCGCGTCGAACAGCGAGGCTCCGTTGAAATGGCTGGTGTTGCCAACGATGAAGGTCACGGCCATGGTCTCCCCCATCGCCCGCCCCAGGCCAAGCATGATGCCGCCGATGACGCCGGTTTTGGTGTAGGGCAGCACCACGTTGCGCATGACTTCCCAAGTGGTGCAGCCCACGCCGTAGGCCGACTCCTTGAGCATGGGCGGCGTGGTCTCGAACACATCGCGCATCACCGAAGCGATGAAGGGAATGATCATGATGGCCAGAATGATGCCCGCAGCCAGCAGGCCAATGCCCACGGGCGGCCCCTGGAACAGGGCGCCAAGCAGCGGCACATCACCGAACCAGTTCTGCAGCGGTGTTTGCACATAGGTGGAGAACAGCGGCGAGAACACCAGCAGGCCCCACATGCCGAAGACGATGGAGGGAATGGCCGCCAGCAACTCGATCGCTGTGGCCAATGGCCGGCGCAGCCAGCGCGGCGAAAGCTCGGTGAGGAACAGGGCGATACCGAAGCTCACGGGAACGGCAATCAACAGAGCAATGAGCGAACTGAGCACGGTACCGTAAATCATGGTGAACCCGCCGAACACATGATCGACCGGGTTCCACTGGCTCGTGACGAGAAACTTCAGACCGAAAGTCTGGATGGCGGGCCACGCGCCGATGAACAGGGACACGATGATGCCGGCCAGGGCCAGCAAGGTGATGAACGCGGCCAGCCACGCTGCGGCGCCGAACAAAGAATCGCCGAGACGGCCAGGGCTGCGGCGCTGTCCCATCTGGGCCCCGCCGGCGACCACCCGCGAAGCAAGTTCGAGATCTGCAGAGGAAGATGTCACGGACATGGCGGGGTCTTTCATGCGTGAAAACCGGCTTGCAGTGGCACGAGGCCCAGCAAGTCGGCTTCAGGAAATCAAGGACGTTTTCAGTTCTTCCACACGGCCTGGCCTGAGGTCGTCTTGATGCCGGCCCATTCCTTGCGGATTTGCGCCTTCACCGAGTCTGGCATCGGGATGTATTGCAGTTGCTCGGCAATCGCATCGCCCTTGTCGAACCCGAAGTTGAAGAACTTCAGCACCGCATCGGTCTGCTCGGGCTTGTCGGACATTTTGTGCACGAGCACGAAGGTGCCGCTGGTGATGGGCCAGGCGGTGGCGCCGGGCTGGTTGGTCAGGATCTGGTAGAACGACTTGGCCCAGTCAGCGCCCGCAGCAGCGGCCTTCACGTTGGCGTCCGTGGCGGCAACAAACTTGCCGTCGGCATTCTGCAACTCGACCATCGCCATATTGTTGGACTTGGCATAGGCCACTTCCACATAACCGATGGAATTGGGCAGACGCTGCACGAAGGCCGAAACGCCCTCGTTACCCTTGCCGCCCACGCCAACCGGCCAATCGACCGTGGTGCCGAACTTGTACTTCTCGGCCCACTCCTTGTTGACCTTGCTCAGGTAATTGGTGAAGCCGAACGAGGTGCCCGAAGCATCGGCGCGGCGCACCACGGCGATTTGCGCATTCGGCAACTTCGCGCCCGGGTTCAGCTTGGCGATGGCTGGGTCGTTCCATTTAGTGATCTTGCCCATGTAGATGTCGGCCAGCGCGGCGCCGTTGAGCTTGAGCTCATTGCTCTTGATGCCTTCGATATTCACCACCGGCACGATGCCACCCACCGCGGTTGGCCATTGCACCAGGCCATCTTTGGCGAGTTGCTCATCGGTCAGCGGCATGTCCGAGGCGCCGAAATCCACCGTCTTGGCGAGGATCTGCTTGATGCCCGCGCCAGAGCCCACCGACTGGTAGTTCAAGCGGCCGCCGCCGGCTTTCTGGTAGGCATCGGCCCATTTGGAATACAGCGGGTTGGCGAAGGATGATCCGGCGCCTGTGACATCCAGCGCGAAAGCGCCGGCCGAGGTGGCCAGCGCAGCGCCGGCGATCAAGCTTTTGAACAATATCTTCATGACTGGTGCTCTCCCGAGGTTGATGTGCGCACCGCGCGAAACATGCAGGTACAAGTCAACACTCTAAGCAGAGAATATGACAAAACGATGAACGTCATGGTCGTTCGCAGTTGTATCAAACGTGAGCAAGCGTCACTGACGCTGCCGCAGCAGCAACCGCGCCGTGATATTGATCAGCAGCACCACGCCGATCACGATGAAAGCCGCCGCATAGGCCAAGGCATGCGCCGAGGCGAAGGGCTGGTTGATGAAACTCCAGATCACATAAGTGAGGTAGCCAATCGGCTCGTGGGTGAGTTGGCCATTCCACAGGTAGTTGGACCAGCCAGCGGTGTAGATCAACGGCGCCGTTTCGCCCACCGAAATGGCCAGCGCCAGGAGCACGCCGGTGATCACACCCGAACGTGCCGCCGGCAGCAGCACCTTGAACACGACCTGCGGCTCCTTGCAACCCAGGGCATACGCCGCCTCGCGCAGGCTGGGCGGGTTTTGCCGCATCGCCAGTTCAGTAAACCGCGCGATATAGGGCACGATCAACATGGCCAGGGTGATGGCCCCTGCAAGCGCCGAGAATTGCCAGCCCATTTCCTCCACCAGCGTGACGTAGCTGAAATACCCCAGCACGATGGATGGCACGCCCGTGAGCACATCGGCGAGGAAACGCACCAAACGTCCCCAGGCGCCGGCGCCATATTCGGCCAGATACACACCTGCAAGCACGCCAATCGGCGCAGCGAACAGCAAGGCGCCACCGCTGAGGACCAAGGTGCCTTCAATGGCATTCAGCAAGCCGCCGCTGATGCCATTGGTCACCTGCGAGAACACCGTCCAGTTCAGCGCCTGGGCGCCGCGCGAAAGGACGGTCCAGAGAATGTCCACCAGGGGCACGACCACCACGACGAAAGCCAGGGTGCAGGCCACGCCGAACAGGGCATTGCCGTAGCGCCGGCCACGCGGCATGGAGCGCCGAAGGGCAGGTTTAGCCTGCAAACTTGGCACGTCGGGTGAGGAGGCGAGCGATGACATTGACGATGACCGCGATGATGAGCAAGACCAGAGCAATTTCCGCCAACGAGCGCACGGCCATGCCGCTGGGGTCTTGCAAGGCACTGTCGAGTTGGGAGGCAATGAAGGCCGCCATGCTGGTGATGGGGCTGTAGATGTTGTCAGGCAGGTAATTCAGCGCCCCGCCGCTGACCATGAGCACGGCCATGGTTTCACCCAGAGCACGGCCCAGGGCCAGAATCACCGCGCCGATGAGGGGCGCGCGCACGGCGGGCAGCAGCGTCTTGCGCAGCATTTCGGAGCGCGTTGCGCCGAGGGCGAAACAGGACTCGCGCAACTCCTTGGGCACGCGCTGCAGGGCTTCAATCAGCGTGCTGGAAATGACCGGCAGCACCATCAAGGCCAGCACCAGTCCCGCCGTGAGCAAGCCGTAGCCGCTGGTGGCCTGGGCCGAGAAGAAGGGGATGAAGGGCATTGCATGCGCCAGAAACGGCGCGATAACTTTCATGGTCAAAGGGGCCAGCACCTCCAGGCCCCACAAGCCATAGACCACGCTGGGCACCATGGCCAGAAGTTCAACGATCTGGGCGAACACTCCGCGCAGCCGGTGGGGCGCGTACTCGACCAAAAACAGGGCTACGCCAATGCCCACGGGCACAGCGAGCAGGAGCGCGATGGCCGAACTCGCCAGGGTGCCGACGATGAACACGGCGATGCCGTAATGGGCGCCCATGGGCACCGTGAAACCGTTGCGCTGAACCGGGTTGGCGTAAAGATTACCCAGACTCCAGGTATTGGAGAAGAGGAAATGCAGGCCGTTGAATTCAATGGCCGGCCATGAATAGGCCGTGAGAAAAACGAAAACCGCGAGCAGAACCAGCGGAATGATGGCGGAGACAGCTTGAAGACCGGGACGAAAAAGACGCATGGATGATGCCTGCGAGCCGTCGAGCGTGATGGTGAAAGCGGGTTGGGCGCAAGCCCTGGGCCGCCAATGTAGGCGACGCCAGGGAAGAGGCCTGCAAGCAAGCGTTACTGCAGTTACTGAATCTTGGCGATCTGCGCCTTGCTCAATTGCTGGATATGCGCCGGCAGGGCGATGAAGCGCACGACGTCGAGGTATTTGGCCGCGTTGCCACCCTTGGATTCGACCGCCCAGTTCAGGAAGTCCTTGATCGCCTTGGCGGTTTCGGGATTGGCCTGCTTGGCGTTGACGATGGCGTACTCGTAGTTGATGATGGGATAGGAGTCGGCGCCTGCAGAGAACACCAGGCTGATGCGCTCATCGGCCGGGGTTTTGGCGATCAGGCCATCGGCGGCGGCGCTCACGGTTTTGGCCGTGGGCAGCAGGAACCGACCGGCGCGGTTCTTGATCATCGCCGTGCCCAGCCCAGCCTTGGCGACTTCAGCGTGGAAACTCACGCCGATGTAGGCCACCGAGTACGGCGTCTGCTGGCTGGCTTGCACCATGCCGGGGTTGCCGTTGGCACCCACACCGCCCTGCACGGCCGGCCAGGAAATCGAGGTGCCATAGCCGACGCTGTCATTCCACTTCGGCGTGGAAAACGACAGGTACTGGCTGAAAATGAAGGTGTCGCCACTGCCGTCGGTGCGGTGAATGGGAACTATGGCGTGGTCAGGCAGCTTGACGCCGGGGTTCAGCGCCTTGATGGCCGCGTCGTCCCAGTTCTTGATCGTGCCGCTATAAATGCCGGCCAGCACCGGGCCGTCGAGCTTGAGATGGGTCTTGTTCAGGCCGGGGACGTTGTAATTGATGGTCTGGGCAGAAATGGCCAGCGGGATGTTGAGAATGCTGGGGTTCTGCTTGATCTGGCCATCGGCCATGTAGGCGTCGGAGGCACCGATCTGCGCCACGCCGGAAATGGCTTCGGCGATGCCGGTGCCGCTGCCCGTGCCCTGGGTGGTGATCTTGATGTCGCCATGCATCTTGGTGTAGTCGGGCACCCAGATATTGAACAGCGGATACAGCAGGGTGGAGCCGGTCTCGAGCAGGCTGACCGAAGCGGCCTGGGCCGTGAGCGGCAGCGCCGAAGCGGCGAGGGTCAGGCCGGCGGATGCCAGCAGGAACTTGAGTTGGCTGCGGCGGGACATTGGGGTAGGCATAGGGTTCTCTCCTGGGGATGGGCACCGCTGAAGGCGCAGTGTTCAAACCCACATTCAAGTGCCGTCCCATGACAGTTCCGTGACAACGACAACCTCGTCACATCTATCACATTTGGATGCATTTGGACATTGCACGACAGGCCGCGAGATCGAACCTTGGCGTCGCGCGACTCCGGGGCCTTCATGACCCGACAAGCACCGCCTTCATGTTTTGCGCCAACTGCTCGGCCTGCACCGGATCGGCATGTTCAACCATGATGCGCAGCACCGGTTCGGTGCCGCTGGGGCGAATGAGGATGCGGCCGCTGCCGTTGAGGCTGTCTTCGGCAGCGGCGCGGGCCTGGGCAAAACCCGCGTGTGTCTTCCAGTCCAGGCCGGGCGGGAGCTTGACGTTGAGCAGGGTCTGCGGATACAGGTTCACGGCGACGAGTTGCTCAGCCAGGCTCTTGCCGGTGCGCACCACCAACTCCAGCATTTGCAAGGCGGCGACGACCCCGTCGCCCGTCGTGTGGCGGTCCAGCAGCAGAATGTGTCCGGACCCCTCCCCACCCAATTGCCAGCCCCGCGCCAGCAGTTCTTCCAGCACATAGCGGTCGCCCACTGCGGCGCGCACGAACTCCAGCCCTTGCGCCTTGATCGCCTGCTCCACCGCGAGGTTGGTCATGAGCGTGCCGACGACCCCTGCGGGCCTGCGGTCGGACGCCAGCAGATAGAGCAACTCGTCGCCGTTGAACAACCGGCCATGCGCGTCGACGATCTGCAGGCGATCGGCGTCGCCGTCGAGTGCGATGCCATAGTCGGCACGATGCGTCTCGACGGCGCGGATCAAGGCATCCGGCGCCGTGGCGCCGACATCCTTGTTGATGTTGAAACCATCGGGCTGGGCGCCGATGGCAATCACCTCGGCCCCAAGTTCGTGAAACACCGCCGGGGCAATGTGATACGCCGCGCCATGGGCACAGTCCACCACCAGACGCAAGCCTTTCAAAGTCAGGTGGTTGGGAAAGGTGCTTTTGCAAAACTCGATGTAGCGCCCCGCCGCATCGTCCAGCCGGCGCGCTTTACCGAGCTGTTCGGAGGGCACGCAACCTTCGGCGGCTGGCAGTTCCGCTTCGACTTCCAGTTCCCAGGCGTCGGGCAGTTTGCTGCCACCGGCAGAAAAAAACTTGATGCCGTTGTCGGCAAACGGGTTGTGCGAGGCGCTGATGACCACACCCAGATCCAGCCGCAGCGCCCGTGTGAGATAGGCCACGCCGGGCGTAGGCAGCGGCCCGACCAGCACCACGTCACAGCCGGCGGCCGAGAAGCCGCACTCCAGCGCCGCTTCGAGCATGTAGCCGGAGACGCGGGTGTCTTTGCCGATCAGCACCACCGGGCGCTCCACACCATGCCGGCGCAGCACGCGCCCAGCAGCCTGGCCAAGGCGCAAGCCGAATTCAGGGACGATGGGGCTCCTGCCCACGCGTCCGCGCACACCGTCGGTTCCGAAATATTGTCTGCTCATCTGGATTGCGTCGCGAGAGGGTTGACACACTGTAGACATGGGGCCGGATTTTGCCAAACCACGATTGCGGGATGAGGAGCTGCGGCCCTCATCCACGCATGGCTGTCCACACTTTCAGGGCGTCGACGGTGGCAGCAACGTCGTGCGCGCGGACGATGCACGCGCCCGCGGCAACGCATGCCAATGCCGCGGCAAGACTGCCGGGAAGGCGCTCGGCGACCGGACGTCCGGACGTGCCGCCGATCATGGATTTGCGCGAGACGCCCACCAGGACTGGGTAGCCACAAGACGTCAGTGTCTCGAGTCCACGAGCCAGGCTCATGTTGTGCGCGAGAGACTTGCCAAAACCAAAACCTGGGTCGAGACAAAGACGCGCTGCGGGAATACCCAACGCCAGAAGATCGGCAACTCGTTGCAGCAGAAAGCTCCGGACCTCGGCGATCACGTCGCCATACTGAGGCTGGAGTTGCATAGTGCCGGGCTCTCCCTGCATGTGCATGAGGCAGATGCCGGCCTGCGACGCCGAGACGATGGCTTGCGCCCCAGGCATGCGCAAGGCGTACACATCGTTGATGATGTCCACGCCCAGATCGAGCGCGCGTCGCATGGTTTGCGGCCTGTAGCTGTCGACCGACACCGGCACGCCCCACAAGACGGCTTCGCGCAGCACCGGCTCAATGCGTGTCCACTCGGTGTCGGCATCCACTGGGGTCGATCCGGGACGCGTGGACTCACCGCCGATGTCGAGGATGTCGGCGCCCTCCTCCAGCAACCTGCTTGCATGACGGATGGACAAGCGTGCGTCGCTGTGCTGGCCACCGTCGGAAAACGAGTCGGGCGTGACGTTGACGATGCCCATCACCAATGGGCGAGAAAGCGCCAATTGAAATCGACCCGCCAACCAGTGTTGAAGCATGCAATCTCGATGGAGGCGTGGTTGGGTTGCCGATGAAAAAACGGCCCGGTGACCGGGCCGTTGCATTGAAGGAGCGACTCAGGCAGCCGATGCAGATGGCGCATCAGCAGACAAGCCGCTGGGCCGCCCTGCGGCCGGCGGCTGCTGGCCCGTCGTGGTGGCACCGGGTGGTTTGGGCGCGCGTGGCGGGCGGCCCGACATGATGTCCTCGATCTGGTCGGAGTCGATGGTTTCCCACTCCAGCAAGGCTTGGGCCATCACGTGGATCTTGTCCTTGTTGTCTTCGATCAGCTTGCGTGCCAAGGCGTACTGCTCGTCGATGATGCGGCGGATCTCACCATCGACTTTTTGCATGGTCTGCTCGGACACATGCGTGGTCTTGGTGATGGAGCGGCCGATGAACACCTCACCTTCATTCTCGGCATAGACCATCGGCCCCAGGGAGTCGGACATGCCGTAGCGCGTCACCATGTCGCGCGCCAGTTGCGTGGCGCGCTCGAAGTCGTTCGAAGCGCCGGTGGTCATTTGATTCATGAACACCTCTTCGGCGATGCGCCCACCGAACAGCACCGAGATCATGCTGAGAATGCGCTCACGGTCCATGCTGTAGCGATCGTTCTCCGGCAACTGCATGGTCAGCCCCAGGGCGCGGCCGCGTGGAATGATGGTGACCTTGTGCACCGGGTCGGTCTTGGGCATCAACCTGGCGACCAGGGCATGTCCGGATTCGTGATAAGCCGTGTTGCGTCGCTCGTCCTCGGGCATGACCATACCCTTGCGCTCGGCGCCCATCATGATCTTGTCCTTGGCGCGCTCAAAGTCTTCCATTTCGACCAACCGGCCACTGCGGCGGGCGGCGAACAGCGAAGCTTCGTTCACCAGATTGGCCAGATCGGCACCGGAGAAGCCTGGCGTGCCACGGGCAAGGATGTCGGCACGCACATCGGGGCCGATGGGGGCCTTGCGCATGTGCACGATCAGGATTTGCTCACGGCCACGAATGTCCGGAAGCTGCACATACACCTGGCGGTCGAATCGGCCGGGGCGCAGCAACGCCGGATCGAGAATGTCGGGCCGGTTGGTGGCGGCGATCACGATGACACCGAGATTGGTGTCGAAACCGTCCATCTCGACCAGCATCTGGTTGAGGGTCTGCTCCCGCTCGTCGTTGCCACCGCCCAGCCCCGCCCCGCGATGCCGGCCCACGGCATCGATCTCATCGATGAAGATGATGCAGGGCGCATGCTTCTTGGCGGTCTCGAACATGTCACGCACGCGCGATGCGCCCACACCCACGAACATCTCGACGAAGTCAGAGCCGGAAATGGAGAAAAAGGGAACCTTGGCCTCGCCGGCCACGCTCTTGGCCAGCAAGGTCTTGCCGGTACCGGGAGGGCCGACGAGCAGGACACCACGCGGAATGCGGCCGCCGAGTTTCTGGAATTTCTGCGGATCCTTGAGGAAATCGACCAATTCCTTGACTTCTTCCTTCGCCTCGTCGCAGCCGGCCACATCCGCAAAGGTCACCGTATTGCTGGATTCGTCGAGCAGACGAGCCTTGGATTTGCCGAAACTGAAAGCACCCCCACGGCCACCCCCTTGCATCTGGCGCATGAAGTAGACCCAGACGCCGATGAGCAGCAGCATGGGGAACCAGGAAATGAGGATTTGCATCAGGAACGACTGCTCCTCGCGCGGCGCACCGGTCACCTGCACGCCATCCTTGATCAGATCGCCCACCATCCACAAGTCACCGGGGGAGGTCAGGGCATAGCGCCGGCCTTCGGTCGTTGTCACATCCAGGGTGCCACTTTGGTGAACGATCACCTTTTTCACGCGGCCTTGCTTGGCCTCTTGCATGAACTGGGTGTAACTCACGGAGTCCGTCGGCGCCGCCCGGTCGAATTGCTTGAACACCGTGAACAGCACCAAGCCAATCACCAGCCAGATTGCAACTTTGGAAAACCATTGATTGTTCAAAACAGACTCCTGGAGGCTCCGGCGTGGAGCAAACGCTTGAATCGCACCACACCTAATCTGCGTCCAATTCTAGGTGAATCAAGTCTGGACTCCCTATTTTCTGCGAGTAGGCCCACAAGACCGAAGGAAATTTTTAGCCAATAACTATGAAAATAATCAAGGCAATAGCTTACACGGGAGTCGGCACTGCAATTTTCGGATCCCTACCCAAAATGAACACCTCAGCCGAACGGTCTCGCGATGCCTTGGGCTTGATCGCCTTCACGGTTTTGAATTGCAATTTGAAACGGTTGACGATCTGACTGAAATAGCCGGTGTGAAAGCTCTTGATCAGCATCACACCATCCTCGCTCAGCCAGTTGCGCGCAAAGTCGAGCGCAAGATCGGCGAGGTGTTCGATACGCGCAGCGTCGGCTGAGGCGATGCCCGAAAGATTGGGGGCCATATCCGACAGCAAAACATTCACTCGCCTGCCTTGCAACGCCGCTTCGAGTCGTGCAAGCACATCGGCTTCGCGAAAATCCCCTTGAATGAACTGCACGCCAGTCACCGGCTCCATGGGCAACAAATCCAGCGCAAGGACTGTCCCTCGCAGGCCACCCTCGGGACTGGCCAGTTTGCGACTCAGATATTGGGACCAGGCTCCGGGCGCGCTGCCAAGATCCACCACGACATGGCCGGGCATCACCAAGCGGTTGTCCTCGTCGATTTCCTGCAGTTTGTACACGGCGCGCGAGCGGTAGTTGTCTTTTTGCGCCCGCTTGACGAACGGGTCATGCAAGTGCTCGTTCAACCAAGCTTTCTTGAAACGATTTTTTTTCATGAGAACAGGGATTTCATCGCGACGATTAGAAATTGCAGCGGGCGCAATCGGCAGAAGACGGATAATTCAGACATGACCACATTGCACCTCACCCCAGCCGACCGCAGCACCAAACGCGCCCAGGCCCATCCGCTCAAACCGACCGTGCTGATCGGCGACCAGGGTCTGACCGAAGCCGTCATGGCCGAAATCGATCGTGCCCTGTCGTCCCACGGACTGATCAAGGTGCGCATGGCCTTGGATGATCGCGTGGCCCGTGCCGAAGGCATGGAACGCATTTGTGAAGCTCTCGGCGCTGCACCGGTGCAAAGCATCGGCAAGATTCTGGTGCTGTTCCGGCCCATTCCGCTTGAACGCGACGACGCATCAACAGGAAAAACCAAGGGCGCAGGGCCCAAGCAGGTGAAAGTCGTCGTGCCCTCGACCAGCCCGACCCACCGCGCCCGCATCAAACGCGTCACCGTTCTGGGGAACGAGCGGCTGACGGCCACAGGCAAAGTCAAGCGCGCCAAACCACGTCAATCCAGCATCAAGAAAATTCGGCTGGGCTGAAGCCGTTCACGCAAGCCTCCAGAACCAAAGGCTCAGGGCGCGGCTCACCGTTCAGTTGCGGCCGGCAACGTCCAGGCGTATGCAAACACGCACACCGCCTGCAACACATAGACCAAACTTGCAGCCGCATGCCACTTGCCGGCATTGGCTGCGTGGTTGACGGCGGCTTGAATCAGGTTGGGCACAACGCCGAACTCGCCCAGCACAGCAAAGAAAATGCCGCCAAGAACCAGAAAAAAAGGGCTTGCCGCCGAGAGTGGCTTGGCGTGACGACGCTCCAACAAAGCCAGCGCGAGGCCGAGAATCAGCGCGGCAAGAGTCATGAGATAAAACATACGGCTGACCACCATGGCGGCCACCATCTTGTCCGGCACGATGGCAAAAGCCGTCGGCGCGCCGATCAGGCCAACGGCTGCCAAACCGCCAAGCCACAAGGCGGCAAGCAGGAAGCGCAGTCGCAAGTGCAGGAGCGCACTCA
Organism: Betaproteobacteria bacterium; assembly: GCA_028871675.1. Lineage (GTDB taxonomy): Bacteria > Pseudomonadota > Gammaproteobacteria > Burkholderiales > Burkholderiaceae_C > Thiomonas_A. The sequence goes on from JAGWMO010000003.1 coordinate 172,441, forward strand.
CGCGTATTTCACCTTGACGACTTCGTAACCACGCACGCCCCCCGGCGCCATGACCTGGGCGATGTCGCCTTCCTCCTTGCCAATGAGCGCACGGGCAATGGGTGAACTCACGGAAATCATGCCCAGCTTCAAGTCGGCTTCATCGTCACCGACGATCTGGTAGACCACGACATCACCACTTTCCTCGTCCGACAACTCCACGGTGGCACCGAACACGACCCGACCTTCGGCATGCAGTTCGGCGGGATCGATAATCTGCGCCGACGACAGCTTGGTTTCCAGCTCGGCAATTCGGCCTTCGATAAAGCCCTGGCGATCCTTCGCCGCTTCGTACTCGGCGTTTTCCGACAAATCGCCTTGCGCCCTTGCCTCGGCAATGGCCTGAATGACGGCATGACGCTCAACGGATTTGAGGCGCTGCAGTTCAGCCTTGAGTTTTTCCGCGCCGCGGCGGGTCATGGGTGTGGACATGGAAAATGATCCAGTGATGGAATTTCAAAAAAAACGCCGCAGCAGCGCACTGCCACGGCGATTCATCGATCTGTCTGTTTAGTGTGCCAAACGCAGCGACTGATGTAAAGCCTGCAGCGGATAGACCTCAAACTGCCGTAGGCACTTCATCCCCTCCACGGCAGCTTCGGCCCCTGCGATGGTGGTGAAGGTGGCCACACGGCTGGCCAGGGCGGTGATGCGGATGGCACGTGAATCGGCAATCGCGTTGCGTCGCTCCTCCACCGTGTTGACCACCAGCACGATGTCGCCGTTCTTCATCATGTCGACGACATTGGGTCGGCCTTCGGTGACCTTGTTGACCACGTCAACCGGTAAGCCAGCCGCCGCCAAGGAAGCTGCCGTGCCGCGCGTGGCCGTGAGCAGGAAGCCCATGGCCACCAACTCGCGCGCGACGTCCACCATGCGCGCCTTGTCGTTGTTCTTGACGGACAGGAACACCTTGGCGCTGCCGGGAACGCCCGCCTCCGGCAAGCGTGAACCCGCGGCGATTTGCGATTTGACGAAAGCCTCGCCAAAGCTGCGGCCCACTCCCATCACCTCGCCGGTGGATTTCATCTCGGGACCGAGTATGGGATCGACCCCGGGGAATTTGACGAAGGGGAAAACCGCCTCTTTCACACTGAAGTAGCCGGGCACGACCTCAGCAGGAATGCGCTGCCCCGCCAGGGTCTGGCCGACCATGCAGCGCGCGGCGATCTTGGCCAGTTGCAGGCCGGTGGCCTTGGAGACGAAGGGAACGGTGCGGGAAGCGCGGGGGTTGACTTCCAGCACGAAGATGCGGTCCTCGCCACCATCTTGCTGAATCGCAAACTGCACGTTCATCAAACCCACCACATGCAGCCCATGTGCCATGGCCACGGTCTGGCGCTTGAGCTCGGCGATGGTGGCAGCCGACAACGAATAGGGTGGCAGCGAGCAGGCCGAATCGCCCGAGTGCACTCCAGCCTGCTCGATATGTTCCATGACACCGGCAACGAAGACATCCTGGCCGTCGCAGATTGCATCGACATCGCATTCGATGGCATCGTTGAGAAAGCGGTCGAGCAGCACCGGCGAGTCGTGGGACACCTTGACGGCCTCGCGCATGTAACGCTCGAGATCGCGCTGCTCGTGCACGATGTCCATCGCCCGTCCACCCAGCACATAGCTGGGGCGCACCACCAGCGGATAGCCGATGTCCTCGGCCTTGGCGATGGCCTCCGCCTCGGAGCGTGCGGTGCGGTTGGCTGGTTGCAGCAAACCCAGATCGTGGATGAGATGCTGGAATCGCTCGCGGTCCTCGGCGGCGTCGATCATGTCCGGGCTGGTGCCAATGATGGGCACGCCTGCAGCCTCCAGCGCCAGCGCCAGCTTCAGCGGCGTCTGGCCGCCGTATTGCACGATGACACCCGTGGGTTTTTCCTTGTCGACGATTTCCAGCACATCTTCCAGCGTCAGCGGCTCGAAGTAGAGCCGGTCGGACGTGTCGTAATCGGTCGAGACCGTCTCGGGGTTGCAGTTGACCATGATGGTCTCGTAACCGTCTTCGCGCAGCGCGAGCGCCGCATGCACGCAGCAATAGTCGAACTCGATCCCCTGGCCGATGCGGTTGGGCCCGCCGCCCAGCACCATGATTTTCTTGCGATCGGTGGGCGCGGACTCGCACTCCTCCTCGTAAGTCGAGTAGAGGTAGGCAGTCTGCGTGGCAAACTCGGCGGCACAAGTATCGACCCGCTTGTACACCGGGCGCACGCCCAACTCGTGACGGCGCTTGCGCACGGCGCTCTCGGTGGACTTGAGCAAATAGGCCATGCGCCGATCCGAAAAGCCCTTGCGCTTGAGCCAGCGCAGCGTGTTGGCATCGAGCGCTTCGAGCTGGGTGCGCTCGAGTTGCAGCTCGGTATCGACGATGTCCTTGATCTGCGCCAGGAACCAGGGATCGATGCGGGTGAGCTGGTGCACATCATCCAGGCTGAAGCCCTGCGCCAAGGCGTCGCCCAGATACCAGATGCGTTCCGGGCCGGGCTCGCCGAGTTCGCGCTCCAAGGTCTCGCGGTCGATGGTTTTCTGGTTGAGGCCGTCGACACCGACTTCCAGACCGCGCAATGCCTTCTGGAAACTTTCCTGAAAGGTTCGGCCGATGGCCATGACCTCGCCCACGGATTTCATCTGGGTCGTCAGGCGTGCATCGGCCTGGGGAAATTTCTCGAAGGCGAAGCGCGGAACCTTGGTGACCACGTAATCGATGGTCGGCTCGAACGACGCCGGGGTGATGCCACCGGTGATGTCGTTGCGCAACTCGTCCAGCGTGTAGCCCACGGCCAGCTTGGCCGCGATCTTGGCAATGGGAAATCCTGTGGCTTTCGAGGCCAGTGCGGAGGATCTCGACACACGCGGATTCATCTCGATGACAATGAGTCGGCCGTCAGCCGGATTCACGGCAAACTGCACGTTGGATCCGCCCGTATCCACGCCGATCTCACGCAGCACGGCAATGCTGGCGTCGCGCATGACCTGGTATTCCTTGTCGGTCAGGGTTTGCGCCGGCGCGACGGTGATCGAGTCCCCGGTGTGCACACCCATCGGGTCGAGGTTTTCGATCGAGCAGACGATGATGCAGTTGTCCGCTCGGTCGCGCACAACCTCCATCTCGAACTCCTTCCAGCCGATCAACGACTCCTCGATCAACAGCTCACTGGTCGGCGAGGCTTCGAGACCGCGCTTGCAAATGGCCTCGAACTCTTCCGGGTTGTAGGCGATGCCGCCACCCGTTCCGCCAAGCGTGAAACTGGGACGAATGATGGTGGGAAAACCAATGGTTTTCTGCACGCCCCAGGCTTCCTCCAGGGTGTGGGCGATGCCCGAACGCGCCGAGCCCAGGCCGATGCGGGTCATGGCCTGCTTGAACTTCTGCCGGTCCTCGGCCATGTCGATGGCCTCGGGTTTGGCACCGATGAGTTCCACACCGTACTTGGTCAGCACACCGTTGCGGTGCAGGTCGAGAGCGCAATTCAGCGCGGTCTGTCCACCCATGGTCGGCAGGATGGCATCGGGACGCTCGCGGGCAATGATGGTCTCGACCACTTGCCAGGTGATGGGCTCGATGTAGGTGACGTCGGCCGTTTCCGGATCGGTCATGATCGTGGCCGGATTGCTGTTAACCAATATGACCTTGTAACCCTCTTCACGCAAGGCCTTGCAGGCCTGGGCTCCGGAATAATCGAACTCGCAGGCTTGGCCGATGACGATCGGGCCGGCACCGATGATCAGGATGCTTTGAATGTCTGTGCGCTTGGGCATGGGGCGATGCAGGTGGAATGCTGGGAAGAATTAAGCTGGGTCACTTGATCGATGCCGTAGCGAGCCGCGCGCCGAATGCCATGAATGCCGCGCCCACCACGCCGGTCAGCCCAGCGGCTAGGCGGCGATGGCGGCGAAACGCCTCAGCCAGGCGCGAACCGGCGAAGATCAGCGTGGACAGATAGAGCAGGCTGAACAATTGCACGATGCCCCCCAGAATGAGGAAGGACAGCGCTGGATGGGCATAGGCCGGATCGACGAATTGAATGAAAAACGATATGAAAAAGAAAATGGCCTTGGGGTTGAGCAAGCTGATGAGCAAGGCCTTGCCCAAGGGATGCGCCGCATCGACTCGCGCCGTTGGCGCGATCGGCGCTTCGGCCTGCTTGTAGCGACGCAACGCGACGCGCAGCATGTTCAAACCAATCCATGCGAGGTAGGCCGCACCGAGCAATTTGACGACGACGAACAGCCAGGCGACCGCCTCGAGCAGACTGGCCAGGCCCGCGGCGGCCAGCACCATGAGCACCGTGTCGCCGATGAAAATGCCGCAGGCCCCGAGATAGCCCTGCCTCACCCCGCGCTGCGCGGCCACGCTGAGCACGTACAAGGAGTTCGGCCCCGGCAGCAGCACGATGAACACCACGCCGAGCACATACAGCCCAAGATCGGTGATGCCGAACAGATCGTGCATGGCGACGGGGCCCGGACTTCAGGCCGCGGCCCGTTGACGCTGCATCAAGCCGACGAAGCGGTCGAACAATTCGCCAATTTCATGAGGACCTGGGCTGGCTTCGGGATGCCCCTGGAAACAAAACGCAGGTCTGTCGCGGAACTCGAAGCCCTGCAAGGTGCCGTCGAACAAGGAGACATGGGTGGTGCGCACATGCCGCGGCAGCGTTTCGGCATCGACAGCGAAGCCGTGATTCTGACTGGTGATGCTCACGCGCCCGGTGTCGAGGTTTCTCACGGGATGGTTGGCACCATGATGACCGAATTTCATCTTGAAAGTCCGCGCGCCAGCTGCCAAGGCCATGATCTGGTGACCCAGGCAAATCCCGAACGTGGGCACGCCATGCTCGATCAAGCTGCGCGCCGCCGCAATAGCGTAGTCACACGGCTCGGGATCGCCCGGCCCATTCGACAGGAACACACCGTCGGGCCGCATGGACAGCACCACTTCGGCAGAGGTCTGCGCCGGCACCACCGTCACACGGCAGCCACGCGAAGCCAGCAAACGCAAGATATTGAACTTGACGCCAAAGTCGTAGGCAACAACGTGAAAGCCCGTTCCGCCCGACTCGCCATAACCCTGGTCGAGCGACCAGGCAGTTTGCCTCCAGGCATAGGGCTCGGTCGTGCTCACGACCTTGGCCAGATCCATCCCGGCCAGGCCATGGAAGCGGCGGGCCTTGTTAAGCGCATGCTCCACGTCGGCGGCGCCGACGACTTGGCCGAGGGGCCATGCCATGAGGCAACCGTTCTGCGCGCCTTTGCTGCGCAACAAGCGGGTGAGTTTGCGCGTATCGATACCGGCGATGGCAACCGTGCCGGTGCGCCGCAAGTAATCGCCCAGGCCCTCGGTTTTGCGAAAATTCGAGTCGAACTGCGGCAGATCCTTGATGATCAGCCCTGCAGCATGAATTTTCGCAGCCTCCACGTCCTCCTGGTTCACGCCGACATTGCCGATATGCGGGTAGGTCAGCGTGACGATTTGCTGGCAATAACTCGGATCGGTGAGGATTTCCTGGTAGCCGGTGATGGCCGTGTTGAACACCACCTCACCCGTGCTTTCTCCGGCTGCGCCAATGGAAATACCGTGAAAGACCGTGCCGTCGGCGAGGGCCAAAATCGCTTTGGGTTGCAACGGCAGCATTGATTGGTTCTCCGAACGCTTGATGTCGCGTGGCTTGTTGTATGGCGTTGAAAGCACGCTGTGTTTGGGACGCGTCGGGTGTGCAGGCAACCCGTGTTCAAGTCTGAACCAGCATAGCCCAGAGCCTTGAGATTATAGCCGTGCCACCCACCCGCCATACCCTGCGCGCTCGCGGCTTACCTTGCACCACAACCTGCAGATGCTGCCTGCAGACCCGCTCGGCGTTGCTGTTCATGCCAATGCCAAGAGCCCGGCGAAACATGCAGGCGCCAGGATCCCGCCGGATCGCGAGTTCGCACAGCGACCTGACCAATCCATCCAGGGTGAGCCATGGCTCCCCGACACAACCGCCCAGCCCGCCTTGCCCCTTGGCGCACGACCAGGCATGACGACCCTGATCAGGAAGCCAGATTCGAGCCGGAGTGGGTGGCTCGCTCAACATCGAGGCGTCTGTCTATGGGGGCAAACCCGTCGATTGCGCCATCATCCGGCTATGCTCAGCCTGACACGGTGGCAATGAACGAGCTCGACGTTGGGGATCGTTGCCGGACAGACCACAGGCACATCGGTCTGCGCCCGGGTGCGATGCCGATCGTGCCACCCTCCTTGTTTTGACCGACAGCCCGGACGTCATCAAACCCAGAAGATCCCCCGTCACTGAATTGGCCCGTTCACACGGGTTCCGCACCCGCGCTGCCCAGCGCGGACAGGACACAGCGTGTACAGGACCTCGACCCCAATCGGCAACTTCACCGCTCGAACAAGGAGCAGCGCATGTTCAAAAATTTCCACCCGATTTGCATTCAGGCCGGCAGCGTCAAGATCGCAGGCCGTATGGGCGGCAGCGGGCCTCCCCTATTGCTGCTGCATGGCCATCCCCAGACCCACATGATCTGGCACAAGATCGCCGACGAACTGGCGGCGCATTACACCGTCGTCGCAACGGATTTGCGCGGCTACGGTGCGTCCTCGAAACCAACGGGGCAAGCCGATCACAGCACCTACAGCAAACGCGCCATGGCCGCGGATCAAGTTGTGGTCATGCAAAGCCTGGGATTCGAGTCGTTCTTCGTTTGCGCCCATGACCGAGGCGCTCGCGTGGCGCACCGCCTGTGTCTGGACTCACCTGCCGCGGTACGCAAAGCCATCTTGCTCGATATTGCTCCGACCCTGGCGATGTATGAGCAAACCAACCGGGCATTCGCAACCGCCTATTTCCACTGGTTTTTTCTGATCCAGCCGCCGCCGTTTCCAGAAACATTGATCAGCCGCGACCCCGATGCATACATCGATGCCGTGATGGGCAATCGTTCGGCCGGCATGGCGCCTTTCACACATGAAGCACAGGACGCTTATCGGTCTGCCCTGCGCAGCGAGGGCGCTGTCCATGCGATGTGCGAGGATTACCGCGCCTCGGCGACCATCGATCTGGAGCACGATCGACAGGACCGTCTGCAAGGCCGCCGCATCACCTGTCCCTTGCACGTGCTGTGGGGGAGCAAAGGCATCGTCGGACGCTTGTTCGACCCTTTGCGAGAATGGAGTCAAGTCGCCGAACAAGTCAGCGGCCATGCCCTGGATTGCGGGCACTACATACCCGAGGAGGCACCTGACGCATTATTCCAAGCGATCCGCACCACGCTGCGCTGACGGCAGGCGAAACGGGGCCCACCGGATTTCACGAACCGGGTACACACCTGGCCTCACGGAGCAGCGGAAGCCCGCCCTTTTCGAAGAACCATGGCATCGTTGCAGGCCATGAGACTGCAACAGCCATCACCCATATTCGACATCCGGATAAGCAGTCCCATCAAGGCGCGCCGCTTCTGCAATCACCTCACGCAAAGCCTCTCTGGTTTTCGCACTCGATTCGCTCAAATCTTGTGCCAGCCGTTGCCTTTGCTCGTCCAGAATTGCTCCATCAGTTCGCATGATGCCTATGGCCAAGCTCATCAAACGCATCGCACCGGCTTCCATGCAAACGCCCTTCAGTGCGTGTGCGGCGTCATGCACGCCACTGTGATCACCTGACGACAAAGCGTCAAGAATCCGCGTGGTGTTGCGGTTGATATCCATGCTGGCACGCTCCAACAACTCCTTGACGAAATCGCGCCTCGTACCGATTTGCTTGAGTTTATCGATCACCTTCATGTCGATGTAAATCGTTGGAATCGGACGCAGATGCTGTGAAACAGTAGATTCAGGTGTCGAATCCTTGCGGCCAATACCGATTTGCGAAGACAACAATTTCTGCTGAGCATCGCGCGGATGGCGGCAGTTGTTGATCGCATCACGCAACTCTTGCGCCAGAACTGGTTTGGTGAGGACCCCCATCGCACCAGTATTTTTCAGTCGTGAAACCGTTAATGCAGACGCATCAGCCGTTAGGAAATAAGCCGGGGCAGGGTTACGGCAGCCAAACCGGTATGTCTGCAACACAGTGCTACCGTCGATGTCACCGAGGTTGTAGTCGAGCAGAAGCAAATCGAAGCTGTCCGTGCCTGCAAGAATATCCAGCGCCTTTGTGCCGCTTTCAGCCAGGATCACGGAGTGGCCTTCCTTTTGCAACATTTCTTGCAGCAAATAGCGATTGGTCTCGTTGTCGTCAACAATCAGGATGCGTCGCCGCTCCTGCATATTCTGCAGATTCAATGCAGCAAGATCGCTCGCGATCTCGAATTCATTCTGACCAGCACGGACGCGAGGCATGCGAAGGTCGAACCAGAATGTGCTACCCACACCCACATCACTACTGACCCGCAGCGTCCCGCCCATCAACTCGACAACTTGCCTGCTGATGGCCAGTCCCAAGCCTGTACCCTCAGGCTGTTGCCGGTTCTTCGCATTGAGTTGTACAAAGGGATCAAAGATTTTATCTTGATATTCCTTTGGAATCCCAACTCCCGAGTCTTTGACGCTAAATCGCAAGAGATAATCCGATGACGATTCCCGCAAAAGCGCAATGTTCAAAGACACCGCTCCATATTCGGTGTATTTGACTGAATTGCTCACCAGGTTAATCAACAATCGCGCCAGCCAATGGGCGTCACCAGCAACGTGGTCGACAATTCTCGGGTCGATCACACTTGAAAAACCAATCCCCTTTTTTCTGGCATTGGCCTCCACCGCGGCCCGGACCACTTCGACTTGATCCACAAGCTGAATAGGGTTTGTTTTCAGCTGCATCTTGGTCAACGTCAGTTTGCTTTGATCCAGCAAATCATTGATATCGGAGAGCAAGTGGCCGCTCAGCGTCAGTATTGTGGTAGCTAGTCGCTTGGGCCTTTCCGTACTTGCCTCTGTTTGCAACAGTTCTGCGGCATTGGAGATTCCACCCAGTGGCGTTCGCAATTCGTGACTGACCCTTGCCAGTAAATCAGATTTCGCACGGCTCTCATGCTCAGCAAAAGTGACCGCTTGATTGAGCTTGTCCATCAAAACAGACACGTAGCTAGGAATCATCAAGACCGAGATAAAACTTGAAAACCAAAAAAGCCTATGATCATGCCAAAGATGGGCCTGTGGCAATATTATTACGAGCCCGAGAAGAGAAGCAATTTGCGAAGTACGCATAATGCCCTTGCTTCCGGTTCTCATTCCGTAGCCTATCGACGTGAATATATAAAATGGGATAACAAGCACCGCCGCCTGTCCCATGACAACAATCCAACCAGTCAAGATAGCCGAGTCTATGATCGCTGTTATATAACTGAAATTCCTAGCTCTTAAACCCGTTAGTCGATAACTTGCAAGATAGCATGCTACAACATATACAAGGTTACATATCGCCAAGACGAAAGCATATTTAGGAATTTTATCAGTAAGACTAAATGCTATTAATCCAGACACAACGCACGAACTCGCCAACACCATCCGCAACCATGCTTGTCCGCGCAGTGCAGCCTCAAAATCAAATATTTTTGGCCTTTCCATGAGTTGCATCCTAGTTAATATTTTCTGCATTGGTCATACTAATTAAGGCCATCCCGCAGGTGCAGCCTGCATCAGGAAATGCTTGAGCTAATTTTGGCTAACCCTGGCAGGTCAGCCAAAAAGACATTGACCAATTCCGGATCCATATGTAAGCCGGCCTGTTGACGCAAGTAGTGCTGTGCTTTCTCATGTGTCCAGGCCTCTTTGTACGGCCGTTTGGAGGTGAGCGCGTCGTACACATCAACCACGGCCAAGATTCGAGCCGAAAGCGGGATGTCTTGTCCTGAAAGCCCATCTGGATATCCGCTGCCATCAAATTTCTCGTGGTGCGAACGTGCGATCTCAGCGGCGACTTTCATGTGTTCTGTATGCCCGCCGGACAACATGGCGTGGCCAATCACGGTGTGGGTCTTCATGACAGTCCACTCGTCCGGCGTCAAGCTGCGCTTTGCCAGCAAAATTTCATCGGGTATGGCAACCTTCCCGATGTCATGGAGCGGTGCAGCCATCTCCAAAACAGCCGTGTACGCATCGCTGCACCCCAAACGGCGAGACAGCAACGCCGAGTAGCGACCAATGCGGCTGAGATGCGCCCCCGTATCGGTGTCACGCTGCTCGGCCACCTTGGCAAGCCGGAACAGCGTTTCCATTTTTTCCTTTTGCAGATCTTGGATGACCTGCTCGACTCTGCGCTCCAACTCGTCGGCATGCCGAAGCGTGGCGAGCTGAAAGCGGCGCAGGTTGAGGAGGTTGCGGCATCTGGCCGCACATTCGCGGTAGTCCAATGGATGGCTAAGATAGTCGTTGGCGCCAGCATCCAAGGCCTCATACCGCACCGCCAGATCGTCGACTGCCGTGATACAGATGATGGGCGGCTCTGCCAAGTGCTCCATGGATCTGAGGGCTTTGATCAGCATCACCCCATTCATTTGGGGCATGCGATAATCAGTTAAAATGAGGTCAATCGAATGAATATTTGCGTATGACAAAGCGGCAATAGGGTCTGCAAACGATTGGATATTAGACTGCGCACAAATATTAATAGAAATCTCGGCCAATAAATGGCGATTTGTCGACTGATCATCGACAATAACTATAGTTGGTGAGTAATCAAGACTCACTCCATCAACTTTTACCATTTTTTGAGCATCAATTTTTAATATTTTGATAATCTAATACTTAATTCAAACAAAAAACAAGGTGTATTATGAGCAAAAATTGGAATGAGGCACTCATTATTGAGCAAATTAAAAAAATAATTTACAATAACTTTAGCATAGATCTCGCCGATAAGCCAGGCTCCATGAACATTTCTGAGCTAGGATTAGATTCAATGGGGTTGCTCGATATGATCATGAGTATCGAAGATGTAACCGGACAGAAAATAAACAATGTTGAGCTTCCGAAAAATCCCACAATGAGCGACGTTGCTAAAATGGTGATGGATAATATCAAGGCCAGTAATCATGGCTGAAGTGGCTATTACCGGCATAGGTATTATATCTCCCATTGGCATGTCTGAATCTGTTGTCTTGGAAAATCTTCAAGCATCCAGATCAGGAATTCGTACTTTTGAGTCCCCGAATCTAGCAAGACCGTTCCCTGTAGCAGCGGTTCAAGCCCAGTTCAACGATTCCTTCACACGCATTGAATTACCGTTTCTTGATCGTACAACTCAGATGGCGATCTTGGCTGCACAGCAGGCCACAGAAAACGCTGGAATCGTGAACTATTCCACGTTTGGGGAGCGTGCTGGCGTTTTTTACGGAACAGTGCGTGGTGGCGGCGCAACTGAGTGGGAAGGGCTTCGTCAATTTCATACCGAAGGCCGAAAGACAGCCAGGCCCTACGTGATCCTTGGTTGCATGGCCAATGCTGGCGCTGCGCAAATTACGATTCGGCAGCAAGTCTTTGGTCCAACTGCCATCCATACATCCGCTTGCTCCTCATCAGGTGCGGCGATCGCCGACGCCTGTAGACATATTTGTAGCGGTGAAATTGACATTGCGATTACTGGTGGGGCTGAAGCAGCCCTGACGCCTGAGTTCCTGGGGGCATGGGATGGGCTCCGAGTCATTGCCGACGTTGACAATGATCCGTCGCGCAGTTGCAAGCCCTTTTCGAGCCAGCGAACAGGCTTAGTTCTCGGCGAAGGAAGTGTGTTTTTCGTTCTGGAGTCCCGTGAACACGCAGAGCGACGCGGAGTTCCAATCCTTGCATTCATTGCTGGCTGGGGTATAGCTTCGGATGGTTATCACATCGGTTCACCTCACCAGCGCGGGCAGATCGCTGCGATGCGTTCCGCCCTTCGAATTGCGGGAATTGATGCCGCACAACTCGACTACATCAATGCCCACGCTACCGCTACGCGCGGCGGTGATATCGTTGAAGTCGCCGCCCTGAAGGAAGTTCTCGGCCATGCGGTGCAGTCGGTTCCAGTGAGCGCAACGAAGGCCTTGCATGCCCACATGCTTGGCGCAGCCAGCGCGATGGAACTGCTGGTTTGTGTACTAGCCCTGCGCCACTCGTTCATCCCTGCGACGGCACACCTTTCGGACATTGATCCAGAATGCAGCGGCATTCGGCACGTGACTGAGACGATGCATGATCAGCGAGTGCGACATGCCATGACTTTATCTGCAGGTTTCGGCGGTGCGAATGCCGCACTGGTAGTACGGTCAGCTTCAGTCGACTCCCTCTAGTCATGCCAAATACGGATACGAACGTCATCGCGCTGTCAGCACCCTATGTCGAGGCTGACTTCGACCCCGCGTTGAATGCGCTTTGGATCAGCATGAAGATCCAAAAAAACCAGCCGCAGAATTTTTCCAACAAATTACTTCTGGCACTCCAAGAGCTCATTCATCATGTATGTGAAAACAAAGGCTCATGGGGCAATAAAATCGAAGGCAGCCCAGTTCATTATGCGGTGCTGCGCTCTAGACACCCTGTCTATTTTAACCTTGGTGGCGATCTTAATTATTTTTTAGATCGCATACAACAAGGCGACGCTAAATCCCTTAAAAAATACTCAATGCAATGTCTTGATATGATTTACCAATGGGCTACAGCAATCACTCGACAGAGCACCACCATAGCCCTGGTTCAGGGACGTGCCTTGGGCGGCGGGTTTGAAACGGCGCTGTCAGCGGACTATATCGTCGCTGAAGAACAGGCTGAATTCGGTTTCCCGGAAATTCTTTTTGGCCTCTTCCCTTGCACCGGCGGGATGAGCCTGTTGGCTCGTCGAGTTGGAGTTCATGAAGCAGAAAAAATCATGCGCAATGGCAAGATCTATTCGGCGCATGAATTGGAGGAACTTGGCATCATCGATCGTGTTTGCCCGCCTGGGGCCGGGGAAAGTGCAATCGAGGAATTTATTGTTGAGCACAGCAAGCGCAGGAAAGCCAGACAAGCCCTTCAGGATGCAAAAGCCAGAATGACTGCTCTCAATTATGAAGAATTGAATTATGTTGTGAATGATTGGGTTGCTGCTGCAATGTGTCTCACAGATAACGAACTACGCGTTCTGGAGACACTGGTCAAAATGCAAAAATCCGAGTTCGCTCATTAATCAACATGACGCTCCTCCAACGTGCTGCCCAAGCGCATGACCTGTTTGCGCGGTGATCGTGTTCCGTTCGCGGGAACCTGCGTCGCGCTGCAGTTGATGAGCGAG
>JAGWMO010000043.1:0-17755 GCA_028871675.1 Betaproteobacteria bacterium
CTGGTGGGCAGGCGCGAGGCGATGCCGGCGTCGGGAATCATGTGCAGCGTCACCATGATGAAGAACACCAGCAGGAAAAACATGATGTCGATCATCGGAATGATCTCGATGCGGGCTTTCTTGACTTCGAAATACTTCATGGCAACTCAAGGAAAAATACCGCAGCGCGCAGGGCTCTGTGGCAGGAGCGGACGTGGGGTGTGTGCTTGCTAGAAGAAAAGCCGCGACGTGCTGCGGACGCGTTGATCCGGGGCCTGGAATGGCACCCACCGAAGTCAGGCCAATTGTTGTTGCAGCGCCGGGCCCAGGGCGCCGGAAGGCGCGGCGCGGTTGGGGCCGACCGGGGCCAGGGCCGGGTGCCGCGCGGGGCCGCGCACGCCCCCCTCGCGGTAATGCGGCAGCATGCGGTTGACCAGCATGAGCTTGATGCGCTCCAACTGGTGCATCAGCAGGCGTACGCGCTGGTTCAGCGCGTTGAACGCCACCAAGCCGAGCACGGCGATGAACAATCCGGCGGCCGTGGCCACCAGCGCCTCGCCCACGCCCCCGGTCACGGCCTGCGAAGCCGCCCCGGGATGGGCCAGCGCCGAGAAGGTGTTGAACATGCCGATGATGGTGCCCAGCAGGCCCAGCAGCGGGGCCAGGGTGACGATGGTGTCGAGCACCCACAGCCCCCGGTCGATGCGCGGGGCTTGATCCATCACGGCCTCTTCCAGGCGGCTGGAAAAGTGCTCGACGGCGTCGCTCAGATCGTGGTGCAGGGCCACGGACACCACCTGCGCCGCCGGTGTCTCGGCGTTGGCTTCGACCAGGCTTTTGAGCAATTTGGGGTCCACATGCGCGTGGCCCTTCAATTCATGCACCCAGGTCTTGGCCGCGTCGAGCATGCGCGAGAGGGTCCAGAAGCGCTCCAAGGTCACGGCCAGAGCCACGAAGAGCAGGACCAGCATGATGTAGAGAATGCCGCCCGAGGTCTGGGCGATGCGGGTGAGCGTGTCGAACGACATGGTGAGAGTCCGGAAAGGAAGGTGGGGAGATCAACACCGGGGCGAAAGTTCGTGACGATTGCGCGAACTTTCGCCCCATGTGATTTTTCGGAGTTGGATGGAAGCCCGGGATGGGCCGCATCCATCAGAAATCAGCCGACAGGCTGGCAAAGACCGTGCGGGGTGCTCCCGGCGTCGCCAGGATGAATTGCTGGTTCGGGTTGGTGCCCATGCCGACCCACTCGCCGTCAAAGCTGATGAACTGGTTGGCGTTGTATTCCTTGTTCGTTGCATTCAGGACGCCAAAACCGAAATGCAAGTCACGCAGCAGCGACTCGTGCAACGGGACCGTGCCATCCAGGGTCAAATTCAGCAGGCCGTAGGCTGGCGCCTGTTGCGTGGTTGGCGTGTTGGTGAAGTCGCTCCACATGGATTGCGCGCCGGTGTACTGGTACGACATGGCCGGAACCCAGAGCATGCCATGGCTGTAGATCTTGTAGTTGATGCCGACGTTGAAGGTTCGGTTCGGAACGTTCGAAACCGGCAGGTTGGCATAGCTCACGCCTGCGGTGGTGTAGTTGTTGAAATCCGCCTTCTCGAAGTTCACGTTCGCGAATACACCCAAGTTGTAAAGAAGATCGTCCGCCACGGCAATGTTGATGCCTTTGTAGCTGGAGTCACCGTTCGCGTCACCGATGTAATTGCCATTGGCGTCGGTGAGCGGGATGTACTGGTTGCTGTAGTGCAGGTGGTAATACGCGGCCGATAAAAAGAAGTGATGCAGGTACTGGCTGTTTTCAACGTGGATTTTGAAGCCGACGTTGTAATCCTGGCTTTTCTCCAGGTTGTAGATGGGCGGGGTTGACTGGTACAGACCGCCGCCGCCGCCAACTTGCGGCTCCTTGTAGGCCACCGCGTAGTTGGCGAAAGTCGCCAACCACGGCAAGGGTCGGAAGTTGACGCTGATCGAGGGTTCGACGTCTCGGTGTGTGACGTTTGCGCCGGGCAGCGTGCCCTGATCGGCAGAGGGGTTGAGTGCGTAGGACTGGGCAAAGTCGGTCTGGCCGGCTGGTGCATAAACCGTCTGGTCGCTGATCAACCGGATGCCGGGGGTCACATCCAGGTTGGCCAGTGGGCTGATCTTGTCCTGAGCGAAAACCGCCAAATCCGTCTGGTTGAAATAATCGCTGCGATACTTGGCGTTGGGGACGGTCTGACTGCCGTAGACCGTCGTCGACGTTCCCACCAAATCGGCTGGGTTGTAGAAAGCGTTGCGGGTGTTGTAGGTGCTTTTCAGGAAAAAGCCACCGACGCTGACCAGATTATGCGGAAGGCTGATGTCGGCCCAGATCTTGTCGCCGTAAACCGAAGTGCTCGGGTTGTTGTGCTCGAATAAATTGGCCGGGCTGCTCAATCCATAATTGGCGTAGTGATCATGCACGCGTTCGCCGAGGCGATACCAGAGCAGGTTATGCAGCGTCAAACTGGAGTCGAGGGCAACGTTGAACTTGCCGTAGATCAGGCGGGTCTTGTTGGTGTCAATCTTGTTCCAGACATTCCCGGGTACCGTGCTGTAAAAGCCCGAAGCCGGCTGGCTGTACAGCGGTGAGTTGGCCGTGCCGTTGAGAGTGACATCCGGGATGGTTGTCGTCGGCACCGCCATGGGGCGGTAACCCGTGCCGCGTGCCTGGTAAAAGCCGATGGAGAAATCGCCCAGTTCGAATTGCTTACGGGTCTTCAGGAAGACCGCATAGTTCTGGCTACGGTTGTCGAAGCCATCGGCAGCCGTGCGAAAACTGTTGGATGAGCCTGTACCACCCGCCAGAATCGTCGACCAACCGTCATGTTCACCGGTGTTGAGCACGTAGTCGAGGTTGCGTGCACCGTAGCTGCCGACGCTCAGGCCGATGGAACCGCCGGCCTTGTCACTGGGTTGAAGGGGAACAAATGCAATCTGCCCCCCGATGTTGTTGTACCAACGGTCCTCGGGATCGCCCGGGCCGTAGGTGACACCGATGCTTTGCAACAACCCGAGTTGAGGGATCTGCGGCGACGCCCACAAGCCACTCGATGGGTTGACCATCGGCACCCCGTCGAAGGTGACGGAAATCGAGCCGTTGTCGATCTGGGCGCCGCTGAACCCCCCCCAACCCTGCTTGATTCCGTTGATGCTGATGGAGTTCTTGGTTGCGCCGGTCGAGCCATAACCCGAGACCCCGACGCCGGGAACCAGTGCGAGCGCCTGGGCGCTGCCACCGAACGGCCCCGCTGCCTTCAACTCCGTTTTCGTGATGACTTTGGTTGCCTGTCCTGACTTGAACACTTGAGCCGCCTCGAGCTTTTTTTGTTCGCTGCTCTTCTTGGCGACGGCACCTTGCGAGCCCGCCTGGACGCTGCCGAGGTCGGTCGGCGCGCTTTGGGCCTGTGCAGCGACGGGCGCGGCCAGCAGGGCGGCGAACAGCGCCTGCGCGAGCAGGCCGGGTTTGAACGCGGGTTGCGCGGTGGGCGTGATCGGGTGCTGCATGCAATCCTCCGGGGTGGGTCGGGTTCGGCTTGTCCGCGAGGTTGTCTGGCCCACGGGTTCAGGGCGCTATTGCAGCCAGGGCGCATGACACCCCGGTTGCATCAACCTGACGAAGATCTGACCGCCGGCGTCAAACTTGTACGCAAACGTTGACGTTGCGAACGCCAATCGACATCAGGAACAGAGGCGGCGGGTGGCGCCGGTCGGCAGGTCTGCTGCGCGGCGGGTGTCGACAAGCCAGTGCTCTCAGGTTTGTCGAGGCGCAGCGTCGTCCGCGCTGGTCGTCGTTTGCATCGGTGGCCGGGTTCGGTGCCAGCGGTAGCCCACACCATGCACCGTCTGCACATGCTCGTGCAGCCCGAGTGGGCGCAGCGCACGTCGCAGGCGCCCCACGGCGGTGTGCACCGTGTCGGCCTGGGCTTGGGCAGGAATGTCCATCGCCAGGCGCAGCGCCTGGGGACCAAGCACATGCCCAGCCTGTGCTGCGAGGGCCCAGAGCAGCTGGAAGAGTTGAGGCGGCAGCACCAATGACCGCATGCCTTCAGGGTGGAGTGCGCCGAGATCTCTCGGACCGCCTTGGGGGGAGTTCGCCTGTGCATGGAGGAGGGCGCTCCCCGGGAGACGCAGGGCCGCTCCCAAGCTCCCTGGCCCTGCCTGGGGGGAGTCCGCTGGCGGACGGATGGTGGCGCTCAAGTCAAGGCGTCTGGCCTGCCCATCCAGCGCCAGGTCGTCATCCAACTGCAGCCAGCCGGCGGGCTGCGGAGCCACGCGCTCGCGCAGCCGGCCGAGTTGTGCGCGGATCAGGGCGGCGGTGCTGGTCATGTGCAGCACGGCATCGGCGCCGGCGCGCAGTGCCGCCAGGGCACCGGGGTCGGCGACGTCGGGCAGCAGCGCCAGCGCGCCCGGCAGGCGTCCGCCGGGCTGGTGGCGCAGCAGCATGAGCCAGTCCGTCATGTCGCGCACGTCGTGGCCGCTGCTGAGCAGCGCTGCCCAGGCGTCACCTTCGCGCAGGCGCAACAACGCATCGCCGGGTGCGATGGGCTCGGAATGGGTATCGCTGCAATCCGCCGTGGCCGAGGCGAAACGCACGCGCAGGACCGGGTGTTTGACCGTGTGCGTCATGGGGTTGGGTGATGTCGTGCGGGTTGGCGCCGGGGCGCAGCCCGAATCTCGCCCATGTCGGTGTCAGGCTGATGACAGGCGGCGGGGCGCGATGCTTGCGCATGGCGCCTGCCCTGCCGTGGAGTTGATGGCGCCGTTGGCGCCGCCATGGCCCTCGGACTTGTATTCCGGCTCGATGGGGCTATATTTGGTGCATTGCAACATCACGATGCGCCACTCCACGGACGCAAACATATGATGCCCATCCATGAGCCGGGTTTTTTGGCGCCATCCGACTCGCCGCCCGAGGCCCATGCGCAGGTTCTGCCGTATTTCAACCAGCAAGCCCAGGCGACAATCCCCATCCGTGCGATCGGCCGGGAACACCTGGCTGAACTGCGGGCGCATTTCCTCGCGCTGAGCGCAGACGACCGTTACCTGCGCTTCGGCTATGCCGCGAGCGATGCGCAGATTGCCGCCTACGTAGACCGCATCGATTTCCTTCGCGATGAGATCTTCGGGGTCTTCAGCCGCAAGCTGGAGCTGATCGCGGTGGCGCACATCGCCCTATCCTGCGACCCGGCGCAGCCATGCCAGGCCGAGATCGGCGTGTCAGTGCTGCAAAGCGGACGCGGCAAGGGCATCGGCACGCGCTTGTTTCAGCGCGCGGCGATGTTCGCGCGCAACCACGGCATTGAAACCCTCACCATGCAATGCCTGACGCAGAACGCGGCGATGATGCGCATCGCCCGCCGCGCCGGCATGGAGGTGCATGTCGCCGGCAGCGAAACCGAGGCTTGCCTCAAGGTGCCGCACCACAGCATGCTGAGTCATCTGGACGAGTGGGTGGAAAACACCACCGGCCAGCTCGACTTCGCCATCAAGCTCGGCCTGCATCGTCCCCAGCCGGTCTGAAGCCGGGTCGCAGTCATCGCGTCGACAGGCCCTACAGGGCGATGCCCGCATAGGGCTTGATCTGGGCCAGCACGAAGCTGGATTTCACGTCCTCCACGCTCTCGTGCTTGAGCAGGGTCTGCAGCACGAAATGGGCGTAATGCTCCATGTCCTGCACGTGCACCCGCAGCAGGTAGTCCATCTCACCGGTCAGCGCCAGGCACTCCACCACCTCCGGCCAGGTCTGCACCGCGGCGCGAAAGCTGTCCAGGGGCGCGCGCTGGCTCTCGGCCCGGTGCTTTTCCAGGCGCACGCTGAGCATGGCGCTCAGACCCAGGCCCAGTCGGCGCGCGTCCACCGCGGCGTGGTAGCCCTGAATGATGCCCGCCTGCTCCATGCGCCTGACGCGGCGCTGCACGGCCGACGCGGACAGCCCGACCTGCTCGGCCAACTGTTCCTGGGTCAAACGCGCGTCACGCTGGAGCTGGTTGAGCAGAGTGCGATCGATACGGTCAAGAGTATCAAGGCTGATGGTTTGCATGATGCATGCGTGTTTGATGGATGGTGCGCAGATTATTCGCGTGTATCCATCAGAATAAGCCAAAGAACGCCAGAAAAGTGCGTCTGAGCCAGCTTACAGTGCATGGCACAAAACGGATATGTATTCATGGAGATGCGCATGACCGCTGCGACTGCAAGCAACCCGATGGGCACCGACGGCTTCGAGTTCGTCGAGTACGCCGCGCCCGAGCCCGAAAAGCTCGGGACGCTGTTCGCTCAACTCGGCTTCAGGGCCATCGCCCGTCACCGGCACAAGCATGTCACGCTGTGGCGCCAAGGCGGCATCAACTTCATCGTCAACGCCGAGCCCGATTCCTTCGCCCAGCGCTTCGCCCGCTTGCACGGACCGAGCATCTGCGCCATTGCCTTTCGCGTCGACGATGCAGCCGCCGCCTACAAGCGCGCGCTCGACCTGGGCGCCTGGGGCTTCGACGCCCGCAGCGGACCGATGGAGTTGAACATCCCGGCCATCAAGGGCATCGGCGACAGCGTCATTTACTTCGTCGACCGCTGGCGCGGCAAGGACGGACGCCGGGGCGGCATCGGCGATATCTCCATTTACGACGTGGACTTCGTGCCGCTGGACGGCGCCTCGGCCGAACACGCCGGCGCGGGACTGATCGAGATCGATCACCTGACGCACAACGTGCACCGCGGCCGCATGGGCGAGTGGGCGGACTTCTACACGCGCCTGTTCAACTTCCGCGAAATTCGCTATTTCGACATCGAGGGGCAGGTCACCGGCGTGAAGAGCAAGGCCATGACCAGCCCTTGCGGCAAGATCCGCATCCCCATCAACGAGGAAGGCCAGGAGAAGGCCGGCCAGATCCAGGAGTATCTGGACCTCTACCACGGCGAGGGCATCCAGCACATCGCCCTGGCCAGCGACGATATTTACGCCACGGTGGAGGGCCTGCGCGCCGCCGGTGTGCAGTTCCTGGGCACCCCCGACACCTATTACGAACTCCTCGACAAACGCCTGCCGGGGCATGGCGAGCAGATCGAGCGGCTGCGGGCCGACCGCATCCTGCTGGACGGCACGACCGCCCCGACCAAGCGCCTGTTGCTGCAAATCTTCACCCAGACCGTGATCGGCCCGATCTTTTTCGAGATCATCCAGCGCAAGGGCGACCAGGGGTTCGGCGAGGGCAACTTCAAGGCCCTCTTCGAGAGCATCGAACTCGACCAGATGCGGCGTGGCGTCCTGCCCAGTGCCGCCTGATCGATTCGCCCAAACATCGACGGCCGACAGCAGGTGAACCAGCATGACGACGATGCAAGCGTGGCGGCGGCTGACAGTCCGCATGGCGGCGGTTCCAGCTGCCGGCTTGGGGTTCAGTGTGTCGACTGCTGCCGCGGCCCCGGCCGGCACGACTGACGGCGTGCATGCGCATGAAACCTTCCTCCGCGCGTGACCCGGCCGCAGCCGCAACCACGCCAGTGATCTATGGCGAGGCCAGCATCACGCCACGGGGCGACTATGGCCAGGCCCATGCGGACTACACCTGCGACCAGCATTGGGGGCGTTACACGCCGGCCGAGCATGCGCTGTTCGCACGGCTTTACGCGCGGCAGATGGCGCTGGTGCCTGGACGGGCCTGCGAAGAGTTTTTGCTGGCCCTCGGACATCTGGTCGCGGCCGCAGGCATCCCGCGGTTTGCCGACATCAACCCGCGGCTGCGCGCCGCCACAGGCTGGGAGATCGTGGCGGTTCCCGGGCTGATTCCCGAGCATGCGTTTTTCCGGCTGCTCAGCCAGCGGCGATTCCCGGTGACGGTCTGGCTGCGCAAGCCCGAGGAGTTCGACTACATCGTCGAGCCCGACTTGTTTCACGACCTGTTCGGCCATGTGCCGCTGCTGTTCGAGCCGGCCTTCGCCGACTACATGCAGGCCTTCGGCGCCGGAGGCCTCAAGGCCGAGGGCCTGGACGCCTTGCAGTACCTTGCCCGCTTGTATTGGTATACGGTGGAGTTCGGACTGGTCCGCTCGGCACGGGGCCTGCGCATTTACGGCGCGGGCATTTTGTCGTCCGGCGGCGAGGTGGAGTACAGCCTGCACAGCCCGAAGCCGCGGCGTCTGCCCTTCGATGTGCCGCGGCTGTTGCGCAGTCGCTACCGCATCGACGACTACCAGGCCACCTATTTCGTCATCGACAACTTCGCGCAGTTGTTCGGCGCCACCGCGCCCGACTTCGCGCCGCTGTACCTGCAGGCTGCGGCTCAGGCCGAGATCGCGCCCGGAGCCGTGCTGCCGGGCGAGCACGACATCGCGCCGGACGTTGCAGGCGCATGAGAACGGTTGGCGTCATCCCGCGATGACGCCCTCGGCCGCCCCCGGTTTGCCTGCCCCCCCGCGAAGTGCGGGGCGGTGAACCGACCCTGGGGCTGCTCAGATGGTCTCATGTTCATCCGGGGCCGTTCGACCGGACATGAACGCACCGACACGGCCTTCACGCGCATGCCGCAAGGCCGTTTGCAGCGCGTCCCAGGTGGCCGGATGGAAGGCCAGGGCCAGATGCCCGGTGCCGCGCAGCCGCAAGGTCTGTGCACCCGGCAGCAGGGCGGTCTGGGGCGGGTAGACGAGCTGGTCGCAATCGCCGGCAATGCAGTGCATGGGCGGCTGTCGCTGCCGGCTTTCCATGTCCAGCAGTGCCCGCAACCAGGCACTGCCCGGTCGCATCTGCACGGCATTGATGGTGTTGGCGTAGCGCGCGGTCCATGCGCCGGCATGCGGTGAGCCGATGGTGATGACACTGGCCACGCGCGCGGCGTTGGCCGAACTCGACGCCAGCCAGGCGCGCACCGCCAACCCGCCCATGCTGTGGGCCAGCAGCACCGGCGGTCGGCCGGTGGCGGTCGCAAGACGCACCACCGCGGCATCGATGCCGGGTGCGTAGTCGCCGATCGCGCGCAACGTCGGCTCCAGGTTCACCGCGATGAAGGGCGTGCCTTCAGCCTGCAGCCGCGCCAGCACGGGGTTCCAGAAGGCGCGGTTGCACAAGTAGCCATGCACCAGCACCACACCGGCCTCGTGCGGCGCATTGCCGGGGGGATGCCCACACGCAGGGCCGCCTGGCCGATCCCTTGCGGCGGGCGCGTTCAGCGCGTCTGGCCACGCTCGTTCACGCCAGGGCTGCAGCCAGATGAAGGCGCGCATTTGCAAGCCCGCTTCCGTCAACCAGACACGCCAGCGGACCATGTCAGGGCAAGCGGGCGTCTCGTGGCGCGCGCACCAGGCAGCTTGCAGCAGCACATGCGCGCCGGTGAGCAGCAGGTAGCCGGCAGGCAGTCCGAGCAGGACCAGCACCAGCGCCAGCCGGGGGTGACCGAACCAAGCCAACACGCCGCCCAGAACCAACAGCGTGGCAAGCTGCGCAAGCAGGAGGCGACGCAGCCAGCGGGCTGTCATGGACGCAGGCTCATGCCGGGTTGTGTCGGTTCCGCACCGGCATTCCTGCGCGCTGCATCGACCATGGCATGGGTCGTGCGTCAGCGCTTCATCAGCGCCATCAGGCGCGAGAAGGTTTTGCCATAGGGCGGGCGGATCAGCGCGGTGCCTGCCAGGCGCGGCTGGCGCAACACGGGCTTGAGCTTGCTGAACGTGTCGAAACCCCAGCGGCCGTGGTAGTGGCCCATGCCGGAGTGGCCGACGCCGCCGAAGGGCAGGTCGTCCTGCGCCACATGCATGAGCACGTCGTTCACCGTGACGCCGCCGGCGTGGGTGGCGCGCAGGGCGTGGGCGATGCGGCGCTTGTCGCGATCGAACCAGTAGAGCGCCAGCGGGCGCGGGCCGGCGTTGACCAGGGCCATCGCCTGCTCCAGCGTGTCGTAGGGCAGCACCGGCAGCCAGGGGCCGAAGATCTCGTCCTGCATCAGCGCGAGGTCATGCGGCGGATCGATGAACAGCATGGGTGCGAGACGATGCCGCAGGTCCATGCGCTGCGCGCCGTCGAACAGCGCATGCGACTTGACCCCCGCGGTATGCGCCTGAGCCTGCAGGCTGGTGAGCCGGCTGTAGTGGCGCAGGTCGACGATGCTGCAGTAGTCCGGGCTATCGAGGCCCGCGGGGTAGAGACGGCGCGCCGCCTCGCCGCAGGCGCGGACGAAGGCATGCATCTCGGCGCGCGGCACCAGCACATAGTCGGGCGCGACGCAAGTCTGCCCGGCGTTCACCAGTTTGCCGTAAACGATGCGCTCGGCGGCCAGGGCGAGGTCGCATCCGGGCGTCAGCACCGCGGGTGATTTGCCGCCGAGTTCCAGCGTCACCGGCACCAGATGGGCGCTGGCGGCGGCCATGACGCGACGCCCCACCGCGGTGGAGCCGGTGAACAACAGGTGATCGAACGGCAGGGCGCTGAACGCCGCGGCCTCGTCGGCGTCGCCGGTGAAGATGACCAGTTCGGCGGGATCGAACGCCGCACGCACCAGGCGCGCGAACTGGGCGCCG
This sequence comes from Betaproteobacteria bacterium, assembly GCA_028871675.1. Classification (GTDB taxonomy): domain Bacteria; phylum Pseudomonadota; class Gammaproteobacteria; order Burkholderiales; family Burkholderiaceae_C; genus Thiomonas_A. The sequence continues at coordinate 10,513 of JAGWMO010000043.1, forward strand.
AAGGCGGGGCTGTATTCGGAGAGCTTCACCATCGCGCGGTTGCCCGCCGCGAAGGCCGAGGCCAGCGGACCCGCGGCCAGATACAGCGGATAGTTCCACGGCACGATGATGCCCACCAGACCCAGAGGTTGCGGCAGGACCTGGGCGCGAGCTGGCCAGAACCAGATGGACGTGGACGCGCGGCGCGCACGCATCCAGCCGGCGCCATGGCGCAGCGCATGGCGGATGGCTTCGAGCGACGGCACGATGTCCAGCACCTGCGTCTCGGCCCTGGCGCGGTGGCCGAAGTCGTCGGAGATGGCGTCGCACAACAGGGCTTCGTGACCCTGGATCAGGGCGGCCAACCGCTTGAGCCGGTCGCGCCGCGCCGGCCAGTCGGGGTAGGGGTCTGCGCGGCTGGCCGCGTGCAGGTGCTCGTAGGCGGCGCGCAAGTCCGAGGAGAACAACGAGGGTCTGTCCATGCCACGATCTCCGGTTGCGATTCACCTTATGCTAAGTCTGCCCGGAAGCCACCGCCACTCCAGGCTTGTGGCCCCTGCGCGGCCCAAGCGCGGCACCTGTGTGGTGCAGATTGCGGCACCAGGGCCGGCCACGACTGGCTGCACCCGGCTGTATCGACCTTGCCTCCACCATGCTGATTCAATCCCCGTCTCTGCCCGCTCGACCGTCTTCGCCATCCATGCACAACACGCCCACGCCCACCGAGCTTTCCACGCCCGCTTTGCCCTTGCCGCGCTCGATGCGGCTGCTCGAGCGCGGCTGGCTGTCGGCCAACAACATCGTGTTCCTGGACGACGACCACAGCGCCAGCGTGGTGGACACGGGCTACGTGCTGCATGCGGCGCAGACGGTGGCGTTGGTGCGGCATGCGCTGGACGGACGGCAGCTCGCGCGCATCGTCAACACCCATCTGCATTCGGACCATTGCGGTGGCAATGCCGCGTTGCAGGCGACGTATGGCGGCGCCGCGCACTGCGCCGTCACCGTGCCGGCCGGCGAACTGCAGGCGGTGAACAACTGGGACGAAGACGCGCTCTCTTTTCGCTCCACCGGCCAGCAGGCGGCCGGCTTCAGCGCGGCGGCCGGCATGGCGGCCGGCGATCTGCTGCAGCTGGGCGGCATGTCTTGGCGGGTACACGCCGCGCCGGGCCACGACCCGCATGCGCTGATGCTGTTTCAGCCCGAGGCGCGCCTGCTCATCAGCGGAGATGCGCTTTGGCAGCATGGTTTCGGCGTGGTCTTTCCCGAAATGGTGGGCGAGAGCGGCTTCGCGGCAACGCGCCGCACGCTGGACGCCATCGCGGCCCTCGCTCCCGCCGCCGTCATCCCCGGTCATGGCGCCGTTTTCACGGACGTGGCCGCGGCACTGGCGCGTGCGCGCTCGCGCCTCGGCGTCTTCGAGGCCAACCCCGAGCGCCATGCCCGCCACGGCCTGCGCGTGCTGCTCAAGTTCCAGTTGCTGCAACAGCCCGAGGGTGTGGCCTGCGACGACTTGCGCGCCTGGTTTGGCGATGCCGAGCTTGTGGCGCGCACGGCATGCCACTTCTGGCCGACCCTGACCCTGGACGCGCTGTTTTCCGAAACCCTGGACGCGCTGTTGCTGGCCGGTGCCGCAAGCCGTCGCGATCATCTGGTGGGCAACGCCGATCCAGCCTGAGTCGCCAGCGCATCGGTATCGGATGCGCCGGCGCAACTCGTGCCTTGAACCGGGTTCACTCGGCATGAGCGCTCATGCCCATTCGCTGTTCGCCCATCATGCTCAGGCGCTGGTTGACGATGCTCCTTTGCTCGGGGCTCAGCGCGGTGTAGAGGTGCTTCAAGGCCTTGGTCATGGCCTCCATGCCGCTCAGGCGTTGCTGCAACAACTGCGTGCGTGCCTGCATACGATCGGGTGCGGTTGCGTTCGCGTCCGCGCCCTGCAGCTTGCCACGCATGGTTTGCATGGCCCCGGCTTGCTGCTTCGCCTGGGTGGCGAAGGCTTGCCAGGCGGGTTCCTGCGCGGCGGTGATGTGCAGCGCGGCCTTGGTGTCGGCCAGACGGCGGTCCACCATCGCCGCGGAATCACCCGCATGCATCATGCCTTCGGCCATGCCGCGCTGACGCATGTCGCCCTCACCCATCATGCCTCCACCCATCATGGACCCCGACTCCATGCTGGCGGCGCTGCCCGACATGCGCGATGAGCCCATGCCGCCGGATTGCGCAAAGGCCGTGCCGATGGCGGCGGCGGACAAGACGGCGGCGATGCCGACGATGACGTTCTGATTGCGTTTCATGGTGCTGCTCCTGTCTGAATTGAGCGAATGGTCCGTGGGACGATCCCGCCGGGCCCGATGGAAGGAAGTCCTTCGCAACGGTTCCCATTGCAGCCTCGGCATGTAAGCGCGCCATGTCAACAAAGCGCTTTTTTGTATCGCACTGCGCGCGATCCTGGCGTTGACATGCTGCGTTACATTGTTTTTTCCTGAGCACCCGGCCCGCCGGCCAAAATCGGCGCATGGAAACCTCCGACCATATCCTGATCGTCGACGACGACGCCGAGATTCGCCACCTGCTGAGCGCTTATCTGCAGAAGAACGGCTTGCGCGTGACGGCTGTTGGCGACGGCAAGGCCATGGAGCGCGCGCTGCTGGCCTCCGGCGTCGACCTGATCGTGCTCGACCTGATGCTGCCTGGCGACGACGGCCTGACCCTGTGCCGCAAGCTGCGCGCCAAGTCCGACATCCCCATCCTGATGCTGACGGCACGCGGCGAGGAAACCGATCGCATCGTCGGCCTGGAAATGGGCGCCGACGACTATCTGCCCAAGCCCTTCAGCGCGCGCGAGTTGCTGGCGCGCATCAAGGTCATCCTGCGTCGCGCCCGCAGCCTGCCGCGCAATCTTCAGCCGGACGAGGTGCGCCAGGTGCGCTTCGCCGGCTGGACCCTCGACACCGCGCATCGCCACCTGGTTTCGCCCGGCGGCGTGGTGGTCGCGCTGAGTGGCGCCGAGTACCGGCTGCTGCGGGTTTTTCTGAGCCATTCGAACCGGGTGCTCAACCGCGACCAGTTGGTCGATCTGACGCAGGGCCGCGAGGCCGACCCGCTCGATCGCAGCATCGACGTGCAGGTCAGCCGATTGCGCCAGCGCCTGGGCGACGACCCGCGCGACCCCGTCCTGATCAAGACCGTGCGCGGCATCGGCTATGTCCTGTCGGCCCCGGTCGAGGCAACAACCTGATGCGTCTGCTGCCGGCCTCGCTGTTCGGGCGGATGATGCTGATCCTGTTCAGCGGCCTGGTGTTCGCCCAGATCCTGAGCGCCTCGATCAATTTCGCCGAGCGCGATCGCCTGCTGTTGCGCAGCAGCGGCATGCAGTCGGCGCAGCGCATCGCCGACATCGTCAAGCTGCTCGATTCCCTCGGCCCTGCCGAGCAGCAGCGCATCGTCACCATCCTCAGCGTGCCGCCGCAGGTGGTGAGGTTGGAGGCAGCGCCGCGTGCGCCGCGTGCCGCGGCGCTGGACAACCCCCATGCCGCCATGTTCTCGGCCGCGCTGCATGCCGCGCTGGGTGATGCGCGGCCGCTGCGGGTTTCCGTCCGGCAGGCCGCGCCGGGCGCCAGGCCATCCGGGCTCGAGTCCGGCCGCCAGGACATGATGGGTGGACATGGGGGCATGGCAACGGCCATGTCGGCCGCGATGCCGGGCATGTCGGCCATGCCGGCGATGAGATCCGGCATGGCATCGGGTCTGATGTTCCTGACCCAGGTGCAACTGCGCGACGGCCGCTGGGTCGCTTTCGACACCCAGTTGCCGCAAGGCCCGGCCAGCACGCCGTGGCGACTGCTGCTGACCCTGCTGGTGCTGCTGCTGACGGTGCTCGTCCTGTCGTATGCGGCGGTGCGCTGGATGACCCGGCCGCTGGCGGTCCTGGCCTCCGCCGCCGATGCCCTGGGCAAGGACATCAACCGGCCGCCGCTGCCCGAGACCGGGCCGACCGAGGTGAGGCGCGCCGCGCATGCGTTCAACATCATGCAGTCCAGCCTGGTGCGTTTCATTCAGGACCGCACCCGCATTTTCGCCGCCATGTCGCACGACCTGAAAACGCCAATCACCCGCATGCGCCTGCGCACCGAACTGCTGGAAGACGCCGATTTGCGCCAGCGCTTCGACAAGGATTTGCGCGAGATGGAACGGATGGTGACGCACACGCTGGATTTCATGCGCGGGCTTGAGACACCCCAGGTCGCCCGGCCGATCGACATCACGGCGCTGCTTGAAAGCCTGCAGGCGGACAACCAGGACATGCAGCGCGAAGTCCTCATCGAAGGGCGCGCACTGGCCCCCTACGTCGGCGACCCCGAACGGCTCAAACGCTGCGTCTCCAACCTGATCGACAACGCCGTCCTGTACGGCAGGCAGGCGCGCGTCATCGTCGAAGACGGTCCCGCAGCCATCACCCTGCGCATCCTGGACCAGGGGCCCGGCATCACGCCAGACGAACTCGACAAGGTGTTCGAGCCGTTCTATCGGCTCGAAGCATCACGCAGCCGCGAGACCGGCGGCACCGGCCTGGGGCTCGGCATCGCCCGCAACATCGCGCGCGCGGCCGGTGGCGATGTGACCTTGCGCAACCACCCGGATGGCGGCTTGGAGGCCACCTTGCACCTGCCGCGCAAGCCCGGTTTTTCATGAACCGCGATGGCGAACCGTCGACGAGCCGCTTGGTGGCTTGGCTGGCGTCAATCGCCGGGTCGATGCGCCGTGGGCCTGGCCGTGTGACCGGCCATCGTCAAGCGCATCACCCCTGTTGACCCTGCACTGCTGCAGGTTCCGCATGGCATGTGCAAGGCTCGCCAGCTGCGGCGTGTCGCAGGTTCTGCAGGATGCCGCATGCGCTCGCCGTCTGCTTGGCCTGGCAGGTTTCGCGCAGCGCGTGCAACTGCTGCTCCAGCAGGCGCAGCGATTCGACCTGATGATGAATGCGCGCGATCTGCCGGTCGATCAACTGGTTGATGGCGTCGCACGCCGATTCAGGATGCTGCTGAAAGCTGCGCAACACGCGCACGTCCGGCAAGCCGATGCCCAGCGAGCGGCAGTGGCGAATGAAGTTGAGCTGCGCCAGGTGGTCGCTGCTGTAGTTGCGATAGCCGTTGCCCTCGCGGGCGGGCGCGTCCAGCAAGCCCTCGCGCTCGTAAAAACGCACCGTCTCCACGTCGCAGTGGCCGCGCTGCGCCAATTCGCCGATTCGCATCTTGCATTCCCCTCTCGTGCACAGGCACCAAGGCACTTGACCCTGTAGCAGGTACAGGCTGTTCAATGATGGCACCGTTCACCGAGATCCGCCATCATGAGCCAGCACGACCCCACCGGCACGGCGTTACGCCTGCCTGCCCAGACGCAAGACCCTGGACCCGCAGGCGACCACGATCATGGCCAACAAGCTCACCTTCTCCGCTGCGGTTGATCGCTGGGCGCAAGCGCAACTTCAGGCGCGCAAGGATCAAGGTCGCGAAGCGTTGCGGGGTCTGCGCAAAGACATTCTGAACACTTTGGGTGAACTTGAGCTACCGCAACTGCGCAAGGGCGAACTGGTCGCCTGTCTCGACGGCATCGTCGCTCGAGGATCGCGGCGCCAGGCCAACGTGGCCCTGCGTGAACTCAAACAATTCTTCTCTTGGGCCGAGGCCCGCGAGTGGATCGCCCGCAGTCCGCTGGCCGGCGTCGATAAAGCACATGTAGGCGGACCCGAGGCCGAACGTGACAGGGCGCTCTCACCTGCGGAGATCGTTTTGCTGCGCGACCAGATTGCCAGGTGGCAACTGGACTCCCCACGACCTGCGGCGCACCGGAGCCACGCTGATGGGCGAAAACGGCGTGCTTGGCGAAGAGATCGAGCGCTGCCTGAACCACAAAGAAGCGCGCAAGGTCGTGCGCACCTACCCGAGCGCCAGGCCGCCGAGGCACCCGGCACCGAGCTGGTCGCGATTGGTGATGGGCTTGCGGCCGAGCAGCAGGAGATGGATTGACGTGTGCTCCGCAACATTCGTGTTGCATTGCCCCGTCGCAGCCCCTTGAAAAACACAACAGAACTGTTTATAATTGAATCCATGAACTCGAAGCAGATGAAGAAGTGGCTGGAGCATCAAGGCGCCACCTTTCAGCCCGGCAAGGGTTCGCATCTCAAAGTTTTCTTGAACGGCAAGCAATCCACGCTGCCCATGCACGGCACCGCCGAGTTGGGCAAGGGGCTTGAGGCCGCGATCAAACGTCAACTCGGATTGAAGTGAGGCTACCCCATGTTTGACTATCCCGTGACCCTGACCCCTGACGGCGACACCGTGCTGGTGACGTTCGCCGATGTGCCCGAGGCGCTGACCTTCGGCGCCGATGAAGACGAGGCGCTGCTGCAAGCTGTCGATGCCCTGGAAACGGCGCTGTCGTTCTACGTCGAGGCGCGCAAGCCGCTGCCGGTGGCGAGCAAAGCCAAACGCGGGCAGCGCACCGTGCGCCCATCGGCCTTGGAAGGCGCGAAGCTGGGCGTGTACCAGGCCATGACCGAGCAGGGCATCAAGAAGGCCGAACTGGCGCGGCGCCTGGGCTGGCACATGCCGCAGGTTGACCGGCTGTTCGACCTGCGCCACGCCTCGCGGCTTGACCAGATCGAAGCCGCCGCGCGCGTGCTCGGACGGCACCTCGAAGTGTGGGTCGCCTGAGGTGGCCATGGACCGGACAGCCCGAGCCACTGTCGTCGATCTGCTGCACGACGACCCGGGCTTCGCTGCTGGCTACCTCGAGTCCGCGCTTGACGAATCTGGGGAACCAGCTGGGCGCGCAGCCCTGCTCCTCGCCCAGCGGCACATTGCCGAGGCCAAGGACATGGCGCAGGTGGCCCGCGCCGCCTGCGTGCAGCGTGAAGCGCTCTACCGGGCGCTCGTACCCTCCATGCGCGCAGCCCAAACACAAACAGCCCCCCCTACGCGCGAGCGCGGTCGCGTGTAAGCGCACGCCTGTGCGCGAGGGACTGGCTCGGGCCAACAAAGGCAGCTTTGGCACTGCACAGCCGCAACGCGAACCAATATGAACGAAAGCGGAAAAATTTGCCTTCAATGGCTTCATTTTTCAAAACCACGTATTGTCGTGACCAGCAGGCGCAGCGATTCGACCTGATGATGAATGCGCGCGATCTGCCGGTCGATCAACTGGTTGATGGCGTCGCACGCCGATTCAGGATGCTGCTGAAAGCTGCGCAACACGCGCACGT
>JAGWMO010000044.1:0-17737 GCA_028871675.1 Betaproteobacteria bacterium
GTGACCCGACCCCTCAAGTTCTGGAGAATGAATTACCGGAACTCATCGGCAAGGGTTATACGTCGTTCAAAATCTACATGACCTACGACGATCTCAAGTTGAATGACGGCCAGATCCTCGACCTCCTGGAACTTGCCAAGCGGCATGATGCGATGGCCATGGTCCATGCGGAGAATGCCGATTGCATCGAGTGGTTGACCCGGCGTCTCGAGGCTAGCGGCAGAACCGCGCCTCGCTATCACGCGCATGCACGCCCCATGCTCGTCGAGCGGGAAGCGACACATCGCGCGATTGCGCTATCGGAGCTGGTCGATGTGCCCATCCTCATCGTCCATGTCTCCGGGCGAGATGCCGTCGAGCAGATCCGAAATGCACGTGCCCTGGGCATGAAGATTTTTGCCGAGACCTGCCCACAGTACCTTTTCCTAACCGCCGATGACCTCGGTATCGATGACAGCTACCAGGGCGCGCGATGCGTTTGCAGCCCTCCGCCACGTGACAAATCGAACCAGAAAGTGATTTGGGATGGTCTCGCGGACGGTTTGTTCACCGTGTTTTCGTCGGACCATGCGCCATTCCGCTTCAACGCGCCCGAGGGCAAGAAGCCTGGTGGCGGCGAGGTCGCCTTTCGCCACATTCCGAATGGCATCCCCGGTCTGGAGACGCGAATGCCACTGCTGTACTCGGAGGGAGTGCTGGGCGGCAGGATCACGCTCAACCGCTTTGTTGAGCTCACCGCAACCAATCCTGCCAAAGCCTATGGCATACACCCGCGCAAAGGAAGCATCGCCATCGGGAGCGATGCCGATCTTGTCATTTGGGAAGAACGAGAAATTTCCTTGACCAACGCATCCCTGCATCATGCCGTTGATTACACGCCTTATGAAGGCATGACCCTGAGGGCTTGGCCTCGCATCACGCTGGTCAATGGGGAAATCATCTGGGATGGCGAACGCTTCCACCCACGCCAAGGTCGAGGCCGGTTCTTGCATTGCGGCCGACCTTCGCTCCTGCCGCCCCTGCAGCAGTTCCCAGGAACATAGTCATGCGCATCTTGCTCATCAACCCCAATATCTCGCAGAGCGTTTCCGAACTCATCCGGAGCGAGGCCACGCGTGCGGCATCGGTCGATGCCCAGATTGATGTCGTGACCGCGCAAGTTGGCGTGGCGTACATCGAGACTCGCTTCGAAGCCGTGATTGGCGCTTATGCGGCAGCCTGTCTTGCCGCCGAACACGAGGCGGATTGCGACGCCCTCATCATTGCGGCTTTTGGTGATCCGGGCGTCAGAGGCATCCGGGAAGCGGTCGATATTCCAGTGATCGGGTTGACCGAGGCGGCGCTCATGAGCGCCTGCCTGCTGGGCAGCCGCTTTTCGATTGTCGCAATCTCGCGGCGCATCACCGCCTGGTACCGCGAGTGTGTGCATGCCTATGGCTTGAGCGACCGCTTGGCGAGCATCCGCCACCTCGACCAGCCTTTGCGCGACGTCGGATCTGTGCAGGACGACCACGCCGAGCAGCTACGCATCCTGTGCAATCAGGCGGTCAACGAAGACGGCGCCGATGTCATCGTGCTCGCAGGCGCACCGCTGGCTGGGCTTGCGCGATCCATACGCAAAGAAATTCCTGTTCCGGTGGTCGACGGCGTATCCAGTGCCGTTCGCCATGCTGAAACCCTGATTGCCCTGGCAGCCGGTCGTGCCACACGCGGCAGTTATGCGAGACCACCACAAAAGCCGAACAAGGGCTTGCCTGCGGCATTGCAAGTGCTACTCGAGCGCGATACATAGCACAGCGATGTGGCCCTCATGATCATGCTCGTGAACCGCGTTCATGACCCAAGCGCGCGCTGGAGTTGAGCATGTGTGACCTGAGGCGAAATCGCGGCGGACACCGCGGTTCAAGGTGCGGAAAGTTCGCCCCAGTGGGTATCTTGCTTGTCGGTGCGGAATTTCATGTCTCCGCGCAGGTGATTGGCTGGCTAGGACATGAGATCATGGTGGGGTGCAGAATGGTGAGGCACCCAGGAACGGCGCTGCGCCGGCGCGCGCAAATCCGCCACCCCAGGACACGGCATCAGGCGGCGCGGCGCAGCGGCATGTGCGCGACGAAGAAGCGCTCGTTCACGGCGGCCTCCACGGCGCTGATGTCGGCCTGGCGTGCGGCGCCGAACGCAAACATGCCGGTGGCGCCCGCCTCCGGTTCAAGGTACGAGACGCCGGCCAGGGCTCTGCCGAGTTGGCGCATGACGGGTTCACACATGTCGACCTGCAGCGCCGCCAGGTTGCTCTGGGCCTCGCCCAGGCAGAAGCTGGCCGAACGCGGGAAGTCGGGCCGACGCAACAGCATCTCGGTCACGCCCTCCCGATTGGGTTCGCCGTGCAGGCGGCGCAGCGGCATGAGGGCCGAGGCGGCCTCCAGCAGGGCGACGCGGTGAAAGCCGGCGTGCGGGCTGTCAGGGCCGTCGCGTACCAGCGAAAATTCGGGGTCGGCCTGAGTCGTCCACAGCCGCACGGCACTGTCGGCGCGCTCGAGAAAGTTGCCCAGGCGCAGGAAATGCCAGGCCTCGTTGCGCATCATGTTGGCGATGGTGACACCGCGAAAGGCATCGGTGAAGGCCATGATCTCGCCGATCACCTGCCCCAGGCCGCCGCTCACCAGATGCTGGGCTTTGAGCGCGCGCAGCTTGCCGAGCATGAGTTGCAGCGGGGCCACGACCTCGGCGGGGACCACCGAGCGCTGGTTGCGCGCGGCGTCGCGCGCGAGCTGCACGCAGGTGAGTACGGACGAGGGGTTGTCGCGGTCGATGAGGCAGCGCCCGAGCATGTCCAGCGGGCTCATGTCCTGCAGTCTTGCACCCGTCGGAATGCCCCCGGTGGACAGCAGGGGCAAGGCCCAGACCGAGTGCGCCGCATGATCGCCGTGCGAGGAAGGCAAAGCGGCCAGGCGGCGAGCCAGATCGAGCATGCGCGCCATGGATTCGGCGCGCTCGGCGGAGCGCCCCATCCAGAACAGATCGGAAGCAGTGCGGCACAGCATGAGGCTCTCCTGCATTCAGTTCAAACCATTCCAACGTTTTGCCAGGGTTCATGCGGTTTGGGCACACCCACTCAATCCTGCAGAACCCAGGTGTCCTTGGTGCCGCCGCCCTGGCTGCTGTTGACCACGAGCGAGCCGTCCACCAGGGCCACGCGGGTGAGGCCTCCGGGCACCATGCGGACGCTGGAGCCCTGCAGCACATAGGGACGCAAGTCCACATGGCGCGGCGCCACGCCTTCGTCCACCAGCGTGGGGCATGTCGAGAGTGCCAGCGTCGGCTGGGCGATGTACTTGTCCGGATTGGCGCGGATGCGATCAGCGAAGGCCGCGCGCTCCTTCTGGCTGGCCTTGGGGCCGATGAGCATGCCGTAACCGCCCGCACCTTGCGCCTCCTTCACCACCAGCTCGGCCAGGTTGGCCAGCACATGGGCGCATTGCTTCGGGTCGCTCAGGGTGTAGGTGGGCACGTTGGGCAGGATGGCGTCTTCGTCCAGGTAGTAACGGATCATGGCCGGTACGTGGGGGTAGACCGATTTGTCGTCGGCCACACCCGTGCCGACGGCGTTGGCCAGGGTCACGTTGCCGGCGCGGATGACCTCGAACAATCCCGGCACGCCCAGCATGGAGTCGGGGCGGAAGACGCGCGGGTCGAGGAAGTCGTCGTCGATGCGGCGGTAGATCACGTCCACCCGCTGCGGGCCGCGGATGGTCTTCATGTAGAGGAAGCCGTCGTCGACGAACAGGTCCTGCCCCTCCACCAGTTCGGCGCCGATGCTCTGCGCCAGGAAGGCGTGCTCGAAATAGGCACTGTTGAACGGCCCGGGTGTGAGCACAACCACGGTCGGGTCGTCGGTGTGGCTCGGCGCCAGCTCGCGCAGGGTCAGATCGAGCAGGTCGGGGTAGTTGCCGATGGGCGCGACGCGGTGGTGCTCGAACAGATCGGGCGCCAGCCACGACAGGATGCGCCGGTTCTCCAGCATGTAGCTCACGCCCGAAGGCACGCGCAGGTTGTCCTCCAGCACGTGAAACTCCTGCTCGCCGGTGCGCACCAGGTCGATGCCGCAAATGGCGCCGTACACCCCGCACGGCACCTTCACGCCCCTCATGCCGGCGCGGTACTGCGAGTTGTCGAGCACACCCTCGGCCGGCACCACCTGGTCGTGGATGATGCGTTGCGGCCCATAGATGTCGGCCAGAAACAGGTTCAGCGCCTGCACCCGCTGTGCCAGCCCGCGTTGCAGATACGCCCACTCGGCCGCGGTGATGATGCGCGGAATGATGTCGAAGGGAATGGCGCGCTCGGTGCCACCGCTCTCGCCATACACCGCGAAGGTGATGCCCTCGCGGTAAAACGCCAGCCTCGCCTCTTCCTGCTTGGCGGCCAGCGCCGGCAGGCCGGTGTCGCGCATCCAGCGCGTGAGACGGGCCCACGCCGGGCGGGCTGCATCGTCTGCGGCCGGGTCCTCGAAGCCGCTGCACTCGGAATAGGCCCGCATCATCGCCTCGCTTGCTGTCTCCATGCCGGCAACCAGCAAGCCCCATGCCAGGCTAGCGGGATCTGCCAGCACCGCATTGGTGCGGTCAGGGTCCGGGCTGCCTGGGCAACCCTGGTGCATGCACCGTCGTGGCGATTGTGCTCGCAGGTCGCCAGCCTGCAGGCCGGCAGACCCTTCGCGCGGCGCGCAAACGTGCTCAAGCACGTTTGCTGGTCCCGACCCATCCAGTCGCTCGGAGCTTGCCGGCTTGCAGGCCGGCAGACCCTTCGCGCGGCGCGCAAACGTGCTCAAGCACGTTTGCTGGTCCGACCCATCCAGTCGCTCGGAGCTTGCCGGCTTGCAGGCCGGCAGACCCTTCGCGCGGCGCGCAAACGTGCTCAAGCACGTTTGCTGGTCCGCGCTCAGCGTTGGCCGATGTGGGCGTTGGTGAAGACGCCGCGTGCCTCGCGTGGTTCGCTGCGCCAATACTGTGCGGGTGCATGGACGCTGGCGCCGAGGGAAGCCGCGGCATGCCAGGGCCAGCGCGGGTTCCACAGCATGGCGCGCGCCAGGGCGACGAGGTCGGCGCTGCCGTCCTGCAGCAGCGCCTCGGCCTGTTGCGCTTCGGTGATGAGGCCCACGGCCATGGTGGCAAGTCCGGTGGCCTGGCGGATGGCGCGCGCCAGCGGCACCTGATAGCCGGGGCCGATTGGAATGCGCTGCAACGGCGAGACGCCTCCGGACGAGACGTCGATCCAGTCGCAGCCGCGCTGCTTCAGCAGCGCGGCGAAACGCAAGCTCTGCTCCAGGTCCCAGCCGCCATCCACCCAGTCGGTCGCGGAGAGGCGCACGCCGAGCGCCATCGCGGGCGGCAGCGCAGCGCGCACGGCGTCGAACACCTGCAGCGGAAAACGCATGCGGTTGTCCAGGCTGCCGCCGTAGGCATCGTCGCGCTGGTTGGCCAGCGGCGAGAGAAATTCGTGCAGCAGGTAGCCATGCGCGGCATGCAGTTCCACCGCCTGCAGGCCCAGGCGGGCCGCACGCCGCGCAGCGTCGACAAAGGCCTGGCGGATGCGTGCCAGGCCGGCCTCGTCCAGCGCCGCCGGGGGCGTTTCATGCGCGCCATGGGGGATTGCCGAAGGCGCCGCCGCGACCCAGCCGCCTTCGCCCAGCGCCAGTTGTTGACCGCCTTCCCAGGGCCGCGCGCTGGATGCCTTGCGCCCGGCGTGGGCGAGTTGGATGGCGATGGGCATGGCGCTGAAGGCACGCACGTCGGCCAGCACGTCGGCCAGCGCGCGCTCGTTGGCATCCGAGTACAAACCCAGGCAGCCGGGCGTGATGCGGCCGATGGCTTCGACCGCCGTGGCTTCGATGCACAGCAGCCCGGCCCCGCTTTGCGCCATCTGCCCCAGATGCACGCGGTGCCAGGCGGCGGCGCAGCCATCATCGGCGCTGTACTGACACATGGGGCTGACGACGATGCGGTTGGCAAGCCCGAGGGGGCCGAGTCGGAAGGGCGAGAACAGTAGGCTGGACATGGGGCTGGAGCGTGATGGAAAAGGGTTGTGAATGGACGTTGCAAACGTCGTGTCGCGGGGGATTGCGAGCGGTTGAAAACTGGACGCTGGATGCGGAGTGACGAACAGGCGGCGGCAGGCGCCCCCGCGGCCGGTGCACGTATTGTCCTCATCCCGCGCTGGGTCTGCAGGCTGGCGGACATGCGGGGAGCTGCCGCGGGGTCGGTCAGCTTGGAGGGACCGGTGCAGGCAGAGTGGCTGCAAGTGCCTGGCAGGGAAGGACGGACAGGCGAGGCAGGACGAGACCAGCGCGAGCAAGCGCGCAAGGGAATCAAGGCGCGGCCAAGGCCTTCGACTGGTCGATCTGACGCGCCAGGCTTCGGGCGGCGCGCCCCAACATGCTGGCGTTGTCGGCCTTGACTTCGAGCAGCAGATGATCGACGACCTGATGCGTGCGCACATCGTCGATATCGGCTTGCAGGTAGATGATGAGATCGCTCACCTTGCGCAATTGCCCCACGACCACGTAGTCGACGCCCGCCTGCTCGCCGAGCTTGAGCATGCAAAACCCGCAGAGCGTGGGGTGGGCGTAGTCGCCCTCCAGGGCCAGCAGGCCCGGACGCACCCGGCTGTTGTCGATCACAAGCCAGCGGCGGCTGGCGCGCAAAGCCTGGCTCACCTCACCGGGCAAGGCCAGCAGGGCGCGCTGCTGCGCGGCCATGATGGCCGGCCGCTGGTCGGCGGAGGCGTCGAAAAAGTCGAAGGGCATGACCATGATGGACGGCTTGCTCGGCACGTTCGCCGCGCGGGCTTGAGGGCCGAGGGCGCCGAGCAGGATCAAAACCGACACACCATGCTGCAGCACACGCAGCAGCTTCCGACCCACGTCCCGCCAGATCATGCGCATCATTCATCGCTCCCCGCGTCGAGCCGGAACCGGATCCAGAGCTGCAGCGTGAGCGGTTTGCCCTGCAGGGCAACTGGCAAGGCTGGATAGCTTGCATCGCGCACTGCGCGCTCGGCTGCACGGTCGAGCACACCGGAGCCGCTGCTGGTGACGATCCGCACGTCATGCACCTCCCCGTGCTCGAAGCGAAAGGCCACCAGCGTGCGGCCCGACAGGCCCATGCGCCGCGCCGTGTCGGGGTAGCGCGCGACGGCCTGAATGGCCGCATGCATGGCCTGGCCATAGGCGTCGCGCAAGGCCTGAAGATCGACCACTGGCGGCGCCTTGAGCGGGGCGACAGGTGGTTCGGGCGGCGCCACCGGCATGGCCGGGATGGTTTGCGGCACGGGAGGCGGCGCCACGATCCGGGGTGGTGGCGGTGACGGCGCCGGATCGGGTGGAGTCACCAGCGCTTGCAGGGGAGGCGGTGGCGGAATCCGCCGTGCCGGCTGAGGCGTGGGCAGCCGACGCAGCCTGGGTGGCGGCGGCTTGGCGATGCGCGGCTGCACCCTGGGGCGCGGTGGCGGGGGCGCAAGATGCGGCGGGGGCTTGGGCTGCGCCACGGGCTTGGGCACAGGCGGTGCCTCGAGCAGGATTTGCATCGGCGTCGGGCGCGCGGCAGGCGCCGGCCGATGCTGCAGGAAGGCAGCGACGCCCAGCAGCAAAGCACCTTCCACCAACGCGGCCAGGAACGCAAAGGTCAGCCAGGACCTGCCTTCACCGCGGTCAGGATCCTGGCCAGCGGATGGGCCATGCCCGCGCAGCGCGATGACGGTCATCCCTGCCCCTGCGGTTGCGCCGCCAGGCCGATCTTGGTCACACCCGCCTTGCGGCAGGCGTCCATCACCGCCATGAGCTGCTGCAGCGAGGTGTCTTTGTCACCGGCCAGGGTCACCTGCAACTGGTCGGGGTGCTGCTGGCGTTCGAGCAGGGCCGTGAGCTGGGCTGGGGTCAGCGTCTTCTGGTGGAGATGAATCACGCCGGCCTTGTCCACCGCCAGGGTGATCTGCGCCTTGGGCATGGCCTGCGCGGTGGCACTGGTGGGCAGGCGCGAGGCGATGCCGGCGTCGGGAATCATGTGCAGCGTCACCATGATGAAGAACACCAGCAGGAAAAACATGATGTCGATCATCGGAATGATCTCGATGCGGGCTTTGCGCACGGCGAAATACTTCATGCTCGGCTCCTTGTCCGTGGATGCATGGCGGGTCAGCCCGGTCTGCGCGTTCAGGCCGTAGCCTGGTCCAGAGCACCACGCGCCGTCGTCTCGGCAGGGTACTGCGCAGTGTGCCCGGTACGCGACAGGGACTGCTGCGGCGTGGCAGGATGAGCGTGGCTGGCGGGGGCGGAGGCGCCCTCGGCCGGAGCGAGACCCTGGCCGGGCACGGCGTCGCGGTCTTGCGCCGCCTGCGCCACGGTGTCGCTCGCCGCGCTGGCCGCGCGCGCCGGGGTCGCCGCCAGGCGGTTGAGCAGCATGAGCTTGACACGTTCGAGCTGGTGCATCACCAGGCGCACGCGCTGGTTGAGAAAGTTGAAGGCCACCAGGCCGAGGATGGCGACGAACAGGCCGGACGCCGTGGCCACCAGGGCCTCACCCACGCCCCCGGTGACTTGCTGCGACGCCGCGCCCGGATTCGACAGCGCCTGAAAGGTGTTGAACATGCCGATGATGGTGCCCAGCAGGCCCAGCAGCGGGGCGAGGGTGACGATGGTGTCGAGCATCCACAACCCGCGATCCACGCGTGGCGCCTGCTCCATCACGGCCTCCTCCAGCAGGTCGGCGATGCGCTCGGCGGGCTCGCCGGGCTGCACCGTCAGGCCTGCGGCGACGACGCCGGCATGCGGCCCGGGGGCGCCCGCGTCGAGCAGGTTCTGCAGCGTCGCCGGGTCGAGCCGCGCATGGCGCCGCAACAGGGCCAGCCAGTCCTGGCCACGCGCCAGCATGCGCCGCAGCACCCAGGTGCGCTCGAGCGTGACGACGATGGCCACGAACAGCAGCAGCACCATCAGGTAAAGGATGTCACCCGAGGTCTGGGCGATACGGGTCAGTTCGGCGAAGGTCATGGCCAAGCTCCATTGGACTTCAAGCGCACGCATACTAAGCGCGCGGCGTCTCGGAGCAAAGGCCAGCACAGCGTTGCATGGGCTCGGCATGTAGCGGCCAAGCCATGCCGAAGCCGTCGGCAGAAGGTCGAGCAGGAGGTCGTTTGGCTTGCTGTCGCCGCCTGTCTCATGTGTTGCTGATTCTGCAATCGGCAACCAAGTTCCGCACGATCCTAACCGCGAGCTTCGCTGGCCGCTCGTCAAGAACGGCTTGATGTAACGGCAGCGTGCTTGCCGTTACATCGGCTTTCATTTTTGTGGGTTTCAACCCTGGACGCCCATGGAACCACGCACCAGAATTGTGATCAGCTTCTGGCTCACATCGCAAACGCGGGACACAACGCCAAACGCAGAAACCATCGGAAGCTGCCGAGAATGTGTTGCGTGCATCGGGTCGCGGACTGCGGCTGCCAAGCTGGGTGGATCGGCTTGCGGTTTGTTGCATTTCGCCCCGATCCATCCTGCCCGATGGCTGACCCCAGCGGATGATGAATCTGCTGGGACGGTGGCCCGGCGGCAGTTGCAAGAATCATGGGTGTGACGGATGGCGCCTGCACGATTTCTCGGGCTCAATGCTTCAGCCGTGGAGACCGGACATGAGACTCGACCCCAGCACAGGCTCCAGTAGCCCTGCGCAGCTTCCTCGCCATCCTGCAGCGCCCTGGGGCACCATCGACACACGGCCTGAGCGCGACGGTTACGTCACCGCATCCTGGCAGCGCTGCCTCAACGACTACGGTCTGCGGCCGGAGGGCCAGCACGAAGCCCCGCGGGTTGCGCGCGCCGTGCTGACCGACACGCTGGAAGCCAACAATCGCCTGCTGCGCATCGCGCGCATGGAGATGAACAGCTTCTATGCCCAAATCGCCAACAGCCACAACACCCTGGTGCTGACCGATGCGCAGGGCCTGGTGCTGGAGCAGGTCTGCGACCCTTTGCAGGCCCGCACGTTCGAATCGCAGGGGCTGGCGCCCGGCTTCATCTGGGACGAACGCCACACCGGCACCAACGGACCCGGCACCTGCCTGCAGGAGCGGCGCGCGATCACGGTGTACCGCGACGAACATTTCTTCAGCAACTTCGGCAACCTGAGCTGCTCGGCCGCGCCCATCTGGGGGCCTGACGGCAACCTGATGGCGGTGCTCGACGCCTCCTGTTTCGATTGCACCGACAGCCGCCAGAGCCAGTTGCACACCATGCTGCTGGTGAGCATGTCGGCGCGCGTGATCGAACAGATCTACTTTGCCAGCAGCTTCAAGGACAGCTGGATCGTGCGCTTTCACAGCCGCGCCGAACTGGTGGGCATGGTGCATGACGCCATGCTCGCGGTGGACGAAGAGGGCCGCGTGCGCGGCGCCGACAGCCTGGCCGCCGGACTGCTCGGCCGCGATCAGCCGTCCGACCTGATCGGCCGCAGCGTGTCGGAGCTGTTCGCGCTGTCACCGGCCAAGTTTTTCGGTCAGGCGCGCAGCATGCCATGCCGCATCTGGGCAGCACAGGGCCAGGGCGTGGGCAGCCGGCATTTCCTTTCGGTGCGGCCACCGCACCGGCCGCTGCGCGTGGCCATGCACGGGCGCGCGGACGAGACTGCCGCAGTCACGAACCTGCCGCGGCCGGATGCGACGTCGCAGGTGAACCCGCCGTCGGACACGGCCGACTACCCGGTGGAGAGCGAGCGCGATCCGGTGATGGCCTACAACATCTGGTGCGCCGAGCAGGTGATGAACAAGGGCATCAACATCCTGCTGCAGGGCGCGACCGGCACCGGCAAAGGCACGCTGGCCAAGGCCATCCACCTGCGCAGCAGCCGGGGCAAAAAGCCCTTCATCGCCATGTGTTGCGCTGCCATCCCGGAAACCCTGGCCGAGAGCGAGCTGTTCGGCTACGAGGCCGGCGCCTTCACGGGCGCGCGCTCCGGCGGCATGCGCGGCAAGATCGTGGCCTCGCACGGTGGCACGCTGTTCCTCGACGAGATTGGCGACATGCCGCTGCCGTTACAGGCGCGCCTGCTGCATGTACTGGAAGAAAAGGAAGTCACGCCGCTGGGCAGCACCAGACCCATCGCGGTGGACCTGCACGTGATCAGCGCCAGCAACCACAACCTGCAGGAGCTCATCGAGAAGGGCTTGTTCCGCGAGGATCTGTACTACCGTCTCAATGGCATCACCTTGACCCTGCCGCCATTGCGCGAGCGGCAGGATCTGGAGGAGCTGATCGTCGGCGTCTGCCGCAGCGAGAACGAGGATCGGCCCGCGCCCATCGAGTCGGCCGCGATGGACTGCCTGCTGGCCTACCCCTGGCCCGGCAATATCCGCGAGCTGCGCAATGTGGTGCGCACGGCCCTGGCCCTGGGGTCCGATGGCACCTTGCGCCTGGAACAATTGCCCTGGAGCCTGCGCCGCAACGCCTCGGCCGCGGCGCTGCCGCCGATGGAGCCCGGCTCGGGCCGGCATACGCCTGCCACCGCGCCGGGCCAGGTCGCTGGGATGCGCCCTGCCGCATCCGTCGGCGACGACGACGGCGTGGGCCATGCCGACATCAGTGCGCTGCTGCAGCGCCATCGCTGGAACATCAGCCATGCTGCCGAAGACCTCGGCATCAGCCGCAACACGCTGTACCGGCGCATGCACCGCCTGGGCATTCTCACCCCCCGCACGAAATGACGGCAAGCCTGCAGGTCGTCAGGGCGTGACATCGTCTCGGACTTGTCGCATCATCCAACCCATCCCGATCGACAACGCCTCCGAGCCGAGACCTTGCAACGATTTCCCCTGGGGATGCCGCAATACCGCGGCGCAGACGTTGCCCCTGGTACGCTGAGACAAGCTGCGGCAGCGTGGCGTTTTCTCTGGTGTTCTTCCCCATCCTACGGGGTGTTCTTGGCCCCAGTCGGGGCCGTTTTTGTGTCGATGCCATGACGTACGAAAAAACTGATGCCGGTCGTCAGACACTGGCCAACCGCCAGTCCGATTTGCCGCGCCCGTTGCGCACGCTGCTGTTGCTGGTGGACGGCGCCAGGAGCGAAGCCGAATTGCTGGGCATGCTGGGCGGAAACGGGCTCGATTCCCAGGCCTTCGCGAGCTTGCTGGAGCGGGGCCTGATTCGGGCCGTGCCGACGCCGACATCAGCCGCAGCCGCGCCGCCGTCAGCACCGGCGGACGGAGCCGATGCCCGCGCGCCCAAACCGACGCCAACGTCAACGCCCGCCGCTGCTCCCGAACCCAAGCCGGCGCCTCGGTTGACCGCGTTTGCGAAGCTGGGCCAGGGGTTACGGGCGGCGCTGGAATCACGCTCGGATTCGCCACGTGAAATTTCAGCCGGCCTGGCCGAAATCATCAAGTGCGCCGCCATCGCCGACCCGGAACTCTTCGCCTGGCTGGAGCGCCATGTCGACGACCTGCGCACGCAGCAGCAGCATGCCGTGGCGCATGCGGTGCAACGCATCCAGCAGTTGCGCGACCAGATCGAGGTCGAGGACCGGCAACTGCAGCGCTCGCCATCGCCGCTGGAGTTCGGCATGGCGCTGGGCCACGTGGTCGAGTCCGTGCTCGGCTTCGGGCGCTACCTGCACGGCGAGGCCATCGGCCTGGGGATGCTGCTGGCAGCCGATCTCGGGCAGTCGCTGGGCCTGCAAAGCGCCGAATCGGCCGAGCGCCTGCGTCGCCTGCTGCAGGGCGCCGGGCTGCCGATGTCGCCGCCGCGGGCACCGCTCGACCGCTGGCTGGAGTTGCTGCCGCTGGATGGCGCGACGGGCGCCCAGCACATGCGCTGCGTGTTGTTGCGCGAGTTGGGTGCGCCGCTGAATCAGACCGTGCCGCGCGAGCAGGTGCTGCGGACCCTGGAGCGCAGCGGGGCGCTGTCGGCCTGAGCGCCACAGGGTCGGCTCGCAGACCCGCCACCCCGTGGGGGTCAGGGACCTTGGGACGGCCCTGCGTTTCCTGCGGCAGGGGGCATGTGCGAATCCATCAGACCATCGAGCGAGCCGTGACGGCCGCGCCAGTGTCACGGCTGCTGGAGCAAACTGTTCCGCAGCGCCAGATCAGTTGTCCCACGACGTCACGCGCAGCCCTGCGATTTCAAGCTAAGTCGTTCATTTCATTGAGAAACACAAACTGGCATAGACGTTGCTCCTGAGCAAGGCGAGACCCCCGAGATCTCACGTTCACAGTCTGCAAAAGACTGCCGATTCGTTCACTCGCCCTAGAGGAGACATCTGCCGTGTTTACGTTCAAAAACCCCCTGTCCAACAAGCCAGGACGGACGCAGCGATGGCTGCTGTCCGCCACGCTTGCCGTGTGCGCCTCGGGCGGCCTGATCGCCGCCCAGGCGCAATCTCTCGAATCCATGTCGCAGGACGCGAACCAGTGGGTCATGCCCGCCGGGAACTATGCCAATTGGAGGTACAGCACACTCAACCAGATCAACACCAGCAACGCCAAGGATCTGCAACCTGCCTGGACGATGTCCACCGGGGTGCTGCGTGGTCACGAGGGCCAGCCCCTGGTGATCGGCAACATGATGTACTTCCAGACGCCTTATCCCACCAACGTCTATGCCGTTGACCTGAGCGACGCGGACCACAAGGTGGTGTGGCAGTTCACACCACCGGCGGAACCGAATGCGCCGGCTGTTGCCTGCTGCGACGTGGTGAACCGCGGCGTGAGCTATTACGACGGCAAGATTTACTCGGTCACCCTGGGTGGTACCGTCTACGCCCTCAACGCCAAGACCGGTGCCGTCGAGTGGAAGTTCCAGAACGCCGACGACAAGCTCGGGCAAACCGTGACGGCGGCGCCGCAAGTCTTCGACGGCGTGTTGATGGTTGGGGTTTCCGGCGGTGAATTCGGCGTGCGCGGCTACATCACCGCGCTCAACGCCAAGACCGGCAAGGAAATGTGGAGAGGCTACAGCGAGGGTCCCGACAAGGACCTGCTGATGAACCCGACCAAGTCCATCAACGGTGCGACCCAGGAACCCGTCGGAGCCGATTCCAGCCTGAAAACCTGGAAGGGCGACGAGTGGAAAGTGGGCGGCGGCACCACCTGGGGCTGGTATTCCTACGATCCCAAGCTCGACACCCTGTACTACGGCAGCGGCAACCCCGGCACCTGGAACCCGTCGCAGCGCCCTGGCCTGAACCGCTGGTCCATGACCATCTGGGCTCGCAACCTGCAGACCGGTGAAGTCAAGTGGGTCTATCAAATGACGCCGCACGACGCCTGGGACTTCGACGGTGTCAACGAAATGGTGTTGACCACCTCCAAGGTGGACGGCAAGGACATTCCCACGCTGACCCACTTCGATCGCAACGGCTTCTCCTTCGTGCTCAACCGTGAAGACGGCAAGCTGGTCGCGATTCACAAGTACGACCCGTCGGTGAACTGGGCGTCCGGCTACGACATGAAGACCGGCATGCCGATCAAGGATCCGAAGTATGAAACGCATGCGGGTGTGAACGTCAAGGGCATTTGCCCGGCAGCGCAGGGTGACAAGGACGAGCAGCCGGTGTCCTATGACCCACAGACCGGACTGTTCTATGCGCCGCTGAACCACCTGTGCATGTCCTACCAGGCCTTCAAGGTGAAATACCTGGCCGGCTTCCCCTTCGTCGGTGCCATTCTCAACATGACACCTGGCCCAGGCGGATATCGCGGGCGCTTCATTGCCTACGACGCGGTGACGGGCAAGACCGTCTGGCAGATCCATGACGAGTTCCAGGATTGGAGCGGCGCCTTGACCACGGCTGGCGGCCTGGGTTTCTACGGCACGCTCAAGGGTGACTTCCGCGCGGTGGATCTCAAGACGGGCAAGATTCTGTACAGCTTCCACTGCCCTTCCGGCATCATCGGCAACCCCATCACCTACTCGCATGACGGTCATCAGTACGTGGCCGTGCTGACCGGCGTGGGCGGCTGGGCTGCCATCGGCATGACCAACAACCTGCACAAGGCCACGGCCGGCCTGGGTGCGGTGGGGCTGAATGCCAGCCTGAATCAGTACACGCAACTGGGCGGCACCTTGATGGTCTTCGCTTTGCCCAAGACCTGATCGAGCCTCTTCTTGCGGCAATGATGGAGCCAGGCCACATCGAGCATGTTTTGATGTGGCCTTTTTTTCCCTAAAGTACAACCGCTCCGCATCTAGCCCGCAAGCCGTCGATTCGATCGCATGCCCAACCGTTCCATCTCATGTTCGTCTGGAGGCTCGTATGAACACCCCATCGTTGAAACCCCTGCAATGGTCGATGGCCCTGGCCATCGCCACCCTGGCTTGCGGCCACGCCCTGGCGGCCAAGCCGCTCACCGTCTGCGCCGACCCCGATTACATGCCCTACTCCAACCAGGCCGGGCAAGGCTTCGAGAACAAGGTGGCCGAACTCATGGCCAAGTCCCTCGATCGCCCGCTTGAATACGTCTGGACCAGTTACCGCCAACAGGGCGGCTTTGACAATTTCCTCGCACTCGGCCTCGACAAAGGCAAGTGCGACATCGTGATGGATCTGCCCTACGGCGACCCCGAAGAGGACTACACCAAGCCGTATTACGGCTCGACCTACGTGTTCGTTTCCAAAAAAACCAACAACTACCAGCTGAGCAACGGACTGGATTCGTCCATCCTCAAATCCGTCAAGATCGGCTTCGAGAACGGCACGCCGCCCGAAGGTGGCCTGAAGATGCGCGGCCTGCTGCTCACGGCCACACCGTTCGACACCGCCGAGAAGAAGGGGGTGTCGCCGAAGGACACGCTGCAAGCCGTGCAGGACGGCAAGGTCGACGTGCTCATCACTTGGGAGCCGGCCATTGGCTATTTCATGAAGGACTTCCCCGATTTGACGGTGTCCCCCGTGCCCAGCACCAACTCGCAGGGAACCCCCGAGCGGTATTCGTTCTTCATGTCCATGGCGGTCAAGCCCAAGGACGAGGCGCTCAAGCATCAACTCGATGCGGCCATCAAGTCGAACAAGCCCCAGATCGCCGAGATCATGGATCGGTACGACATCCACATCACGCGCTGAGCCGAGACGGCAGGCCCGGAAGAAGCCCGTCCCGCCCAGTCCACCAGTTCCACTTGATGTTCCTTCGATCCGTGACCACCCGTTCCCTCCCCACCCCGACCCGCCCCGAGCATGGGGAGGGAACGGGTACCGCTTCGGCTTTGCGGGGAAGGCCAGGGGGCATCCCTCAAGTTCGCGTGGCGCCGTTCTCCCCTCCCCCACCTCGTGGAGGAGGGGAGAACGGCGCGCACCGCGCATCGCTTCCAATCTGCCGTCCCTGCTTGACGGGTGAACCCCGACCTCATCGTCTCCAACCCGATCTCCACCAACCCACCACCGGACTTCTCATCATGGATCGCCCTGTCATTCGCACTTCCTCTTCCATCCGGCCGCGCCTGCCATTGCTGCGTGCCGCCGCAGCCCTGACCTTGGCCACCGGCGGCTTGAGCGTGGCCGCGGCCGCAAGCCCGGCCACCGTCGGCGAACAGGTCGCCAAGAACAGCGACTGTTTCTCCTGCCACGCGGTCGATCACAAGGTGGTCGGCCCGGCATTCGATGCGGTGGCCGCGAAGTACGCCGGCAAGCCCGGCGCCAAGACCCTGTTGATGAACGCCGTGAAGAACGGCCATGTCGGCACCTGGGGGCAGATTCCCATGCCGGCGCATCCCAAACTCAGCCCGCAACAGCTCGACGAAGTCATCACCTGGGTGCTCTCGCTCAAACCCGCCGCCAGCGCCAAGTCAGGGACTGCGGCTGCCACCGCTGCAGCGTCCAAGACCTACAGCTACCAGGTCGAAGGCAAACCGGTGCTGTTGAATTTTCCGGTCTTCCAGGCCGGCGGCAAGAAGGTGACGCCAGCGGTCTTTCGCGGCTTCGAATTGTTCAACTCCTACTGTTTTCGCTGTCATGGCGCCGACGCCACAGGCTCGGAATACGCCCCCGACCTGCGCAAATCGGTGATCAACGGCATGACCGAGGCCAAGATGACCGACATCGCCATGACCGGCATCAAGGCCAAGGGCATGCCATCCTGGGCCGGGTTCTTCGACCCCAAGCAGCTGGGTGAGATCTATCAATACGTGGCGGCGCGCGCCTACAAGCTCGTCGGCGAAGGCACGCCGCCGCAATGAATCGATCCGCTCCATGAATCCGCATCGCTCCCCGTGGCGCGACATCCTTGTCGCGCCACGGGGAGCGATGCGCACCAGCGCGACGGCCACCCAACCCCCTGACGCGACCCGCCATGAGCCCATAACAACAAACGACCTTCCACCCATCCAGCGAGCTTGACCACGACCCCGGAGGAGACCAGCATGTCGCATCACTCGCTTTGCACCGTCCTGCCGCTGCGCGCAGCCGGGCAGCGGCGCAATCCGTGTCGAACAAAGCCTGCGGCATACCGCCCCGGGTTGATCCAGCGTTGCGGCACGAGTCTTGGCGCCGTGGCGCTGACGCTGTTTCACGCCGGCCTGGTGCTGGCGCAGGCGCCGGCCACTTCGGGTGCTTCTGCCCCTGGAGCGCCCACGGCGCCAGCCGACACTCCCCCCCGCACCCTGCCTGGGGTGACCGTTCAGGGGGTGTCGTACGGAGCCGCAGCGGTTTCGTTGCCCTCCACCATCACGGTGCTGGGGCGACGCGCGCTCACCCAAGGCCAGCCCCAG
>JAGWMO010000018.1:0-64808 GCA_028871675.1 Betaproteobacteria bacterium
CCGGGCTGCACCCGCACCAGCTGCGCGGCGTTGGTGTAGCGGGCGGTGGTGGCGGCGTCGAAGCGCCCGGTGCGCAAGAGTTCGTGCAGCAACGCCATGAACAGCGCGCCGTCGGTGCCGGGGCGGATGGGGATCCATTCGTCGGCCACCGCCGAGTAGCCGCTGCGCACCGGGTTGATGGAGATGAAGCGCCCGCCGGCGCGTTTGAAGTCCGACAGCGCCAGCTTCAGCGGGTTGCTGTGGTGGTCCTCGGCGGTGCCGATCATGACGAACAGTCTGGACTGCTTGAGGTCCGGGCCGCCGAACTCCCAGAAGCTGCCGCCCGTGGTGTAGATCATGCCGGCGGCCATGTTGACCGAACAGAAGCCGCCGTGCGCGGCGTAGTTGGGGGTGCCGAACTCGCGCGCGAACAAGCCGGTGAGGGCCTGCATCTGGTCACGCCCGGTGAACAGGGCGAATTGCTTGGGGTCGGTGGCGCGCAGGTGGCGCAGCCGCTCCTCCAGCAGGCGCAAGGCCTCGTCCCAGGTGATGGGCTCGAACTCCCCGGCCCCGCGCTCGGCGCCGGGCTTGCGCCGCAGGGGCTGCGTCAGCCGCGCGGGCGAAACCTGCTTCATGATGCCGGCCGAGCCCTTGGCGCAGATCACGCCATGGTTGAGCGGATGGTTGGGGTTGCCCTCGATGTAGCGCACCTCGCCGTCGCGCACATGCACGTTGATGCCGCAGCGGCAGGCGCACATATAACAGGTGGTGGACTTGATGGTGCTGAAGCCGGCCGGGTGCGCCGTGGGATCGTGCAGCGGACGACCGTTGGAGAAGATGCGGTCGATCAGGGTGGCAAGGCCGGACATGATGGGGGCTCGGACAACAGTGTGTGAAGGTTCTGCCCTCAACCCTAGGGCCTGAGGCGTGCCTTTTCCAACGCAATGTTTGGTTCACATTCACCGCTTTTTTTGATCGGAGAGCGTGCCATACGCCCCGGACCGAGGCTCTCCTACCACGGATTCAGGCGCCCTGTTCAGTCACGTCTTCTGCAACTTCTCGCAAGCTTGCTTACGATGCATCTTGCACTGCAACATTTGACGAACTTCTGCCAGACAAGCAAGGCGAAGCTCGAACCTGTCCAAAGGACCGTCGATGAACTCTTCATTACCCCAACTCTTCTCTCCGATGAACTTCGGCTCCCTGAAATTGCCGAATCGCATCGTCATGGCCCCGCTCACGCGCTCACGCGCCAGCCAGCCCGGCGACATCCCCAGCGCGATGAACGCCACCTACTACGCCCAGCGCGCCAGTGCCGGGCTGATCATCAGCGAGGCCACGCAAATCTCCCGCCAGGGCCAGGGCTATGCCTGGACACCCGGCATCTACACCGACGCCCAAGTCGCGGGCTGGAAGCAGGTGACCGGTGCGGTTCACGCAGCCGGCGGCCGCATGGCCTTGCAAATCTGGCATGTGGGCCGCATTTCGCATCATCTGCTGCAGGAAGATGGCCAAGCGCCCGTGGCGCCGTCGGCCATTCGCAGCGACAGCGGCGAGTCCTTCGTCGTGACGCCCGAGGGCCCGGCGCGCGTGCCCTGCGACATGCCGCGTGCGCTGCAAACCCATGAGATCGCCGGCATCGTCGCCGACTATGTCCGGGCTGCGACCAACGCGCTGGCTGCGGGATTCGACATGCTGGAACTGCACAGTGCGAATGGCTATTTGCTGCAGCAATTCCTCTCCACCAACAGCAACCAGCGCACCGACGCATACGGTGGCAGCCTGGAGAACCGTGCACGCCTGGCGTTGGAGGCGATGGACGCGATCATCGCCGTCGCCGGGGCGCATCGCGTGGGCGTGCGCATCTCACCGCACTTCACCCGCCACGATATCGTCGACACCGAGACCGAGGCCATCCACCTGTATCTGGCGCGCGAGTTCGCTCGCCGTGGTGTGGCCTATATCCACGTCGCCGAGCCCGACTGGGCCGGCGGCCCGGCGCTGACCGACAGCTTCCGCCAGCAACTGCGCGCTGCCTACGGCGGGCGCATCATCGTCTGCGGCGGCTATACCCCGGAATCCGCCGAAGCCCGCATCGCCTCGGGCATGGCCGATGCGGTGGCCTTCGGCCGCCCCTATATCGCCAATCCGGATTTGGTGGAGCGCTTCGCCCGCGGTGCCGCGCTGAACAAGCCCGACGCCACGACGTTCTATGGCGGCGGCGCGCATGGCTACACCGACTACCCCACCCTGGACGAACAGTCCAGACAAGCCGCCTGAGCCTCGGGACGCATCCTGCCGCAGGCCCAGCTTGCTTGCGGCGTGACGAACAAAAAATGCCGGGTCAAGCCCTAGGCTTGCCCGGCATGTGGTGTGATGCGCGGCGCGTCAGGTCTGGTGGTGCGGGTGCAACACCTTGTCCTGCAGGCGCTTGAAGCCGATGATCTTCATCACGTACTTCTCGTAAATCGGCTCGGAGCTGCCCTTCTTCATCTTGCGGATGAAGTATTTCTCGAAGGCAATCTTGGCCAGGTGCACCCATTTGCCGGAACCGAACCAGTTCACGTCACGCGGCGGGATCTGGGGAATGGCGACGAAGGCCGCGCCGGTGGTGCCGAAGTCCGCCAGGCAGATGGCTTGCCAGGTGCCCTTGTGGCTGGGCTGTTGACCGGCGAGTTCTTCCTGGATGTTGTGGACCACCGCCGTGACCATGGACTCGATCATGTAGCCGGTCTTGGGCACGCCGCAGGGCACCGGGGTCGGGCCCACGGGAGGAATGGCGATGCACACGCCGGCCGAATAGATGTTCTTGTATTTCGGGTTGCGCTGGAAACCGTCGACCATGACAAAGCCACGCGGATTGCACAAACCGTCGACCTTGGCCACGGCATCGACACCCCTGAAGGCCGGCAGCATCATGGCGTGCTTGAAGGGCAGCTCATGCTGCTTCACGACATGGCCTTGCATGTCGAGTTCGTCGACAAACATCTTGCCGGCCTCGACCTTGGTGGTCCTGGCGTTGGTGATCCAGCGGATGTCATGGTCGCGGTATTCGTGCTCCATGATGCCCTTGGAATCGCCCACGCCGTCCAGCCCCAGGTGCCCGATGTAGGGCTCGGCCGTGACGAAGGTGATGGGAACCTTGCTGCGCAGTTTTTTCTTGCGCAAGGCCGCGTCCAGGATCATGGTGTACTCATAGGCGGGCCCGAAGCAACTTGCCCCCGGCATGGCACCGACGATGACATGGCCTGGGCTGTCGCACAGCTTCTGAAAGTCCTCGTAGCATTTCTCAGCGTGGTCGATGGTGCAAATCGACTGGGTGTATCCGCCATTGGGGCCGGAACCCTCCACCTCCTCGAACGACAACTTCGGGCCGGTGGTGATCAACAGATAGTCGTAATGGACGGTGTCACCGTTCTGCAGCGTGATGCTGTTGCCGGCCGCGTCGATGTCGGTGGCGGCTTGCGCGACGAAGTCAATGCCCTTGCGCTCGAGATACGGACGCATCGGAAACACGACTTCCTCGCGCTTGCGCCAACCCACCGCGACCCAGGGATTCGAGGGAACGAACTGAAAGTAATCCACGGTATTGACGACCGTGATCTTGTGCTCGTTCCCCAGCAGGGCGCGGGCCTCGTAGGCGGCGGGCATGCCGCCGATGCCAGCCCCTAAAACGACGATATGTGCCATATGTTGTTGCCTCCGTCGATCAACCCGTTTTGTTCGCTCAAGTCGGACGCCACAGCGCGCAAACGCCCCACCATCGACGCACTCAGAATGCTGCGCGAAACGATGCGACCCATTCGCGTTGTCCTTGGGCCTGATGAGACGGCCAACCTTGTCGCAATCCGGCGTCCAACCGGCTTGTGAAGCTTATCCACTGTGACAACTCTCGGCATCCCATCCGCAGCGCAAGCATGGAAGAAGCATTGACATCGGTCAAACCATCAGAATCCAAGTGCGTGTTTGCCCTACCCTGGAGAAACCCTAATACTCCAGGAGGCATGATTGGAACCTATCTATACTCAACCCAGTTCCCCAAACGGGCCAATCCAGTTCGAGGACATTTGGACAAGCGCAATTTCACACGCATCCCAGGAGGAAGACACGATCATGCGAACCCCACGCCCCCTTTGGAATCCCTATGTCGCCGGTGTGATCCTCGGCTTGGGGCTCCTGGCCACCTTCATCGCCACCGGCAATGGCTACGGTGTCACTGGAGCGACCACTCTGGCCACGGCCGCCGTGGCTGGCCGGATCGACCCCGCCATCGTCGCGCAGCACACCTATTTGCATGGCCTGTTCGATGCCGGCCTGAACCGCTGGATCGTCTGGGAGGTGGTCGGCCTGGCCATTGGCGCCCTCATCGGCAGCGTGCTGGCTGGACGCTTCAAGCTCCAGGTTGACGGACCCGTGCAAGCAGGGCGCAGTATGCGCCTCGTGCTGGCACTCACCGGTGGGGTTGCAGCGGGCTTCGGTGCGCGTCTGGCCCTGGGTTGCACCAGCGGTATGGGCCTGTCCGGGTC
Source organism: Betaproteobacteria bacterium (assembly GCA_028871675.1). Classification (GTDB taxonomy): domain Bacteria; phylum Pseudomonadota; class Gammaproteobacteria; order Burkholderiales; family Burkholderiaceae_C; genus Thiomonas_A. Next base: position 4,506 of record JAGWMO010000018.1, read on the forward strand.
TGCGACGCTGGCTGCTGCGGGCTTTCTCTTCCTCATCGGATTTTTCCTCGCCGGCATCGTGTTCGGTCAAATGACGAAAGGACTGTGGACATGAGCCTCCCTCTCGGTTACACCGGACCATTTTCGGGCATCATCCTCGGCATCGTCTTCGGCTATGTGCTGGAAAACGCCGGGTTTGGCAGCGGCTGCAAACTCACGGCGCAGTTGCGTTTCAAGGACTGGGCCGTGTTCAAGGTCATGTTCACCGCCATCATCGTGGCGTCCGGGGGCTTGTATCTGATGCAAGGCTTGGGCTTGGTGAATGTCGTCAACGACATGTTCGTGCCTTCCGTCTTCATCTGGGGCAGCACCTTGGGCGGCGTGGGCATCGGTGCAGGCATGGCCATCGGTGGCTACTGCCCAGGCACTTCGCTGGTTGCGCTGTTCTCCGGTAAGCTCGACGGTCTGATCTTTTTCCTCGGCATCGGCCTGGGCACGCTGGTTTTCAATGGCTTCTCAACCTCCATCGAAAGCTGGGCCTGGAAGCAGGTCGGTCCCGACTCCCTCACCGTGCCGCAACTTCTGCACATGCCTGTCTGGGCCGTCTGGGCATTGCTGTTCGCGATTCTTGTGGGGGTTGGCTACCTCACGCGCACCGCCACACCGTCATTTCCCACAGTGCCTACGGCCAACAAGCCAACGGGCATGGCGGTCACGCAGCAGCCCTGAACATGCAGCAAGAGTCCACGCCCGAGTCTGGGGCTTGCATGGCTCTTTTGGCGATCCACCCGGCAGCTGTGTACCTTTCCTTCGTCCACGCGTTGAAGTTCACGCAGCCCAAGACTCATCGGGCAGCACGGCGCGTCAGGCGTTTTATTGTTTTTTCATCAACTCAGGAGATTTTTTATGGCTCATTCGCGCCTCAAGTTGTCCCAAGCCCTACCCACCCTCGCGCTTGCCGCTGCCATCGTTGCGCCGATGCCCCAGGCGTTGAGCAGCCTGTCTGGCGCTCCCACGGCACAGGCTGCGGCCAATCCCTGTGCACCAAGCAACCCATGCGCGCCTGCATCCAAAAAAATGGACAAAAAGATGAACATGGAGAAGAAGGCCGGCAACCCCTGCGCTCCGGGCAAGATGGGGAACAAGTCCAGCAACCCCTGCGCACCTTCGAAGTAACTTGCAGCGCTGGCTACGGGCCGATTCATTCCTTCGGGCTCGTCGCTGGTGGCGGTCTTGAGTGCTGAGACTCCTGTCGCGTCCTGCTCTTGATCCATGCCAGTCAAGCCATCCGGGTTGTCATCCCAGCTCCGGCTCGGCGCTTCCGAGTTGCAGCACTTGATGCGCACACAGCCAAGGCTGCAACAGCAGCGCATGCTGAAGGCGGCCGAGAACGTGCTGGACTGCATGCAGACGACTTCCCGACGCGGCAGCGGTGTGCTTGCCGATGTGCTCGGCAAACACACCGCGTTCAAGGAATGGGCGCATTACCCGGACAACGACGCCGTGGATGCGCGCACCAGCTACCGCTTTTATTACCACGCGCACACGGCGAGTGAGCGCATGGCCGGCGAACATGGCCATTTCCACGTGTTTGGCCCGGCCTCAAACGTGAGAAACGTCAGGAAAAATAACCCAGAACCCGGTGCAACGGGCGTACCGGATTCAACCGCTGACCCGACGGCTGACATCCCCTCGATCTTGCCTCCCGATTACACCCACCTCATCGGTATTTCCGTGAACGAGCGCGGCTTTCCCCTGCGCTTGTTCACCACCAACCGCTGGGTCACCGCTGAGCACTGGCTACCTGCTGCAACGGTGATTCGCACGATGCAGAACATCGATCTGGCACAAGCCAGGCCGGCAGCAACCGCTCGCTGGGTCCAAAGCATGGTGCGGTTGTTTGCCCTGCAAATCGGCGCACTCCTCCAGTGGCGCGATGTACGTATCGCCGCCAGAAGCCTGCGCTCGGATCTCGAGCATGTGCTCGAGGATCGCCGCACCCACATCCTGAGCCAGTGTCGTATCGACCTTGCGAAACAGTTTCAGTTTTTGGAGAGCGCCGGTATCGGCTGAGACCTACCTCCGATCCGGTATTTTTTGTTCAACGTGGAGAGAAATATGAAATTCATCAACTTGATTGGTGCCGGCATTCTGGGAACTGCTGCCCAGCTGGCATCCGCCGCCGGCCTTCCCGGGCCGTTGGTCACGCCGCAATGGCTGCACGAGCACATGCATGAGGTCACCATCGTCGACATTCGCGACGACATGAAGACTTTCACCACCGAACCGAAGTTTGAGGTCGACAAGAAAACCGGCAAGAAAGATCTGGTGCAAACCGGGGGTCACCTCGCGGGAGCCCTATCCGTCGATTTCGGCAAGATTCGTGAAGAACGCACGGTCGACGGCGTGAAGATCAAGGCCCAGCTTCCCACGGCCACATTCTTCACCAAGGCAATGGACGATGCCGGTCTGAACAAGACCGATCAACCCATCGTCATCGTCCCCACCGGTGAAAGCGTCGATTCGATGGACATGGCTACCCGCCTGTATTTCCAACTGCGCTACTTCGGCGAGCCACGCGACAAGCTCGCCATCCTCAATGGCGGTGTGAACGCGTGGTTGCAGGCTGGCTTGCCCGTGGTGACGGACAAGGCCACGATCACCCCCGGCGATTGGACAGCCGGGCCGGAAGACAAGAGCATTCTGGCGTCGATGCAACAGGTCAAGGAAGGTCTGCAAAAAGGTTCTGACCAGTTTGTCGACGCGCGTCCCACCGCACAGTTCCTCGGCATCGTGAAGAAGCCGATCAACAAGACGGCTGGCCATCTGCCCGGTGCACGCTCCTTCCCGACCGACGCCATCGTCAAGCCCGTGGGCGCCGCGCACGAGTTCATGACGGCCGACGATTACAAGAAGATCTACGCCGAGTTCAACATCCAGCCGAATGCGCCCACCGTGACCTATTGCAACACCGGCCACCTAGCGTCTGGCGCCTGGTTCGTGACCCACGAAATTCTGGGCAACCCGAATTCCAAGCTCTACGCTGGCTCGATGATCGAGTGGACCAATCTGGGCAATCCCACAGTCGGCCTGCAGTAAAAAGGCAAGTGCACGGGCCGCCATCCTCCGCGTTGGCGCGGCCGTTGGCTCAGAGCAAGGCGCTTCGGCGCCATTTTTCAGGCCCGCCCGCATGCAGGCGGGCCGGTCAAACCAGCACGGGCTCGAATTCGAGTGTGATACCGAACTTCTGCGCCACGGCCTGCTGCACGGCGCTGGCCAGTGCGTGGATCTCTTCGCCGCTGGCTCCGCCCTTGTTCACCAGAACCAGGGCGTGGCGCGCATCCACCGCGGCGCGGCCGAGGCTCTTGCCCTTCCAACCGCTGGCGTCGATCATCCAGGCAGCAGCCAGCTTGTAGGTGCCATCGTCCAACGGATAGCTGACGATCTCGGGGAAGTCTTGCAGGATCTCATTGCGAATGGTGCGGTTGACCACCGGGTTCTTGAAGAAGCTTCCAGCGTTCCCCAATAACGCCGGATCAGGCAGTTTGGCGCGGCGGATGGCGCATACCGCCTCGAAGATCTGCCAGGCATCGGGCGCGGCAATGCCGAGTTTGCCGAAATGCCGTTCCAGATCGGCGTAGCCGAGCACCGGCCTCCAAGGTTTGGGCAGGCGCAAACGCAGTTGCGTGATGATGGACTTGCCAGCCAGTTCATGCTTGAACAGGCTGTCGCGATAGCCGAAGCGGCAAGCAGCCGCGTCCAGCGTGACGACGCGACCGGTGGTCAGGTCCACGGCATCCAGTGAGTCGAATCGCTGCGCCAGTTCCAGTCCGTAGGCGCCGATGTTCTGCACCGGCGCGGCACCCGCGGTTCCGGGGATGAGGGCAAGATTCTCCAGCCCCCCGAAGCCTTGTTCCAGGCTCCAGCGCACGAGATCGTGCCAGCCCACACCGGCACCCGCTTCCACGATGATGGCATCGGCATCCTCGCGCACCTTGCGCAAGCCGCCGATCTCGACTTTGACGACGAGCTCCTGCGGGTCACGCGTGAGCAGCAGGTTGCTGCCGCCGCCCAGGACAAACTTCGGGAGCACACCGAGTTCGGCGTGATCGACCAGCTGCCGCACCTCACGCTGGCTGCGCACACGCACCAGGCGGGCAGCATGCGCGACCACGCCGAACGTGTTCATCGCAGTCAGGGGAACGTGGGTTTCGAGTTGCAGGTCCATACAATCGACGGCTTCGGTCAAACGACCATTATCTTCGCCCCATCCAGCGCCATGCCATCATTCGATGCAGTCCTTGAGCCCAACCTGATCGAAATCCGCAACGCGGTCGACCAGACCGGCAAGGAAACCAACAACCGTTTCGACTTCAAAGGCAGCTCTGCCAAGATTGATCTGACCGACAAGCTCATCACCGCCTGGGCTGACAACGACTTCCAACTCGGCCAGGTACGTGATGTGTTGATGGGCAAGATGGCCAAGCGCAATGTGGACGTGCGCTTTCTCGATCTCGGTAAGATCGAGACCATCGGTGGCGACAAGGTCAAGCAGGTGATCACCGTGAAATCCGGCATTCCTCAGGACTTGGCCAAACGCATCACCGCAACGGTGAAGGAGTCCAAGCTCAAGCTGCAATCGGCCATTCAGGGTGATGTGGTACGCATCACAGGGGCCAAGCGCGACGACCTGCAAGCCGCCATGGCCTTGCTGACGAAAGCCATCACCGACGCGCCGCTGTCGTTCACCAACTTCCGCGAATGATGCGCGCTTCACTCGACTTGGCGGACATATGTCAGCCGCCGGCATGGCTACGGCTACGCCAGCTCGCGGCTTTGACCCTTCTCGGCGGCTGCGCCGCAGCCTGCGCGCAGAGTGTGAGTCTGGTCGGCAGTTTCGGCGACAAAGCCTTGCTGGTCATCGACGGCGCTGCGCCCAAGGCCGTTGCCGCGGGGCGAAGCCAGCAGGGCGTGAAAGTCGTGCGTGTGGGCGACAGCTCGGCCGTGGTCAGCGTGGGGGGCCAACAGCAGGAGCTGCGCGTGGGCGCAAGCCCCGTGAACTTGGCGGGCAAGGGTCCGGCATCGACCGTCCTGCAAGCACTGCCGAACGGTCAGTTCGTCACGGAAGGGCGCATCAACGGCAAACTCGTTCGCATGATGGTGGACACCGGAGCCACCATGGTGTCGCTGAGCCGGGCTCAGGCGACTCAACTCGGCCTGTCACTACAAGGCGGACGGCCGATGTCCGTGCACACAGCTAACGGCGTCGTGCAGGCGACCGAGATCCTGTTGAGTTCCGTGCGCGTGGGCACCATCGAACGCCGCGAAGTACCAGCTGTCATCCAGGACTCGTCACTGCCCATCGTGTTGCTGGGCATGAGCTTTCTCAAGCACCTGGACTTGCGGCACGACGCCGACCAGTTGACCTTGACGGCGCGTAACTGATCGACCATCGACGTTAAGGGCCAAGAGTCCAGGCTAGTGCTGCTTGCGCCCGATGCGACTTTCCTTGCCGTCCAGCAGATTGCGCACATTTCTTCGGTGCCGCCACACCACGAGCACCGAGATGATGACGACCGCCAGCAGCATGGCCATGTCACCTTTCCAGACCAATCCGCGACCCAGCCAGTCATAGAGCGGTGCGAACACCGCTGCCGAGAGCGCGGCCAGCGACGAATAGCGCGTGAAGATGGCAACAATCAACCAGGTTGCAATCGTCGCCAAGCCCAGCCACGGGTTGATAGCCAGCAGGATGCCGGCTGCAGTGGCCACGCCCTTGCCCCCCTTGAACTGAAAAAAGACGGGGTAGAGATGGCCCAGAAAAACGGCCAAGACCACCGAGGACACCGTGGCGGGGGCAAGCCATCCCGCTTGGGCGCTCCATAACGCCAGCCAGACCGGCAGCCAACCTTTGAAGGCATCGAGCAGCAGCGTCAATGCGGCGGCCAACTTGCTGCCTGAGCGCAGCACATTGGTCGCGCCGGGATTGCCGGAGCCGAAACTGCGCGGGTCCGGCAGCCCCATGAGGCGGCTCACGACCACGGCAAAAGCAATGGAGCCGAGCAGATAGGCGGCAAGAACTGCAAGCACAGCGGCGAAGGTGAGATTCATCGCTGCGGATTCTATTGACCCGGATCTGACGATCGCCACGCAAACGTCGGGCTGGCTGCTCAAGCCAACGGCAGGGCGCAGTGCACGGGCTGTGCATGGAGCTGCGCCGCCAGCAAGGCAGGCTCCATGCCGAGCAGCAGCCCGCGACGCCCGCCATTGATGTAGATACGATCCAATTCAAGCACCGTTGCCTCAACATAAATGGGCATGGCCTTGCGCAGTGCGAACGGCGAGATCCCACCCACCTGGTAGCCAGTCTGCCGCAGCGCCACATTGGGGCTGCAGGGTTGGACGGTTTTGACGCCGATGGCCCGCGCCAGACTCTTGGCCGAAATCTGGCGATCGCCATGCATCAGCACGATCAGCGGCTTTGCCGCTTCGTTCTGCATCACCAGCGTCTTGATCACGGCGTGCAGGGGCAGGCCCAGTACTTCAGCACCCCAACTCGCTCCGCCATGGTCCACATAGTCGTAGACGTGCAGACTGAAGTCGACGGACTGGCGGCGCAGCCATGTGGTCGCAGGAGTTTCACTGGGTTTGTGGGCAGGATGCATAAGGGTTCGACGCGCAGGGTGGAACAACAAGACTAGATTGCAGCAACGGCTGGTCATTCTGCCCATGCCTGCTGGCGCTGGCGAACAGTCGGCTGGTGGCAACAATGGCGGGAGGGCCTGAACCGGAGCCACGAGGGGGCCGCGGCCTAGAATCGCAGCATGTCCGTTGTACCCAATGCCGATCTGCACTGCCACTCCACCGTGTCGGACGGAACGCTTGCACCTGCTGCACTGGCGCGCCGCGCGTATGACAATGGTGTGCAGCTCTGGGCCCTGACCGATCACGATGAAACCGGCGGTTTGGCCGACGCCGGCGAAGCCGCACTTGCCCTGGGCCTGCGATTTGTGCCGGGCGTGGAAATCTCCGTTTCAGTGGGGGCACAAACCGTGCACATCGTCGGCCTGGGCATCGACCCGACCCACCCGATCTTGCTTGGCGGGCTGGCTCAAGTCCGGGCCGGGCGCGAATTGCGCGCCCGCATGATGGCGCAGTCGCTCGAGCAGCAAACCGGGCTGCGCGACGTCTATCTCGGAGCAGCCCGGTATGCCGACAACCCTTCCCTGATCTCGAGAACCCATTTCGCGCGCTTTCTGGTCGAGCAGGGCATCTGCAGCCATACGCATGAAGTGTTCGGGCGCTTCCTCACGCCCGGCAAGCCGGGCTATGTCGAACACGAATGGGCCACACTGCAAGACGCGCTGGGCTGGATTCACGCCGCTGGCGGACATGCCGTGATTGCCCACCCGGGGCGCTACCGCTTCAGCTCCGACGAGGAGTTTGCGCTGTTCACACGTTTCAAGGACATGGGCGGCGCCGGGGTCGAAGTGATGACGGGCAGTCACAGCGCAGCGGATTTCCGGAAGTACGCCGGTATGGCGCTGGCGTTCAATTTGCGCGCCTCGCGCGGCTCGGATTTCCACAGTCCGCAGGAAAGTCGCTGCGACCTGGGGCAGTTGCCCCCGCTTCCCGTCGATCTCGCCCCCATCTGGGAGTTGTGGCACTGACGGCTCGGCCCCGCCTGCGTGGCGGACAATGCCACATCTGCCGCTCATTCCGCATCCAGCATGGCGCAATACTTCCACATCCATCCGGACAATCCGCAGCCGCGGCTCATCAAGCAAGCCTGCGCCATTCTGCACGCTGGTGGCATTGCCGCCATCCCGACCGACTCGTCGTACGCCCTGGTCTGTCATCTGGACGACAAGGCCGCGGCCGAGCGCCTGCGCCGCATCCGTCAGGTCGACGACAAGCACCATCTCACCCTGCTCTGCAGCGATCTGTCGGAACTCGGCGCCTATGCACAGGTCGACAACCGCCAGTTCCGCTTGCTGCGCGCAGCCACGCCTGGGCCCTACACCTTCATTCTGGAAGCCACGAAGGAAGTTCCGCGGCGCCTGTCGCACCCGTCACGCAAGACCATCGGCGTGCGCGTCCCGGAACATACGGTGACCCACGCGCTGCTGGCCGAACTGGGCCAGCCCCTGCTCGCCACCACGCTCATCCTGCCCGGGCAATCCGAGTCCATGAACGACCCTGAGGACATTCGCACCCAGCTCGAAAAGCTGGTGGAACTGGTGCTCGATTCCGGGCCTTGTCCACAGCAAGCCACCACCGTGATCGATCTTTGCAGCACTCCACCCACGGTGGTGCGCCTGGGACGCGGCGCACTTGGCCCACTGGGCCTGAGCGCCGAAACATGATGTCTGCCCTGCCGCACAAAAACTGATCCGCCCCATCCCCGAACCCCCGACACCCACACACCATTCATGGACCAACTCATCCAGGCCGTCACCATCTACGCCTTGCCGGTGCTCTTCGCCATCACCCTGCATGAGGCTGCGCATGGGTATGCGGCACGTCATTTCGGTGACAACACGGCGTACATGATGGGGCGCGTGTCGCTCAACCCGGCACGCCATATTGATCCCATTGGCACCATCCTCGTGCCGTTGGTACTGTACTTCGCCACCGGCGGTGCTTTTCTTTTTGGCTACGCCAAGCCTGTGCCCGTGAACTTCGGCGCCCTGCGCAATCCCAAGCGCGACATGATCTGGGTGGCACTGGCTGGTCCCGGCTCCAATTTCCTGCAGGCTTTTTTGTGGGGACTGGTGTCTCTCGTCATTGTGTTGGCAACACAAGGCGTGGCCGGCAGTATCGCCATCGATTACTTATACCGCGTGGCGCAAGCCGGTATTTTGGTCAATATCGTCATGTTCGTGTTCAACCTGTTCCCGATCCCGCCGCTCGACGGCGGGCGTGTCCTCGTCGGTTTGCTGCCGGTACGCCAAGCCATCGCGCTGTCACGCATCGAGCCTTACGGGTTTTTCATCGTCATGGCACTGGTACTCACCGGGATCATCACCACCGTCTGGCTGATCCCTCTCATGGGTCTGACGCAAACCGTACTCGGCCTGTTGCTGACACCATTCAAGCTGCTGCTCTGAGGATCCCCTGGATCTGCCGACTTGTTTCAAGCCCCTGTCGGGCCTGAGAGAATTTGAGGTGGGCCCGTGTTTTCTCGTGAGCCCGAGGCGTCCGCGCGCGATTGCCTGCGAACGCTCAAGCACTGGCGAGCGCCGACAAGGCTTCAAGCACTTCGTCCAGCTTCACACCATCAGTCAAAACCACGGGCGCACCAGCCAGCACAGCCCCGCCATCCAGCTTGAGCTTTTGGACCCACGCTCCAGATTCCTTGCCCTGGGCAAAGCCATGGCTTTGCAATAAAACACGGTCATCAGGTCCGATGAACTTGAAGTAGAACAAGCCATCCGCCTCGCGGTATTGCTTGAAGGATGGTCGAGCAAGCTTGCTCCTGCCGGCCTGATCGCCGTCCGACCCTGCGTGCGATGCGCGTTTGAGCGCCAGCATGCGTCGCAAGCCTACGGCCTGCCGAAGTTCGGCCATGAACGGCTGCGCCAGACCGCGCGCCTTGCCGGCTCCGGCCATCAACAGATCTTCCAGCCGATCCGGGTGGGCCATGAACTCGGCATAGCGTGCGCGCATGGGCGCTAGCTCGGCCTCGACCAGGTTGAACAGGCGCTGCTTGGCGTCTCCCCAGCCCAGGCCGGCTTGCAATTCGCTGCGAAAGTTGGCGACCTGCGCAGGCTCGGCAAAGGCTTCGTACAGTGTCACCAAATGCGCAGCATCCGGGTCCTTTGGCTCTCCCGGAAGCCTCGAATCGGTCACGATGCGCGCGATAGCGTCTCCCAGGGCCTTGGCCCCGCCCTCGAACAAAGGGATGGTGTTGTCGTAGCTCTTGCTCATCTTGCGCCCATCGAGTCCGGGCAGAGTCGCGACCTGCTCTTCGACCACCGCCTCGGGCAGCACGAAAAAATGGCGCCCGCCGCCAAACACATGGTTGAAACGCTGCGCCAAATCGCGTGTCATTTCGATGTGCTGCACCTGGTCACGGCCCACTGGAACCAAATGGGCGTTGAACATCAAGATGTCAGCCGCCATCAAGACGGGATAGCTGAACAAACCCATGGTCACACCGGCGTCCAGATCCTCACCGGCGGTGGCATTGGCCTCACAAGCGGCCTTGTAGGCATGGGCCCGGTTCATCATGCCCTTGGGGCACACACAGGTCAGCAACCAAGTCAACTCCAGAACCTCGGGCACGTCGCTCTGGCGGTAGAACGTGACCAGTTCGGGGTCCAGGCCGCAGGCCAGCCAAGTGGCGGCGAGTTCCAAGCGGGAGCGTTCGATGCGTTGTGGATCGTCGCACTTGATCAGCGCGTGATAATCAGCCAGGAAAAAAAAACTCTGGACGTTCGCACGCCGACTGGCTTGGATTGCCGGCCGGATCGCGCCGACGTAATTGCCAAGATGGGGGGTACCCGTGGTCGTGATACCCGTCAGAACTCTGGTTGTCGTCACGGTTGGTCTCGCGAAACGCGTTTCGTCAATGATGTTCAGCCCAGTCTAGTGGCATGAGCTGGCCCGATACTGCGGCCTTCATACGGCAATCACGCTGTCGCGCGGCAGATGCAAATGCCTTGTCGGTCGCGTCTGTTTAATGCGGCGCTTGACCACGCCATCCCCGGCGGATTGCAACCAGCCGCCACACCACAAGCACCAGAATCAGCAGCAAGAGCAGACCCGTCTCGACCCGTTGCACTTGCCCAGACAACACCGAGAGCGCCTGTCCAAACATCCAGCCCAGGCCGGCGAACATGGGAGCCCAAATCAAAGCGCCGAGCGCATTGAACAACGCAAACCGTCCCGGCGTGACCCCGGCCATCCCAATAATGATGGGCCCGGCAATGCGCAGCCCATACAAAAAACGCACGCCAATGATGGCCCAGTACGGGTAGCGCCGCAATAAACTTTCGACGCGTGGAAACTGCGCGGCAAGCCGGGGAAAACGCGCCAGCACGCGCGCACCCCATGAGCGTCCGATCCAATAAAAGAATTGATCGCCCAGGGTTGCTGCAACCGCCGCCACCACGACGACCAGCCACCAATGGAGCAGGCCACGATGGGCTGCGTAGCCAGCCGCCAGCAACACGGTTTCACCTTCGGCGAATGCGCCCACCGCGACGGCTGCATAGCCCCAATCGTGAATCCATTGCTCCAGCACGCTGACTCCAAGGACGTCCGCACCAAATCGGGCAAACCGAGCCGTGCGATCATAAAAAAACCGGCTCAAGGAGCCGGTTTTTCAGAGCTTGGGCGACAGAACGAGGCGCAGCTCGCTGTGCGCCGCAAGCAGAAAATTCTGATCTCAGATCGGGCGGATTTGCGAAGCTTGCGGGCCCTTGGGACCAGCCTTCACGGTGAATTCCACACGCTGATTTTCTTGCAGGGTACGAAAACCCTTGGATTGGATCTCACTGAAGTGAGCGAACAGATCTTCGCCGCCTTCGTCGGGCTTGATAAAACCAAAACCCTTGCTTTCATTGAACCATTTCACGATGCCGGTGGGCATAATCATCCTTTCGAATCTTGAACATTAAGAAGAATGCAAATCTTCAACAAGCCCAGCCGGTGTAATGAAACTCATGAACCCTAACTGTAGGTAGAAACTACCCGTCTTGAAGCGACTGCAAGTCCTACTATACACCGAACGCCGCGTTTGCAAGTGAATTGTGCAAAGCGCACCACAAATCCCCAACAACTGATCTGGGCACCGTTGCCCTGGTGCCACATCCGGCCTGCGCCGTCTCGACGAGTACCACCATCCATGCAGGTTTTTCGCGGCTTTCATCATGCGGCACTGGCAACACCGAGCGCCATCAGTATCGGCAATTTCGACGGCGTCCATCGCGGGCATCAGGCCATGCTCGCGATGTTGGTCAGTGAAGCGCGGCATCGCAACCTTGCCGCATGCGTTCTGACCTTCGAACCCCACCCCCGCGATTACTTCGCCCGATTGCAGGGAAAACCTGAGCTGGCTCCAACTCGCGTGGCCAGCCTGCGCGACAAACTCGTCGAGTTGGAGCGCTGCGGCGTGGACCGCGTGGTGGTGCTGCGTTTTGATCAGCGGCTTGCAGCCTTCTCGGCCCAGGACTTCATCCAAGCGGTGCTACTCGACGGCTTGCAAACGCGCTATGTGCTGGTTGGCGACGACTTTCGTTTCGGCGCCAAGCGCCTTGGCGACTACGACTTGCTGGATGCACAAGGCATGCTGCTGGGATTCGACGTGGCCCGCCTCAACGCCTACGAAGTGCATGGACAGCGCGTTTCCAGTTCCGCCGTGAGGCAGGCTCTGGCCAACGGCGACATGGACCTTGCCGCGCGTCTCCTCGACAGGCCCTACGCCATTTCCGGCCATGTGCAGCATGGGCGCAAGCTGGGACGCACACTGGGCTTTCCGACGCTGAATCTGCGCCTCGCGCATGCCCGCCCCGCCGCACACGGCATTTTCGTGGTGCGCGTGCATGGCTTGTCCGAACAAGCACTGGATGGCGTGGCCAGCCTGGGGTTGCGCCCCACGGTGGACGACTCGGGCCGGGTGCTGCTGGAGACCTATGTGCTCGATTGGGCGGGAGATGCCTACGGTAAACTCGTTCGGGTGGAATTGCTGCACAAACTGCGCAATGAGGCGCGCTATGACTCGTTGCAAGCCCTGAGCGCGGCCATTGCCACCGACGTGCAACAGGCACGCGCTTGGTCCGCCCTCGCACGCCGCCACGACAGCACATCCCGAATTTGAAGTGTGTCCAGGCTATCGCGTCGCAGGCCCGCGACCCTGTTGCGGCCTCGCATCCCATCTTTTCCGCCCGCGCGTTCTCCGCGCCCCGCTTGCACCATGACCGACTCCAAACCCGATAACCTTGCCACGCTCAACTTGCCGGAGACGCCGTTTCCGATGCGCGGCGACCTGCCCAAGCGCGAACCGGGCTGGATTGCGCAGTGGGAGCGCGAGGGCGTGTACCAGCGCCTGCGCGCGGCGCGCGTCGGACGGCCGAAATTCATCCTGCACGACGGCCCGCCCTATGCCAACGGCCAGATCCACATGGGCCACGCCGTGAACAAGGTGCTCAAGGACATGATCACCAAGTCGCGCCAGTTGGCCGGATTCGACGCGCTGTACATCCCGGGCTGGGACTGTCACGGCCTGCCGATCGAGAACGCCATCGAGAAGAAATATGGCCGCAACCTGAGCCGCGATGACATGCAGGCCAAGAGCCGGGCCTACGCCGCCGAGCAGATCGTGCAGCAGATGGCGGATTTCAAGCGCCTGGGCATCCTCGGCGACTGGGACCACCCCTATCGCACCATGGACCCGGCCAACGAGGCCGGCGAGATCCGCGCCTTCAAGCGCGTCATCGAGCGCGGCTTCGTCTACCGCGGACTCAAGCCGGTGCACTGGTGCTTCGACTGCCACTCCTCGCTGGCCGAGTTCGAGATCGAGTACGCCGACAAAAAGTCGCAGACCCTGGACGTCGGCTTCCTGTGCGCCGAGCCCGCCAAGCTGGCCGCCGCGTTCGGCCTGCCCGGGCTGAACCAGGACGCCTTTGCCGTCATATGGACCACCACGGCCTGGACCCTGCCCGCCAACCAGGCGCTCAACCTCAACCCGGAGCTCGACTACTGCCTGGTCGACACCGCCCGCGGCCTGCTGCTGCTCGCCGCGGCGCGGGTCCAGGACTGCCTGCAGCGCTACGGTCTCGAGGGCCGCGTCGTCGCCACCACCAAGGGGCAGAATCTGGCTGGTATCGATTTCCGCCATCCGCTTGCAGCCATCGACCCGGGCTACGACAGGCTCAGCCCGGTATATCTCGCCGACTACGCCACGGCCGACGACGGCACCGGCCTCGTGCACTCCTCGCCCGCCTATGGTCTGGACGACTTCAACTCCTGTCTCGCCCACGGCATGCGCATCGAGGACATCCTCAACCCCGTCCAGGGCGACGGAATGTACGCCACCGACCTGCCCTTGTTCGGCGGTATGCAGATCTGGAAGGCGGCGCCGGTCGTCACCGACGCCCTGCGCCAGGCCGGCAGGCTGTTCGCGACGCGGGACATCCTGCACAGCTACCCGCACTGCTGGCGCCACAAGAGTCCGGTGATCTACCGCGCCGCGGCCCAATGGTTCATCCGCATGGACGAAGGCGAAGGCGTGTTCACCAAGGACAAGGCGCCCAAGACCCTGCGGCAGATGGCGCTGCATGCCATCGACCACACCGGCTTCTATCCCGAGAACGGGCGCGCCCGGCTGCGCGACATGATCGCCAACCGGCCCGACTGGTGCATCTCGCGCCAGCGCGCCTGGGGCGTGCCGCTGCCCTTCTTCCTGCACAAGGACACGGGCGAGTTGCACCCGCGCACCATGGACATCCTCGACCAGGCGGCGGATCTGGTCGAGCAGGGTGGCATCGAGGCCTGGAGCCGGGTCACGGCCGAGGACATCCTCGGCCCCGGCGACGCGCCGCACTACATCAAGAGCAGCGACATTCTCGAAGTGTGGTTCGACTCGGGCTCGACCTTTTTTCACGTCCTGCGCGGCACCCACCCCGAGGCCCATCACGAAACCGGCCCCGAAGCCGATCTCTACCTGGAAGGCCATGACCAGCACCGCGGCTGGTTCCACAGCTCGTTGCTACTGGCCTGCGCGCTGGAAGGACGCGCGCCCTACAAGAGCCTGCTGACCCACGGCTTCACCGTCGACAGCCAGGGCCGCAAGATGAGCAAGTCGCTGGGCAACGGCGTGGATCCGCTGGAAACCAGCAAGAAGCTCGGCGCGGAAATCATCCGCCTGTGGGTGGCCTCCAGCGACTACTCAGGCGACATCGCCGGCGACGACAAGATCCTCGCTCGCGTGGTCGACAGCTACCGCCGCGTGCGCAACACCCTGCGCTTCCTGCTCGCCAACGTGGCCGATTTCGATTTCGCCAGCCAGGCCGTTCCGCTGGAGCAGATGCTGGAGATCGACCGCTGGGCGCTGGCCCGAGCCGGCGAATTCCAGGCCACGGTGCTGCAGCATTGTGAGGTCTACGAATTCCATCCGATCGTCGCCAAGCTGCTCATCTTCTGCTCCGAAGACCTGGGCGGTTTCTATCTCGACGTGCTCAAGGACAGGCTTTACACCACGCCAGCGCGAGGCTTGCCGCGGCGCAGTGCACAAACCGCGCTGTGGCACATCACCCATGCCATGCTGCGCTGGATTGCCCCCTTCCTCAGCTTCACCGCGGAAGAAGCCTGGCGCCACATCGCTCCGGTCCGTGCCGCCGAAACCGGCAGCATCTTCGTCGAGACTTATCACACCCTGCCGGAGCCGGCTGATGCTGCCGCATTGCTGACCAAATGGGCACGCGTACGCGTGGTGCGCGACGAGGTCAACCGCGCCGTGGAAGCTGTGCGTAGCGAAGGCAAGCTCGGCTCATCGCTGCAGGCCTGGGTAGACCTCACGGCGCCCGGACCCGACCACGCCATGCTTGCCAGCTTGCAAGATGAACTCAAGTTCGCCTTCATCACCTCGCAGGCACGGCTGCAGCAGGGCGGCGAACTGGCCGTGTGGGTGATGGCTGCCGATGCCGCCGGGGCCAGCAAATGCGAACGCTGCTGGCATTGGGAAACCGATGTTGGTGCCGACCTCCGCCACCCCGGGCTGTGCCCACGTTGCGTGGGCAATCTACAGGGGCCTGGCGAAGCGCGCCGGTTTGCCTAAGGCATGGCTGGAATCTGACAGCGCGCCGCGCACCACGACGCGAACAGCACGGCACCACGCGCATCCCGCGCCAACCCACCCATCAACCAGTCCCGCCACATGCCTACATCCGACTCGACGCCCAGACCCGCGCCCAACGCACGCCCCAATGTCTGGCCCTGGTTGCTCACGGCGACCTTGGTCGTGGCGCTGGATCAGCTCAGCAAATGGTTGATCACGCAGGATCTGCCGCTAGACGCCAGCCGTCCCATCACCGGTTTTTTCAACCTGGTGCACATCGAGAACCCGGGCGCCGCGTTTTCCTTCCTCGCCGCTGCCGCGGGCTGGCAGCGCTGGCTGTTCACCGCTCTTGGCCTGGGGGCATCCGCACTCATCGTCTGGTTGCTGTTCCGGCATCGCGGCAAGACGCTGTTCAGCCTTGCGCTGGCGTTGATTCTCGGCGGCGCCCTGGGAAACGTCACCGACCGGCTGGTCTGGGGCCATGTCACCGATTTTCTCGATTTCTACGCCACCATCGGTGGCCGTCAATGGCACTGGCCCGCCTTCAACCTCGCCGACAGCTCGATCTTCGTCGGCGCCGTCCTGCTCTTGCTGGACGAATGGCGCCAGGCACGCCATCGCAAGGGCGAAGCGCGCTGAGCCCTGCGACGTCTTTCGCACGCACCGCCCGTGCGGTCAGGGCTCGAGCACGATGCTGCCGGTGGTGGCGCGGCTTTCCAGCGCAACGTGCGCCTGCGCCGCATCGCGCAAGGCGAAGCGCTGGCCGATGAGCGGTTTGACCTGACCCGAGCCGACCACGGCGAACAATTCAGCGGCCATCTGTTCCAGCGTGCCGCGGTCGGCGATGTGGGTCATCAAGGTCGGCCGCGTGACGTACAGCGAGCCCTTGGCCGCCAGGTCCGTCAGGGTCACCGGCGGCACCGGCCCTGAGGCATTGCCGAAGCTGACCATCAGGCCGAAGGGCTGCAGGCAGGCGAGCGAGCGCTCCCAGGTGTCGCGGCCGACCGAGTCGTACACCACCGCAACACCCTTGCCGCCAGTCAGTTCCTTGACGCGCGACACCAGGTCGTCCGTGCGGTAGTTGATGCAATGGGCGTAGCCGTTTTGCAGCGCCAGCCGGCACTTTTCGTCGCTGCCGGCGGTGCCGATGAGTTGCACGCCCAACGCCCGCGCCCATTGCCCGGCGATCAGACCGACGCCGCCGGCGGCAGCGTGGAACAGGGCGACATCGCCGGCCTGCAACTTGCGAGTACGGCGCAGCAGGAACTGGGCGGTCAAGCCCTTGAGCATCATCGCGGCGGCGGTATCGAAACCAATCGCTTCCGGCAGCTTCACCAGCACCCGTGCCGGCATGACCCGCGCCTGCGCGTAGGCCCCGGTCGGGCCATTGCTGTAAGCCACGCGGTCGCCGGGTACGAAGCTGGTGACGCCCTCGCCCACGGCCTCCACGGTTCCCGCCGCCTCCAGGCCGAGCCCGGCAGGGAACTGCAACGGATAAAGACCGGTGCGGTGGTAGACATCGATGAAATTCACGCCAACGGCGCCGTGGCGCACACGAACTTCACCAGGTCCGGGACTGCCCAGCTTCAACTCCTGCCATTGCAGGACTTCAGGGCCGCCGGCGCGATCAATGCGAATGGCGTGGGTCGTGGTCATGATGGTCTCCGGACATGGTTTTGATGGGTTTGCAAACCAAACCGCATTGTGCCGATTCGGCGGCAAGCTTGCAGACCCCACTCAAGCTTGCATCCGGACGCTTCAGCCGAAGCGCGCCCTGCTCTGCCATGTGGCCAGCATCAAGGCCCCTGCCGACAGCACAGCTCCGGCGCCGAAGGCGTAGGGTGCGCCGAAGGCCTGCCATAGCCAACCGGCGCCAAAACCGGCAAGCAATTGCAGCAAACCGGCGGTGAGGTAATAAACCCCGAACGCCGTAGCGCGCAGGGCCTGCGGCGCGGTGGCCGCCACGGCCGCTGCGAACACCCCCTGCGTGAGCCCCAGGTGCAGTCCGTACAACGCCACGCCCAGCCAGAGTGCAGGCATGCCAGGTAACGCCAGCAACACCATGGATGCACACAACATCCCCATGCCCGACATCAGCACCACGCGCCGGCCGTAGCGCTGCGCCAACACACCGGCAGGATAGGCGCTTGCTGCATACACCAGGCTGAACAGCAGCGTGACGAGCGGTATCCACAACAAGGGCACCCCTTGCTCCTGTCCCCGCAGCACCAGAAAGGCCTCAGACAAACGGGCCAGGGTGAAGACGCCGGCCAGGCCCACCACGCCCCAGTAAGGGCGCGGCAGGCTGCGCGCCACGGCCCAGCGCGATGCCCTGTCCGCACCCGGATGTCGACTGCGAGGAGCAGCAGCGCGCGCGCCTAAGTTGGCCGGTTCACGCACTCCGAATACGAGAATGCTCACTGCCACCACTGCCGGCAACACACTGAACCACAACAGCAAGCGCAGTCGGTCGTGCAGCCACCAGAGCAAGCCGATGGCAGCCAATGGCCCGAGAAATGCGCCCACCGTGTCCATGCTCTGGCGCAAACCATAGGCGGCGTTGCGCAACGGCTCGGGCGTGGCATCGGCCAGCAGCGCATCGCGCGGTGCGCCACGAATACCTTTGCCGATGCGGTCGATGAAGCGCGCGGCGATCACCTCCGTCGCGCCCGATGCGAGCGGAAACAAGGGTTTGGTCGCGGCCGATAGCCCATAGCCCAGCACGGCCAGCAGCTTGCGCTTGCCCAGATGATCGGACAGCGCACCAGAAAACGCCTTGAGCACCGAGGCGGTGGCTTCGGCCAGGCCCTCGACCAGGCCAACGACGACGATGCTCAAGCCGAGCACACGGGTCATGTAGACCGGCAGCACCGCATGGATGAGTTCGGACGACATGTCCATGAACAGGCTCACCCAGCCGAGCAGCCAGACGGTGCGCGGCAGGCGCGTGTTCGGCACGGGATTGGGGCGCGTTTCGGGTAGGGTGCTCAAGGGCGGAGACGCCGACAGCGTGAAAAAATGGGAGCAGCGCTGCATGTTGTGATGCAGGGCCTGATGCAGCGGTTAAGCGCAGTCTAAGACCCTGGCCCGATACTGCAAGACATCCCGCTGCGGCACAATCCACCCCCCCACCCTCCACATTCCCATGCGCCTGCTGCTTGTCGAAGACGATGCCATGATCGGTGAGAGTGTGCTCGACGCGCTACGCGGCGACGGCTACGCGGTGGACTGGGTGCGCGACGGCCAGATGGCCGACACCGCCTGGAGCACCGAGCATTACGACCTGGTGCTGCTCGATCTCGGCCTGCCCCGGCTCGACGGTTTGCAAGTGCTGAAAAAAGCGCGCGCACGACACGATCGCACCCCGGTGCTCATCGCCACCGCGCGCGATGCGGTGCAGGCCCGCATCGCCGGACTCGATGCCGGGGCCGACGACTATGTGCTCAAGCCCTATGACCTCGACGAGTTGCAGGCCCGCATCCGCGCCTTGCTGCGCCGCGCCGCCGGCCGCGCCGAGCCGGTGTTCGAACACGGCCCGGTTCGCCTGAACCCGGCCACCCACGAAGCCACCTTCGAGGCCCAGCCAGTGCCACTCTCACAGCGCGAATGGGCGGTGCTGGAAGCGCTGATCGCGCGCCCCGGCGTCATTCTCTCGCGTACCCAACTCGAAGAAAAACTCTACAGCTGGAAAGACGAAATCTCCAGCAACGCGGTCGAGGTGTATGTCCACAGCCTGCGCAAAAAGCTGGGGGCTGATTTCATCCGCAACATTCGCGGCATGGGGTACGTGATTTCACGCGAGATCCCGGCGGCGCACCATGGCACGGGGGCCAGCCCTGCCGACACGGCACGCGGCGACAGCGGTGACGCAGGCCATGCGGGAGACGATGCGTGAAATCCCTGCGCGCTCAATTGCTGGTGCTGCTCACCGCGGCCGTGCTGCTTGCCGCCCTGGTGCAGGCCGTGGTGGTGTTCAACAGTGCCATGCGCGAAGCCGATGCGGTGTTCGACTACCACCTGCAGCAACTGGCGCTGTCGCTGGCCAGCGGCGACCTCGGGCTGCCGGGCTTTGGCCCGAATGCCGACGACCACAACGGCGTGGACTACGTGGTGCAGGTCTGGGCCCCGGACGGCCAGCGCATCTATGTTTCGCGCCCGCGGCTGGAACTGCCGGATCAGGCGGTGCTGGGCTATGCCAATGTCGGGGTCGGCGGGCAGCAATGGCGTGTGTTCTCCATGCAGGCGGGCGGGCGCACCATCCAGGTGGCACAGCCCTTGCTCAGCCGTCGCGCCCTCGCTCTGACCTTCGCCTTCAATTCCGTCTGGCCCATGCTGCTGATCGCACCACTCTTGCTGCTGGCCGTGGCCTGGGTGGTGCGGCGTTCGCTCAAACCCTTGCGCTCGCTGTCGCAGGAGTTGGAAAACCGGGCCGCCACCTCTTTCGATCCCATCGACCCGCAACCGGTGATGCAGGAAATGCAACCCGTGGTGCGCGCCATGAACGGCCTGTTCACACGCACCCGCCAAGCCTTCGACACACAGCAGATGTTCGTGGCCGACGCCGCCCACGAATTGCGCTCGCCGCTGGCCGCGCTCAAGGTGCAGATCCAGATGCTCGGCCGCGCGCAGGACGAGGCTACCCGCCAGATCGCGCTGCAGCGCCTGGGCTCCGGCCTGGACCGCGCCACGCACCTGGTCGAGCAACTGCTCGCCCTGGCACGCGCCGACTCCAGCGGCCAAGAGGCCGCCGCGCCCAGCTCGCTCACCCAGGCTGCGCGGCTGGCCTTGTCCGACACACTGGAGCTGGCACAAACACGCGGTGTCGACGCCGGGCTGGAGCAGGCCGAGGATCTCACCGTGAACGCCCCGCCCAACGGCCTGCGCATGCTCGCGCGCAATCTGGTGGACAACGCCTTGCGCTACACCCCGGCTGGCGGACGGGTGGACGTGCGGGTGCGGCAGGAAGGCGGCCGGGCCGTGCTCGAAGTGGACGATTCCGGCCCCGGCATTCCGGTGGACGACCGGGCGCGCGTGTTCGATCGTTTCTACCGCCGCGAGAACGCGCCACCCGGCGGCAGCGGCCTGGGCCTGGCCATCGTGCAAAGCGTGGCGGAACGCAGCGGCGCCCAGCTCAGCCTACTGGATTCACCCCTCGGCGGGCTGCGGGTGCGAGTGGAATTCCCGGCCGCGGTAGCGCCTGCCGATACACAGGTTGTCGCGTCAATCGACCCGCCGGCCACCGAACACCGGCCGGCAGCCCGATAACCAGGCGCTCAGGACACCTGCGCTTCCAGATCAAACGCCTTGTGCAAGGCACGCACGGCCAGTTCCAGGTACTTTTCCTCGATCAGCACCGAAACCTTGATTTCGGAAGTGGAAATCATCTGGATGTTGATGCCTTCCTCCGACAGCGTGCGGAACATCTTGCTGGCGACGCCGGCGTGCGAACGCATGCCGACACCGACGATGGACACCTTGCAGGCTTTCGGGTCGCCGATGATGTCCTTGGCGCCGATGTGCGCCTGGATGCTGGTCTTGAGAATATCCAGCGTGCGGGCGTAGTCGCCGCGGCCGACGGTGAAAGAAAAATCGGTATAGCCGTCGACGCTCTGGTTCTGCACGATCATGTCGACATCGATGTTCGCGCCGCCCACTGCGCTCAGAATTTGGTAGGCGATGCCGGGGCGATCGGGCACGCGCACGACGGTGATCTTGGCTTCATCGCGGGCGAAAGCGATGCCGGAGACAACGGCTCGTTCCATGGTCTGGTCTTCCTCGAAGGTGATGAGAGTGCCGCTGCGCATTTCCTGCTCCAGTGGGATATCCCAGGGCGTGAGGCTGGAGAGTACGCGCAAGCGCACACGGTATTTGCCGGCGAATTCCACCGAGCGCGTCTGCAGTACCTTGGAGCCGAGGCTGGCCATTTCCAGCATTTCTTCAAAGGTGATGGTGGACAGCTTGCTGGCCTCCGGCACGACGCGCGGGTCTGTGGTGTAGACGCCATCGACATCGGTGTAGATCTGGCATTCGTCGGCGCCTAGCGCCGCAGCCAGCGCCACGCCCGAGGTGTCGGAGCCGCCACGGCCCAGGGTGGTGATGTTGCCGGCATCGTCGACGCCTTGGAAACCGGCAACGACGACGATCATGCCGGCATCCAGATCGGCACGCATGCGCGTCTGGTCGATGGATTCAATCCGCGCCTTGGTGAACGCGCTGTTGGTGCGGATGCCGACCTGAAAGCCCGTGTAGCTGCGCGCCTCGCGCCCCTGCGCCTTCAGCGCCATGGCGAGCAGTCCAATGCTGACCTGCTCGCCGGTGGAGGCCACGACGTCGAGCTCGCGCGGATCGGGGTCGGGCTGGATTTCGCGGGCCATGGCGATGAGCCGGTTGGTCTCACCCGACATGGCCGACACCACCACCACGACCTGGTGCCCGGCATCCGCCCATTTGATGGCGCGGCGCGCGACGTTCTTGATGCGTTCGACGGAACCGACCGAGGTGCCGCCGTATTTCTGGACGATGAGCGCCATGTTTGCGTTGGAAGGGAACGAGAAGGCGCGCAAGCCGTCAGTGCGCGCCCGCTACGGAAAGCCGGAAATTATAGGCAGCGCGTCTCCACATGCATGGAGCAAACTCACGAGCACTTGTCGTTTGCGCCCACTCAGGGCAGTCAGGCCGCAGCAGGGTGCTCTGCTCAGTCTGCCGATCGCACCCGCACCAGAGAGCCACCCCGGCGCTCCAGGGTCACTCCCCCCAGCCGAACCTGCAAGTCCATGGCGCCGCGCTCGCTGGCGCGCACCTGCCGTCGCAGGTTATCAATCTGCCCATGGCTGCTGCGCAGCCCGGCCTGCCGCAGCCACAGCCGCAGCACCTCGCTCAGGCGGGCGTCGCCCAGCTCACGCAGTGCGTCCAGACGCAGGCCCTCATGGGTGGTACAAAGGGCAACATCAAGCGCGGCCATTTCTTCGATGCTGGCCGCGGCATGGGCGCACAACGCCGCCGAGCGCGCCAGGGTGCTGCGCCAGCCCGGCTCCAGCCTTGCGATGACCGGCAACAATTCATGCCGGATGCGGCTGCGGCGAAACGCCGGATCATGATTCATCGGGTCGCGCAGGTACGGCAGCGGCGGCGACCAAGCATCCAGCGATTGCCGCAACACCTCGGCGGAACACGCCAGCAAGGGCCGGCCCAGCCACAAGCCGTTGCGCTGTGTCGCTTCGGGCATCGCCGCCAATCCTTTGGGGCCGGCGCCACGCAGCAAGGCCAGCAAGAGCGACTCAGCCTGGTCGTCGGCCTGATGGCCGAGCAGCAGCCAGTCGCAACCCAGCCCCCGCGCCGCCGCGCCCAGGGCCTGATAGCGGGCATCACGGGCCTTGTCCTCCAGGCTATCGCCACGCTGCGCCCGCACCTGCACCGGCAGCACGGCACACGCCACGTTCCAGGCAGCGCAGCGCTGGCGTACATGGTCGGCGAAGATGTCGGCGCCAGACTGCAAGCCGTGATGCACATGCAAGGCGCGCAGACGCTCGGGCCCCCAGATGCGCAGCGCTCCCAGCAGCAGCGCGGTCGAATCGGCACCGCCACTGAAGGCGATGGCAACTGGCGCCGCACTTGCGCCCAGGGCGGCATGCCGGTGCAGGAAGCCTCGCAGAGCGACCAAGGCCGGTTCAACCTGCGAACCCTGGGCAGCCGACATGGAAGATGACACGGTTGTCAAGCGCATCGAGCCGCGGTGACGGGCCCGTTCGCCGAGCGCTTCAGCGCGTGGACTTGGTGTCCTGGAATTTGCCGAAGGCACAAAGACGGTCGTAGCGCTGCTTCACCAGATCGGCCGGTTTGATGCCCTGGAATTGGCGCAGGCTCTCGGCCAGGGCGCGCTTGAGGCTGGCGGTCATGGCCAGCGGGTCACGATGCGCGCCGCCGATGGGTTCGTTCACGATTTTGTCGATCAAGCCCAGCGCCTTGAGCCGGTGAGCGGTCAGGCCCAGCGCTTCGGCCGCCTCGGGCGCGCGCTCGGCGCTTTTCCACAGGATGGAGGCGCAGCCTTCGGGGGAGATGACGGAGTACACCGAGTACTGCAACATCAGCACATGGTCGGCCACGGCAATGGCCAACGCGCCGCCCGAGCCGCCCTCGCCGATGATGGTGGAGATGATGGGCACCTGCAACTGCGCCATCTCGAAGATGTTGCGGCCGATGGCCTCGGACTGGTTGCGCTCCTCGGCGTCGATGCCGGGGTAGGCGCCAGGGGTGTCGACGAAGGTCAGCACCGGCAGGTTGAATTTCTCGGCCAGTTTCATCAGGCGCAGCGCCTTGCGGTATCCCTCGGGCTTGGTCATGCCGAAATTACGCAGCGCGCGCTCTTTCGTGTCGCGCCCTTTCTGGTGTCCGATGATCATGCAGGCCAGGCCGTTGAAGCGCGCCAGGCCGCCGACGATCGACAGGTCATCGGCGTAGTGGCGGTCGCCATGCAATTCGTGGAAATCGGTGAACATCTGCGCCACATAGTCCAGTGTGTAGGGGCGCTGGGCATGGCGGGCAATTTGCGTGACCTGCCAGGGCGAGAGCTTGGCGTACAGATCTTTGGTCAGCTGCTGGCTTTTTTTCTGCAGGCGGCTGATTTCTTCGGAAATATCGACGGCCGATTCGTCCTGCACATAGCGCAGCTCTTCGATCTTGGTTTCCAGTTCGGCAACCGGCTGCTCAAAGTCGAGAAAAACTTTCTTGCTCATGGTTCAACCCCTTTGCAATGCCGTCCGCTTGAAACGGCGCAAGCGCCATGTGTGGCGGGCCGGTGATGGCCGCGCTGCTGGCGTCGGTTCTGTGGTGATGCTCGGTGCGATTCAATAGTCGACCACGGCCGGATCAATGCTGCGCCAAATATACCAAGTGCCGACCGAACGCCAGGGCGCCCAGGCGGCGGCCACCTCGCGCAGTTCGCTGCGGCTGACGGCCTCGCCGGAAAAATAGCCCAGGCTGATGCCGCGCTGCAAACCCAGATCGTCCAGCGGCAGCACGTCCGGGCGCATCAGGTGGAACATCAGAAACATCTCGGCCGTCCAGCGACCGATGCCGCGGATGGCGACCAGCTCGGTGATGATGGCCTCGTCCGGCATCTCATCCCACTGTCCGGGGTGAACCTCGCCGGCGTCGAACTTGGCGGCCAGGTCGCGCAAGTACTCGCACTTGCGCTGCGACAGCCCCGCCAGCCGCAACGCGGCAATCTCGCGGGCCAGAATGCCTTGTGGCGTGACTGCGCCGACTTGCGTCAGCAACCGCTCCCACACCGATTGGGCCGCCTTGACGGAGATCTGCTGACCGACGACCGAACGCGCCAGGGTCTGAAAGGCGTCGCCACGGCTTTGCAGCTGCGTGGCCCGATGCTGTGGAATGAGCTTGCGCATCACCCGATCGGCCCGCATCAACTGCGTGCAGGCCTCGTCCCAATAATCCGGGAGGTTCATGGTCGTGGCTTTCACTGTTGCCATCTCAGGCCTGGCGCCACAGCGTGACGCCACCCGGCTTGTCCTCGAGCACGATGCCGCGCGCCAGCAGCGCTGCCCGAATCGCGTCGGCCTGGGCAAAATCGCGCGTCTTCTTGGCGGCGGCACGGGCTTGCACCTGCGTCTCGATCCAGCCGGTGTCAACCTGATTCGCGCCACACTGCAGAAAGCGCTGCGGCACCTGCTGCAACAGGCCGAGCGTGCCCCCCAGGCCCTTGAGCAGGCCGGCGAGCGCCGCGCTGGCGCTGCGATTGACTTCGCTGGCGAGCTCGAACAGCACGGCCAGGGCTTCGGGGGTATTGAAGTCGTCGTCCATCGCCGCGCCGAAGCGTTGCGCCGCCGGCTGGCTCCAGTCCAGCGCAGCGGGAACATCGGCAAAGTTCTGCAATGCGGTGTACAGCCGAGCCAGGGCATGGCGGGCGTCGTGCAGATTGTCTTGCGAGTAATTCAGTGGGCTGCGGTAATGGGCGCGAATGATGAAAAACCGCACGGTTTCGGCGTCGAACAGCTTGAGCACGTCGCGGATGGCGAAAAAATTCCCCAACGACTTCGACATCTTCTCGTCGTTCACACGCACGAAGCCGTTGTGCATCCAGAGGTTGACGAAAGGCTTGCCGCTGGCGCCTTCGCTCTGCGCGATTTCGTTCTCGTGATGCGGGAACTGCAGGTCGGCGCCGCCGCCGTGGATGTCGAAATGCTCGCCCAGCAGCGCGCAGCTCATGGCCGAACATTCGAGATGCCAACCCGGTCGCCCCTCGCCCCAGGGCGAAGTCCATCGCACCTCGGCAGGCTCTTCCGCCTTGGCTCGCTTCCACAGCACGAAGTCCAGAGGATCGCGTTTGGCCTGGTCGATCTCCACGCGCTCGCCGGCCTGCAGTTCATCCAGCGACTTGCCCGAGAGCCGACCGTAGCCGGGGAAGGCGCGCACGGCGTAGTCGACGTCCCCCGCGGAGTCCTGATAAGCCAGACCCTTGGCCATCAGGCGCGTGATGAGGTGCTGCATCTGTGGGATGTAATCCGTGGCGCGCGGCTCGTGCGTGGGGCGCTCGATGCCCAGCGCGTCGGTGTCCTCGTGCATCGCAGCGATGAAGCGGTCGGTGATCTCGCGCACGCTCACGCCACTGTCAACCGCGCGACGGATGATCTTGTCGTCCACGTCCGTGATGTTGCGCACATACGTGACGCGCAGTCCACGCGCCTTGAGCCAGCGTTGCACCAGATCGAACACCGCCATCACCCGCGCGTGGCCGAGATGGCAGTAGTCGTACACCGTCATGCCGCAGACATACAGGCGCACATGGCCGGGATCGATGGGGGTCAGCGGCTGCCTCTCGCGCGACAGTGTGTTGTAAATCTGCAAGGTCATGGAATGTCGTGCCGCCGCCGCACCGGACGTTGAGGGTGTTGCAGGAGGCTGCTGCATGGATGGGGAAGAACGGGGCAAGCCGGCAGGCAGGCCCGGATAAAATCAAAAACTTAGCACAGCCCGAGCCAACTTGAACCCATGCCACACGTCCACCACTTCCAGACGAAGCCGCTCCTGCGCAAACTCACGTACCTGCTGGCGGTTCTCGGGCTCGCGACGGGGTTCGCATGCAGCGTCGCCCCCGCAGCAGCCATGGCCGACAGCCTGGCGGAGGTGCAGCAACTCGTTGCCGCCGGCAAACTGGGACAAGCGCTGACGCAGGTCGACGCGCTGATCGCCACCAACGCCAAAGATCCGCAGTACAAATTTCTGCGCGGCGTGATTCTCACCGAGCAGCGCAAGACGACCGACGCCATCCAGGCGTTCACCCAACTCACCGAGCAGTACCCCGAGTTGCCCGAGCCCTACAACAACCTGGCTGTGCTGTATGCCCAGCAAGGCCAGTACGACAAGGCGCGGGCTGCGCTGGACATGGCCATCCGCACCAACCCCAGCTACGCCACAGCCTTCGAGAACCTGGGAGATGTCTACGCCAAACTGGCCAGCCAGTCATACCAAAAAGCACTGCAACTCGACGGCAGCAAGAACGGCACCACGCAAACCAAGCTGGCTCTCATACGCCAGCTCTTCAGCAAGGGCTCAGAGCCACAGGCTGCGGCAAGATCAACCGCCATGGCGGCCGGTGCAGTGCCGCACGAGGAGGCCAAGCCCGCCCCTGGCACCTCGGTAAAAGCGCCTGAGGAGGTTCGGCCGGCACCAGTGCCCAAACCAACCGTGGTGGCCGCAGTCAGCACGGCGACGATCAAGCCGGCCTTGGAGGCGGCGTCCAAACCCATTGAAAAACCAGCAGCCACCGAGGCCAAACCAGAGGCTGTTGCGGCTGACGCGAGCCCGGCGCAGGTGGACGCTGCCGTGCATGCCTGGGCGCATGCCTGGGCATCGAAAAATCTGAGCGCCTACTTTGACAGCTATGCGCCGAATTTCCAGACACCAGGTAACGAGTCGCGCAAGGTCTGGATGGCACAGCGCAAGGCCCGCATTGGTGACAAAGCCAAGATCACCGTGGATGTGAAACACCTGCAGGTGAAGATCCATGGCGACAAGGCCACCGCGCATTTCCGCCAGATCTACACTTCGGGCGCACTCAATTTCGACAGTCCCAAGACCCTGGAATTCCAGCGCGTGCACGGACGCTGGCTGATCGTGCAGGAAATCGTGGCCTGAGCGCTTGAAACTGCCCTCCGAGCAGACGTGCTCACCAGGTCCCGGCCCCAGTCGCTTCCCAGCATGAACCAACCCCTGCGAACCCGGCGCCGCCACATCACCCAGGTCCTGGCATGGTTGCTGACCGTGCTGCTAGTCAGCATGGGGGTGCGTGCCGAGGAGTTCCGACCCGATTTCATCGATCGAGGGTTGCCGTCCACGCCTTCTCGGCGTCTCGTGCCGATCACCGCTCCCTCGGCCTCGCGCTCGCTGCTGGGGCAAGGCCAGCAGGCTTTGATGCACCAGGGCTTCGATGATCGCGCCGAGGTCGAGTTGATCGCGATCTACCAGCTCGTTGCTCAAGGGCATCTGCGCGAGGCGCTGCACCGCAGTGGCCTGCTGGTCAAGCGGTACCCGAATTTCGCCTTGGCCCATTTGTTGCGCGGCGACTTGCTGCAAGCCGAAGCGGGCCGGCTGCGGCGCTTTGCCGATGCGCCTTCGGCACCCGGCAGCGCGGCACAGCAGGCGGAGTCGGCCCGGCTCGCGGCGCTGGTGAACGAGGCCCGCCAGCGGCTGCGCGCCTTCGCCCAGGCACCCGCACCCGGGCTGGTGCCGAGCAATTTCGTCGCCTTGGCCCCCGGGGTGAAGCACGCCATCCTGGTGGATACCAGCCGATCGCGGCTGTATCTTTTCCGCCGCGATGCCGACGGCTCCTTAAGCCTTGAAGCCAACGACTACATCACCCAGGGCAAGTTGGGCACCGACAAGCAGCGTGCCGGTGACATGAAAACCCCATTGGGCATTTATTTCATCACCCGCGAAGTGGGCCGGCGCTGGCTGAATGCCACCTATGGCGCCGGGGCCATGCCGCTGAACTATCCGAACGCCTGGGATCGGCTGTTGGGTCGCACCGGCGGCGGCATCTGGCTGCATGGGGTGCCGCCGACGAGCTACGCCCGCCCGCCGCTCGACAGCGATGGTTGCGTGGTGCTGTCCAACCCCGACATCACCGCCCTCATGACGCGCATCGAGCCGGGCGCCACCCCCGTCGTCATCACCTCGCATGTGCAGTGGCTTTCGCCAGCGCAACTGGCCGCACAGCGCGCCCGCGTGCGCAAACTGCTGGCCCAAGCCCCTGCCGAGCCTGGCAGTCCGGCAGCCACGCGGCGCCCGGAACTGGCCGCAGCCACGGTGCTCTACTACCAGGGCGCACATGAATTGCTGGTCGTGCAATACGGCGGTCAGCAAGGCGCCGAACCCATGACCTACCGTGACTACTGGGCCAAGCAGGATGGCCAGTGGCGCCTTTTCCACGCAGGAGTGCTTTCATGACTGACTTATCCCCCCGCGCCTCGACCTCCTTCATGGCGGCCGGTGGCTCACGCCGGCTCCTGCTGCTGAGCGCAGCCGCCCTGCTTGGCGGCACCCTGCTGACCACCCGCGCCGTGCAGGCCGAAGCGCCGCCGCGCGTCGAACTGGTGACCACCATGGGAACCATCGAGGTGCAACTCGACTCCCAGCGCGCGCCCAAGACCGTGGCCAACTTCCTGCAATACGTGAAGGACGATTTCTACGCCGGCACCATCTTCCATCGCGTCATTCCCGGCTTCATGATCCAGGGTGGTGGCTTCACCACCAGCATGCAGCAAAAGCCTACTCGCCCACCGATTCCGCTGGAAAGCAAGAATGGGCTGAAGAACCTGCGGGGCACCATTGCCATGGCGCGCACCTCCGACCCGAACTCGGCCACCTCGCAGTTCTTCATCAACCTCGTCGACAATGCTTCGCTCGACTATCCTCAACCCGACGGCCATGGCTATGCCGTGTTCGGCCAGGTCATCAAGGGCATGGATGTGGTGGACCGCATCGCCAAGGTCGCCACGCGCGACGACGGCCCGATGCAGAACGTGCCGGGCACGCCAGTCGTCATCAAACAAGCCATTCTTCTCAAGTAAACAAGGACCATCATGGTTGAACTGCACACGAACAAAGGCGTCATCCGCATCGAACTCGACGCCGAGAAAGCTCCCAAATCCGCTGCCAATTTTCTGGCCTATGTGAAGAGCGGCCACTTCGACGGCACCGTGTTCCACCGCGTGATCGACGGCTTCATGATTCAGGGCGGCGGCTTCGAGCCCGGCATGAAACAAAAGCCCACCCAGGCGCCGATCCAGAACGAGGCCAACAACGGGCTGAAGAACAAACGCTACACCCTGGCCATGGCCCGCACCAATGACCCGCATTCGGCCACCGCGCAGTTCTTCATCAACGTCGCCGACAACGCCTTCCTCGACCACACCGCGCCATCCTCCCAGGGCTGGGGCTACGCCGTGTTCGGCCAGGTGGTGGAAGGCCAGGACGTGGTGGATGCCATCAAGGGCGTGAAAACCGGCGGCAAGGGTGGCCACCAGGATGTGCCGCTGGAAGACGTGGTGATCCTCAAAGCCGTTGAAGTCTGAGTCGCCCTCGCAACCGTCCCTGCAGGCTTTGCCGGGACGATTCGCCGATCTGATGGCGCCGCCCACATGGCGGCACCTTGCATTCGTCTCCGATCTGCACCTTGGGCCTGAGGCGCCCGCCACCACAGCCGGCTTTCTGCGCTGGCTGGGTGCGGAGGCCTTGGCCGCGGATTGCCTCTTCATCCTCGGTGACTTGTTCGAAGTCTGGGTCGGCGACGACTTGCTCGACATGGGCCCGCCAGATGCCCACCACCAGGTTTGCGCCGCCCTGGCCGCCTACGCCGCCGACGGCCATGCCGTGCATGTGATGCACGGCAACCGCGACTTCCTGTTGCAGCAAGGCTTTGCCCATCGCTGCAACGCCTCGCTGTTGCCCGATCCTTGCGTTCTGGATCTCGGCGGGCAACGCATCGTGCTTACCCACGGCGACGCGCTGTGCACCAGCGATGCCCCTTACCTGCAATGGCGCGCGCTTTGCCGCGGCGCCGAATGGCAAGCCCGGTTCCTGACACAACCATTGCCGGCGCGCATCGAGCAGGCTGCAGCCATGCGTGCCCAGAGCCGCGCTTCTCAAAGCCGCATGGACACCTGGAGCGATGCCGACCCCTTCGAGGCCGCGCGCTGGCTCCAGGCTGCCAACAGCCGTTGGATGATCCACGGCCACACCCATCGTCCACGCGAGCACTGGGATCACGGCCAACTGCGCCAGGTCTTGTCGGACTGGGACCTGGACGCTCCTGCGGGTGGCGCATCGCATCGTGCCCAGGCCTTGTGGCTGCATGCCGGCAGCATGGAGCTTGCCGCCGAACGCTGCCCGGGCGCCTGTATCCATCGTTGATGCCGCGCCTGGGCTGCCAGGCCCACCACCCCCGGATTAACCCGCATTGCCGATTCGGCGAGCGGGTCTAGCTTTGTCGGATGCCAGCATGGAGGCCTGGCCTGCAAGGCTGCATCGCCACGCCCGCGCGCCGGATTGCAGCACCGTCATCCAACAACGCCTGGAGATCGCCATGCTTCAAAGAATCCGCCCCGACCCCAGTTTCTATCCCAGTCCGAAGCTGGCGATGGAAGCGCCGGTGGAGCATTACGCCTACACCCTGATGCTCTCGCCCGACTTCACCCGCCCAGACGCCCTGGCCGTGATCGACGTCGACCCCGATTCCAAAGACTGCGGTCACGTGGTGCACCGCATCGACATGCCGCACAAGGGTGACGAATTCCACCACTTCGGCTGGAACGCCTGCAGCTCCATGCTCTCGCCTCTGCTCGGCCACCCCTTCACCGAGCGCCGGTATTTGGTCATCCCCGGCATTCGCTCCTCGCGCATCTACATCGTCGACACCAAGCCCCATCCCACCGAGGCCAGGCTGGTCAAGGTCATCGAGCCCGGGGATCTGATGCACAAGACCGGCTACTCGCGCCCGCACACCACCCACTGCGGCCCTGAGGGCCTGTACATCAGCACCCTGGGCGGCGCCGGAAAAGACGGCACCGACGGCCCTCCGGGCATCTTTCTGATGGACTGCGAGAACTTCGAGGTACTCGGCCGCTGGGAACTCGACCGCGGACCGCAGCGCATGAGCTACGACTTCTGGTGGAACATCCCGCACGACTACATGGTGTCGAGCGAATGGGGCCTGCCGCCGCAGTTCGAGAACGGCCTGGTCGGCGAAGACCTGCTGGCCAACCGCTACGGCCACTGCCTGCATTTCTGGGATCTGCGCGGGCGCAAGCATCTGCAGACCATCGACCTCGGTGCCAACCACCAGATGGCGCTGGAGGTGCGCCCGGCCCACGAGCCGACCAAGGACTACGGCTTTCTCGGCGTGGTGGTCGACACCACCAATCTCGAAGGCTCGATCTGGACCTGGTGGCGCGAGAAGGACGGCGTCTTCCACGCCAGGAAAACCGCCACCATTCCCCCGGAACCCGCCAGCGCCGAGCAACTGCCCGATCTGCTCAAGCCCTTCGGTGCCGTGCCGCCGCTGGTGACCGACATCGACCTCTCGCTCGACGACCGCTTCCTCTACGTCGCCTGCTGGGGAACAGGCGAACTGCGCCAGTACGACGTGCGCGACCCGATGGCACCCCGGCTCGCCGGCTCGGTGCATCTCGGCGGCATCGCCCGACGCGCCCCCCACCCCAGCGGCGCCAGCTTTGCCGGGGCGCCGCAGATGCTGGAAATCAGCCGCGACGGCCGGCGCGTCTACTTCACCAACTCGCTCTACAGCACCTGGGACCGGCAGTTCTACGGCGCCGCCCTGCCCGGCGCGCAGGTGAAAGTCAACGTCCATCCAGACGGCGGCATGGCGCTGGACAAGGACTATTTCGTCGCCTTCCCCGAGGGTTACTCGGCGCACCAGATCCGGCTCGAAGGGGGCGACTGCTCCACCGACTCCTTCTGCTTTCCCTCGGTCTGACCAGGGCGGCCCAAGACGCAGCCACAGCCCATGTCCGGCGCGATCGGTCCCTGGCTGCTGGTGCTCGCCCTGGGCGTGTACCACGGCATCAACCCCGGCATGGGCTGGCTGCTGGCTGTGTCCAACGGCATGCAGGCACGGCGCAGCAGCGCCGTGCTGCTCGCGCTGGGCCCCATCGGCGCCGGGCATTTCCTCGCCATGGCGGCGGCGCTCCTGCCTTTTGCCCTGCTCACCGCCTACGTCAGCCAGATTCGGCTCATCGGCCTGGCCTGCGGCCTGGCCTTGATCGGCTTTGGCCTGTACAAGCTGATGCGCAAGCGCCATCCGCGCTGGCTCGCCCGCATCAAGCCGGCGCATCTGCTGCTGTGGTCCTTCCTCATGGCCACCGCGCATGGCGCCGGGCTCATGCTGCTGCCGGTCTACCTGCGCCTGTGCGGCCCCGCGCCGGCCGACGCCGCCCATGCCGCGATGATGACCCTGCTGCGGCAAGACCTGGGCACCGCCCTGCTCGTGGCAGCCGTGCACACCGCGGCCATGCTGACGACCGGCGGCATCATCGCCTGGCTGGTCTACCACTACTGGGGTTTGCGCGCCCTGCGCCAGTCCTGGTTCAACCTGGACCTGCTGTGGTCGGTGATGCTGCTGGGCAGCGGCGCGCTGGCCACCTGGGCGGCCGCACGCTGAAACAACCGCCGCAGCGCGTGGCCCGGCATGGCGGCGCCGCGAGCCGCATGCACTGACCAGAGTCTGACGACGCCGGCCTCATTTCACCAGCTTTTCCAGCGCGTCCTTGGCGAAGTGCTCCTCTCGCAAGGCCTCTGGCGGGCAGACATCGGCGGGGCAGACGCCGCGCTGCTCCAGTTCGCGCCACAGCAGCGCAATCTGGTGCTCCAGTTGTGCCGCGTGATCGATCAGTCCCAGGATGGCCTTGGTCTGCGGATCGTCACCGTTTTGCATCACCGCGTAAGCCGAAAAGCCCATGCGGGCGGCGGTGGCCTCGCGCTCGAGTTCGGTTTCCTTCTGGATGATGCGCGCCGGATTGCCCACCGCCGTGGCCCCGGCCGGCACCGCCTTCACCACCACGGCGTTGGAGCCGATGCGCGCGCCGGCGCCCACGGTGAAACCGCCCAGCACCTGTGCGCCCGCGCCCACCACCACCTCGGCTTCGAGCGTGGGATGGCGCTTGGCGCCCTTGTACAGCGAGGTACCGCCCAGGGTGACGCCCTGATAGATGGTGCAGTCGTCGCCCACTTCGGCCGTCTCCCCGATCACCACGCCCATGCCGTGATCGATGAACACGCGCCGGCCGATGCGTGCGCCGGGATGAATCTCGATGCCGGTGAGAAAGCGCCCCCAGTGCGAAATCCATCGCGCAAGCCACAGCCAGCCACGCCGCCAGAGTCCATGCGCCAGGCGGTGCAGCAGCAGCGCGTGCAGGCCGGGGTAGCAGGTCAGCGCTTCCCAGCGCGAGCGGGCCGCGGGATCGCGTTCGAGAATGACCTGGATGTCTTCGTGCAAATGCCGGAACATAAATGGAACGTCAGCTTTCGGAGCGGGAGTCGAGTGTATTGGAGCTCCGGCGGGGCGGCAGGGCGACCCATCCATCGCGAATCGATCTGCCGATCAATCCGGCGCGCAAGTTGCAGCCTCGTGACCTGGCGGGTCGGTCTGCGGCTCACCAGTCTGCTGCGTTCGCGCTCCGCCCAAACGCTCAAGCCCAGCCTTGCAGATGCCGCGCAGGATGTGCACTTCCTGCTGCGTGAGCTGAGCCCGCGTGGCCAGCCGCGCCAGCCTGGGCAGCAGTTTTTTTGGCGCATGCGGGTCGAGATATCCCAGTGCCACCAAGGCCCGCTCGGCATGGTCCAACAGCCCTTGCACCTCAGCCTGCGTGGCCGCCTTTTCGACCAAAGGCCCTGGTGGCAGGCTGAAAACGCCGATGGCCTTGCGCCACTCCCAGGCCACGATCTGCACTGCCTGCGCCAGATTGAGCGAGGCGTACTTGGAATAGGCCGGCAGGCTCAGCAAGGCGTCGCAGCGATAGACCGTGTCGTTGTCCAGGCCATAGCGCTCGCTACCGAACACGAAGCCCACGCGCCGGCCTTGCGCGGCGGCGGTGCGCGCCAGCTCCGGCAGCCATTCCGGGCTGCGCAGCGGCGGGCCGAAATCGCGCACCCGCGACGACAGCGCCACCAGCACGCCGCAATCGCCTGCGGCGGCCATCAAGTCGGGGCAGATGCGCGTGGCAGCGAGCACATCGTCGGCGCCGCTGGCGAACGCAAGGGCTTCGGGCTGCTGCAAGACATCGGCATAGCGCGGCGCCACCAGCGCCAGTTGCGTGAAGCCCATGGTCTTGACGGCACGCGCTGCCGCGCCCACATTGCCTGGGTGGCTGGTGTTCACCAGCACGAACAGCGGCTGCGCGCCACAGCCTGAAGCATCCGGCGTGGCGGGCACACCCCCTCCGATAAAATCATGCGTCTGCATTCGTTCTTTCACATCCACCCAAGCTTTTCTTTCGAGACGCCATTGTCGCGTCCTTCGCCGCCACCATGCACCCCATGATCAATGTTGCCGTTCGCGCCGCACGCGAAGCCGGCAAAATCATCAACCGCGCCAGCCTCGACCTCGACCTGCTGCGTGTGACGCAAAAGTCGGCACGAGATTTCGTCACCGAAGTCGACCGCGCCAGCGAGCAGGCCATCATCGAGATCCTGCTCAAGGCTTTTCCGCAGCACGGCATCCTCGGCGAGGAAACCGGCACCGCCCACGGCCGCGCCGATTCCGACCACCAATGGATCATCGACCCGCTGGACGGCACCACCAATTTCATTCACGGCATGCCGGTGTACGCCGTGTCCATCGCCCTCGCCCACCACGGTGTGGTGCAGCACGGCGTGGTGTACGACCCCTCCCGCGACGAACTGTTCACCGCCAGCCGCGGTGGTGGTGCCTTTCTCAACAACCGTCGCCTGCGCGTGTCCAAGCGCACGCGGCTGGACGAAGCGCTCATCGGCACCGGCTTTCCCTTCCGCAAGGGCGACGACCTCGACACCTACCTAGAGATGTTCAAGAAGGTGGCCGAGCGCTGCGTCGGCCTGCGCCGCCCCGGGGCGGCAGCCATTGATCTGGCCTACGTCGCAGCGGGCCGCTATGACGGCTTTTTCGAAATCGGCCTCAAGCCCTGGGACGTCGCTGCGGGCTCGCTACTGGTCACGGAAGCCGGCGGACTGGTGGGCAACTTCACGGGCGAATCCGACTTTCTCCACCGCGAAGAACTCGTCACTGGCAGCCCGCGCATCTACGCTCAACTCGTCGCTTTGCTCAAACACTACGCGAAGGCGGATCGCGATGCATCAGAGACCTCCGTCAAGCGCCAAGCCGTTGTCACCACGCAAGCCGTCGATGCCACGGACGACGAGGCATCATTCTGAATCCCGTGGCTTCAACGCAAACCGCGCAGCACCCCCGAGCCGAATCAAACCCACGTTCGAATCCAAGAGCCCTGGCCGCAACTGCCGCGCAGAATAGATCGAGGCGAGAGGCGCAATTACCCAAGCGTGGCTAGCGAGCTTGGTCGGCGTCGACTTGTTCCAGGGAGCGAATGACGGTTGCTGGCACGCCCGCCACGAAGGTGTGGGGTGGAACGTCCTTGGTGACCACCGCGCCGGCTCCGACCACGGCGTTCTCTCCGATGGTGACGCCGCCAAGAATCGTCGCGCCAGTGGCGATCCAGACGTTCCTTTGGATGATGATTGGTTTCGCCTCGATGTACGCACGCCGCTGCGACGGCTCCAGCGCGTGGCCGGCGGTGATGATGCTCACGTTCGGCCCGATCATGACCAGGTCGCCGATGTCCACCCCGCCCATGTCGTAGATGGTGCAGCACTGGTTGATGAACACCTTGTGCCCGATCCGTATCCTGCGTCCGCCGGCCGTATAGAACGGCGGGATCAGACTGAACGTCTCATCGACCTGTTGACCGGTCAACTCGCTGAAGATCTCCCTGACCCGGACCGCGTCGTCGATAGAGAGCCTGTTCAGTTCAGCGGTCAGGCGCATCGACCGCCTGACGTCGTCCGCCTCCGCGCTCCACTCCGGGCTTGCCGTCGATATTCGGATCGCTGCAGGTGATTTCTTTTTCTGCATACAGCCACTCATCCGTTCTTCGCAACACAAGGTCTGGGCGCCTGCGAGGCGCAGTTCATTCCAGAGCGCGTCGGCAGTATGAGGGGGCGGACAACACTCTACTGGATGGTATCGAGCAACAGGCGGAGTTGGCCGGCTACAGCGGTTCAGGTCGAGCACCCGATCACGGGGTTCATCGTGCCCGAAAGATTCCAGTGTGGGAATCGCCGCTCAATAGCGGCCGAAAATACATAAAAAAACCACATGATAAGTGCGGTTTTATTTTGTAAGCTTTTGATTTTGATCATTTTTTTGGTGCGCCCGGCTGGAATCGAACCAGCGGCCCTTGGCTTCGGAGGCCAATACTCTATCCACTGAGCTACGGGCGCGGATCCCAATGTTGCGGTGGTGCAGGCGGCGCGACCTGCAGCATGTCGCCGTGCGCTTTTGCTTTTCACGATTGCCACCTCAAAGTGGGGCAACGCGTTCTTGAACAGCAAGCTGCTGGTGACAAAAATCAACGAATGAGTGTAACAGCGGCGTCATGTGTCGTGAGTGTGATCAAAATGGTGCGCGCAAGCCATATCATGCTGCTGGCCTCACCGTCCAGACCCCTTTCATAACCACACGTTGATCATGAGCGAACATCCATCCCAGCCTTCCAACGAGAGCGGCGAGTTGCCATTCGCTTCCACGCTGCGCAAGACGATCATCATTTTGCTGGTGGGTTTTGCCTCACCCATCATCGTTCTGCTCTTGATCGTGCACTTCATCTCGGACGAAACGGTGCCTCCTTCAGGATCCTCGTCATTGACCACAGCGGCTGTCGATCAGCGGGTTGCACCCGTGGGGCAGGTTGCCGTCGCATCGAGCGCGAAAGCCGCTTCGCAAGCAAATGCGGCGTCTATGTCGAACGCCACCCCTGCGGCTTCGGCCACCGCGACTGCGACGTCGGCCTCGCAACCCGCAGGTGGCGCTCCAGCGGCAGTCAGCGTGGCCAGCGCCGGCGCCGGTAAGACGTTGTATGAATCGACCTGCATTGCCTGTCATGGCGCTGGCATTGCAGGGGCACCCAAATTCGGCGACAAGGATGCCTGGGCGCCGATCGTCGCGCAAGGCGTACCGGTACTTTACGACCGCGCCATTCACGGCTACACCGGCAAGCGCGGCATGATGCCGCCGAAGGGCGGCAGCACCGCCAGCGATGCGGACGTGAAGGCCGCGGTGGACTACATGGTGGCGGCAGCGAAGTCATAGCAGCGCCTCGACGGAAGCAGCCAAGACGCTCCTCGCACGACTTGGCCGACGATCCCGCGGAGGGACAAGAGGCTGATCGCGTGGCACGCTTACTTCATCAAGCCACCGAGGTATGCGGACGGCTGGATCTGAAATCCGAGGCGGCTGCGCAAATCCAGATCCGACATGGTTTCCAAAGCCATGGGCTCGAACCCAGGCAGGGACAGCAGGCGCAGCGCATCGTCCAACCAGGGCGCCAGAAGATTGGTATCCAGGCTGTGGAGGATGCCTGGCCCTTCGCTGCTGGCAAAAAACAGCCGTCCGATGGCATCGACATACCCGGCGCTGATGTCACAGAGCCGGCCGGTATGGGTCTGCCAGCACAGCCGGTCGTCGGCGCTGGCATCAATCTGCAGACGCAGCACCAGCGGCGCAGCTTCCAGATCGACATAAACACGCTGCGGCCCGTTCTGAAAAAACCAGTAACCGCGTTCATCCGCCGCGTAATTGCGCTGGATGAAGTCGAGCAATTTTTGGTGTGACACACGGCTGGCTCCGGCTTTGTCGAGCCGGCCCTGGGCATCGCGCGGCCAGGGGTGGATCTCGGCGTCGCGGATCCACCACTGCCCGCGCGCATCCAGCGCCAGCCAGCCGGTGCAGGCCGGAACATTCGGCCAGCGCAACAGGGCCTTGCGAACCAGTTCGTCCATGGCAGTTGTCGTCAAAAGGTGCCGGGAGGTTCAAACGCCGTGCTGGAAAAAATG
The DNA here is from genome assembly GCA_028871675.1 of Betaproteobacteria bacterium. Lineage (GTDB taxonomy): Bacteria > Pseudomonadota > Gammaproteobacteria > Burkholderiales > Burkholderiaceae_C > Thiomonas_A. The sequence goes on from JAGWMO010000018.1 coordinate 43,402, forward strand.
CAGCAGACGTTGCGGCATCCAGGCAAGATGCCCCGGGATGACGCCCAGGGCAAAACCGACATGGCCGCCTTGTTCGGGTTGCTCCAGCCAAACACCAGGAGCAATCTCGCCTGCTGCAGGCAAGGCAGCCGCTGGCAGGAAGGGATCGTTGCGGGCGTTGATGACCAAGGCCGGCAGGCGAATGCTGACCAGATCGGGTTTGCTGGAGGCGCGGCGCCAGTAGTCGTCGGCATCGCGAAAGCCATGCACCGGCGCGGTGAACGCGTTGTCGAAGTCGTACAGATCGCGTGCTGCGGCAATGGTCTGCGCATCGGCAAGGCCCGGATGCCGGCGGATCATGGCCAGCGCCTTGGGCTTGAGTGTGCGCAGGAACATGGGTGTGTACACCCTGCGGTTGAAGCCGCGGGAAATGGCCTCGCCACCCGCTGCCAAGTCCAGCGGGGCGCTGACGCTGGCCAAGGCCTGAACGACTGCGGCTGCCTGAGTGCCCGCCTCCTCAGCCCAGCGTAACAAGGCGTTGCCGCCGAGCGAGATGCCGGCAGCGTAGAGGGGGCCAGCATGCGAGCTGCGAAAACGCCGCAGAATCCAGTCGATCTCTTGCCAGTCACCCGAGTGGTAGGCACGTGGGGCGTGGTTGAGTTCGCCGGAACAACCGCGGAAATGTGGCACGGACAAACCCCAGCCTGCTCGCCGGCAGGCGTGTGCAGTGGCCTGTGCGTAGTGGCTGCGCGAGGAACCTTCCAGGCCATGAAACAGCACCAGCAGCGGTGCGATTGCTGGTGCTGCGCCAGCGGCGCGCACAGCCATTGCAACGGGATGGATGTGATCGACGTCGATGAAGTCGCCGTCGGGCGTATCCCAGCGTTCGCGCATCCAGGTTAGTGCCGAGATGCGCGCTGCTCCGAGGCCCCCGAGGCCTTTGCCTGGCAGCCGCCGCCCGATTGAAGCGAGAAAACCTCCGGCAACGGTGGCATCTCGCATCGTGCGTGAAAACAGCGCTGGCCAGATGGTTTGTGCCTGGCCCCCAGGCAGCCAGCGTGGTGCGGCATAGATGGCCGGTCGCGGCCGCGTGAACACATCCGTGGTGCCTGGGGCGGCGGTGGACATGACGGCGTCGGCCGCCGCGGCGACGTCGGCCATCGAGTCCCGAGCGCGCTTCAATGCAGACGCTCCGAAGTCGCCATGACCTCGACTGCTTCTTGTGCAGTCGCGGGGCTGGCGTGGTGCAGCACCAGGCGCCAGCCGTCGGGCGTCTTGATGTAGACATTGGTGGCGAGCACGAAAGCGAACCGCTGCTCACCCAGATCGCGTTGCCCCAGAACGCGCTCGACCACATTGTGCACGGCGCCACCCAGGGTGACGGTGCGCAGCGCCCGCTCCGGGGTGATGCGCAAGGGGCCGGCCGCGAAGAGTTGCTCGAAACTGGCGCGAATGGCAGCCGGGCCGACAAGGCGCGGACCGCCGGGATGCACGCAGATCACATCGTCCTCATCGGCCCAGACCCGCATCAGCGCATCCACATCAGCCAGTTGCAGGGCCTCGTAAAAGGCAGCCTCGGCGGCTTCTGCCGAGCTTTGCAAGCCTGCCCGCTGCGATATTGCGCGTTGCATGAAGCACTCCTCGATGTTCGGTTCGACACCACTGCACGGCAACGGCCATGCCAGCACCGCTTCAGGCTTGATTTGAACACCGCCATTTCAAACCCACCCGATGCCCTCACCGCGCCCCCGGGTTGGTCGGCCGGGGGCATGCGTGAAGCACCGTCGAAACGTAAGCCCTGGGAGGCTGGCCGCCACATCGCCACGTCCGATTCAATCCGGCCTCGAACCCCGTGGCGGGAAACCGATCACGCTGCGGCAAGTCTCATCGCGTGAGACCGCCCCCCTGCGTTCAACGGCCCGCCCAGCACGGGGCCGTCCCGCCGTGCGGCTGCCGGCGCAAGGCGGCGATGCTCGTCCTTCCTAGGAGTTGTCATCATGAAGCGTTTTCCACGATCCATGTCATGCGTCGCCCTTCTGGCCGCGGCCTTCTTGTCAGTGGCTGTTTCGCAAACCCAGGCCGCAACCATCCGCAATCAGGGCTCCATCCAGTACGTCTGCGGCGGTGTCGGCGAAGGTTCCCTGCAGAAAATGCAGGCCCAAGCAGCGAAGTTCAACCTCGGGTTCTGGATGGTGAAGGGGCCGCAAGGAGAGTATCTGGCCCAAGTGCCGGTGAAGATCATGCGCGACGGGAAGGTCGTGGCCAGGTTCACCGCCGGCGGGCCGCTGTGCTATCTCAAGGTCCCAGCGGGCACCTACACCATCGAAGGGCGCCATGACGGCCAGTTGCGCACCATCCAAGCGCACAGTGGGACCAAGACGCACGATTTGCGTTGGTGAGCGCGCCGCGCGCTTTCAGAACTCCATGTCGAGTTCATCGATGTCGGTGTGTTCCCGGCTCGCGGCAGCCAGCCATTCCTGCATTTCCGACATGGCCATGATGCGCGCGGTATACGCGGTGCAAACGCCATCGAGCGCAACGTCGTAGGTCATGAATCGGGTGACCACCGGGGCGTACATGGCGTCGGCCATGCCGCGCTTGCCGAACAGGAAGGGGCCGCCGTACGTCGTCAGGCATTCGTGCCAGATGGCAAGAATGCGCTCGATGTCAGCCTGCGCCCGGACCCATACCTTGTAACCGGGGTAATGACCTTTGAGGTTCATGGGCAAGGCTGAGCGCAGGTTGGCGAATCCGGAGTGCATCTCGCCACAAATGGCGCGGCAATGCGCGCGCATGGCCAGGGTATCGGGCAGCAGACCGGCCTTGGGCTTGACCTCGTTGAGGTACTCGGCAATGGCCAGCGTGTCCCACACCTTGATGCCGTTGTGTGTCAGGCAAGGCACCAGGATGGAGGGCGACAGCAGCAACAACTCCTGGCGCGCTTCGGCGTCGTCGGGTGAGACCAGCATTTCATCGAAATCCAGCTTGGCGAACTTGGCGAGCAGCCACCCCCGCAGCGACCAGGACGAGTAATTCTTGCTGCTGATGCTGAGCGTGGTGCGCGCCATGGCGTCGTCTCCGCAGTGCGTATGTGGCGGGATCTGTGCGATACCAGGCCCACGTCGAACTCCATGCAAGCGCCATGCCAGCGGCACCACGGACCACACCAGCCATATCAGCCGAAAAGGCCGCGTTCCCAGGAAGCACGAGCAAATGGCTTGAAACTTGCTTGCTTGACGGGATATCCGGCCAACGACACAGCACACTCGGCGCGACTGCGCCCGGCAAACCGTTGCAACCTGCCAGACCACCATGCTCTACCAAACCTACGAAAATCAGGCCGACATGCTCTGGCCCATGCGCGAATTCACCCGCATGGTCGCGCCTGCATGGCGCGACGCCCGCCTCGGCTTGATCGAGTTGATGCCGTTGCGCAAGCTGTCGGCCGCGTTCGAGGTGTTGGCGCTGGCACGCCTCACGCACAAGCGCCCTGATTTCCAGATCGACTCCTTGGAGCATGACGGACGCACCATCACCGTGCATGAAGAACCGGCTGCCGCCACCCCCTTCTGCACCCTGCTGCATTTTCGCAAGGACATGGACCAGCCGGGGCCGGCCGTGCTGATCGTCGCGCCCATGTCCGGGCATTTCGCCACGCTGCTGCGCGAAACCGCACGCACGATGCTGCAGGATCATGATGTCTACATCACCGACTGGCACAACGCACGCGATGTGCCGTTGCGGGAGGGCCGCTTCGGCCTGGACGAATACACCGAGCACCTGATGCACTTCCTCGAATGCATCGGCCCTGGCACTCACCTCATGGCCATCTGCCAGCCCAGTGTGCCGGCGCTGGCCGCCACCGCACTGATGGCCGAGGACCGCAACCCCGCCGCACCCGCCAGCCTGACTCTGATGGCCGGGCCCGTCGACTGCCGCATCAGCCCCACCGGGGTCAACCTGCTGGCCACCTCCAAACCCATCGCGTGGTTTGCGCACAACCTGGTCAGCCAAGTCCCGCTGCAGTGCAGAGGTGCGGGGCGCGAGGTCTACCCGGGCTTCTTGCAACTCACGGCGTTTCTCAACATGAACCTGGAGCGCCACACGGACATGTTCCGCCAGTATTTCGACGATCTGGTGGAAGGCAATGCCGACCGTGCCCAGGTCACGCGCAAGTTCTACAAGGAGTATTTCGCCGTCGCCGATCTGCCGGCCGAGTTCTACCTGGAAACCGTGCAAAAGGTATTTCAGGAACACGACCTGGCGCGCGGCGCCCTCACCTTCCGCGACCGCCCAGTGCGGCCAGCAGCCATTCGCGACACCGCGCTGCTCACGGTGGAAGGCGAACGCGACGACATCTGCTCGCTCGGCCAGACCTTGGCTGCGCAGGATCTGTGCTGCAACATCCGTCCGTACCAACGCACGCATTACGTCCAATCGGGCGTCGGGCATTACGGCGTGTTCAGCGGCAAGCGCTGGCAGCAGCAGATCTACCCTGTAGTCCGCAACGTCATTCGGGGAGCGCACCACGGGTGAGCAGTCCGTCGCTCGCACCAGGCAGATGTCGAGCAGCGGCCAGGGTGAACGGCCGTCCACTTTCTCACCCCAGCCCACCCCGCCGGCGGGGTGGGCTGGGGTGGATGTCGCACAGACGGACTCAGCCGTTCTGGATCCGGCTGACGATGGCTGCGGTGAAGGTCTTGGTGTTGGCCTTGCCGCCGAGGTCGCCGGTGCGAACTTTGTCGGCATTAAGCGTGCCGGAGATGGCCCGGCGCAGGCGCGTGGCCTTGTCGTGGAGCTTGACGTGGTCGAGCATCAGCGCCGCTGCCAGCATCAGCGCGATGGGATTGGCCAGGCCCTTGCCCGCGATATCGGGCGCCGAGCCATGCACCGCCTCGAAGATGGCCGCGTCATGGCCGATGTTCGCGCCCGGCGCCATGCCCAGCCCGCCCACCAGCCCGGCGGCCAGATCCGACAAAATGTCGCCGAACAGGTTGGTCGTCACCAAGGTGTCGAATTGCCAGGGGTTGATCACCAGCTTCATGCAGCAGGCGTCGACAATCACGTTGTCCAGATCGATCTGCCCGGCGTACTTCTCGCCGTGCAGCTGATAGGCGGTTTCCAGGAAGATGCCGGTGAGCGCCTTCATGATGTTGGCCTTGTGCACCACCGTCACTTTCTTGCGCCCCAGGGCGATGGCGGTTTGAAAGGTGTAGTTCAGGATGTTGAGCGCCCCCTGCCGCGTGTTCACCCCGGTGGCGATGGCCACGGCGTGCGGGTCGTCGTTGATCGGGATGTAATGCTCATAGCCCATGTACAGGCCTTCGACGTTCTCGCGGAACACCAGCAGGTCGATGTCGTCGAAGCGTCCGCCAGGTACCATGGTCTTGGTCGGGCGCATGTTGGCGTAGAGCTTGAAGGCCTCGCGCAGTCGCACGTTGCTGGAGCGGTAGCCGCCGCCGGACGGTGTTTCCAGCGGACCCTTGAGCGCCAGGCGGGTGCGGCGAATGCTGTCGAGGGTGTCGGGCGGCAGCGGATCCCCGGCGGCATGCACTCCGGCCAGACCGGCCACATGCACATCCCAGTCGAACGGCGCTTCCAGTGCATCGAGCGCAGCCAGCGTCGCGTCCATGATCTCGGGCCCGATGCCGTCACCAGCAATCAGGGTAGCGGGAATACGTGTGCTCATGAGGTCTCCAACAATCCAAAGTCTGCTTGCGAAATGGGCTGCAAAAGGTCTGCAAACAGCCTGCAAGCATAAGCCGTGCCCATGAATACCCCGCACGCGATGCGCCAGGGCCCCCCCGGTACCCTCACCCTTGTGCAGGCTCCAAAAAACCCCCGGCGCGCCAGGTCAGCACGAGCGTGTCGCGCCAGCCGGGCCGGGTCGGGTCCGTGGGCTGGATGGGAGTGGATTCGTGCATTACGCGACTGTCGTCCATCAGCAGGGCGCTCCACGGCTGCGCCAGGGTGAAGCGCACGCCGTGCGGTCCGTCGGCCTGGAACACGCGGGTTTCGCCCCCGCGAATGCCATGGCGCTGCACCAGGATGACCGCGACGAAATCGACCCCGTCCCGATGCGCACCCTCGGGCGTGGGGCGGCCAATGCCTTCGTGGGTATCGATGCGGAATTGGTGGGCCTCGACAAACCATTGGCGCTGGGGACGCAACGACGCGAACAAGCGCCCCAGCCCGGACAGCAGCGCGGCCAGGCAGGGCGAAGCGAGCAGCTCCGCGTCGAACGGCGCATACCAGCGCAGCATGCCGCCATGCAGAGCGTTGTAGGTGGTGGGCTGGTAATGGGCACGGTGCGGCGCCAGAACCAGCGCGTTCTCGCCTTCGGCTGCATGCAGCTTGTGGATGTAGCTGGCGTGGCGACGGCTACGGTAGTGCCCGCCGTCTTTCAGATAGTTGTCGGGCGGCAGTGCGTGCCAATAGGCGGCAGCCTGGTCGCAGGCCCGCGCGTCCAGGCCGCACAACGCCGCCAATTCGGCGGCCGCCAGCACGGCGTAGCCTGCGGTGCGCAAGCGCTGTGCGGTGTCGGCATGATGGCCAACCGCAGCATCGTGGCCGGCAAGAAAACCTGCGACAGCCTCGTCCGGGGCGGTGAGCACGCGGTTCATCGCCGGCTCACTTGCCCCAACCGTCTTTGAGCGTGGCGGTGCGGTTGAACACCAGATGGCCAGGGGCATGGTCTTTCGCATCGGCGACGAAATAGCCGTGGCGTTCGAATTGCACGCTCTGCCCCGGTTGGGTCGAGGCTTGGCCGGGTTCGATCCAGGCCTGCGCGATACGCAGGCTCTCGGGATTGAGCACGGAGAGAAAATCGCGCCCACCGGCATCCGGCTGGGCCTCGGTGAACAGGCGCTCGTACAGGCGGACTTCGGCGGGCACGGCATCGACCGCGGCCACCCAGGTGATGACGCCCTTGACCTTCACCGCAGCGGCGCCGGGCGTGCCGCTTTTGGTGTCGGCAACGAGGGTGGCCTGCACTTCGGTCACCCTGCCCTGCGCGTCCAGCGTGGCGCCGGTGCACTCGATCACATGGCCATACTTCAGGCGTACGCGGCTGCCGGGAAACAGGCGGAAAAAACCCTTGGGCGGATCGAGCACGAAGTCATCGCGTTCGATCCACAGTTCGCGGCCGAATTTGAAATACCGCGCGCCCCACTCCGCGCGATGCGGATGGACTGGAGCCTGGCAGTCGTCCAGCGTGCCTGCGCCCATCAGTTCGTTCCAGTTGGTGAGCACGAGCCTGACGGGGTCGAGCACGGCCATGGCACGTGGGGCCAGGGGATCGAGGTCTTCGCGCAGCGCGCCCTCGAGCGTGGCGTAGTCGATCCATGAATCGGATTTGGTCACGCCGATGCGCTCGGCGAACGAACGCAGGCTGGCTGCGGTGTAGCCACGACGGCGCAGCCCCGCGATCGTGGGCAGGCGCGGGTCGTCCCAGCCGGCGACGTAGCCTTCGTTCACCAACTGCGCCAGCTTGCGTTTGCTGGTGACGACATAGCCGAGGTTGAGACGGGCGAACTCGTGCTGGTGCGGCAGCGGCCGGGCGAGCACGCCGAGGTCGGCCAGTTTGCCCAGGACCCAGTCGTAGAAGGGGCGTTGGTCTTCGAATTCAAGTGTGCAGATGCTGTGGGTGATGCGTTCCAGGGCGTCTTCGATCGGGTGGGCGAAGGTGTACATCGGATAGATGCACCAGGCATTGCCGGTGCGGTGATGCTCGGCAAACTTGATGCGGTAGATGGCCGGATCGCGCAGGTTGATGTTGGGCGAAGCCATGTCGATTCTCGCCCGCAGCACCATGCTGCCTTCGGGATGCTGGCCGGCACGCATTGCCTCGAAGCGCTGCCGGCTCTCGGTGGCTGGACGGTCACGCCAGGGACTGGCCACACCGGGTTCGGTGAGGGTGCCCCGGTTGCGGCGCATAGCGTCGGCGCTCTGTTCGTCGACATAGGCCAGGCCGGCATCGATCAAGGCGCAGGCGGCGCGCCACATGAACTCGAAATAGTCACTGGCGAAGTACTCGTGATGGACACCGCCAGCTACCCAGTCGAAACCCAGCCAGCGCACCGCGTCACGGATGGCGTGGACATATTCGTCATCTTCCTTCTCCGGGTTGGTGTCGTCGAAGCGCAGGTGGCACACCCCACCAAAATCTTGCGCCAGGCCGAAGTTCAGGCAGATGCTCTTGGCATGGCCGATATGCAGATAACCATTGGGCTCGGGCGGGAATCGGGTGCGGATGCGCGCGGCATCGAACGGCGCCGTGGCCAACTGCTGGGCGTCACCTGGCAGGCCGGCAAAGCGCCGCCCGGCATCGCGCCCGCTCGCCAGATCGGCCTCGATGATCTGGCGCAGGAAGTTGGAAACCTTGGGACTGCTGGGTAGATCCGTGGGTTGCATGGGAAATGATGTGAAAAGAGTGATTTTCTGTCATGCGCGAAAGTGCGGTGGCCCTGACGGCGAAAATCTTGTCGTACCAAGGGCATGGAGCGGCTTGCCGATGGCGTACCGTCGATGCCTTGGGGCTGACCTCGACTGGGGCGCTGTCACGCTCGAACGGATCGAGATCGAGATCGAGATCGGCCATGGCCTCAGTGACCCGACGCCACCCGCGCGATTCTGGCGAAGCGTGAGGGCGCGCGCGGCCTCGTGAGCCAGGCCACGGATGCGCCTAGCAAAGCTCCCGCCAGTGCGTCGACCACGACATGCTGCTTGGTCGCCAGGGTCGAGAAGACGATCAGCATGCACCACAAGACGTTGATACGACGCAAGCGCCTGCCAAAGCCCAACGCTGGCGCCATCCAGTCCAGCCAGAAAGCGGCGAACACCGCCGTGGCCACATGCAAAGACGGACAGGCGTTACCGGCCGCGTCGACCCCGCGCAGAATGGCAAAGCCGGGATGCTCTGCCCAGTCGATGGGAAATGCAGGCACCTGGGTCGGCCAGACATAGAACACGCCGAGGCCGATGAGGCAGACGACGGCCATGCGCACACCAAAACCTGTGATCTCGCGCCGCGTCGCCATCAGGGCAGGAGGCAAGCTGACGTACAACCACAGCGAGAAATAGAACGGCAGGGCCCAGGGCTCAAGCCCGATCCAATGGTCGAGGGCCGTCATGGGCATGACCGTGACCATTCCGTGCGGATGTCTGAGCAAATCAAAATAGGCCAGAAAGAACACCCAGGTGAACGCCGTGGTGCCGATGGACTTGAACCAGACATGGCGCATCATGGTGTGCCATGTCTGCAACGCCAACGCGCCCCCAGTCGGAGCTGCCGGATATTTGCACGCACGCGATGGGGTCATGATCGACTCCCGCCCCAGGCCCAGGCCGCCACGCAGCGCGCGATCAGGCAGGCATGGCCGTCGGGCCCGCCCAACCCGACAGCGGCACGAGTACGGACCAGCGGCCACATTACCCGGTCGGTGGTCATGGTGGAGATTGCCCGGATCACCGCAGAAGCCATGCTGGATGACCTGGACAAGCACGCACCCCTTTGAGTTCCCACGGTTTTTTGCCTTTTGATCGGGTCGGTACATGCTAGCAGCGGGCTGCGCCATGACCGCCGGAAAAGCCGGCGGCATGGTTGCATGGCCAAGGCAAAAAATTTGCTCGTGGTTGTCAGCACAGCCTCAAGGCACGGCGTTGAAGGCTACAACTTGGGAGATCCATCATGTTGCGACAAACCCTGCTTGGACTGGCGTCGGCTGCCGCCGTTTTCGGCGCTCCAAGCGCCCACGCGGGCGACATGTGGTGGTCCGTTTCGGTCGGCCTGCCGGCCGTGGTCTTCAATGTGCCGCCACCCATCGCCTACCCCGCTCCACCGCCTGTGGTGTATGCCCCATCGGTCGTCTATGCGCCCCCACCTGTTGCGTATGCGCCACCGCCACCTCCAGTGAGGTACCGGGTTGTGCCGCGCCCGCCCGTGGTGGCCTACAACGGCTACCCCTATGGCTATGCGCAGACCGGGTATCCAGGCTGGGGGCCCCGCCCCGAATACCGTGAGGGGCATGGGTGGAAACACGAGCATCGGCAGCGCCAGCGCTGGAATCATGACAACGACTGATGGATCGACACCACGGTCTGTCACGTTTTGTCAGACTTATGCGGGCCGCGCTGTCTCCATGGACCACTTCACGGCGTTATTAGCTCATACATAAGGCAAACCCTCTTCGGAGAACCATCATGCTTCGCACATCACTCTTGGCTTTGACCCTTGGCGCAGCAAGCGCGCTGACGCCTGCTGCTCATGCCGGCGGGGTGTACTGGTCGTTGGGCGTCGGCGGGCCAGGCGTGGCTGCCAACTTCGGCAATTTCTACCCCGCTCCACCCGTGTATTACGCCCCGCCCCCGGTGTATTACGCCCCTCCCGCGCCGGTGTATTACGCCCCGCCGCCCGCAGTTACCTACTACCCTGGGTATGTCAACTACGGTGTCTATCATCAGCCCTGGCATCCAGACCGTGGTTGGCACAGAGGCTGGAGGCGTGACGACGACGACGAGGGCCATTGAATCGTCGCGTGGAAGCCGGAGCACCCTCCTGAAAAACACGCCGGGCTGCCCCGAGTTGCCTTGCCCCGCGCGGGGGAACCGGGCGCAGCATCACCTTGGAAGCGGCTCGACCAACTCCGTGCATGGCGACAGCGCAAGGGGTCGGAGTCTGCTCGGCTACCAGGTTGACGTTTCAAACCGACCGTCGGTGCCAGGTCACGGCATGGGGTGGGATTGGATGCCGCCTGCCTGATCTCGAGGCTTGATCTTTTATGATGACGCCATGATTTGCACTGTTTTTTCAGCCTTTTGGCAGCCTCATGTCCGATTCACTGACCATCCAATCCCCTGCTGATCCCGTTTTCATCCTGGACATTGCACGGCTCATCGTTGCGTCGCTCAATCTCGAGATCGCAGCCGCTGACATCGACCCTGACGCGCCGCTCTATGGCGATGGTCTCGGTCTGGATTCGATCGACATCTTGGAGATCGCCCTCGTCGTCTCCAAGCAATACCGGGTGCAATTGCGTGCCGATGACGCCGACAACCACCGCATCTTCAGTTCCCTACGCCACCTGGCCAATCATGTGGCCGCTCTGAGAAACCCGTGATCACAACACGCTCCGGCTTCCCGCGCGGGGCCCTCGTCGTCATGCTGTGCGCGGCCTATTCGCTGCTGGCCTATCTGGGAGCGCGCGCCTCCCAACCCAACGTCGCGGCGGCCATCGTCGCCTTTGCACCGCTTCTGGCCCTGCTGGGCTGGATGGTCTGGCAGTCCCTTCACCGCCTCCCCGTCTTGCTGCTGGCAGTGCCGAGCATTGGGTTGCTCTGGAGCCAGCGCACGGTCTTGCTGCAGCATTACGACTTGGCCTACCTGCTGCAGCATGCAGGGACTCTGGGCTTGCTGGCCTTCATGTTCGGGCGCACGCTGCGATCCGGCTCCACCCCCTTGGTCAGCCGCTTCGCCGAAATGGCCCATGGCAGCATTTCAGCGCGTGTTGCGCGCTACACCCGCGGCGTGACCTGGGCCTGGACGCTTTTTTTCACCGCCATGACGCTGAGTTCCTTTGTCTTGTTCATCGCCGCACCGCTGCCGATATGGGCCCTGTTCGCCAATCTGTTGTCTCCATTGCTGGTGCTGGCGCTGTTCGTTGCCGAATACCTGGTGCGACTGCGCGCTCTGCCAGCGCACGAACGCACCGGGCCGATCGAAGCCATACGCGCTTATGCGCACTACAGCGTGGAGACGGCCACCCGGCGGGCTGCGGCACGCACGCAGGCCGCAGCGGCCGAGTCCTTTGCCGCGCCATCCGCCGAGCGGCGCTGAGGCCGGCACGGCCGGGCTTCGACATGACGCATCTGCCGCTGGTTTCGGCACCCGACCTCGACGCCGTGTTCGCCTGGCGCGAGGGCAAGCCCATTCTCGTGCGCGATTTCCTGCATGACGTGCGGCAAGTAGCCGCCGTCATGCCGCCCCGCCAGCATGTGCTCAACACCTGCCGCGACCGCTACTGCTTCGGTGTCGGCTTTGCCGCCGCGTTGGTGAGTGGCAGGGTCAGCCTGCTGCCGTCCACGCGCACGCCCGACACCGCGGCGCAATTGCGCGACTTCGCTCCGGATGTGTTCTGCCTGAGCGATCTGCCTTGCGACTTCGATCTGCCATTCATGCCGTACCCCGAGCCGTGCACGGCCCCCGCCCCGAAGGGCGCGCTGGCCATGCCCATGCTCGACTCCGATCAGGTGGTTGCCCATGTGTTCACCTCGGGTTCCACCGGCGTCCCCATCCCCCATCGCAAGACCTGGGGCGCCCTGGTCGGCAGCATCCCGGCCAGTGCGGCCAGGCTCGGACTGCACACCGGCCCACGCCACACCCTGGTGGGGACCGTGCCGCCGCAGCATATGTACGGGTTCGAGTCCACCTTGTTGCTCGCGCTGCAAGGTGGCGTGGCGCTGGGCGCGGCGCACCCGTTCTACCCGGCCGACATCGCCTCGGCTCTCGCCCGCGTGCCTGCGCCGCGCCTGCTCGTCACCACACCGGTGCATCTGCGCGCCCTGCTCGCGGCGGACGTGAGCTTGCCGCCGGTCGCTGCCGTACTCAGCGCCACCGCTCCCCTGGCGCAGGAGCTGGCGCAAGAGGTCGAGACCCGTCTGGGGGCTCCGCTGCTGGAGATTTACGGCTCGACCGAGACCGGCCAGATCGCCACCCGCCGCACGGCGCAGAGCGATGTCTGGGAACTGTTCCCGGGCGTGACCCTGCGTACCGATGCTGCCGGCGTCACCATGGCCCGTGGCGGCCATGTGCTCGATGCCATTGCACTCAGCGATGTCATCGAATTGCTTGACGCGCAGCACTTTCGCTTGCTCGGACGCAGCGCCGACATGGTCAATATCGCCGGCCGACGCAGCTCGCTGGCCTACCTCAACCACCAGCTCGGCACCATCCCCGGCGTGCACGATGGCGCGTTCTACATGCCGCCCGGAGGTGACTCCGACGTCACCCGGCTGATGGCCTTTGTCGTCGCTCCGGACCTGCGCCGCGAAGACCTGCTCGCGGCCCTGCGTCAGCGCATCGACCCGGCATTTCTGCCGCGCCCTCTGGTGGTGGTGGATGCGCTGCCGCGCAATGCCACCGGCAAGCTGCCGCGCGCCGAGTTGGCCGCATTGGCGGCGTCCTTGCCCGCATCCAAGCTTCGCGAGGCCGTAACGGATGCGCGCTGAGCCATCCGCGTCAGGCCCGGCCGGGCATGCAGTTACCGTCGAACTGCCTGGCTATGCACCCAGTCATGCAGTCTTCGCCGGCCATTTCCCCGGCCGCCCCATTGTCCCCGGGGTATTGCTGCTCGACGCAGCGCTCCATCATCTTGACGCCATGCGGGATGTCGGCACGGCACCATGCCGCATCGGCACGATGAAGTTCCTGAGCGTGGTGCAAGCCGACGAAAATCTGTTGCTGCAGCACACGGCGACTCCAGACGGCGGCGTGCGCTTCGAGCTGTTTGCCGGCACCCGCAAAGTGGCCATTGGCAGCTTGCAGGGCCCGCATGCCGACACTGCGAAAGTTCCATCCGATCCATGAGCTCACAACCGTCCCGCCTCGATGGGCTGCAGACCCGGCGAGCCGTGGGTGCACCGCCGACGCACGCGGTCGCGCCACGTGCCGCCTGGACAAACGACGGCGAGCGCAGCAACCCGTTCACCCTGCGCCTCATGACCTGGATTTCGCTGCGCCTGGGGCGACGCATCGGACGACTCGTGCTGCTCGGCGTCGCGGCCTATTTCGTGCTGTTCGCTCCCAGCGCGCGGCGCGCTTCGCGCCAATACCTCAAGCGTGTGCTGGGGCGTGACGCGAACTGGGCGGACGGCTTTCGCCATGTGCACTGCTTTGCCTCCACCGTCCACGACCGCATCTATCTGCTCAACGATCGCTCCGATCTGTTCGACATCCGGGTGCACGGCATCGAGCATGTCGACGCCGTGCTTGCCCAGGGCCAGGGCGCCTTTCTGATGGGCGCGCACTTCGGCAGCTTCGAGGTGTTGCGCGCCCTGGCGCGGCGGCAAGGCGACATTCCCGTTTCGCTGCTGATGTATGCCGACAACGCACGCAAGATCAATGCCGCCCTGCACGCCATCAACCCCGCCGCCACGCACGACATCATCCCGCTCGGCCAGGTGGGCTCGATGCTGCGTCTGCATGAGCGGCTGGACGCCGGGGCCGTGGTCGGCGTCCTCGCCGACCGTTCGCTGCACGACGACGCCACCGCCACGCTGCCTTTCCTCGGCCAGCCCGCGCCATGGCCGCGCGGGCCGCTGCGCATCGCCGCACTGCTGCGCCGGCCGGTGATTTTCATGACTGGCGTCTATCACGGCGGCAACCGCTACGACCTGCATTTCCTCCCCCTGGCGGACTTCTCCGGCTGCAAGCGCGGCGAGCGCGACGCCGCGATCGACGCGGCGCTGGCGCGCTATGTTGCGCAGTTGCAGGCGCAATGCCACGCTGCGCCCTACAACTGGTTCAATTTCTATGATTTCTGGCAGGGCCCGACCGCCGAGGCCGCCGGCCCCAAGGAACTGTGAACGCCCACTGCTTGCCGCAACACCCATGCATCGCATCCACCTGACTTCCGCCAGAATCCCCGGGCGCCGCACTCTCCTCGCCCTGGTGCTGTTCGCAACGCCGTGGCTGGCACTGGCGAGCCATGCGGCCGAGTGGAACCTCGACGCGCTGATGCATGCGCTGGCGCAGCACAAGTCGGGCCGCGCCAGCTTCGTCGACACCAAGACCATGGCCATGCTCGACACGCCCATCGAGTCGTCGGGCGAACTGCGTTTCGCCGCACCCGACTTCCTGGAAATCCGCACCCTCAAACCCAAGCCGCAGACCATCATCCTCCTGGCCAACCAGCTCACCGTGGAACTCGGTGGCCGCAGCCGCCAGTTCAGCCTGAGCGATCACCCGGACATCGCCGTGCTGGTGGAGGGCATTCGTGCCACGCTCAACGGCGACCGCAAGGTGCTGCAGCGCGATTACGTCGTCAGCCTGAGCGGCGACGCCACGCAATGGACCCTGAACCTCGCGCCGGTGGCCCCCCTCGCACGGGAGCGGGTGCGCGCCATCCGCATCGACGGTCGCCGGGGCCAGGTGCGCAGTATCGCCGTGCAACAGACCGACGGCGACCATTCCTTGATGACCATCCGCGAGCGGACCGACCCGTGACCCGCCGCGCCCTGCCCGCGCTGCTGCTGTGGCTGGCTGCGCTGGCAGCCAGCGTCGTGGTCATCAGCCACAGCCGCTTCACGGCCGACATGTCGGCCTTCCTGCCACGCGCGCCCGACGCCCAGCAGCAGGTGCTGGTCGACCAGTTGCGCGACGGCATGATTTCGCGCCTCATCCTGGTCGGCATCGACGGCGCCCAGGCGTCCACCCGTGCTGCGCTGTCAAAGGCCCTGGCGCAGCGCCTGCGCCGCGATCGCGCCTTCGCCTCGGTGAACAACGGCGAGCCGGTCGACGCTCAACGCGACGATCGGCTGTTGCTGAAATACCGCTATGTGCTCAGCCCCGGCACCACGCCGCAGGCCTTCAGCACCGACGGGCTGCACCGGGCCATGCAAGACAGCATCGACCAGTTGGCCTCGCCCATGGGGGCCAGCCTCAAACAACTGCTGCCCGTCGACCCCACCGGCGCCACCTTGCACCTGCTCGGCAGCCTGTCCACCGGCGCCCAGCCGCACCTGGTGGACGGGGTCTGGGCGGCCCCTCAGGACGCGCGCGCCTTGCTGCTGCTGCTGACCCGCGCACCGGGGACCGATACCGATTCGCAGCAGGCCGCCATCGCCAGCGTGCGCAGCGCCTTTGCCGATGCGCAACGCAGCCTGGGGTCGAACGCGACGCCAGCCCGCCTTGTGCTGAGCGGCCCGGGGGTGTTCGCGGTGCAGTCGCGCGCCACCATCAAGGGCGCGGCCGAGCGCGTCTCGCTCATCGGCAGTCTGCTCATCGTCACCATGCTGTTGTTGGTCTACCGTTCGTTGCCGGTGTTGCTGCTGGGCTTGCTGCCCGTGCTCTCCGGTGTGCTCGTGGCCATCGCCTCGGTCGGACTTGGCTTTGGCATGGTGCAGGGCATCACGCTCGGCTTCGGCACCACACTGATGGGCGAGGCGGTGGACTATTCCATCTACCTGTTCGTGCAGTCCAGCGAGGCCGGCAGCGGCAGCGCCTGGGTGCAACGCTTCTGGCCCACCATCCGCCTGGGCATGCTGACCTCGGTCGTCGGCTTCGCCACCTTGCTGCTGTCGGATTTCCCCGGTCTGGCCCAACTCGGTGCCTACTCCATCAGCGGTCTGGTGACGGCGTCGCTGGTCACCCGCTTCGTCCTGCCGCATCTGCTGCCGCGTGGGTTCGCCGTGCGTGATTTGAGTGCCATCGGCCAGCGTCTGGTGCGCGCCGTGGCTCGGCTGCGGCGCTTGCGCTGGGCGCTTGTCGTGCTGGTGGTCATCGCGTGCTCCGTGTTGCTGCAGCAGCGCCAGCACCTATGGAACACGCAACTCTCGGCACTCAGTCCCCTGAGCCCGGCGTCCCTCGCGCTGGACAAACAGTTGCGCAGCCAGATCGGCGCCCCCGACTCCGCCGACCTGGTGGTGGTGAGTGGCGACGACGCCGACGCCGCACTGGGGGCTGCCGAGCGCATCGCGCCACGGCTGCAGCGCCTGCAGACAGATGGCGCCATTGCCGGCTTCGACACCCCGGCGCGTTTCCTGCCCAGCCTGGCGACGCAACGCGCGCGCCAGGCTGCCCTGCCTCCGGGGCCCGTCTTGCAACAGCGGGTGGATGCCGCGGTGCAGGGACTGCCGGTGAAGCCCGCGCTGTTCGCGCCCTTCGTGCGCGACGTGGAGGCCGCGCGCCATGCCGCGCCGCTCACCCGCGACGACCTCGCCCACACCGCCTTCGCGCTGGCCCTGAACGGTATGCTGCTGCGAGCCGCAAATGGTCGTTGGTCCGCGCTGTTGCCGCTGCGCGCGCCAAGTTCGGGGTCGATCAACGGCGCACGCATCACCGCCGCACTGGCAGGTACACAGGCCAGCTACATCAACCTCGGCGACGCCAGCACCGGGCTGTACGACAGCTACCTGCGAGCCGCCGCCTGGTTGTCGCTTGCCGGGCTTGGCGCCATCGCCTTGCTGCTACTCGTTGCCCTGCGCTCGCCGCTGCGGGCCGCGCGCGTGCTGGCGCCACTGTTGGCAGCGGTGGTCGTGGTGGCCGCCGGGCTGTTGCTGACAGGCATTCAGCTCACCTTGCTCCACCTCGTCGGCATGATGCTCATCGTCGCGGTCGGTTCGAACTACGCGCTGTTTTTCGATCGCGGCCAAGTAGACAACGGTGGTATCGCGCCACGCACGCTGGCCTCGCTGCTGTTCGCCAATCTCACCACCGTGGCCGGCTTCGGCCCGCTGCTGTTCTCGGGTGTGCCCGTGCTGGAGGCCCTGGGCGCCACCGTCGGCCCCGGAGCGTTGCTCGCGCTGCTGTTCTCGGCCATCTTGTCCGCGCCACCGGGCACGACGTACAAGGCCAGGCCAGAAGCCACAGCGGCGGCATAATCCACTGGCCATGCCCGAGACACACAGCCGCATTGCAAAGCCCGCCTCAGCCACCTGGCGCCCCCCGCCGCTGGTGCTGTTCGCGCTTGCGGTGCACGCCATCGCCCTGGTCGGCATCATCATGAGGCCAGAGCGATGGCCTTGGGCCTTGGGAGCCGTGATCCTCAGCCATGGGCTCATCACTGCCGCGAGCCTGTGGCCGCGTGGCCAGTGGCTCGGCCCCAACCTGATCCGCCTGCCGGACGCCGCCGTCGCGCGCGGCGAGGTCGCACTGACCATCGACGATGGGCCCGACCCGCACGTGACCCCGGCCGTGCTCGATCTGCTCGATGCCCTGGGTGTGCAGGCCACGTTTTTCTGCATCGGCAGCCGCGCCATGGCCTACCCGGACTTGTGCCGCGACATCGTGCGACGCGGCCATGCCGTGGAAAACCACAGCGCCCAACATCGCCACAATTTCTCGCTGCTCGGGCCGCGCGGATATCGACGCGAGTTGCAGGCCGGACAAGCCGCGCTCAGCGCCGTGACCGGGCGCGTCCCGCTGTTTTTTCGCGCCCCAGCCGGTTTTCGCAACCCATTTCTCTGGCCCGAGCTGGCGCGGCTCAACCTGTGTCTGACAACCTGGACACGGCGCGGGTTCGACACCCGCGAGCGTGACGCGGCCACCGTCACCCGGCGGCTGCTGCACAATCTGCGCGCCGGCGACATCCTGCTGCTGCACGATGGCCACTCCGCCCGTGCCACCAACGGTCGGCCTGTGATTCTCGACGTGCTGCCGCCACTGCTGGCCGCTTTGCGCCAGGCGCGTTTGCGCGCGGTGACCCTGCACGCGGCCTGCGGCACGCCCTCATCCCCCTCGATTCAGCCATGAATCGTGTCGGCAGCGGCACTCGCTGATCCCCGACTTCAGCCCGTGGCGGCGCCGCAGCGGCGGCAGCACCCTGCGCTGGACATGCGGCTACCAGCAGGTGTTCACCGACGCGCGATCCACTGAAAAACTTGCCCGGCGGCGCTGCCGGTGGCCGGGAATGGGCACATGACCACCGATCCACGGAGGGAATGCCCGGACCGCCGGCAACGGCAGAACCACCCCATGGCCGCCTCCCCTGCCACAAGCGGCGAGAATACGCGTCGCTTCGACGCCCAAACGGGATGGCTCCGCCTGTTCTGTGCGCCCAGGCTCTGGGTCATACCCCCTGGTTTTTTTGTTATTTTTGGGTCACACGACCGACCTTGCCCGCCAAACCTTCACGTCCACACATGAAACAGCGCAAGCGCCCAAGCCCGAACGGTGGCGACCCGTTGGATCGACACGGCAAACACTGCAACTGAGCCTCCATGCCGAGTCCCACCGCACGCCCAATCCCACTGTTGCGGCTCAGCCACAGTACGACCACAACCTGCCTCGGCGCTGGACTCGACGCCCAGTTGCAAGCCCTGCGATCCGCGCGCAGCGGCTTGGCGCCTTGTGCCTTCGACATCGTCGATCTGCCGACCTGGATCGGCGAAGTCGCCGGGGTGGACGCGGTGCGCCTGCCCGAGCCGCTGCTCGATTTCGACTGCCGCAACAACCGCCTGGCCGAACTCGCCCTGCAGCAGGACGGCTTTGCCGATGCGGTGCAAGCGGCCATCGCGCGCCATGGCGCGCAGCGCATCGGTCTGTTCCTCGGCACCAGCACCTCAGGCATCCTGCAAACCGAGCAGGCGTATCGCACGCTCGATGCCCATGGCGCGTTGCCACCCACCTTGCACTACGAACAAACCCACAACACCTTCTCGCTCGGTGCCTATGTGCGCGCGCGTTTCGGCCTGCGCGGCCCGTGCAGTGTGGTGTCCTCGGCCTGCTCGTCCAGCGCCAAGGTGTTTGCCAGCGCGCAGCGCATGTTCGCCGCCGGGCTGATCGACTGCGCCCTGGTGGGCGGCGTGGACAGCCTGTGCCTGACCACGCTCTACGGCTTCAACTCGCTGGAACTGCTGTCAGCCACGGCCTGCCGCCCGTTCGACGCGACACGCAACGGCTTGTCCATCGGCGAGGCCGGCGCCTTCGTGCTGCTGGAACGCGCAGCGACGGCG
Organism: Betaproteobacteria bacterium; assembly: GCA_028871675.1. Lineage (GTDB taxonomy): Bacteria > Pseudomonadota > Gammaproteobacteria > Burkholderiales > Burkholderiaceae_C > Thiomonas_A. The sequence continues at coordinate 63,049 of JAGWMO010000018.1, forward strand.
CCCGTGGCCGACGATGTGTTGCTGCTGGGCGTGGGCGAATCGAGCGACGCCTACCACATGTCCTCACCGCACCCTGACGGCCTCGGCGCCCGCATCGCCATGCAGCAGGCGTTGGATCAGGCCGGGCTGCAGGCGGCCGACATCGACTACATCAATCTGCACGGTACCGCCACGCCGAGCAACGACGCCGCCGAGGGCCGCGCGGTCGGCGCCTTGTTCGGCGCAGGCGCACCCTGCAGTTCCACCAAAGGCGCCACCGGCCACACCCTGGGTGCGGCCGGTGGGGTGGAAGCGGTGTTTTGCCTGCTGGCGCTACGCCATGGTTTCATGCCAGCCGGCGTGGGCACCACAGCGCTCGACCCGGCCATTGCCGCTGCCGCACCGCTCGATTACCTGCTCGCAACACGCACACCGCACACCGGCCGGCATGCGCCGAGTGCTGCCGCACCGCGCCGCGTGCTGAGCAACTCCTTCGGCTTCGGCGGCACCAACTGCAGCCTGGTCCTGGCGCGGGGTGATGCGCTCCATCCTGTGTCGGGTATGGGGCGATGAGCGACACGATGTTCACCGTCCCACTCGACAGGCCGCCTGCCGCCCAGACGCTCGACGTCCACATCGACGGCGTCGGCCTGCTCGGCCCGGGGCTGAGCAACTGGGAGCAGGCGCAGGCCGTGCTGCGTGGCGATGCACCGCATGATGCGCAAAGAACCGTTCTGCCGGTGCCGCAAATCCTGCCCGCCGCCGAACGACGCCGCGCCACGGCCGTGATCAAACTCACCCTCGCCAGCGGACTTGAGGCTGTCGCCCACGCCGGCTTGCACGCTGCCGACCTGGCCACCGTGTTCACGTCCTCCGGCGGCGACGGCCGCAACTGCCATGAGATCTGCGCCGCGCTGGCCGGCAGCGACAGGCTGCTGTCGCCCACACGCTTTCACAACTCCGTGCACAACGCCGCCTCGGGCTACTGGGGCATCGCCACCGGCGCAATGGCGCCTTGCGCCGTGCTCTGCGCCTTCGATGCCAGCTTCGCCGCCGGCCTGCTCGAAGCCTTGGTGCAAGTCGCACTGCTGCGCCAGCCGGTGCTGCTGCTGGCCTATGACACCCACTACCCCGAGCCGCTGCACCGCGTGCGGCCGATTCCCGACAGCTTCGGCGTCGCCCTGGTCCTGGCGCCGCAGGCCGGCCCACGCTCGCTGGCACGGCTGAGCCTCGACCCCACCGCGCCCTTCACCGAACTGCCGGCAGACACCTTGAGCGATGCCACACTCGAAGCGCTGCGATGCGCGATCCCCGCCGCACGCGCGCTGCCCCTGCTGCGCGCGCTGGCCCGGCGCGAAGCCGCCCACATCGTGCTGGACAACCAACCTGGCCAACAGCTCGCGCTGCAGCTCACGCCATGCTGAAGCCTGCGCACCTGGGGCATGTCCCACTGGACCATGCGTGGATCGCGGCACGCATCCCGCATCAGGGCAGCATGTGCCTGCTGGATGCGGTGCTGCGCTGGGACACGCGACACCTCGTGTGCAGCGCCACCAGCCACCGCGACCCCAGCAACCCGCTGCGCCAGTTCGACCGCCTCGGCGCGGCATGCGGCATCGAATACGCAGCGCAGACGATGGCGGTGCATGGCGCGCTCGTGGCTGAGCACGGCCGTGGGCCAGGCCCGAGCCACGCCCCAGATGACGGCCAGCCAACCTTGGGGCGGCCCGGCGGTTTGCTGGTGACTGCCCCCAATCGTCCGCAAGCGGACGCCCCCCGAG
>JAGWMO010000019.1:0-61810 GCA_028871675.1 Betaproteobacteria bacterium
TACAGGCAAGAAAAAAGCCGCACGCGGCGGCTTTATTTCAAGTTATGGCGGAAGCGGTGAGATTCGAACTCACGAACGGTTGCCCGTTGCCGGTTTTCAAGACCGGTGCAATCGACCCCTCTGCCACGCTTCCGAAGGGTCGGGATTGTAGGCGAGCCTCGGGATTGGGTTGCTTCAAGCTGTGGAGTCCGGCATAGGCTCTGCATCGCGTTGGCTATCTTCAGTGGGCGGCAGAAACAGGGTCAAGACCTCGTTGAGCAGTTCCCATCCTCTGGGCGTGGCGGCAATGCGTCTGGGTGTTTCAAGGAGCAATCCCAGCTGCCCGGCATGGTCCAGCCCGGAGCGCAGGGTCGACAGCGGCAAGCCGGTGCGCTGGGTGTACAGCTCGGGGTTGAAACCTTCGCGCAGGCGCAAGGCGTTCAGCAGGAACTCGAATGGGAGTTCACGTCGCGTCACCTCCTGCTCAGCTTGCATGGCCGTGCCCGACATCGCTTGCTGCATGTAGCGCTCGGGCTGGCGCCAGCGAGTCTGGCGGATGACGCGGTGGGCGAAACTCAGCTTGGAATGTGCGCCGGCGCCTAGCCCCAGGTAATCGCCAAATTCCCAGTAATTGCGGTTGTGCCGGCTGTAGTGCCCTGGGCGAGCGTAGGCCGACACCTCGTAGCGCTCCAAACCCGCACATTGCGCTGCGTCAGCCACGGCCAGTTGCATGTCGGCAGCCAGTTCGCCGTCAGGCAACTGCTTGGGTGGGCGCTTGGCAAACGGCGTTTGTGGCTCCAGGGTGAGTTGGTAGAGCGAGAGGTGGGGTGGCTCGTGGGCAAGCGCCTGCCGCACCTCGGCCACGGCCTGCTCCAGGCTTTGACCGGGCAGCGCGAACATCAGGTCAATATTGAAGGTGGGAACGACACGGCTGGCTTCTTCAATGGCGGCTCGGGCTTGCGCAGCGTCGTGGATGCGGCCAAGAACGCTGAGTTTGGCGTCGTCGAAACTCTGCACGCCGATGGATAGGCGATTGACACCAGCTTGGGCATAGGCGGCGAAGCGATCGCGCTCGAAGGTGCCGGGATTGGCTTCGAGGGTGATTTCCGCATCGGGCATCAAGGGTGCTCGAGCCCGCACCTGCGTCAACAGGGCATCGATGGCATCGGGTGAGAAGAGGCTGGGCGTGCCACCGCCGATGAAGACGCTCGCGATGCGGCGTCCCCAGATGAGTGGCAGCGCGACATCCAGATCTGCGATCAAGGCCTGCACATAGCGCTCTTCGGGAATGACGGATTCGGCACCGCGCCATTCATGGGAATTGAAATCGCAGTACGGGCATTTGCGCAGGCACCAGGGCATGTGCAGGTACAAGGCCAGCGGTGGCAGAGCCTGGAGTTGCAGGGTGCCGGCGCGCATGTAGTGCGGGAGTTGCACGGTGGCATGCTGCAACGGCGGGACGCCCAGGGCCGTCGCACTGTCCGTCGGCGCCAATTCAACTTGCGGGTGAATCGACACGACTCGACCGTTCACGACGGGCTGCCAGGTGTCAGCCTGGAACGGATACGCCAAACAACCTGCAGCAACTGCACCAGTTGCCGCGCTGCGCGGGCACGATGGCTGATGCTATTTTTCTGTTCAGCCGGGATTTGGGCCAGGGTCAGGTTCGCATCGGGCAGCAGGAACAGGGGGTCATAGCCGAAACCGCCCTCGCCCGCGGCGGCAAGCGCAATGGCACCGTGCAGCCAGCCGTGGGCGATGAGCGGCTCGGGGTCGCTCGCATGGCGCACGGCGGCAAGCACACAGGTGAAGTGGGCGCGACGCTCGGCCACCGCTTCCATCTCCCGCAGCAATTTGCCGTTGTTGGCCTGATCCTGCGCGGCGCGGCTGCGTTGGCCATTGTCGAATCCACCGTTTTCGTGCGCGAAACGGGCGGAATGCACCCCAGGGGCCCCGGCAAGCGCCTGGACGCACAGCCCAGAATCATCGGCCAGCGCCGGCAGGCCTGTCTGCGCCGAGGCATGCCGAGCCTTCGCAAGGGCATTTTCGATGAAGGTGGCGTAGGGCTCGGGGCATGCACTGACGTTCCAGTCGGACTGCAAGGCCAGGTCGAGATCCAACCCCTGCAGCAACACCTGGAATTCACGCCATTTGCCCGCATTGCCCGTCGCCAGCACGAGGCGCGGCTGATCGCCTGCAACCACCTTCATGCCAAGCCAAGCGCCTGCCTCTGCGAACCGATGATCTGTCCGATACCGAGCTGCGCCATGTTCACCAACGCATCGAGTTGGCCACGCTGGAAAGGCTCGCCCTCGGCCGTGCCCTGCACTTCAACCAAACCACCGGAGGCGGTGCCAACCACGTTCATGTCGCAATCGCAGATGGAGTCCTCGTCGTAGGCGAGATCGAGCAGGGTTTCGCCGCCGAGCAGGCCGACGGACACGGCTGCGACCAATTCGCGCATGGGGTTGCGCTCGACCTTGCCTTGGCGCAGCAACCATGAGCACGCGTCCCAAGCCGCCACGGCGGCACCGGTGATGGCGGCGGTGCGGGTGCCACCATCGGCCTGCAGGACATCGCAGTCGAGAAGGATCTGACGCTCGCCCAGGGCAGCGAAGTCGAACACGCTGCGCAGGCTGCGGCCAATCAGCCGCTGAATCTCCTCCGTACGCCCCTGCGGACGCCCGCGCTTGACCTCGCGGTCGCTGCGCGTGTGGGTAGAGCGCGGCAGCATGCTGTATTCGGCCGTGACCCAGCCCTTGCCCGTGTTGCGGCGGTGCGGTGGAACGCGCTCTTCGACACTTGCCGTGCACAACACACGGGTTCGGCCGAACTCAACCAGCACCGAACCCTCGGCGTGACAGGTGAAATCACGGGTCAATCGCACTGGGCGCAGGGTATCGGCTGCGCGTGCGTCGGAGCGGGAATAGGGCATGGCGCTTATTTTTTCGCCGCAGCGCGACGGATGGCTTCGTTGATTTCGGCAATGGAACGCTCGATGGCGGCATCGTCGAGTTCGTCAATATGCATATCGGGCAGGCCGGACTGGAACGTGGAGGCGAACACGCCGGGCCGGATGCCCTCGGTGCTGACGCCCTGGGTGGTTTCGCGCTCGGCCTCCGCCTCCCACTCCATGGCCAAGGCGGTGACGTTGTCGGACTCGGCAGCGTTCTGCCGCAGCGCCAGCTCGACCATTTCGGGGACCGCATCCGACAACACGCGGTCGCTCAGCAGCCGCACGATGGTGGCCTCGGGCAACTGACTCCACAAACCGTCGGAACACAGCATCACCATGTCGCCGGAACGCAAAGTTTGGGGTACGCCGATTTCGACGAAGGGCAACTGCGGCGAGCCCAGGCAGGTGTAAAGCACATTGCGATTGATCGGAGCGCCTTCCACGGTTGCATCGAGCACCTTGCTCTCGCGCACGGCGCGCAGCATGCGCTGCTCGGCATGGGAGTGGTCACGGGTACGAGTCAGCAGCGCACCATTGCGCAGGAAGTAAAGCCGTGAATCACCGACATGCGCCCATTGCGCCACACCAGCCTGCAAGACGCACAGCACCACGGTGGTCCGGGGATAATCGCTCAGACTGTGGGCTTTGGCGTAGCGCTGAATTTGCTCATGTGCAGCCAAAATCGCACGGCGCAGGAAGGCGCGAACATCGTCGAGGGCCGGCTTGGCCTCGCGCTGGAACATGGCTGCGATGGTCTGCAGGGCAAGTTGCGCTGCCATGTCGCCACGTGGATGGCCGCCCATGCCATCTGCCAGACCCAGCAAGACGCTGTCGTGCGTGTAGCAATAGCCCATGCGATCTTCATTGGCCATGCGGGCGCCACGACGACTGACCTGATAGACCGAGAATTTCATGATTTGTCGCGCCCTACAGGCGTCCGCTCGCGCCCTCCGACCGCAGGGCCCATGCGGGTTGCCCCGCCCATGCGCGTGACCTGCTTGGCCTTGTCCACGCGCGCCTTGGTGTCATGCACCAGTTCGTCAATTTGCATGCGCAGTTTTTCGCTGAGCGTCAGTTGGGTATAGCGCCGCGGATTCTCGGCACCCAGTTCCTTTTGCAGGTTGAACACGCTTTGTGGCCGTGCCAGCGGATCGAGCGACATGCACCATTCGACAATCTCGATCAGATTGTCGGAATAGACGCCGCGAAGCTTCGAGAGCTGCATGGGCAATCGATCCTTTTCCAGTCGCTGCGTCGCCTCGTAAGGTGGGTAGCCTGTCATCGACGCATAGATGCAGGCGCCGACGGAATAAATATCAGTCCAAGGGCCGAAGGAGGCGTCCCGCTTGTACATCTCCGGGGCGGCAAAACCGGGGGTGTACATAGGCCGAAATCGCTTGTCCTGCTGCCCGAGCACTTCACGAGCTGCGCCGAAGTCGATGAGGATGGGTTTGTCCTCGTCGGTGATGAAGAGGTTGGCCGGCTTGATGTCAAGGTGCAGCATCTTGTGCTGATGCACCACACGCAGACCCTGAAGAATTTCGTCATAGAGCGAACGGATGGTCGACTCGCGGAAAATCTTTTTGCGTTTGAGTTCACGCGCAGTGATGACGAACTCCTGAAGCGACGAGCCCTCTAGATAATTCATCACCATATAAACGGTTTCGTTCTCGCGAAAAAAATTCAGCACGCCGACAACACTGGGGTGCGAAATTTGTGCAAGCGAACGGCCTTCTTCGAAAAAACTCTTCAAACCAAGCCGGTAAAGCGCCAACTTCTCCGGATGCGCGATGGGCACCATTTCGCCGGCCGCGCGCTCCACCAGCGATGCGGGCAAATACTCCTTGATGGCCACGCGCTGGCCGTCGGAAGTCAGGGCGAGGTAAACCACGCCGAAGCCGCCGCTGGCGAGCTTGCGCAGGATGCGGTAGCCGCCGACTTGGATATCGGGTTCGAGTGGTGCGGGTTTGGCTTTCGACATATGGCGTGAAGACGGCAGGAATGCCCGACTGGTGAATTCCCGGCTGGCGGCCCACACTGTGGAAAAATGCGGCGTCCAAACCAGGGAGCGCCGAGTGAAATTACTTTATAGCATGACCGGTTACGCTGAAGTCAGCATGGCTGTCGCAGGCGCACAACCTCCACTTGCTGTTCGTCTGGAATTGCGTAGTGTGAACAGCCGGTTTCTCGATCTGATGTTCCGCCTGCCAGACGAATTGCGGGCCAGCGAAGCCTCTCTACGCGCGCTTTTGACCCAGCAACTGCGCCGCGGCAAGGTGGAATGCCGCATCAATCTGGACGAGGCACAGTCCGCACAAGCCCTACCCGATCTGCAACAGATCGAACCGTTGCTGCAAGCCGAAGCCGTTCTGCTCAAGCGCGCACCCCATTTGCGCAGCCTTTCCGTGGCCGATGTCTGGCGCCTGAGTGCTGCACAACAGCTACAGCCGCATGCGGACCACGCCATGCTGACCCAAGCCATGCAGTGCGCAGCCGAAGCGGCCCTGATCGCCCTGCAGGCAGCGCGCTCGGCCGAGGGTGAGCGGCTGCGGAGTTTTTTGCTGGACCGTTGCGCCCAACTGCAACAGTGGGCACTCGCGGCCGAGCAAGTGGCGCCGCAGGCCGTGGCGCGGCAACAGGAGCGTTTCATGGCGCGCTGGAACGAAGCGTTACAGGCGCTTGGCGGCAACCCCGACCCAGAGGCAGTGCGTGATCGTCTGTTGCAGGAAACCACGGCTTTCGCCCTTCGGATTGACGTTGCAGAGGAAATCAGCCGTCTACAATCGCATCTCGATGCCATTCGCAAAGTTCTCGACGAAGGTGGAGAAGTCGGCAAACGCCTGGACTTCCTGATCCAGGAATTGCATCGCGAAGCCAATACTCTGGGTTCGAAGTCCGCCGTGCTCGAACTCAGCGAACTGACGGTTCAGATGAAGGTTTGCATCGAGCAGATGCGCGAGCAGGTGCAGAACCTCGAATAGATCACCGGGCAGTCAGTTCCTTTTGTCGCAACACACCCCAGCCAAGACCCCCACGCATGGACTTTCCGGGCAATTTATTTGTCGTTGCAGCCCCAAGTGGTGCTGGAAAATCCAGCTTGGTGCAAAAGCTGCTGTCAAAAGACAAGGGCATCCAACTATCCATTTCATACACCACGCGCACCCCCCGTGGCCAAGAGCAGGATGGCCGGGAATACATTTTTGTCGAGCGTACGGAATTTCAACGCCGCATCGACGCTGGTGATTTTCTCGAATGGGCGGAAGTGCATGGCAACCTGTACGGCACGTCGCGGCATTGGCTGCAACAACGCATGGCCCAGGGGGTGGATGTGATGCTGGAAATCGACTGGCAAGGTGCCGAGCAAGTCAAGCGCAAGTTCAGCAATGCCGTCAGCGTCTATCTGCTGCCGCCTTCGTTTGAAGAGTTGGAGGCGCGTTTGCAGCGGCGCGGCGAGGATGCCGCCGATGTCATTGCCCGTCGGTTGCATGATGCGCGGCTTGAAACGCCACACGCCAGCGCCTTCGACTTTATAATTGTGAATCACGATTTCGCTCATGCGCTGCGTGATTTGCAGTCCATCGTTGCTGCACAGCGCTTGCGATACGCGGCCCAACGCCGCGCGCATCCTGAGGTGTTCAAAGCACTCGGCATCCTCTGAATGCCTTGCTCTCAATCACACTGGAAACACAATGGCCCGTATCACCGTTGAAGATTGCCTGGAAAAAATCCCCAACCGCTTCCAGCTCGTTCTGGCCGCCACTTACCGCGCACGCATGCTGGCCCAGGGTCATACACCCAAGATCGAAACCCGTGACAAACCGGTCGTTACGGCGCTACGCGAAATCGCCGCGGGGCAGATCGGGATTGAAATGCTCAAGCGCGTTCCTGCCTGACCGCCGCCTCAACCTGCCGGGCGCGCGGTGCCCTTGATGCGCCTTCGCCATGCAAAGCCGCCCGCCCACAACAAGCAGTTCATCTTCCTCCCGTCATCGTCCAGTCGTCCGGCGTAAGCTGGTGTCGACCGCCCATGCCACGGGTGTGGAAAATGCGAGGGGCGTGATCGAAGGCCTTTCTGCCGACAGACACCCGGCTGTCAGCTTGGCAGGCTTGCTGGACAAGCTGGCAGGCTATTTACCCGAAGCCGACCTTCAGCAAATTCGATCTGCCTACCGGTTTGCCGATGCGGCACATCTCGGGCAATACCGCGCCAGTGGCGACCCGTATATTTCCCACCCGGTCGCCGTCGCCGAGATTTGTGCCGAGTGGAAACTCGACACCCAAGCCCTGATGGCCGCCCTGCTGCATGACACAGCGGAAGACAAAGGCATCACCCAGGGGGAGTTGATCGAGCACTTCGGCCCGACTGTGGCAGTCCTGGTGGATGGCTTGACCAAGTTGGACAAAATTCAGTTCTCCAACCGTGAGGAGAACCAGGCCGAGAGCTTTCGCAAGATGCTGCTGGCCATGGCGCGCGACATCCGCGTCATCCTGATTAAACTCGCCGACCGCCTCCACAACATGCGCACCCTCGGTGCGATGTCGCCGGACAAACGCCGACGGATTGCGAGCGAGACCATGGACATCTACGCGCCGATCGCGTATCGGCTCGGGCTGAACCAGGTGTACCGGGAATTGCAAGATCTTGGGTTTCTGCACGGCCACCCCATGCGCTACGCCGTGCTCATTCAGGCGCTGAAAGTTGCGCGTGGCAATCGCCGTGACCTGATCGACAAGATCCTGGCCGCGACAACCAAGTCATTCGCCGATGCCGGCCTCACCGTCCAGTTGCACGGCCGGGAAAAAACGCTCTACTCCATCTACCGCAAGATGCAGCGCAAACACAGATCTTTCGCGCATGTTCAGGACATCTTCGGTTTTCGTGTGATTGTGTCTGACATGCTGGACTGCTATCGCGCGCTGGGTGTTTTGCATGCCCAGTACAAGCCCATGCCGGGCAAGTTCGAAGACTTCATCGCCATCCCCAAACTCAATGGCTACCAGTCCCTGCACACAACGCTGATCGGCCCGACCGGGGCTCCGGTGGAGTTTCAAATTCGTACCGAGACGATGCACCGCGTGGCCGAGAGTGGTGTGGCGGCTCACTGGCTTTACAAGAGCGGCAATGGCGCGGAAGCTATTGCTCAGGTCAGCACTGCGGCTTGGTTGCAATCGTTGCTCGACATCCAGAATGAAAACCGGGACGCGGCGGAATTCATCGAAACCGTGAAAGTAGATCTGGCGCCGGATGCGGTGTACGTATTCACGCCCAAATCACGTATCTTGGCACTGCCCCGCGGGGCCACACCGGTGGATTTTTCCTACGCGGTGCACACCGACCTCGGCAACCAGACCGTGGCCGCCAAGGTCAATGGTGAACTGGTGCCGCTGCGCACTGAGTTGCACAGCGGTGATGTGGTGGAAATCGTCACCGCCCCCCACTCCCGCCCCAACCCCAACTGGTTGAGCTTTGTACGCACCGGACGCGCGCGTTCGAAAATTCGTCATGAGCTCAAAGTTTCGCAGCAGGCTGAATCGCAAGACCTGGGCAAACGGCTTCTCGGTCGCGCCATGGTCCATGAAGGCCGGAACCTGGACGATCTGACGAGCGCAGACTGGAGTCGGCTGCTCCACTGGAGCGGTAGCAAGAGCCAGGAGGAGTTGTTCAGCGACATCGGGTTGGGCAAGCGCGTTGCTGAAATCGTGGCCAAGCGCGCCTGCATGCAAGGCAGCCACGGCCAAGCCAAGCCGAGACACTTGCCGGAACAGGCTGAAACGGTTTCCGCCGCGCCTGCAGGAGAAGCCGCCGCGCAACCGACCTCCAGCGCAGCGGACAACACTTCTCGCACGGCCCTGCAACTCGATGGCAGTGAAGGCACTTCAGTGCATTACGCCGATTGCTGCCACCCGATTCCAGGTGACGCAGTGCTTGGCTATCTCGGCAAAGGCGAGGGCCTGACGGTGCATCAGCAGGACTGCCCACAAGCTCGGCGCCTGTTCCAGAAGCACCCGCGAAGCTGGATCGATCTGAGTTGGTCGCCCACCGTCAGCGGCCTGTACCAGGTCGGCATGGCCGTCATCGTCAACAACGGCAAGGGCGTGCTGGCCAAATTGGCGGCAGCCATCAGCGAGCATGACGCCGACATCATCCATGTGACGATGGACGATGACTCGGGTCAGCCTACGATCGAACTGCGTTTCATACTCGCTGTGCGCGACCGCAAGCATCTAGCCGACATTTTGCGTGCCGTACGCACACATATCTTCGTGGTCAGGGCGGGGCGCGGCAAGCCGCGCCAAAATGGCTAGGGCCTGTGCTCTCAGACTCCCGGTACCGGGTAAGTCACTTCGAGAATTTCAAGCTGCAGCAGGCCTCCAGGTGTTGGGAGGTTGACGACGTCGCCATCGCGCGACTTCAGCAGGGCGCGCGCCACCGGGGATATCCAACTGATGTGGCCACGCTCCAGGTCGACCTCGTCGGCGCCAACGATGGTGACCAAACGCTCGACACCCTGATTGTCCACATAGCGCACCGTGGCCCCGAAAAAAATCTGATCATTGCCATGCTGGCCGGATGGATCCACCACCTCGGCCAAATCCAGACGCTTGGTCAAGAAGCGAATGCGCCGGTCGATTTCACGCAGCCGCTTTTTACCGTAGATGTAGTCGCCATTTTCAGAGCGGTCCCCATTCGAAGCTGCCCAGGACACGATCTCGACAACCTTGGGTCGGTCGCGTTCGATCAAGCTCTTGAGTTCTTCGCGCAGTCGGCTGAATCCTGCCGGGGTGATGTAGTTTTTGCTTCCCGCCGGCAAGTCCGGCAAGCGCACCTCGTCGTCATCGTCCTGTTCGCGCGATGTGTCCTCGCGGGTGAAAGCCTTGTTCATCTTGTCGAATCCCTGGGTCAGGTCAAGCTGGCCCCAACAAAAAAACGCCCGTCACGGGCGTTTCAAATCTGACGCTGTCACGCGGAATGCAGACCGACCGGTTGGCCGGCCGCATTACGCTCGAACTTTACTTCACGGATTCGACAGCAACAACCTTCTTCACACCGTTGTCAAACGTCGACAGGGTGATGGTCGGCTGAGCCAGATTACCGTCAGCCATGAAATGGATGTCCTTCTTGGTGACGCCGTTGTAGTCGATCTTCTGCACAAATGGCAGGTACTTCGCCGGCTCAACCGATTTGGCCTTTTCCATGGCCGTGGCGAGCACCATGGTGGCGTCGTAGGCATAAGGAGAGTAGATCTGGAAGGCACTGGCGCCGAACTCGGCGTCGTAGCGCTTCTTCCAGGCATCGCCGCCCGGCATTTGCGACAGCGGTGAGCCGCCTTCCGCACAAACCGTGACGTCGGCAGCCTTGCCGGCCAACTTGGCCAATTCCGGCGCACAGATACCGTCGCCGCCCATGAACTTGGCCTTGATGCCGAGCTGTTCCATCTGGCGCAGCATCGGGCCGGCCTGGGTGTACATGCCGCCATAGAAAATCACGTCGGGATTGGCCGCCTTGATCTTGGTCAGGATGGCGGAGAAGTCGGTGGCCTTATCGTTGGTGTATTCACGATCCAGCACTTTCATGCCGTCTTTCTGCGCGGTTTTGGCAAACACATCGGCCACGCCCTGACCATAAGCCGTACGGTCGTCGATCACGGCAACGGTCTTCGCCTTCATCTGGTTCTTGGCATAGTTCGCCAAGCCGGCGCCCAAGGCATTGTCATTGGCGATGATGCGGAAGAAGGTTTTGAAGCCTTGCTCGGCAATCTTCGGATCGGTCGACGACGGGGTGATGTTGGGAATGCCGGCGTTGTTGTAGATGCGCGAGGCGGGGTAGGTGCAGCCGGAGTTCAGGTGGCCCACGACGCCATTGACCTTCTCGTCAACAAACTTCTGTGCCACGGAGGTGGCTTGTTTCGGGTCGGCTTGGTCGTCTTGTGCGTCGATTTTCCAGATCACCTTCTTGCCGCCGATCATGATGTTTTTCTTGTTCAGATCGTTGATGGCCATGCGAACACCGTTGGTGTTGTCTTGCCCATAGGCGGCCTGCGGACCGGACATCGGCGCTGCGCTGCCAATGATCACGGTCACATCATCGGCAGCGTATGCGGTGCCAATGGCCAGGGACAAGCCCAAAAGGGCATATTTCAGTTTCATGAATGAGCCTCCAGAAGGATATAGAAGTTGCTGTCAGTCGGGTGATTCCCAACGGAGCGATACATTAGCTGAAACATGCTGAAATGAACAGCGTGGTTTTCGACGCCGGTTGGGCGCTGTTGCATGGATGTGAACATGCCCGTGCCCCTCCAATCGCAGGGCCGGCGCGCATGGACGCCCCTGAATTGAGTTGAAACGAAGCGCCCAGCAACAGTTCGCAAGATGCTGTTGCACCAATTCATGCAACGGCTTTCGCACCGCAAGACGTCAAGCTGCGTTACACCATTTGCCGTTGAACACGAACTTTTGTCATCCGGCTGCGAATTCAACCCCCTCACCGCGTTGGATCAACAACCACAACCGCCCGGCCGCCGCTCCTGAAACGTACCGCCCACTGAAGCTTTTGCCGGGATGCACTCAAGAACCCAATCCCTCGGCGAGTACTCGGGCCATGGTGTCCTGGGCCATGTCCTCGAGCCAGGGGCGCAATTCCAGGGCGAGTTCCCGCGCCAGCGCATCCATTCTCACGTCGAGCAGGGCGTGGATGTGGAGTTCCAGCTCACGGTTCAGGCGCTGTGCCAGATCCACCCGCAACCACTCTTGGAGCCGAGGCAGGGCCGCGTCCAGTTGCGCTTGAACGAGTTCAGCGGCGGCCTCCGGTGAGAAATGGGTTTGCAGCGCACGCAAACCTGGGTCATGCGCCAGGTTTGCAGTCCTCGCGGCAGAAGCAGGGCCTGTCTGCCATGACGCGATGTCTGAGATGGCAGGTCGCGCTGCCGCGGGGAGATCCAAAGACGACGCTGGTGGCGAAAACTGATGCGGTGCTGGCGCCGATCCGAGTGGAGAGCCGTCAAGGACCTCGGTCAGAACAGGCAGTGGGTCGGCTGCGGTCGGCATCATGCGCTGATCTCCAGAGTGGTCGGTTCGCAGCCGGCTCGGCGGTAGGCCCGGAATCGCTCGCGTCCGGCCTGCCTTGCTTCGGCCGAAACGCCAACGATCTCGATGACGCGCGGCAACACCTCCCAGCCGGTCATGAGGGTCGGAGCGAGATTGACCAGGCAATCGCGCCCGCCAAATGCGGTCAGGTCGAGGACATCGGTCAGCACGATGGGCGTGCGTGCGGCGAGTGCATCGGTGTCACGGCAATGTGGCACGAAATCGAGCTGCGAGAAGGTCCAAAGCCGCGCATCGAGTTCGGCGATGGATGCGGGTGCGACGCGAACCACCAGGGTCGCGCCCTTGGCCGCTGCAGTGCGCAGCAGGCCACATGCATAAACCAGTGGATCTGTTGCTCCAACGCGAAACTCGACAGCGCCCATGCACTCAGGCTTTCGCAGCGCCGGCGGCGCAATTCAACAGGTAATTCACCAGCAAAGGCACGGGGCGCCCGGTCGCCCCCTTGGCGGCGCCGCTTTTCCAGGCGGTGCCGGCAATGTCCAGGTGCGCCCAGCGATAGGCCTTGGTGAAGCGCTGCAAAAAACATGCCGCGGTGACACTGCCTGCGGCCCGCCCCGCGATATTGGCGACATCGGCGTAGTGGGTCTTGAGGCCCTCGGCGTAGTCGTCCGACAGCGGCATGCGCCAGCAACCGTCATGCGCCTGGCGCCCGGCTTCCTGCAAGGCTTCGGCCAGGGCATCGTCCGGGCTGAACAAACCGCTGTTGATATGGCCGAGGGCGATGATGCAGGCTCCGGTGAGAGTGGCGATGTCGACCACGCTGGCTGGCTTGAAGCGCTCGGCATAGGTCAGGGCGTCGCACAGGATCAGCCGGCCTTCGGCGTCGGTATTGAGGATCTCGATCGTTTGACCCGACATGCTGGTCACGACGTCCCCAGGCTTGATGGCGCTGCCGCTGGGCATGTTTTCGGTCGCTGGAATCAGGCCCACCAGATTGATCCGGGGCTTGATGCGGCCGATGGCCTCGAATGCGCCCAGAACCGAGGCGGCGCCCGACATGTCGTATTTCATCTCATCCATCTCGGCGGCGGGCTTGATCGAGATGCCACCCGTGTCGAAAGTCACGCCTTTGCCCACCAACACATGGGGCGCATCTTTCCTGGCGGCGCCGTCGTAGCGCATGACAATGAAACGCGGCGCCTGCTCGGAGCCTTGTGCCACTGCGAGGAAAGAGCCCATCTTCAGGCGTTCGATTTCACCGCGGCCGAGCACTTCGACCTTGATGCCGTGACGCTTGCCGAGGTCCTGCGCCACTCTGCCCAGGTGCGTCGGCGTACAGTGGTTGGCCGGCAGATTGGCCAGATTGCACGTGAGATCGACCCCCGCCTGAACAGCCTCGGCCCGGGCGAGCTGCGCCTTGAGTGCCGCAGCCTGTCGCAGGTGGCGCGAAAGCACATGCACGGTATCGACTTTGTAGGCTTTGTCGGCCTCGACCTTGCGCGTGGCGGTATAGCGATAGGCGGCCTCACCGAAGGCACGCGGGGCAAACTCGGCCAGGGAAGACTCGCCATCAGCCGCAAGCAGATGCACATGCCGGGCGGCGAGCGGCTTCAAGGCCACGGCCGCGGCGCGCAGGGCTTTGAGCCAGCCGGCGCCGGATAGCGGTGCAGCGCCCAGGCCCACCAGAATCAGGCGACGAGCGGCAAGCCCGGGAGGGCGGCTGCGGATGAAGGTCGTGCCCAGAGCGCCGGAAAAGTCGCCATCCTGCACGGCTTCGGTGGCGACCGGGTCCACGATGTCTGCCTCGACGAGGCCGCAGGACGTGCCGGGCTGGTGCAGAAAAACGATGAGCGCGTCGGTTTGAAGGCTGGATAATGATTTCAGAGGGGCTATGCTAAATTTCATGAGGGCTCCTGGCGATGTTTCATTATTCCACCGGACCTGTCCCCGCGCTCTGCCGCCGGCGCGATTTCACCCCGCGCAACCCACGCCCCCAAGTCTGACGCCGCCCCCGCAATGTTGTTGGACACCTCTTTGCGCCGTGAAATGGCACGCAATTTCGGCGGCAGTTTCACCGTGCTGTTTTCGGTGGTGATCACGATCATGCTGATCCGCATTCTGGGACAGGCTTCGGAAGGGCAAGCCAATCCACAAGATCTTTTTCTGCTCATCGGCCTGGCCTCACTCACGTATCTGCAATTCATACTCGGCCTGGCCCTGTTCATTGCCGTGCTGATGAGCTTCTCGCGCATGCACCGTGACTCGGAGATCGTCATCTGGGCGGGAGCCGGTGTCACGCCGTTGCAGTACTTCCGCATCGTGCTGCGTTTTGCCGCACCCGTGGTGCTGGCCATCGCCGCGCTCACGCTCGTGGCCTGGCCCTGGGCCAATCAGCAAAACGCCGCCCTGCGCGAGCGCTTCGAGCAACGCTCGGATCTGTCGCGCGTCGCGCCTGGCCAGTTCCGGGAATCGTCTTCCGGCCAGCGGGTTTTTTTCATCGGCAAGGGAGCCCAGGCCAAGGGGTTAGCGCACGACATCTTCATTCGTGACCGGAGCAGCGGGCAGGTCGTCATCACCCTGGCGCAGTCGGCCATGCTGCAAAACCTCGACGGCTCGCGCTATTTGATGCTCGCCAACGGCCACCGCTACAGCCATACGGCGGGGGAAGCCAACTACCAGGTGACGGGTTTTGCGCAAATGGGAATTCGGCTCTCGGCGCTCAACGCCCCCGCTCCAACTGTTGCCGGGCTCTCGGAGGCGGCGCGTTTGGCGAACACGCCAAGCCGTGAAATTTCCACACCCATGCTCGCCATGTCCCATATTCCCGCCTGGCTGGGGGAGCTGTCGTGGCGCATCGGCGTGCCGCTTTCGTCCATCCTGCTGGTCCTCATGGCGGTGCCGCTGGCCGCCACCAACCCGCGGGCTGGCCGTGCGCTGCAGCTCATCGTCGCCGTGTTGATCTATCTCGCGTACATCAATTTTCTCAATGCCGCGCAGGGCTGGATCGATCAACGCAAACTGAACCTGGTCTCGGCGTTGCTGCTGATTCACGGCAGTGCAGTGGTGCTGTTGTTCGTGCTGGCACTGCACAAAGGCCTGCTGCCCTGGCGTCGCACCCGCGGGACCGGTCTGGTTGCCGGCGGCCGGCAGGGGCCGCTGGCTCACTGAACGCCTGCCCCTGCCCTGCCCCTGAACCCATGCGCACGTTGCGTCGCTATCTGTTCGTGCAAATTGCTGCCGCCAGCAGCTTCGTGCTGCTGGTGTTTCTCGGCCTGTTGTTTATCCTGGACGTGATCAACGAGCTCAGCAACAGCAATGCCTCCGCAACGTCGTTCGCACACACCTTGCTGCTGGTGTCACTGCAAATGCCGAGTCGCGCTTATCTCATCCTGCCGATCGCGGCCTTGACCGGAACGGTCTACGTGCTGGCGAGTCTTGCAGCCTCGAGCGAATTCACCGTCATGCGCATGTCGGGCCTGAGTCCTCTGCGCGCCTTGCAACAGCTCATGGGCATGGGCCTGCTGTTTTCGGTGTTGATTTTTTCGCTGGGTGAGTTCGTCGTGCCTTTGGCCGAGCGCGTGTCGGCAACCCTGCAAGCCAAGTCCGAGGGCGGGCAATTTGGCGGCACCTCGCTGAGTTCGGGCTTGTGGCTGCGCAACCGCCAAAGCGGCCAGGACGACCAGATGATCAATATCCGCAGCGTGTCCGCCAGCGGCGAACTGCATGACGTGCACATCTATGTGCTCGACGGCGCGACGCAACTGGTGCAAACCATCGACGCTGCCAGTGCGGTCTACCAGAACAGCGGCACCTGGCTGTTGCGCCAGGTGACCTCCATCCGGCTGCCGGGTCGGGCTGGGCAGGCGATGCAGATCCTGCACCAGGCCGATCTGCCCTGGCAGACCTCGGTCTCGCCCAGCGTGCTGAATGTCCTGCTGCTCAGCCCGGACCACATGTCCGTGGTCGATTTGTGGCGCTACGTCAATCATCTCCGGGCCAATGGCCAGGCCGTGCAGCGCGACGAAATCGCGCTGTGGCGCAAGCTGCTCTATCCCTTGAGTGCGGTGGTGATGATGCTGCTGGCCCTGCCTTTCGCTTACCTCCATGCCCGCTCCGGGCAGATCAGTTGGAAGGTGTTCGGCGGCATCATGCTGGGCATCAGCTTCATCCTGATGAACACACTCACCTCGCGCCTGGGTCTGCTGGCCAGTTGGCCGACGTGGCTGGCCGCCGCCCTGCCCTACATGCTCTACGGCAGCGCAGCCTTCGGCTATTTTCTCTGGCGGGTTCAATACCGCTGAATCACACTCGCACGGTCTCGCAACGACCCGTGCGTCACAGGCCAAGCCGCCATGAATCTGCACCAGTTCCGCTTCTTGCAAGAGGCCGTGCGCCGCAACTTCAATCTGAGCGAAACCGCGCGCGCGCTGTTCACCTCGCAACCCGGCGTGTCCAAGGCCATCATCGAGCTGGAAGACGAGTTGGGAGTGGAAATCTTCAGCCGCCACGGCAAACGCATTCGCAAGCTCACGGCACCCGGCGAGGAGGTGCTGCGCAGCGTGGAGGTGATCTTGCGCGAGGTGAACAACCTCAAGCGCATCGGCCAGAACTATGCGGCGCAGGACAGCGGCCAACTCACCATTGCCGCCACCCACACTCAGGCACGTTACCGTCTGCCGCAGGTCATTGCCGAATTCCGCCGGCGGTTTCCACGTGTTCAGGTGCATCTGATCCAGGGCAATCCCGACCAGGTTGCGCACGCCGTGCTGGAAGAGCGAGCCGATCTGGG
This sequence comes from Betaproteobacteria bacterium, assembly GCA_028871675.1. Lineage (GTDB taxonomy): Bacteria > Pseudomonadota > Gammaproteobacteria > Burkholderiales > Burkholderiaceae_C > Thiomonas_A. Next base: position 16,770 of record JAGWMO010000019.1, read on the forward strand.
CCTGGCCACTGAAAGCCTGGCAGATCATCCCGAGCTGATCACGCTGCCTTGCTACGAATGGCAGCATCTGCTGGTGACGCCGCTCAACCACCCGCTCAACGACGTGGCCGACCTGTCGCTGGCAGAGTTGGCACGCCACCCCCTCGTCACCTACGACCCGGCGTTCACCGGGCGCCACCGCATCGACCAGGCTTTCGCCCAGCAGGGACTGCAACCCCAGATCGTGATGGAAGCGATTGACTCGGACGTGCTCAAGACCTATGTCGAGCTGGAACTCGGCGTCGGGCTCATCGCCGAGATGGCCATCAACCCCGAGCGCGACACCTTGCTGCGCTCCCGCCCCCTGGGACATTTGTTCGGCCAGAACCTCACGCGTGTGGCCTTCAAGCGCGGCGTCTACCAGCGCGCTTTTGTCTATGTTCTGACCGAACTGTTGTCGCAGCGCTTGTCTCGCAAACTGGTCGAGCAGGTGTTGCGCGGCCAGAGCGACGAAAATTTTTCCATTTGACCTTTCACAGCCGCCCGCCATGCCCGCCCCCCTCCAGCCCAGGCCCACGCTCGGTCACAACTTCGCATCACGCAGCCGCCTGCCCAGCGTGGGCACCACCATCTTCACCGTGATGTCGGCACTGGCGCAGCAGCACGGCGCCATCAACCTCGGTCAAGGCTTTCCGGACTTCGACCCCGACCCGGCTTTGCTCGACGCCGTGAACACGGCCATGCGCGCTGGCCACAACCAGTACCCGCCCATGGCCGGCATACCCCAGTTGCGCGAGGCGCTGGCGGCGAAGATGGCCGATTTGCATGGCGCCAGCTACGACCCCGGCGAGGAGATCACCATCACAGCCGGCGCGACGCAGGCGCTGCTCACGGCCGTGATGGCGGTGGTGCATCCCGGTGACGAGGTCATCGTGCTCACCCCGGCTTACGACAGCTATGTGCCGGCCATCGAACTGGCGGGCGGCGTCCCCTGTTTCGTGCCCCTCGACGCCGCGTACCGCCCCGACTTCGACGCCATTGCCGCCGCCATCACGCCGCGCACCCGGGCGCTGCTGGTGAACTCGCCACACAACCCGAGTGGCCGTGTCTGGACCCTCGAGGACAGGCATCGTCTACGTGACTTGCTGGCGCCAACCGACATCGTGTTGATTGCCGACGAGGTCTACGAGCACATGGTGTTCGACGGCCAACGACACCACAGTGTGGCTGGCGACCCGGCGCTGGCTGCGCGCAGCTTCGTGGTCTCGAGCTTCGGCAAGACCTACCACGTCACCGGTTGGAAGGTGGGCATGGTGGCGGCGCCGCGCGAGTTGACGCGCGAGTTCCGCAAAGTTCACCAGTTCAACGTGTTCACGGTCAACACGCCCATGCAGCACGCGCTGGCCCAGCATTTGCGATCGTGGCCTCAAGCCCATCAGCAACTGCCCGCGTTCTACCAGGCCAAGCGCGACCGCTTTCGCCATGGGCTAGCCACGACCCGATTGCGTTTGTTGCCTTGCGAAGGCACGTATTTCCAATGCGCCGACTATTCCGCACTGAGCGACAGGCCCGAGGCGGAATTTTGCGAGTGGCTGACACGCGACGTGGGTGTCGCCGCCATTCCGCTGTCAGCCTTCCATCCGCAGCCGGTGGAGCGGAAGACGGTGCGGTTTTGCTTCGCCAAACGCGAGGCCACGCTCGATGCGGCGCTGGAGCGCCTGGCCACGCTCTAGTGCCACGCCGCCCTCGAGGCCGTCAGGCATTCGCAGGTTCTGATGAGCCTCAACGCTTGGCGGTATCGCCACCAGCGCTGGATGCGTCTGCGGCCGGTGCCGTATCGAGCGGCGCAGGATTTGTTGGCGCCACGTCCTTTGGCGACACACCCCTGGGCGATCCGTCTGCTGGTGCCACCATGGGGGGTTGGGACGTCGACAACTCATCGAGGGTGAAGTCCAGCGGCGCAAGCTCTGGCGGCGCAGAAACTTGTTGGCGCGAAGCCCCCTGGTCCAGGGCATGCGCATTCAACACCAGCGGCAGGTCCAAGCTACCGTCCTGCCCAGGCGCGTGCGGCGACAGTGCCTGTTCGGTCTCGCGCCGCGATTCCGGCTGGTGTCGGCTGAGATCGCGGGCCACGGCGTACAAATCCAGGAGATCGCGGTAGGCGGGCAGGTCAAAGCCCACACGTGGCTTGGCGGGATCGTCCAGCAGCATGCGCTCGATGACGGTCAGCATGGGCGCCAGATCCCAGGTTTCGCAGATCAGCGCAATCGCCCGCGGGTAGGCTTCCAACTCACGGGCCTCGCCCGACGGCGGATGGTCCCAGGGCGGGATCTGCACATTGAAGCGGTGGGAAAAACGCGCCAACAGCACCTCGTAATCGTCCTTGCGCCCGGTCTGGCGATACAACTCGAGCAGGTAGAGGCACGGCAAGGCCTGGGTCCCCCCGTTGACCTCCCCCAAGGCCTTCTCCATCACCTCGATGGCCTGCTCCGGGCTCCCGATGCTGATGAAAAAATCCGCCAGATGACCGATGTCCATCATCTCGTCGACCTGCACCTGCTCCTGGCCCGAAAGCGGCCGCGAGAACACTTCCTTGTCCAGGCTCAAGGCCTGCCCCCATTCGGCGGGCTGCGTGGTTTGCGGGCGCGTCGACGCGGGACTCCCGGCCGCAGCGTCATCGGCCGCAGCGGCTCCGAGGGGTTGGGCTGGAGGCCAGGTTGACGGGCCGCTGACTTCCCATACCGGCTGATCGGAGGCCGACGCCGTACCGGGTGGCAGCATGCGCGCCGGGTGCATCGTCGGCACCGGGACTGGAACCGAGACCGGGGCTTGCACCTGCGCAGCCGCGTTGTGTTGCGAGCTGATCTGCGCTTCGGATGCAAACCAGTGGGCGTCGGCGGCCGCACGCCGCAGCCGATCACGCCAAAGCCAGAGCGTGATCAGTGCCAACAACGCGCAGAGCCCCAGCAGGCCATAGGTCCATGAGGCCGGATAGCGTGTTCGCTCCAGTTCGATCAACCGAGCCTGTGCCACGGCAAGTTTGCGACCGTCCTGCAACCGGTTCGCATCCAGCGCACTCACCTGGGCCTCCAGCGCGTTCAGCTTCTGGCCCGAGCGCAGCGGTTCCCCCGGGGCGGCAGCGCCATCCATGACGATGGTGCGCAACTGCGCGTAGGCCTTGCGTTGCGCGGGAGTGATGGGGGCCGCGGGCAGGGCCAGCGTCGTGCTGATGCGCAAGTCGGGCGCGGGCACCAGCGCCGCCGAAAGCCAATCCAGTTTCAACTGGCTTTCCGGCCTGGCCCCTGCATGCCGTACCAGGCTGGCGCCCTGCGCGGTGTGTGTCTGCTTCATCCTGGCCAGCATCGCAGCCGGGTGGCGTTGTCGGCGCTCCTGGTCGGTCTGCACGGTTGCGTACCGCTGGCGATCCTGGTTCGCTGCGACGTCGGGCTGGCGTTTGGCACGGGCAGGCGCCGGATTGTGGCCGGCACCCTGTCGTGCGCCAAAACCACCCGCGAGGACAGACTGAGCCGTCGCCGTGGCAGCCTGCACAGGCTCCGGACTTGCAGACCGCGGCGTCGATGCCGCGCTGCCTGGGTGTTGCGGCAGGCGTACCGTGGCAGCCGCCTCGCCTGGCAGCACGGGCAGCTCGGGGGTGGGCGGATTGACGAGGATGGTGTACTGCTGGCTGCGCTGGTACTGGCAGCCAAGCTTGAGCGTGAGCACCACAAACGGCTCGGTCATGGGCATGGTGGATCGCACCTGGATGCGCTCCATGCTCGATCCCTCGGGCTGCATTCCGATCTGCAACTGGTCGGCGCGCAGCGGGTCGGAGCCGGCCTCGGCCTGCACCTGGACACAGCGGGTCGCCAGTTGTTCACCCGCGTCGAGCCGCACCGGAATGTCCACGCGCAGCGGTTGCCCGAGAATGGCGTGAACCAGGGGGCGGTTCAACAACAAAGCCTGCGCCAGAGACGGCACGAGCAGCAAGCCAGCCAGCAGTGCCAGCTTCAGCCAGGAAGGCTGGGCATGTCCACGCGAAACATGGGTCGGACGACGATAGTGCATGGACAACGGCAAAGCGGATCGAAAGTTGTGAGGGCGCAGGTTCGGGCGCTGAACTGTACAGACTGAAGCCGAATTTATCAGCCAATATCGTGCCGAGAAGGGTTGATTCCCAATGAGCCTGGGAATTTTGTGAACGATTTTGCAAAAATGTGTTTTTCTGCATGGGATTTTGCACATGCAATCTGAATGCGGCGCTTGCGCCTTGAAACTGACGCCCAAACCTCTGGACACGCGCCGACCATGACCCTCTTCGACGATGACACCGCCGCGACCGATGACCGCATCTGCGTGCTCAATCTCCAACTCGGCACAGCCAGCGCGGCCATGACGCCGGCGATGGCTCACGCCGGCATCGAGGCGCTGTCCACCACACTGCGCGACCCGGACATCCACGTCATCGTGCTGACCGGAAGCGCTGAGCAATTCTGTCTGGGCCCGCAAGAGTCGTTGCAGGCGGCGCAGGATGAGGCCTCTTTCATCGACGCGCTGCACGATTGGCTGCTGGCCCTGCGTGACAGCGACAAACCCATCATCGCCGCCGTGGAAGGCCAGGCCAGCGGCGCCGGCCTGGCGCTGGCGTTGGCGTGCGATCTGATCGTCGCCGCCCGCAGCGCCCAATTCCTGCTGCCGATGGCGGGCGAAATCGCCGGCAGGCATGCTGGGGCGTTGTGGCTGGCGGCGCAGCGCCTGTCTCGCGCCGCGCTCGCCGAGCTGTGCCTGCCCGATGGCGGCTTGTCGGCCGAACGGGCTCACACCCTTGGCTTGACCTGCCGCCTCACCGACCCAGGCATGGCGCTGCACATGGCCCTGCAACTCGCCCGGCCACTGGCCCAGCACACACCCGCTGAACTGGGGGGCGTCAAGCAGCACATGGCACTTGCTGGAGGTCGGCCCTTGGACGAAGTCCTGGCCGGCGAGCGCAGGCGCTGGTTACGTCACCGCGCATTGGCGCCAACACCCGGACGCTCCTAGGGCCTGTCACGCTCTGCGCTTACTGCACCCGCGTTGCCCCAGGCGGCGCGGGTCTGGATGGCGCACTGCCGATTGCAGTCCGCTCGTGGCGCCGCATACCACGGCGCGGTCTGCACCTCGCAGGGCATCAAACAACGCGGCTTTCCAGCCATCCCTGCAAGATTCGCGATGCGGCGCAACAATAAAGCCATCAGTGGCCGATGGGGCTGCTGCCCGCCAACACCCCAACCCACAGCCTGCCATGATCGACCTCTATTCCTGGCCCACGCCCAACGGCCACAAAGTGCACATCCTGCTGGAAGAACTCGGCCTTCCCTACCGCGTCCACGGCGTCAACATCGGCACCGGCGAGCAGTTCAAGCCGGAGTTCCTCCGCATCAGCCCCAACAACAAGATTCCGGCCCTGGTCGACCCTGACGGACCCGGCGGCACACCCATCACCTTGTTCGAATCGGGCGCGATGCTCATCTACCTTGCAGAAAAAACCGGTCGCTTCCTGCCCGCCTCGGGCACCGCGCGCTACACCACCTTGCAGTGGCTGATGTGGCAGATGGGAGGACTCGGCCCCATGCTGGGTCAGGCGCACCATTTTCGTATTTACGCGCCGGAGAAAATTGACTACGCCGTCGGCCGCTACACCAATGAGGCGAAGCGCCTGTACGGCGTGATGGACGCGCGCCTGACCAGCTGCACCTATCTGGCGGGCGACGACTACACCATCGCCGACATGGCCGCGTTTCCCTGGTGCCGCAGCGCCAGTAACCAGGGCGTTGACTGGGCCGATTACCCGCATGCCAAGCGTTGGTTCGACGCCATTGCCGCCCGACCCGCAGTGCAGCGTGGCGTGGCCGTGCTGGCTGAGCAGCGCAAGCCCTTGCTCGACGAGCAGGCGCGCCAGAACCTGTTTGGCGCAGCACAATACCAACGGCGCTGAAGCCCCCGCGAATCGAGCGGCGGCGCCGGGTCGCCGCCTGCCGGACTCTCGGCGCGCAACCGCTTGTACAACCTCATTGGCCCTTGATCTGGAACCCTCATGAAACTCGTGCGATACGGCCCTTCGGGGCGTGAACAACCCGGCCTCATCGACGCGCAAGGCCGTCTGCGCAGCCTGCGCGGGGTGGTGAATGACATTGGTCCCGAGGTTTATGGCGCGAAGGGCCAGCGCGCCCTGCGCAAGCTGGATGTGGAAACCTTGCCGCGTGTGGCCGGCCAGCCCCGGTTGGGGGTGCCGTTCGTGGGCATCGGCAAGTTCATCGCCATCGGTCTGAACTACCGCGACCATGCGGCCGAAGCCAAGCAGGCCATTCCGACCGAGCCCATCGTGTTCAACAAATGGACCACCTGCATCACCGGGCCGTTCGATGCCATCGAACATCCGCCGCATTCCACACGCATGGACTGGGAGGTCGAACTCGGCGTGGTCATCGGCCGCGAGGCCCGCTACGTGGGCGTGGCCGAGGCGCTGGATTTCGTCGCCGGCTATTGCACCGTGCACGATGTCTCGGAGCGTCAGTTCCAGTTCGAGCGCGGCAGCCAGTGGGACAAATCCAAGGGGCTGGACAGCTTCGGCCCGGTCGGCCCCTGGCTCGTCACGGCCGACGAAGTGCCTGAGCCGCAAGCCCTGGCGCTGCATCTGGACGTCAACGGCGAGCGCATGCAAAGCGGCCATACGCACGAGATGATTTTTTCCGTCGCCCAGATCGTCAGCTACCTCAGCCACTTCATGACCCTGCGCCCCGGCGACCTCATCGCCACCGGCACTCCGCCGGGCGTGGGCATGGGCAAACAGCCGCCGCGCTATTTGCGGCCCGGCGATGTGGTGACGCTGGAAGTGCAGGGACTGGGCGCGCAGCGCCAAGTGGTGGTGGCCTCGAAGCACAAGGTTGCTGCCGACGCAGAGAAGCTGGTCCCAAGCACCCGCGCTTGAAACCCAACCCCGATGCAAAAGGCCCGGATGCGCAGGCATCCGGGCCGGTTCAGGGTGTTGTGCAATCCGCTGCGTTGACTGCGTTCTGGTGAATCAACCCGGCACGTCGCTGCCCGTCAATTCAGGCTCGCCGACGAGCAGCGCGGCACGCGCTTCCTCCGGCTCCGGCAGACCGCTGGTGACGGCGAGGCCGATGATGATGAAGCTCAGGATCACCACCAGGCCCATGCCTTCATTGAAGGTGAGAGTGCCATTGCCTCCAATGGTCGTCGTCGGCCCGATGTAGGTGATGGCCCACATGCCGAGGAAATACGGGAATAACCACCACGCGCTTTTCCAGTGCAACTGGCCGGCGCGACCGGCGACGGCCTGGGCGATGACGTAGAGCACGAAGATCACCGCCAGAGCGCCGAAGAGGAAATTGTCGGTGCCCGCGCCGGACCAGAAGATGATGAGGTTGGCGGCGATGAAGGCCAACGGCGCCCAAAGCCAGGCGCCCTTGAGGGTGAAGGGGCGCGGATGCGCGTCGAGCGGCAGGGTGCGGCGCAGGGTCAGGAGGCAAACCGGCCCAACCCCATAGGCCAGCACGGAGGCCGATGAAATGAAGGTGACGATTTTTTGCCACGACGGAAACGGCAGGAAGAACAACAGGCCGACGATGAAGGTGACCCACAAACCCACCGACGGCGCGCCTTTGGCATTGAGCTTGGCGAACCAGGGCAGCGACAGGCCATCCTTGCCGGTGGCGTAGACCACGCGCGCCGTGGTGCCGCCGTACACGAGACCGGTACCTGCAGGAGAGACCACGGCGTCGATATACAGCAGCGCCGCCAACCAACTCAAGCCCAGAATGGTGGCCAGACCCGCGAAGGGACCGGAAGCTCCGGTGAAGGTGACTTTGGCCCAGCCCTTGGCAATGTCGGTGGGGTTCAGCGCGCCGATGAAAGCCACTTCAAGCAACACGAAAATGATCCCGGCGATGAGCACCGAGCCGACGATGGCGATGGGCACATCGCGCTGTGGATTTTTCGCCTCGCCCGACAGCTCGATCGCCTGGCGAAAGCCGAGGTAGCTGAAGACGATGCCGGAGGTGGCGATGGTCGAAATCGTGCCCTGCACACCCATCGGCGCAAAGCCCTGCGATGTGAAGTTGCCGCTGTGGAACGACGACACCAGCAGCATGATGATGGCGAGAATGGGGACGATCAGCTTCCAGATCATCATGGTGTTGCCCACTCGCAGCAACATGCGCACACCCATGGCGTTGATCAGCACGAACACCCCCAGCAGGACGACGCTGGCTGCCATGCCTTCCGGCGTGAGCAGGGAGGTTTTGGCGTCGACGAAACCAGGCAGATAGTTGTTGGCGTAAGTCACCACAGCCAGCACCTCGGCTGGTGCCACGGTGACGTAGCCGAGAAACACCACCCAACTCATGATTGCTGCAGTCAGGTTGCCGTGGCTGAGCTTCGGGAAGGTGATGACCGCACCCATCCCCGGAAAGGCGCTGGTGAGTTCGGCGTTGACGAAGGCCAGCAACAAAATGGCAACGCCGCCGATGGCCCAGGACAAGATGCTCGACGGCCCTGCCTGCTGCGCCGCCGTCATCGGTGCGAACAACCAGCCCGAGCCGATGATGGCGGTCAGACTGGCGAACAGCAGGCTCCAGATGCCCGCCTCCTTGTGGATCCTGCTGCGCTGGGTCTTGGGCGGGGTTGCCGCGCCGAGTGGAACACTGGCCATGGTGATCTCCGTTTGAGTACGCCCAAGGGCGTGACTTGCCGACGCCCCACCCCCGAGGGGGCCGAGAAATCAGGGAAACGGCCCCGCGTTTTCTTGAGGGGATGGCTCGCAGTCGTCGCGAACTTCATTGGTACTTGACATTTGTATTCCAAATGGCCGCTTGTGCCGGTGAACAAACGTAAGACGCGAAGCGAGATACAACATGCGACGGATCCTTGTGCGCTGCACACAAGCCGTGGACGAGCCCTGCCGAAGCCGCGACCTTGCTAGGCTTGCGGCATGAACGCACGCCACGACTCGCCATCCAGTCCTGAAGATGTACTGCAACACATCTGGGGTTACCCGGCGTTTCGCGGCCAGCAGCGCGCGGTCATCGAGCATCTGCTCGGCGGCCACGATGCCCTGGTGCTCATGCCCACGGGCGGTGGCAAATCGCTGTGCTTCCAGATTCCGGCATTGCTGCGCGAGGGCTTGGGCATCGTCGTCTCGCCCCTGATCGCGCTGATGCAGGACCAGGTCGCTGCGCTGCGCGAACTGGGCATTCGTGCCGCCTTCCTCAACTCCACGCTCGACGCGCAAACCGCACGCGAGGTGCAGCAGAGCGCGCGGCGCGGCGAACTGGACTTGCTCTACATGGCGCCGGAGCGGCTGCTGAGCGAAAGCGGCTTGTCCCTGCTCGACGGCTGCCGCATTGCCCTGTTCGCCATCGACGAGGCGCATTGCGTGTCGCAATGGGGCCATGATTTCCGCCCGGAATACGGCCAGCTCGCGATGCTGCGCGAGCGCTGGCCGCAGGTGCCGCGCGTGGCCCTCACCGCCACCGCCGACGAGCCCACGCGGCACGAAATCGTGCAGCGCCTGCTACACCACGGCACCGAGTTCGTCTCCAGCTTCGACCGCCCCAACATCCGCTATCGGGTGGTGGAAAAGCGCGATGGCCGGGCGCAGTTGCTGCAGTTCATCCGCGGCGAGCACACGGGCGACTGCGGCGTGGTCTATTGCCTGTCGCGCAACACGGTGGACGAGGTGGCGCAGATGCTCGCGGGCCACGGCATGGCCGCCCTGCCCTATCACGCCGGGCTGCCGTCGGAGGTGCGCGCGCGCCACTTGCGCCGTTTCCTCGATGAGGACGGCATCGTCATGGTCGCGACGATCGCCTTCGGCATGGGCATCGACAAGCCCGACGTGCGCTTCGTCGCGCATCTGGACATGCCCAAATCCATCGAGGGCTATTTTCAGGAAACCGGCCGTGCAGGCCGTGACGGCCTGCACGCACAGGCGTGGATGGCCTACGGCCTGTCGGACGTGGTGCAGCAGCGCCGCCTGATCGAGCTGTCCGAGGCGGACGACGCCTACAAGCGCCTGTCGACGGCCAAGCTCGACTCCATGCTGGCGCTGGCCGAAGCCGCCGACTGCCGCCGCGTGCGTCTGCTGGGCTACTTCGGCGAAGCCAGCACGCCTTGCGGCAACTGCGACAACTGCCTCAACCCACCCGAGCTCATCGACGCCACCGAGGCCGCGCAAAAGCTGCTATCCACCATCTACCGCTGTCGCCAGGCCAGCAACACCAGCTTCGCCGCCTCGCACATCATCGACGTGCTGCGCGGCAGGCGTGGTGAGAAAATCGATCGCCACGGCCACCACGCCTTGTCCACCTTCGGCATCGGCGCCGACCTGTCCGAAGCCGACTGGCGCCTGCTGCTGCGCCAGCTCGTCGCACAGCATCTGCTGGATGTGGACGCCGCGCACTTCAACGTGCTGCATCTCACCGACGCCAGCCGCGAGGTGCTGCGCGGACAGCGCCGCATTCACCTCAAACGCCGCGAGCCGGGCACGGAGGGCAAACCTCGCGCCAAGGGCGGCGCTGCTGGCGGTCAATCGGCCGGTACGCGCGCCGTGATGCAGGCCTTGTCCAGTGCCGATGCCACACTGTTCGAGCGCCTGCGCGCCTGGCGCGCCGCCACGGCCAAGGAGCACGGCGTGCCCGCCTACGTCGTGTTCCCGGATGCCACGCTCCAAGCCATCGCCATCGCCCGCCCCGCCAGCCTCGACGCCCTGCGCGGCATCTCCGGCGTCGGTGATAAGAAGCGTGACAACTTCGGCCCGGCGTTGCTGGGGCTGATCGAAGGACCGGTTTCGCCAGACGCCTGAGCAGGGAGCTGTTCACGCCCGCCGGCCGTCGCAAGGGCCGGCGAAGCGCACGAACGCGTCGCTATTGCAGTGCGGCATCACGACTGTGAAGCAGATTTGACGATTTGAATTGCGGAAAACGTGAATAACTTGGCACAAGTTGTCTGCGTTGGGAGGTCATCCGGGTTTATGTTCATGCCCATGCATCCATTCGACAGCCCGCTGCCATGAGCATCGTCTTTTCCGAGCCTGCCGACCCCCCGCGTCAGCGCGATCTGCTGTTGCCCATGACCCTGATTGGCTACGGCCTGACCGTGCCGCTGATGCTGGGTTTTGTCTGGGCAGGTGCCTTGCCGCTGACCATCGCGCTGACCTATGCGTTCACCGGGCTCAGCGCCAATCCGGCTTTGTCATGGATTTGGAGCCTGCGCAAGGACACCGCTAGTGCTGCGACCTCGGCTTACTCGCAACCCCGATTGATCGGCCGGATGATGCTGAACGTGGCCATCCAACTGGCCTGCATCGCCGTGGCGCCGCAGATCGGCGGCATCGTGCTGCTGATCCTGATCATCTTCCTCGGCCTCGGCGCGGGTTCGCTGCACCTACCGGCGCGTTCGCTGCGCCATTGGATCCCGCTCGTCTGCGTGCTGGCAGCTCTGGCGATCGCCGCCTTCACGCTTGCTGGCGCCAAGCTCGGCATCCCCGTCGCCACCAGCCGACAGCGTTGGGTTTCCACTGCGACGTTCGGTTCACTTCTGGTCTACAGCGCCTTGCTCGGACAGATTTTCACACGTGAACATCGCCGCGCGGCACGCTCGCGCCAAGCGCAGAAAACAGAATTTCGATTACTCCGAAAAATGGCCTGGCTTGACGACCTCACCGGACTGGCAAACCGCCGCGCGTTGCTCGACACCCTGCGCACGCGCCTGCGCAGCACGAAGCGCACAAAACTAGTTGTCGGTTTGATGGATCTGGACAACTTCAAGGACGTGAACGATCGCCTTGGCCATGCCGCTGGCGACGCGCTGCTGATCGAAGTGGGCAAACGCCTGAGTGCTGTGCTGCACCGCGGCGACCTGCTCGCCCGATTGGGTGGTGACGAGTTCGCCGTGGTGCTGCCCCATTGTCAGAACGAGCACCAGTTGCGCCACCATGCGGCACTCCTGCTGAAGACCATGGAGACTCCCTTCGTGCTCGAAGGCCAGGCCCTGTACAGCAGCCTGTCGCTTGGCCTGGTGCTGCACGACAAGTCCGATGCGGTGGGCCCGGATGCGCTTCTGCGGCACGCCGATCTGGCCATGTACGCGGCCAAGCGGCATGGGCGCAACCAGTACCGTATTTTCGACCCGGGCATGGAACGGCAGATTCATGACCGCGAGCGCCTGCTGAACTGGGTCAAGCTTGCCCTGCAGGCGCGGCAATTGGAACTGCACTATCAGCCCATTCTCACGGTCGAGCCCGGCAAGAGAACCGGGGATCCTCGCGTCGATGATGTCGAGGCGCTGCTGCGCCTGCGCGACGACGATGGCCTGCACGACGCTGCCGAGTTCGAGGCTGTGCTCGATGACCCCCGACTGGCCGCTCCGCTCGGGCGTTTCGTCCTCGACACCGCGCTCAGCCAGGTTTTGCGCTGGCGCCGGGATGGACGCATGCTGCGCGTGTGCCTCAATATCAGCCCGCAACATTTCCTGCAGCCCCAGTTCCTGACCGATCTGCGCGAAGCACTGGAGCGCCATCCGCAATGCTCACCGGAATGGCTGGTACTGGAGCTCACCGAGCATGGCTCAGAGCTCAACGGCCACATCGCCCACTACGTCGTCACCGCATGCCGCCGCATGGGCGTCGAGGTGAGCCTGGATGATTTCGGCACCGGTAGCGCCAGTCTGACGCATTTGCAGTTGCTCGAAGCCTCGGCGGTGAAGATCGACCGTCGCTTCACCAGTAACCTGTTCGACGAAAGCGCCGACCTCAGCATCACCTATGGCCTGTTGCGCACGGCTCGGATGATGGGCCTGAGCGCCGTGGCCGAAGGCGTGCGCACACCCCGCCAGGCGCATGCCCTGGTGGCGCTGGGCTGCCGCAAGTTGCAGGGCTATGCCATCGCCAAGCCCATGCCGGCACAGGAGTTGGAGATCTGGCTGCAAGACTGGCCACGACGGCTCCCCTGGACCGCGACTCTGGCCTGGCAAAAGGCGATCGACACCGAAGCGATTCGCGCGGTGGTCGAACATGGCAGAAGTCTGGCACGTGCCAAGGTCGGCACGCTCGATGCCGGTGAACGCGAGCGTCTCGCCCATGTCGATGCCGGCAAGCGTTGCGCTCTCGGGCGCTGGTGCGAGAGCCAAGCCATCGAGTATGGACATGTCCCGGGTTTTCGCAAACTCATCGCGGACCATGCGGCCTTCCACGCATGCCTGCGCACCATCGCCGAAGCGCCGCAGGAAGACGCCGTGATTTACGTGCATCAACTCCAAAAATTGAGTCTGTCGGTACGCGATCAATTCTGGAAACTGCTGCTGCACCCCATCCGGACCCAGGACATGGCTCCAGTGGCGCTCCAACTCGACCATGCTGCCCCCACCACCACGTCCACGATCACATCCACCACCGACCCCGGCGTGTTCAGCGCACCGGACTCGGTGCTCGGGGCCAGCGCTTGAAGTGCTCTGCAGGTCAGCGACTGCACGCCAGAAAGCGGGGTGCAAGGGCATCCCGAAACGACGCCTCGCCTGCTTGAGCGAGGTCGACCAGCGACGTCAACCGGCCCCGGGCTGGTGCATCGCGGCCGCAACACGCTCCACCACAACCTGCACGGCACGGTCCAGCAGCGTCTGCGCGGCTGCGGCGTAGTGGGCAGCATCGTTCACCGCAGTCGGCTGCGTGCCGTCCACCTGCCAGTGCGCGACGATGCGCAGCGGGCTGGACTGCGCCAGTTGGCAGGCCAGATCGAGCCGTACCACGCCCTGGCCACGGAGGATGTCCTGCTCCAGGCGAGTCAGCTCGCAATGCAGAGTCCAGTCGGCGGGAGCCAGCGGCTGGTCTTGCTCCACCGCGCTCACCCAGGGCTGGCGCGACAGGCCCTGGGCCAAGGCGGAACGCATCAGGTCCGCCGGCGGCGCCAGCCAGCGGCTGTCGCGATACGGCATGAGCACACCGGGGCGGGGGCTGTACAACATCCCCGTACCCCCCAGGCCTGGAGCTGCGCCCAGGGGCAACAGGTGAATGACGGTTGGTTGGATCGACGCCGCCGATACGTCTGCAGGCCCCTGCTGTGCAGTGGCCTGCAGACGATAGGGGGTTTGCGATGGCTGGCGGGTGATGGGCAGCGAACAACCCGCGGCGGCGAGAGCCCCCAAGCCAACCAGCACCCAAGCGGCGTGACGCGCAGTCATGTTCATCGTTGTTCTCCAGGACCTGGCGGCGGCAGGGGCGCGCCATAAAGCAGTTGGCTCGGGTTGGTCTTGAGACCGCGAACGAGTTCGGTGAGCTGACTGCTGAGTTGCTGGAGGTTGCCCGTGAGACGGTCGAAGCCCGGCAGGGTACGGTTCTGCAACTGATCCACAGCCCTCGACCCCGCTGCGCCCAGCTTGACGGCCCCCTGCCCGGCTTCGCGCCAACTTTCGGCCGCCTGGTCCATGGTCGCCAGGGTTGCTTGCAGCTGTTGCGTGGTCTTCGAGAGCCGGGCCAGCAGATCGTTGCCCTGGTGAGCGAGTGTCCGGCCTTGCGAACCCATCGCCGCCAGTTCCTGGCTGGACTGGCGCAGGTTCGCGAGCGTTTGCGCGATGTCCTGGCGGTGCGCATCCAGGGTCTGCGTCAGGCTGGCAACATGCGACAGGCTCTGGCCGATGGCCTCGATGTTCTGGTTGCTCAGCAGCAGATCGAGGCGGCTGGCGATTTTCGACAGCGTGATGGTGGCGTCATTCAAACCGCCTTCCAGCCGCGAGAACACCGAGGGTGCATAGCGGATCACAGGGTAAGGCTGATTCGGCCGCGCTTTCAGAGGCGCGGGGGAAGCGCCGCCGCTCAGATTGAGCACCGACAGCCCGGTGACACCTTGCGGGCTCAACTGGGCAACCGTGTCGGCCCGCACCGGGACGTTTTTGTCGATGTCGACACGGATGCGAATCAGCGTTGGATTGCTCGGATCGATTTCGATCGAATGCACCTGCCCCACCTTGACGCCACGGTACAGCACATTGCTGGAGTCCCGCAGCCCATTGACGTTGTCGGTGGCGAAGATGAGATAGGGCGTGGTGTTGCCCTGCTTCTTGCCTGTCGCCAGCCACCAGGCGGCACCGCCCAGCATGAGCCCGAGCAGCACGACGAACACGCCCACGGCGGTGTAATTGATCTTCGACTCCATCATGCGACTCCGCTGCAGCAAAAAATCATGTTCATCATGCGCCCGTTTCCGATGCAGCTTGCAGCTCGTGCAAAAAAGCGAGCGACCGGCCCTCGCGAAAATAGGCCACCAGCTCCGGCTCGTCGCGCAGCGCCAGCTCGGCGGCCGGACCCAGCGCCAGGACGCGCTTGCGTGCGAGAAAAGCCACCATGTCGCTGCCATGCCAGATGGAGTCGAGGTCATGTGTGGCTTGCAAAATGGTGAGCCCGAGCAGGTCGCGCAACTCCCGCACAAGTCGGTCGAACGCCGAGGCGCCAATGGGGTCGAGGCCCGATGTGGGCTCGTCCAGCACGAGCAACTCCGGGTCGAGCGCCAGGGCGCGTGCCAACGCCGCACGCTTGACCATGCCACCGGACAGCTCGGCCGGATATTTGTGCGCGGCGTCCGGCGGCAGTCCAGCGAGACGCAGCTTCAGCATGCCCAAGTCGGCCAGGTCGGAACGCTCCACCGCACCATGTTCGCGAATCGGCAGCAGCACGTTTTCCAGCACGGTCAGGCCGGTGAACAACGCGCCGCCCTGGAACAGCACGCCGATGCGCTGACGCAGGCGTTGACGTGCCGAATACTGAGCAGCCCGCGCATCCTGGCCAAAGAGTTGCAGGCTTCCACCCTGGGGTTCGTGCAGCAGAATGAGCGTGCGCAGCAACACCGTCTTGCCCGTGCCCGAGCCGCCTACCAGGGCCATGATGCAACCACGCGGAATGGCGAGGTTCAGCCCCTCGTGCACCACGTTGTGGTCGAAGCGGTTGACGATGCCGCTGGCCTCGATCACCAGGTCTGCGCCGCTCATAGCCCGAGCAGGTTGTAGACGATGGAAAACCCGGCGTCGATCACGATCACCAGGAAAATGGACTGCACCACGGCAACCGTGGTAGCGCGGCCCACGCTGGCGGCGCTGCCCGACACGCGCAGCCCCTGCATGCAGCCAACCAGCGCAATGATCACGGCGAAGACCGGCGCCTTGGCCAGGCCGAGCATCAAGGTCTGGACCCCGACCACCTGGGGAATGCGCGACAGGTATTCATTCCACGGCACACCATAGCCGGCAGAAGCCACGACGCCGCCGCCGATCAACCCCATCACATCGGCAAACAGCGACAGCAACGGCAGGGTGATGACCAGTGCGACGACTTTGGGAAACACCAGTATCTCGAACGGCGACAAGCCCAAGGCCTGCAGCGCATCGATTTCCTCGGTGATGCGCATGGTGCCGAGTTGCGCGGTGTACGACGAGCCGGTACGCCCTGCCACCAGAATGGCTGCCAGCAAGGGACCGAGTTCACGCAAGGTGATGATGGCCACCAGGTTGACGATGAGGATGTTGGCACCGTAGGTCGCCAGCGTGGCCCCACCCTGGTAGGCCATGACCATGCCGATGAGAAACGACAGCAGACCGACGATGCCCAGGGCGCGCAGTCCGGCAGCGTCGATTTCGACCACCACCTCGCGCCAGCGGATGCGCCAGAAGGTCAGCAACAAGGGCACGCCACGCCACGCCAGTTCGC
Source organism: Betaproteobacteria bacterium (assembly GCA_028871675.1). Taxonomy (GTDB): domain Bacteria; phylum Pseudomonadota; class Gammaproteobacteria; order Burkholderiales; family Burkholderiaceae_C; genus Thiomonas_A. The sequence continues at coordinate 33,493 of JAGWMO010000019.1, forward strand.
CCACGAAGGCGAGAAATTCGCGGCCCTCGCGCACGGCCGCAACCGCGGCACGGCCGATGTCGCCAAGCAGGCCGGCATGCGCCCTGGGCTGCAGCTGCGGGGCCGGCGCGGCACGGGCCAGCACCAGATCGAGCAGCTGGCGGTGGGCCGGGGTGAGCGCGCTGCGATCGACCACGATGCCAGCATCGGCCCAGGCCTTCAGACTGCGCCCGAGCACGAGGGCGCCGGCCGTATCGAGCTGCAAGGGCACCACGGCTGCGGGCTCTGCCGCGGGCATGTCCCGGGTGGTGACAAGGGTTGCGGCATGGATGGCGGCATCTCCCGCCGCCGTGACGCGCACCGTGGTGCAGCCCGCCGGCAGATGAAGCGCGGGTGCCGGATCCAGTCCATGCACCGTCCAGGCACCCCCAAGGGTCAGCGTGCGCATGTCCGGCGCATCGCCAGCGCACCACAGCGCGCACGCTGGTTGCAAGGCAGGCGGGCGCTCAGTCGGCGTCATGCAATGGGCGCCGCGCGCCATGCCGCGCCCTGGCACGGAGCAAGTCGCCTGGAAAAACGCTGGGCATGGCGACGAGACTGGCGAACGGATCGAACCGCACGATTGTTGATTTCGATCTCAGCGCAACGCGCCGAACACCTTGCCGATAAGGGCGCTGCCGGTTCCCACCGGGTCGCTGCGGATGGCTTTTTCTTCTTCACCGATGGCTTGGTACAGGCGATCCAGCGCCTGCTGCGTGACGTAGCTGTCGATGTTCGCCTGATCGGCCTTGACCAGCCCGAACTGCGCCGCCTGGCCTGCGTAGCGATCGTAGGTTTGCGCCAGGCCGACCTGGGCCGTGGCCTGGCGCACGATGGGCAGGAACTTCTGCGTCAGCGGCGCCTCGGTCTTGCGCTTGAAGTATGCGGTCGCGGCCTCGTTGCCGCCGGTGAGGATGCCTTTGGCGTCGGCGATGCTCATGCTTTTGACCGCATTCACCAGCAGGGTCTTGGCCTCGGGCACGGCGGCCTCGGCGGCACGGTTGATGGCCAGGTCAAGCGCGTCCGCCTGCGAACCCATGCCGGTCATCCGCATCAAGCTGCTGGCCTTGTCCAGCGCCGGAGGCAGCGGAATGCGCCATTTCGGGCTGCCATAGAACCCATTGGCGCGCCCCAGGGTGCTGACAGCCGTATCCACCCCGCGTGACAGCGCGGCCTTCAAGCCTTGCCCGACCTCGCCTGAACTCAGAGCCGCCAGCGCCGGCGTGCCGGTGAATGCGCCCTGCCCCATGGCGCCGCCATCGGCCTGCGGCGCCGTCTGTTGCGCCGTGTTCGGCTGGGCTTGCTGCAGAGCACCGCCGAGCTGATTTTGCAGGTCGCCGAGATTGAAGGCGCCAGCGACACCCGCGCTGCTCAGCAAGACCGCCACACCCAGAACATGCTTGTGCTTGAACATCGAAAATTCCTTTGGAGTTGCCGTGACACGAGGGCCGCAAGCGGCAGCGCTCAGCCTTGCGCCGCCGGCGTGGCGCGCAACACTTCGTCGAGCGTGGTGCTGCCCTCGGCGACCTTCAGGGCACCAGCCAAGCGCAATGGACGCATGCCGTCCTTCACGGCCTGCTGACGCAGCGCATCCAGCGGCGCGGCAGCGGCAACCAGCGTGCGCAAGGCCGGGCTGAACACCAGCAACTCGTACAACCCAACGCGGCCGAGATACCCGGTGTTGCGGCATTCCAGGCAGCCCATCGGCTTGTAGGGCGACACCTTGGTGCTCGGCTTCCAGGGCGTCACGGCCTGCTGGAAGGTGGCCTGGTCGAACGCATCGTCGGGTTGCCTGCAATGTGCGCACAAGGTGCGCACCAGACGCTGCGCCAGCACGCCGAGCACGGTGGCGCTGACCAGATAGGGTGCCACGCCAAGTTCGAGCAGACGGGCAATGCTGCCCGGCGCGTCGTTGGTGTGCAGGGTGGACAGGACGAGGTGGCCGGTGAGGGCGGCCTGCACCGCCATGTCGGCCGTCTCGCGGTCGCGAATTTCACCCACCATGATGATGTCCGGATCCTGCCGCATCAGGGCCCGCAAGCCATCGGCGAAGCCGATGTCGAGGCCTGCCTGCACCTGCATCTGGTTGAACGCGGGCTCGACCATCTCGATCGGGTCTTCCACCGTGCAGACATTCACCTCATCGGTCGCCAGGCGTTTGAGCGTGGAATACAGCGTGGTGGTCTTGCCGCTGCCGGTGGGCCCGGTGACCAGGACGATGCCGTGGGGGCGGTTGGTGAGTTCGTTCCAGCGCGCACCCTCGGCGCTGGGAAAACCCAAAGCAGCCATGTCGCGCAGCACCACGTCGGGGTCGAAAATGCGCATCACCAGTTTTTCGCCGAAGGCCGTGGGCAACGTGGACAGGCGCAACTCGATTTCATCGCCCGTGGGCCTGCGGGTCTTGATGCGCCCGTCCTGCGGGCGGCGCTTTTCCACCACGTCCATACGGCCCAGCAGCTTGACACGGCTGGTCATGGCGTTCATCACCGCAGGCGGCAGCTGGTAGACCGTTTGCAGCACGCCGTCGATGCGAAAGCGGATGACGCCCAGCTCGCGCCGCGGCTCCAGGTGGATGTCGGAGGCGCGCTGCTCGAAGGCGTATTGCCATAGCCAATCGACCACCTGCACCACGCCGGCGTCATTGGCATCGAGAGCACGGCCGCTCCTGCCCAGTTCCACCAGTTGCTCGAACTGGTTGACCCCGCTCAGGCCCGCCGCGGCGCTGTTCTTGTGCGCTTGGCGCACCGAGCGCGCCAGGTTGAAAAACTCGATGGTGTAGCGCGTGATGTCCACCGGGTTCGCCACGGCCAGCTGGATGGGCCGGCGCAGCATGCGCTCCAGCTCGGTCTTCCAGCCCAGGTCGAAGGGCTCGGCGGTGACGATGGTCACGCCCAGGGCGTCGGCTGCCACCGGCAGGATTCGATGGCGCTCGGCGTAGTTGAGCGAAATCAGATCGCCGATCTTGCCGATGTCGACTTTCAGCGGATCGATGCGCACCAGGGGCATGTCGGCGCGTCCGGCCAGCCAGGCGGTCAGCTGGTCCAGATCGAGCGCCTTGGCGTCTGCAACACGCGTCAACCCGGCGTTGGCCACCTTGTGCAGCGCGTGCAGGCGCTCGCTGGCATGGGCACAGCGGTCCAGCCCCTGGCGCAGACCAGCATCGTCGATGAAGTCGTCGTCGTGGAGCCAATGCAGCACGTCGCGCCAGTCCAGCGGCCCATGCATCGCGCGCGGCGCGCTCTTGGGCTCGGATCGGGAATGAGCCTCAGCCTTGGGCGTTGCGGGCCTGGATGCTTGCATGCCCTGAGTGTAGAGCCTGGTTGAGGTCCGTCTGAGGATCCGAGCCTGCGCTGGCGATCAAGCCATGACGTGCGAACACCAGGCGCCAAGCCTCCAGCTTGCGCGTCAAACTCCACGCCGCATTCGCCGGGCTGGTGGAAGGCAGGCGGTGGCAAACCGGTACGAGACTCGCAGTGACACGCATCATCCGCGCCGACTCGCCGCCGTTGTGGGCAATCGCCTGCAGCTTCGGCAACCGCGCCACCAACCCGGGCAAATCGTTCGGCCGCGCCTGGGTGATGGCGGTATCGAGGCTGCCCTCCCGCTCACAGGTTGCGTACACATCCCAGATGCCCAGACCGCGAGCCAGCACCGCCTGCAGCCGCGCGGCATAGTCGAGCCGCATCAGGTCCAGCTCGAACAGGGCGGCGAGCAAGGGCCAGAACTGGTTGCGTGGGTGGGCGTAATACTGTTGCGCCTGCAGCGACGCCCGACTCGGGAAACTGCCGAGCAGCAGCAAGCGGGTCTGCGCCGTGACCGCGGGCGGCAGGCCCTGTAAACGGATCGATGATGATGGGGACATCGTGCAGCCGAACGTCGAGAAGGCGCAACAGGATATGGAGAGTGCAATGCGCCCGGACAGGGAGTTGCGACAGTCGGAGGCTGCGCATCGGCTCACGACGGATCCACTGTCACTTGCGGTGCAACACACGGTGCCGGCAGGGGCCCCTGCCTATAATCGTGGCCCATGCGGGCGTAGTTCAATGGTAGAACTTCTGCTTCCCAAGCAGATAGCGTGGGTTCGATTCCCATCGCCCGCTCCACTCGCATTGACATTGCAGCGAAACTCTTCCGGCCCGGCCGGTTTTTTTACGCCGCCTCTCCGAGTTTCAGCACCATGCCTGCCGCCTCACCTCCCGAGCCCGTTGCCGCAGCAGCCGACTCCACGTCGGCCCACGCACCGCGCGCACGCGGCATTCGCAGCTTTGTCCTGCGCACCGGGCGCACCACCACCGGGCAGGCGCGTGCGCTGGCGGAACTCGGACCGCGCTTCGTGTTGCCCTACACACCGCAGGCAACACATTGGGACGCGGTGTTCGGCCGCACGGCGCCACGCATCCTGGAAGTGGGTTTCGGGATGGGCGAGGCCACGGCGCAGATCGCCCAAGCCCAGCCCGAGCGCGATTTCATCGGCGTCGAAGTGCACACGCCAGGAGTGGGCGCGTTGCTGCTGTGCATCGAAAAACTGGCGTTGAAGAATCAGCGCATCATTCAGCACGACGCGGTGCAGGTGCTGCGCGAGATGGTCGCGCCCAACGCCCTGGCGGGCGTGCATGTGTACTTTCCCGACCCCTGGCACAAGAAGCGCCACCACAAACGTCGCCTGATTCAGCCTGGTTTTGTCGAACTCGCGGCCAGCAGGCTGGCGCCTGGCGGCTATCTGCATTGCGCCACCGACTGGGAGCCGTATGCCGAGCAGATGCTGGAGGTGCTATCGGCCAACGAGGACTTGGTGAACACCGCCGCTGGCTATGCCCCACGCCCCGCCTGGCGGCCACTCAGCAAGTTCGAGCAGCGCGGCCTGCGTTTGGGGCATGGCGTGTGGGATCTGGTGTTTGAAAAGCGACCCATCCCTGACTGAGACCCGCGCCAGCGAAGCCGGTGAGCATCGACTCAAGCCGCCCAGTTGACCCAACCCATCTTGGCCGTCATCAGGACCGCGGCACCGAACACCAGGCGGTACCAGGCGAATGGCACAAAGCTGTGTCCACCCACATAGCGCAGTAGCCAGCGCACCACCACCAGCGCAGAGACGAAAGACACCACCATGCCCAGGCCGAAGGCGGGCAGATCGGCGGCACCCAGCAGCGCACGATGCTTGAGCAGGTCGTAACCAGTGGCGGCCAGCAAGGTGGGAATGGCGAGGAAGAAGGAAAACTCGGTGGCTGCGATGCGGCTCAAGCCGAACAGCATGCCGCCGATGATGGTGGCGCCCGATCGACTGGTGCCCGGAACAAGGGCGAATGCCTGCGCCGCACCCACTTTCAAGGCATCGAGCGCAGTCATGGCCTCCACGGTCTGCACACGGATGGCATCCGCCCTGGCCACCTGCCGCCGTTCGGCCCAGAAAATGACCAACCCGCCAGCGATGAAGGCCAGGGCCACGGGCACGGGGGCGAACAGATGGCGCTTGATGGCGGATGCGAACACCAGGCCCAGCAATGCCGCAGGCATAAAGGCGATGAGCAGGTTGCGGCTGAAACGCCAGGCGGCCGTGCGCCGGACCGGTTGACGCGAGATCAGGCCCTCCATCACGCCGATGAGGCGTTGACGGTAGTGCCACATCACCGCCAGGATGGCGCCGCTCTGGATGGCAATCTCGAATACCTTGGCCTTGTCGCTCACCCAACCCAGCAGGCTGGCGGCAAGGATGAGATGACCGGTGGACGAGATGGGCAGGAATTCGGTGATGCCCTCGACCAAGCCGAGAATGATGGCGACGAATGCAGTATGGGTGTCCATGCGGCTTGTGTGCAAAAGGCCGCATTATCACGGGCGGCGCAGGCCGTGGCCAGAATTGCACATCCATCGCGGTGGGCTGCTCGTTGAACGCCGAAGCGTCAGAGCAAGCCGCTCAAGCCACCATAGACCCCGAGCCCGGATGTCAGTGCAACCACCGCCAAGACCACCCAGAGATAGCCGCCGCGCAGGCGGTGTTCTGGCGGCAAGGCCTTGACAGCCAGGGCCACCAGGAAACCCAGCACCAGGGGCAGCATCAAGGCGTTCATGACTTCCACACCCACAGACAGCGCGACCAGATCAGGCACCAGCGCCACGATCAAGGCCCCACCCACCACACCAAGCGTGAACACGATGTAGAACCAGGGCGCCTCCAGGGGGTGGTATTCGAGCGAATGCTTGTAGCCGGTCACTTCGCCAAAGCCCCAGGCCGCAGCCAGAGCGACAACGATGGCCGCCACCATGGCGGCGCCCAGGATGCCCAGGCCGAATATCGTGTGCCCTAGCGTCTGGCCCAAGAAAGGCGTGAGCGCCTGCGCGACCTGCCCCACGGTGTTGAGCGGTGGGCTGAGGTGCCCGGCCCACAGCGTGGCTGCGGCCACCAGCAGCACAGCGGCCATCACCACCTGGGTGAGCACGGCACCGAAAGCCGTGTCCCAGCGTGCGGCGGTGTACTGCTCGGGTTTGAGGCCTTTGTCCGACACGGCGGACTGCTGATAGAACACCATCCACGGCATGATGACCGCACCGATATTGGCGGCGACCAGATACCAGAAGCTCGATTCGTGCACCGGCACATGCGTCAGCCCCGCGAGTAACTCATGCGACTTGATCGGCGCCTGCATGGCTACCCAGATGAACACCAATTCGAACAAACCAAGCGCAATGGCCACCCGCTCCACCCGCCGGTAACTCCCTGTCCAGACGATGACCAGCAGGAAACCGGCGGCCAGCGTGAGGCTCCAGGCACGCGGCACGCCAAATAGTTCTCCCACTCCAGCCACGCCGGAAAACTCCGTCAGCAGGGCGCCAACCGTGGCCACACCCAGCCCCGTGACCGAGACCCAGGCCCACACAGGGCCAAACGTCTCGCGGATGAGTTCCCCGTGCCCCTTGCCGGTGAAAATGCCCAAGCGCACGGTGACCTCCTGAACCACGTAGAGGATGGGGATCAGGATGAGTTGAAGGCTGAGCAGTTGATAGCCCCACTGCGCACCACTTTGCGCTGCGGTGAGCACGCTGCCAACATCGGTGTCCGCGAGCATCACAACCAAGCCTGGGCCGAGCACGGCAAGGAAGATTTTCCAGCGTGTCGCGGACAGGTCCGGTCGTGGCGTGCCAGCGACGAGGGGAGAACTCATGGGCTATTCGGGAAGGTTGATTTTCTCCGCAAATGATAATTGTTCTTGATTGAGTGGCGAGTTGTATTACCTCCCGTTACTTCTGCCACCCAGCTTCCTGACGCCTGCCCTCGGATGCGTCGCTAACCAGCAGCGGCAGCGTGTTCACACTGCACACACCACCAGCCTGTGCCATCTAAAATGGCAGCTTCGGCTTTCAACTTGAAAAACATGGACTTCGAACGCGCCCGTTTCAACATGATCGAGCAGCAGATTCGCCCCTGGGACGTGCTGGATCAGGACGTTCTGGATCTGCTGGGCGCCGTCAAGCGCGAAGATTTCGTGCCTGCGGCCTATCGCAGTCTGGCGTTTACCGACATGGACATTCCATTGCCCGGTGGCGAGAGCATGCTGTCGCCCAAGCTCGAAGGTCGGCTGCTGCAGGAACTCTGCGTGCGCAAGCACGAATGGGTGTTGGAAGTGGGCACCGGCAGTGGCTACTTCGCCGCCCTGCTCGGCCATCGCTCCGCCCATGTGCTCAGCCTGGAGATTCACCCCGATCTGGCTGAAACCGCGCAGCACAATCTGCGTCAGGCTGGTGTGATGAATGCCACCGTGCGCTGCATGGACGCCTCGAAGGAATTGCCCCCGGGCGAGTTCGACGCCATCGTGTTGTCCGGTTCAGTCGCGCAGATCCCCGTTGCGCTCGTCCAGCGGCTCAAGCCGGGTGGGCGGCTGTGCGCCATCGTCGGCCAGGCGCCGATGATGCGCGCCCAATTGCTCTCGCGTACCGGCGCCTTGGAATCGAAAGTGGTCGACCTGTTCGACACCATGGCGCCGAGGTTGCACGGTTTTCCCGATGCGCCACATTTTCGCTTTTGAGGACCCCCCATGATCCAACAAATGACCGTGAGCGAGCTGTCCACGCTGCTCGACGCACAACCCGAACAACTGGCGAACTGGCAGGTCATCGACGTCCGTGAACCCTGGGAACTGGAGCGCGCCTCGATCCGACACCCGAAGTTCCAGCACACGCACATTCCCATGGCTGCCGTGCCGCTGCGCCAGCATGATGTGGACAAATCCAAGAATGTCCTGGTGATGTGCCGTACGGGTGGCCGCAGCACGCAAGTGGCCCATTTCCTGCTGCAAAACGGCTTCGACAAGGTCTTTAACCTGCAGGGTGGCATCACCGCCTGGTCGCGGGAAATCGATCCCTCGGTGCCGACCTACTGACAGCGCCTCGGGCTGCCCTCAGGCACGTCGCGCCGGCAGATATTGTCCGATCCAGGCAGCCTGGGCCTCGGCTGCGCCTCGGTGCGCCGCGCTGAAGTGCAGCGCGGCGCACCGAGCCCTCTCCAAACTGCGCGCGTCGGACAGCCACGCCAGCAAGCTTGACCAAACCGCAGATGCATCACCGGCCTCGACCACCGCCCCGGCAGCAACGCCCTGCTCCACTGCATGCGTGAAATTGAAGGAGTGCGGACCGATCACAACCGGGCAGCCTTCGGCGCAGGCTTCGATCAGATTCTGACCGCCCAGTGGCAGCAAGCTGCCACCGACGAAGGCCGCCTCCGCCATGGCGTAATAAGCTGGCATCTCACCCAGACTGTCGCCAAGCCAGACCTGGGTATCGGCCTGCGGCGAGGCGTCGCTGCGGCGCACGACCTTCAAGCCATGCGCCTGCAGCAGCGCGTGCACCGCATCCATGCGCTGCGGATGGCGCGGCACCACCACGAGCAGGGCACGTTGCAGAAGCTCGGCAGGCATGGCGTCGAGTAACAGCTTCTCTTCGGCCAGGCCTTGATGTTCGCGGGTGGAAGCCAGCAGCAGGATGGGACGCTTGGCCTGCAGTTTCCACTGCAGGCCAAGCTCGCGCAGCCCAGGATTAGAGACGCGATCGAACTTGATGTTGCCGAGCACGCAGACATCGTCGATGCCGAGCCTGCGCAGGCGCTCTGCGTCGCTCTGGGTCTGAGCGGCGGCTGCCGTCAACGACCCGAAGGCGATGCGCGCCAGGCTCGGCCAGGCACCCCAGCGAGCGGCGCTACGTGCAGACAGGCGGGCATTGACGAGCAGCAGTGGTGTATCGAGTGTGGCGCAGACCTGCGCCAGATTGGGCCAGACCTCGGTCTCCATCAGCACGCCGAGATGCGGACGAAAGCGCAGCAGAAAGCGCCGCATGGCTCCGGGCAGGTCGTATGGCAGCCAAACCTGGACATCCCCTTCACGCAGCAGCGCAATACCCGCCTGCCGGCCAGTTGCGGTCATGTGCGTCAGCAGCAGTTGCATGCCGGGGTGTTGCTGACGCAAAGCATCCAGCAGGGGTTGTGCGGCTCGCGTTTCGCCAAGCGAGACAGCGTGCAGCCACAGCACCGGATGGCCTTTGCGCATCGCGTCCGGCTTGCGGCCATACCAACCGAGGCGCTCGGCCAGCTGTACACGGTAGAGGGGCTCGCGACGCGAGCGCCAGACGAGCCGCAGCAAGGCCAGCGGCACGAGAAAGCGCCAAGCCAGGGTGTAGAGATGGCGCATGAATGGGGCCCGACGCGTCATGGTCGCCGGCATCATCCGGACGGACCAGCCCGCCCTGCGCGCGTTGGCTGCATGCCGTGCTTCACGCCCATGCTGTGGGCGCGACCGGTTGGCCGGACATGGACGACACCGCGCCATCGGTAGCCAGCGGCAAGCCGAGCAGGCTCGTGACCGCTTGCATGACATCGCTCAACGCGGGCGGCTGACCCTCGTCACCCAAGGCAAGCCAAGGCCCTGCCGATTCGAATTCGACACTGTGCGGGGATGAGCCGGTGTAGACAGCCACCGCGGGTGTGCCAACCGCAGCGCCCAGATACAGCAAACCGGTGTCGACGCCCACGACCAAGGCAGATGCCGCGAGAACCCGCATCCAGACATCGAGCCCGAAGGCTTCGGGCGCTGCCATGGCCCCGCCTTCGATCACGTTTTGCGGGTCCATGCTCTCTGCACCCGGCTTGGCCGACATCGTGTTCACGTTTGCGGCCAGGCGCTCGGCACGCTCACGCTCACGCGCATTACCCCATGCAAAAACGCTCGCGACGCCATGCTGATGCAGCCAACGGGCCAACGCAACCCATCGGTCCTCGGCCCAAAGCTTGCGCGGTTTGGCCGTGGCCGACAAAAGAACCGCGAAGGGCCGCACCCCAGGCAGCCAGGCCGGACGGGCAGCCGAAACCTGCAAGCCATAGCGCGGCGGCCCCGACGGCACGTAACCCAAAGCCCAGGCTGCAAGCTGCCGGTAGCGCGGCACGGCTGCCTCGGTACGCCGCAACGGCGTCTTCATCCGCCGATCGTAAAACATCGGAGCCAAGAACTCGCGTGAAGATGCCCAGGACAGGCCGACGTGAGGGCCGCGCGCGAGTCGTGCAAGGAGTGCACTTTTCACCAGGCCCTGGAGGTCAATGACAGCGTCAAAACGGCATGACCTCAGGCTGCGCACCATGCCAGCCCACTCTTCGCGCGTCTCCCTGGATCCGAGATTTTTGCGCCAGCGCCTCAGGGCGAGTGGAATGATGCTGTCAACCGCCGGATGCGCCCGCACCAACGGGACGTAGGCCTCCTCGACCAACCAGTCGACCAGCGCGCCAGGGAAAGCAGCCTTGATGTCGCTCACGACCGGAAGAGCGTGGACGATGTCCCCCATGGAACTTGTCTTGACCAGCAAAACGCGCATCGAGTTAGCCCAATCGACTCGTCAAAACGGCAATTTCAATGTCGGGTCCAACGCGTGCAGGGCCCCGCGAAATTCACCCTGGATTCGCGCCAGGGCCGCAGCGGTGCGCCCCTCGAAGCGCAACACCACGCAGGGCGTCGTGTTGGACGGCCGCGCCAGGCCGAAACCATCGGCATACTCGGCACGCACGCCGTCCATGGTGTGTAGTTGGACTGCGCCAGGAAATTTGGCCTCGTTCAACAGACGTTCGCAAAGCACGAAGTTGGCGCCCTCGGCGGTATCGAGTTTGAGTTCGGGAGTCGAGACGGAATCGGGTAAGGCCAGCAAGCGGGCTTCGGGATCGGCCACACGCGCCAGCAACTCCAACAAACGGGCGGCGCCGTACTGCGCATCGTCAAAACCGAACCAGCGATCCTTGAAAAAAATATGCCCACTCATTTCGCCGGCCAATGGCGCCTGGACCTCTTTCATGCGCGCCTTGATGAGTGAATGCCCGGTGCGCCACATCATCGGCTCGCCCCCATGACTGCGCACCCAGGGTGCGAGATTGGCGGTGCATTTCACGTCGTAAATGATGGGGGCGCCGGGGTGCCGGGTGAGCACATCGGCCGCGTACAACATGAGCTGGCGATCGGGCCAGATGACATGCCCGTGCTTCGTGACCACGCCGAGCCGATCGCCATCGCCATCGAACGCCAGGCCGATTTCGGCGTCGGTGTCCCGCAGCACGCGCTGCAGGTCTTCCAGGTTGTGCGGGTCGGCAGGGTCCGGATGATGGTAGGGAAATGTGCCGTCCACCTCGCAAAACAGTTCGATCACGTGGCAGCCGATTCGTCGCAACAAGTCGGGCGCAAAGGCGCCTGAAACGCCGTTGCCACAATCCACCGCCACCTTCAACGGACGCGCCAGTGTCACGTCCTGCACGATGCGCTGCAGGTAGGGCTCAACCACGCTGGCCTGGCGCATGCCACCTGCACCTGTGGCGTACTGCTCGGACTGCGTCAACTCGCGCAGGCGAGTGATGTCCGCGCCGTGCAGGGCATCACCGCACAGCACCATCTTCAGGCCGTTGTACGCGGGGGGATTGTGGCTGCCGGTGATCTGGATGCCGTTGGGCACTTCGCTGGCGGCACAGGCGTAGTACAGCATCGGCGTGGCATTCATGCCGATGTCGATCACATCCAGCCCACCGGCGCGCAGGCCGACGGCCAGTGCGGCACCCAGCGCAGGCCCGGAGGCTCGGCCATCACGGCTGATATGCACCGCACGCTGGCCTCGCGCGCGCGCCAGCGTGGCAAAGGCACGGCCAATATGCTCACACGCCGCCTCGCTCAGGCCGCGGCCGACAATGCCGCGAATGTCGTAAGCCTTGAACAAGGTGGGGTCGAGTTGCGCCATGGTGGATCGTTTCGGGAACAGCGAAGAGAAGGATTTGCCAAACACGGCCTCACCGAAAACACACAATCATCGGCATGCCGACCGTCGTCCTGTTCTGACAGTTGCAGCTATTCTAGGAAGCCATGGCCATCTATTTGATTGGAGACTTGCAAGGTTGCGACCAAGCCTTCGCTCGCCTGCTTGACCTCATTGCGTTCGATCCGGGGCGAGACCGCCTCGTCGTGTTGGGCGATGCCGTCAATCGAGGACCGGACTCGCTTGCCGTGCTACGCCGTCTCATGGCACTGGGTGATGCCGCACAGTGCCTGCTGGGCAACCACGACCTGCATCTGCTGGCCGTGGCCCATGGTGTACGCAAGGCCCACCGGACTGACACCTTGCAGCCTATCCTCGATGCGCCTGACCGAGACGAACTGCTCGACCAGGTGCGCCGCTGGCCACTGGCCTTGCTCGAGCATGGCTGGCTGCTGGTGCATGCCGGCGTGCTGCCGCAGTGGACTTGCGAGCAAACTTTGCACCTCGCCAGCGAAGTTCAGGAGCAACTGCGAGGTCACGACCTGACCGGCTTTCTGCGCGAGGTTTTCGGCAATCTTCCCGACCGCTGGAGCGACATGCTGCGGGGCCCGGAGCGCTGGCGTATCACCATCAATGCCCTGACTCGCTTGCGCTTCATCGACACGTCAGTACATGCCTCCGGAAGCATCGATTTTCACTTCAAACAGGAAGTTGACCGTGCCCCGCCAGGGCTGGTTCCATGGTTCCTTGCACCGGGACGACGTACAGAAAAAACCCCCATTGCTTTTGGTCATTGGTCCACGCTTGGGCTGCACTGGTCCAACAATGCGCTGTGCCTGGACAGTGGCTGCCTCTGGGGCGGCAATCTGACCGCCATCCAACTTCCAGCAGCAGGAGAAAACTGGCTCCAAACCCGTGCTGTTCCCTGCCCGAGAGAAGGAAAACTCTCACCTCCTTGACACCGGGCCATGTCAGTTTTGAAACCGGGCCGAAACGTTGTAGAATCTAGGATTTGTCTTTATCAATATCAGTGGGGTGCTCCATGGCACGGGTCTGTCAAGTAACCGGCAAAAAGCCGATGGTGGGTAACAACGTTTCCCATGCCAACAACAAAACTAAGCGTCGTTTCCTGCCCAACCTGCAGTACCGCAGAATCTGGGTCGAAAGCGAGAATCGTTTCGTGCGCCTACGCATTTCGAATGCCGGGTTGCGCCTCATCGACAAAGTCGGCATCGACACCGTGCTGGATGATCTTCGCGCACGCGGCGAAGTCTGAGCACTGAACTGGACAGGAGCAAATCATCATGGCCAAGGGCGGACGCGAAAAAATCAAGCTGGAATCCACAGCTGGAACTGGTCACTTCTATACCACCACCAAGAACAAGCGCATTCAACCGGAAAAGATGGAAATCATGAAGTTCGATCCGGTCGCGCGCAAGCATGTGTCTTACAAGGAAGGCAAGATCAAATAAGCCCAGGCCGTGCATTGCAGACCGAGTCCAAAGGCTCGGCACAAAAAAGCCCGCTGTCAACGACGCGGGCTTTTTTGTGCCGAGCCTTTCCTGCTGACAGCGCGAAAATGATCCACGGTCGCGGTGCGGCGCATCAACCAGCAGCAAACATCAAGATACCCACAGCCTCGAGTGCACTTGCAGCCCAATAAAAAAGCCAGCTTGCGCTGGCTTTCGTTCGATGCGAAAGAATCGCGCCGAGGTGCTTACTTGCTGGCAGCGCTGGCAGGCGCAGAAGCAGCAGGTGCCGAGGCAGCAGCAGGTGCGGCGGCCGAAGCAGGTGCGGAAGCAGCAGGTGCCGAAGCGGCAGCGGGTGCAGCAGCCGAAGCAGGTGCGGAAGCAGCAGGTGCAGCTTCTTCTTTCTTACCGCAAGCAGCCAGGGCAAGGGCGGCGATCATGGAAGCCAACAGAAGGGACTTTTTCATTTGTTTCCTCAAAGCGTCAGACAGATCAAACGGGCGATTGAAATCGGTGGATTCCGGGAATGGTAAAGCACACGAACCCTCATGCCACAAGGGCCATGTCAAGTTCAATTGTAAGTATAGCGCGCACTCGGGTTTCCCCCGGTAGCTGTAATTGAGAAAATCCATCTTGTTGCGAAAAATTCACAACCCGAGGACATGTGTCGGAAAGCCAGGACGAGACAGGGCCCAGGCTTGGTCAAACTGTTCAAGCGCCGCATGCAGGCGGCCGCTGGAGCACATTGCCGCGCGTCGGTGGGTGTCGCTGGGAATGGCCACGAGTCCTCGCTCAGGTGTGAGCAGACCCTCGACAGGCGCGGGGAGGTTTTCCGGCAATTCGCGACAGGCGATTCGATGCGAGAACCGCCAGCGCCACTGAGTAAAGCGCGCCTGGTCGCGCTGCACGAGGTCGAAGTGACGTGCCAGCATGCGGATGCCGGGATGCTTGCCCTGGAGGCCCCAAGCGTTGAGCGCGTTGATGAGTTCGATCTGGTTCAACGGCCAGTCTGCATAGTCGGGGCTGTACATGCTGACGGACCACCCTGGTGAGCTCAACAGCTCGGCAATCGCATGCTGCCAGGCGCCGATGCCCGAAATCATGGTGTCAACGGGGCTCACGCTTTGTCGTCCTGGACGTGAGCGGATGCGCCCATCCCTGCTCGCACCACTCCAGCAGTACAGCACGCTCGGATGGAGTCGCGCCAGTCCAGTCCTGCGTGCTGAGTTGGCGTTGGTCCGCCAATCGGCGCAATAGACTGGAACGGCCCAAGGGTGATGCAAGCCGCTCACCGTTGATCAACACGCTGGCCGAGGCATAGAGCATGCGGCTGCGTCGATCCAGCCGCAGACCGCCGTGGGCGCAAGCGCGAGCCAATTGCACGGCGGTTTGCGTGCTGGGATCGAACCAGACTTGCTGCTTGGGCTCGGTCAGCAACTCACCAAGCACGGCTTCGAACTCACGCCTGCCGGGTTTGAGTCGTGCAAATGCTGCTTGAAGAAAATCGACCATGGTCCTCGGCAAACGCGCGGGCGTTCTTGCCGCAAATGTGCCGATCTGTCCCCGGTCGCTGTAGCGCGGCCCGGACTCGAGGTTCTCCGCCAATTTCCACAGCAGTTGCTGCAGCAACTCGTCGGCGGGTGGTGCGCGAAAACCGATGGAGTATGTCATGCAGGGTCCGATGGCAACGCCATCATGGCCCCAGCCTGGAGGCAGGTAGAGCATGTCGCCAGGCTCGAGCAGGTGGTCGGTGTCGGGGACGAAGTCCGCAAGCAGCTTCAAGGGCTGGTCCGGCAGGAAGCGCGGCGCGCGCACCGGACCGATACGCCAGCGGCGGCGCCCTTCGGCCTGCAGCAGAAAGACATCATAAGCATCGACATGGGGACCTACGCCGCCACCGTCGCTCGCCCAGGAAATCATCACGTCATCCAGGCGCGCATCGGGGATGAAGCGAAACCTGGCGAGCAACTCGGCAACCGCGTCGTCCAGCAGATCGACTCCCTGAACCAGTAGGGTCCAGTCGGGCTGGCGCAACGCGGGCAGACTGCGGCGGGAGAACGGGCCGCGCTGGAGATCCCACAGACCGGACGTCTGGCGTCGGATCAGACGCGATTCGACAGTGTCGTCGCAGGCGAGATCGAACAGCTCGGCCCGGCTCAACAAGGACTTAAATGCGGGGATGGCCTGGCGCACCAGCAAAGGCTTGCGTTGCCAATGGCGCTGCAGAAACGTCTCGTGAGAGATCCCGGCCAGAGGCCAGGAAGCGGGTTGGGTGTGGATGTTCATGTTTGACCGCGCTGAAGAGGTGCAGGGATGCTGACGCGGCCGGGTTAGGTCCGCCTGCGCAAAGCTGCTCCACGACTTGAGTTTAGCTTTCGTGCGCACAGACGCTAAGCTTGCAGGATCAACCCGTTGTGGCTGCGTCCGTGTGCCCTTCGTGCCATTCCCTTCGACAGCCCGCATTCAGCAGGTTTCCACCATGCAAGCCGCTCCCGATACCGTCGTATCCCTGTCCTGGCGTCTGACGGACGCGCAGAACGAACCCATAGCCGAACATGAAGACGGCACGGATTTTTACGTCGGTGGTGCCGATCTTCTGCCTGCCATCTCGCAAGATCTGATCGGCAAACAGGTCGGCGACAGTGGTCAGTTGCAGATCGAGCCGCATGACGCCTTCGGCGACTACGAGCCCGATCTTTTGCGACTCGAAGCACGCAAGCTGTTCCCCGAGGTGCTCGAGCCTGGCATGCAGTTCGAGCATCTACCCGTCGGCTGCGCCCCGGGTGCGCCAGGTGCCTTGTACACCGTCACCGACATTGCCGACGACAAGGTGGTGCTCGATGGCAACCACCCACTGGCCGGCATGGCCTTGCGCGTGTGCTACACCATTCTGGAAGTGCGCGAGCCCGACCCGGACGAGCGCGAGGCGCAAAGCGCCCACCTCGACGATGTCGACAGCGGCATGTTCTTCGCCGGCGTGCCGCGCAGCGACAGCTAGGCGCTCGCCCGAAGGCGCGCAGCGCGGCGCCGACTCCATTGCCGGCGTATGGAGCAGTTCCATCCCACCCGGACCACGGCATACCCGAGCAGCGCGAGCAAAGCCGCCAACAGCGGCAGCCCCACCAGCAGGGGTTCGCCCAGGCTGATAGCCCACTGCATCAAGGCGCGTGTGGAATCGGCCACTCGGGACCAGTCGAAGTGCGGCAGGGGGGGCAGCGTGGTGTGGCCGCTCATGCCGGTAGCCCAGCTGCCCAGCTTGTAAGCAGCCAGGTACAACGGCACGATGGTCAAGGGGTTGGAATACAGCGTGGTGACCAGGGCGATGGGAAAGTTGCAGCGCAACAGGACAGCGAGAATCCCCGCGGTGAGCATTTGCAAGGGTCCGGGGATCAACCCGCCGAACATGCCGACAGCCACGGCGAGCGCCACGCTGCGCCGATGCAGGCTCCACAGTGCGGGATGCGCCAGATACCTGGCAAACGGCCGCAGCAGCGCGTGCTCGCGCATCGCGTCGAAACGTGCGGCCATCACGCGGGCGTACTTGCGGGCCATGCGTAGCGGCGGAGCCGGGCTCAGCCCTTGCCGGTGGAGCCGAAACCGCCCTCGCCGCGCGCACTGGGCGCGAAGGCGCCAACCACCCGCCACTGCGCCTGCATCACCGGCACGATGACCAGTTGCGCGATGCGCTCGAAGGGCTGCACGGTGTAGGGCAGCGTGCCACGATTCCAGCAGCTCACCATCAGCGGGCCTTGATAATCGGCATCGATCAGCCCCACCAAATTGCCCAGCACGATGCCGTGCTTGTGACCCAGGCCGGAGCGCGGCAGGATGAGGGCGGCATAGCCCGGGTCATCGACGTGAATCGACAGCCCGGTTGCGATCAACTCCGCCTGGCCAGGCGCGAGCACGCATGGGGCATCGATGCAGGCGCGCAGATCCATCCCGGCAGCACCGGGGGTGGCGTAAGCGGGAAGTTGTTCGCGCAGGCGAGGGTCGAGCAGTCGGACTTCGATCGGCAGGATCATGGCTGGGCATGGGAACCAGTGGGAAGGCGGAGTGCGATTTCACTGACGATGCGGCGGCCGAGTTCCAGCTTGCCGGCGCGAGGCAGGTCGGTGGTGCCGTGAGCGTCGATCAGCACGCCGGCGTTGTCGTCACGGCCGAAGGTTTGCGGGCCGAGATTACCCACCAGCAGCGGCACGCCCTTGCGCTTGCGCTTGGCCTGGGCGTTGGCCAGCAGATCGTCCGCCTCGGCGGCGAAGCCCACGCAATAGGGCGCATCCGGCCGAGCTGCAACCTCGGCCAGGATGTCGGGATTGATGTCGAGCTGCAGCACCGGCGATGGCTGATCGGCCTGCTTCTTCAGCTTGCCGGCATGCGCTTGGGAAGGCCGCCAGTCGGCCACGGCGGCGGCGGCGATGAATACATCCACACCAGGCAGCGCGGCCAGCACGGCAGCGCGCATCTGCAAGGCCGTTTCCACCGGCAGCAGACGCACACCATAGGGTTGCTGTAGTGCCGTGGGGCCGGCCACCAGGGTGACTTCAGCCCCTTGCTCCCAGGCGGCCCGCGCCAAAGCCCAGCCCATCTTGCCGCTGGAGCGGTTGGTGAGGCCGCGCACCGCATCCCAGGGCTCGAACGTCGGCCCCGCGGTAATCAAGACCCGGCGCCCGACAAGTTGCCGAGGCTGGAACAAGGCCTCGAGTTCGAGGACGATGTGCTCGGGCTCCAGCATCCGGCCCTCGCCCACCTCGCCGCAGGCCTGCTCACCGCTGGCCGGACCGGCGATGTGCACGCCGTCATCACGCAGGCGCCGCACGTTGCGCTGCACCGCTGCGTTGGCCCACAT
Organism: Betaproteobacteria bacterium; assembly: GCA_028871675.1. Taxonomy (GTDB): domain Bacteria; phylum Pseudomonadota; class Gammaproteobacteria; order Burkholderiales; family Burkholderiaceae_C; genus Thiomonas_A. Next base: position 52,090 of record JAGWMO010000019.1, read on the forward strand.
CTCTCGATTCATCGCCGGAGCGAACATCGTGGGCACGGCGCCGCGCGCCAGCACCAGGGTGGAGAGCAGGTCGTCGCCCAGACCATTCGCGGCCTTGCCGATGCAATCGGCGCTGGCCGGAACCAGCACCAGCACATCGGCCGCACGCACCAGGTCGATATGGTCCATGCCGTTGGCCACCAGAGGCTGCCATTGGTCGGTGGCCACCGGGCGGCCCGAGAGCGCCTGCAGGGTGGCCGGCCCGACAAAATGCGTGGCCGCCGCGGTCATCACCACTTGCACCGTGTGCCCGGCCTTCGTCAGGAGGCGCACCAGTTCGCAGGCCTTGTAGGCGGCAACGCCGCCGCTCACCCCCAAAAGGACGTGGCGCAATTGCGAGATGGGGTTGCTCACATCCGTGTCGCTCATGCTCAGGCCGATTGCGCCACCAGGCGCTGCGCGACGAATGCGTGCCCGGCGGCGAGCGCGGCCTCCACCGCCCGGGGCTGACTGCCACCTGCCATGGCGAAGTCCGGCCTGCCGCCGCCCTTGCCGCCCACTTGCCGCGCGGCGATGCTCACCAGTTCGCCCGCCTTGATGCGCGCCGTCAGGTCTTGCGTCACGCCGGCGGCCAGTTGCACCTTGTCGCCCTCAGTGCTGGCCAGCAACACCACCGCGGACTTGAGCCTGGCCTTGAGCTGATCCACCAGACTGCGCAGCGTCGTGGCGTCGGCGCCATCCAGGCGCGCGGCCAGGAACTTGACGCCGCCCATGTCCTGCGCCTGCGTGGCCAACTCCACGCCGCGCATGACGGCTTGCTGGTCCTTGAGCGCGGCCAGGTCCTTTTCCAGTGCGCGCAACTGTTCGAGCAACTGCGCGGCGCGCGCGTCGAGTTCGTGCTCCGGGGCTTTCAGCAGGCTCGCCAGCGCCGCCAGTTCGCTGCTCTGGCGCTGGCCCAGTTGCAGAGCGTTCATGCCCGTGGTGGCCTCCACCCGGCGCACACCTGCCGCCACCGCGCCCTGGCTGACGATGCGCAAGCTGCCGATGTCACCCGTGCGCGCCACATGGGTGCCGCCGCAAAGCTCGCGGCTGTCGCCGATGTCGAGCACGCGCACGACGTCGCCGTACTTTTCACCGAACAGCATCATCGCGCCGGTTTTCTTGGCGTCCTCGATGGGCAGAACCCGCGCCTGCGTGGCGGCATTGCGCAGGATTTGCTCGTTCACCCAACGCTCGATGCGCTGAATGTCCTCGGCGGAAATCGGCGCGCCGTGGGCAAAGTCGAAGCGGGTCTTTTCGGCATCGACCAGCGAGCCTTTTTGCTGGACATGTTCGCCCAGCACCAGGCGCAGCGCCTTGTGCAGCAGGTGGGTGGCGCTGTGGTTGCGCATGGTCGCGTGGCGGCGTTCCGTGTCCACCCGCGCGGCCACGGTTTCGCCCACATGCAGACTGCCCACTTCGAGTTGGCCATGGTGGCCGAAGACATCGGCCTGGATTTTCTGCGTGTCGACGACGAGAAAGCGCAGGCCGCAGGCATCCCCCTCGAACAACACGCCGGAGTCGCCCACCTGGCCGCCGGATTCGGCATAAAACGGTGTGCAGTCGAGCACCACAACGCCCTCCTCGCCTTCCTCCATGCGCTGCACCGACGTTCCCCCCACATACAGCGCCAGGATCTTGCAGGCGTCAAGTTGCAGATGGTCGTAGCCCTGGAATTGGGTGGCGGCGCCGTTGTAGTCGAGATTGCCGGCCATCTTGAACTTGCCGGCGGCGCGCGCCTGCTCGCGCTGCCGCTCCATCGCAACGTCAAACCCGATGTCGTCCACTGCCAGGTCGCGTTCGCGGCAGACGTCGGCGGTCAGGTCGAGCGGGAAACCGTAAGTGTCGTAGAGCGCGAAAGCCACGTCGCCCGAGAGCGTGGATGCGCCGCGTGCGCGCATGGCATCGAGCTCGGCGTCGAGGATGCGCATGCCGTTTTCCAGCGTCTCGCCAAAGCGCTTTTCTTCGGCTTCGAGGGTGTCTTGAATGCGGCTGGAAGCCTGCGCCAGTTCCGAATATGCCGCGCCCATCTCGGCGACCAGGTCGGGGACGAGTTTGTGGAAAAAGGGTTGGTGCTGACCCAGCTTGTAGCCATGGCGCAGCGCGCGGCGGGTGATGCGGCGCAGGACATAACCGCGGCCTTCGTTGCCGGGAATCACGCCGTCGACGATGAGAAAGGCGCAGGCGCGGATATGGTCGGCGATCACCTTCAACGAAACATGGCCGAGATCGGCGCAGCCCGTTTCGCGTCCAGCCGCCTGGATGAGTTTGCGAAACAAGTCGATCTCGTAATTGCTGTGCACATGCTGCAGCACCGCGGCAATGCGCTCCAGCCCCATGCCGGTGTCCACGCAGGGACGCGGCAACGGCTTCTGGCTGTAGGTCGTCAGCTTCCAGGTGTCGCCCTGGCGTGCAACGAGGGTGATGGTGCCGGCGCGTTCGGCCTCGGCCTTGGCAGCCTGGGCCTCGACCTCGCTGGCGAAGCTCATTTCCTCAGCCACGCTGCGCTCGTACTGCATGAACACCAGGTTCCAGACCTCGATGTAGCGGTCGCCATCGCCTTCCGGCGAACCGGGTGGCCCGCCCCAGACGTCCGGACCGTGGTCGTAGAAGATTTCGCTGCAGGGGCCGCAGGGGCCGGTGTCGGCCATCTGCCAGAAGTTGTCGGAGGCGTAGCGCGCGCCCTTGTTGTCGCCGATGCGAATGATGCGCTCCAGCGGCACGCCCACCTCCTTGGCCCAGATGGCGTGCGCCTCGTCGTCCTCCGCGTACACCGTCACCCAGAGCTTGTCGGCCGGCAACTTGTAAACCGTCGTCAGTAGCTCCCAGGCGTAGTGGATGGCGTCACGCTTGAAATAGTCGCCGAAGCTGAAGTTGCCCAGCATCTCGAAAAAGGTGTGGTGCCGCGCGGTGTAGCCGACGTTTTCCAGGTCGTTGTGCTTGCCGCCGGCACGCACACAGCGCTGCGCCGTGGTGGCGCGGGTGTAGGGGCGCTTGTCCTGGCCGAGGAACACATCCTTGAACTGCACCATGCCGGAGTTGGTGAACAGCAACGTGGGGTCGTTGCCTGGCACAAGCGAAGACGACGTCACGCGGGTGGAACCCTGCGACTCGAAATAGGCCAGAAATTTTTCGCGGATGTCGGAAACGTTCATCGAAACACCTGAATGGAGTCGGTGCGCTCGGGGTCTGCCATGCGCAAGCCCGCACCGACGAAACGGCGATTTTAGGCGCCGCCCCTACCTTCGGCAGGCGCCGCTGCAGCCGGGCATGCCCGGGCCGGGTGGTGGTTGACCGATCTCACGCCATGTGGCGCTGTGCAAGCAGGCCCTTGCGGGACTAAATTGACGCCTGGTTTCGTTCACGCACCCGACAAACACCATGGATACTGCCACCTCGCCTCTTGCCCTGCTGCAAGACCCCAGCCTGCTGAAGACCCAAGCCCTGATCGACGGCCGCTGGATTGACGCGCCCGGCACCGTGCCTGTCCACGACCCGGCCAATGGTCGGCTGCTGGCCCGAGTTCCGCGCCTGGGCGCGGCCGAAGCCGAAGCCGCGATCGCCGCCGCCGATCGGGCATGGCCCGCATGGCGCGCGCAACCGGCAAAGCAGCGCGCGGCGGTGATGCGCCGCTGGTTCGACCTGCTCATCCAGCATGCCGATGACCTGGCCCGCATCATGACCGCCGAGCAGGGCAAGCCCCTGGCCGAGGCCAAAGGCGAAGTCGCCTACGGTGCCAGTTTCGTCGAATGGTTCGCCGAGGAAGCCAAGCGCGTGTACGGCGAGACCATCCCCAGCCCTGATGCGACCAAGCGCCTGCTGGTCCTGCGCCAGCCGGTCGGCGTGTGCGCGGCCATCACGCCGTGGAATTTTCCGCTGGCGATGATCACTCGCAAGGTGGCGCCCGCCCTGGCCGCGGGTTGCCCTGTGGTCATCAAGCCGGCCGAGCAGACGCCGCTCACCGCCTTGGCCGCCGCCGAATTGGCGCTGCGCGCCGGCATGCCCCCAGGGGTTTTGAACATGCTGACCAGCGATGCCGAGGGCTCGGTCGAGATCGGCGGTGTGCTGTGCGCCAGCCCGGTGGTGCGGCATTTGTCGTTCACCGGCTCCACCGAGGTCGGACGCATCCTCATGGCGCAGTCGGCTCCCACCATCAAGAAGCTGAGCCTGGAGTTAGGCGGCAATGCGCCCTTCATCGTGTTCGACGATGCCGATGTGGACGCGGCGGTGGAAGGCGCGATGCAGAGCAAATACCGCAACGCCGGCCAGACCTGTGTGTGCGCCAACCGACTCTACGTGCAGGATGGCGTGTACGACGCCTTCGTCGACAAACTGGCCCGGCAGGTGGCAGCCATGAAGGTGGGCAGCGGTTTCGACACCGGGGTGCAGGTCGGCCCGCTGATCGACGCCCAGGCGCTGGCCAAGGTGCAACGCCATGTGGACGACGCTGTGGCCAAGGGGGCGAAAGTCTTGACCGGCGGCAAGACCCTGGACAGCGGCACGGGCGGCCGTTTCTATGCCCCGACCGTGCTGGCCGAGGCCAACGCGAGCATGCTGTGCGCGCGCGAGGAAACCTTCGGCCCGGTAGCGCCGGTGTTCCGTTTCAAGACCGAGGAGGATGTCATCGCTGCGGCCAACGCCACTGAATTCGGCCTGGCGGCTTATTTTTTCAGCCGCGATGTCGGCCGTATTTTCCGCGTCGGTGAGGCGCTGGAATACGGCATGGTGGGCGTCAATACCGGGCTCATGTCCAACGAGGTGGCGCCGTTCGGCGGGGTCAAGCAATCGGGCCTGGGGCGCGAAGGCTCGCACCATGGCATCGAGGAGTACGTCGAGATGAAATACCTCTGCCTGGGCGGCATCGATCGCTGAGACCGACTGACGCCGTTGCGCACCCTGCGCCACGGCATCAGGGCGCGCCGCCGCCCCACACCGGGCCGATGGCCGGGCAGTCGCCATGCCGGCGGCAATCGTCAAAACCTTGCAGGGCGGTGATGCGGCGTTGCACATGCGCGGCCAGGCAACTGTCCTCCTGCGTCACCCAATCCGGTCCGCCCGTGCGTTGCGGGCCCAGGCGGAACATGCAATCGGCGTTGGTGTAACGGCGCCAGAGGTTTTGCGCATGAATGAGCCTGCGCTCGCCGATGGTGCCCTGGGTGCGGGCCAACTCGGCGCGGTAAAGCTGGCTCATCTGCCGGTTGAGAGCACGCAGGCAGGTGTGCTCGCAAACCGCGACTGTGGCGCCTATGGCGCCGGATGCCGCCGGGGTCTGCGCCAGGGCGCTGGAAACACCCAGCAGACAAGTTGCGACCAGTGCGATCGCGCGATCAAAACCAGACATCGGGGCAACTCCGTGAGCGATGGAACGCCTTCTCAGAACCCCGGCCGCGCGCTTGGTTCACTGCAGATGCGGGTCAGTGCGTGGCCTCAGCTCAATGCGCTGCCGCGTAATAGCGGTTTTGCGGATGGTTCACCTGCGCAAAGAACCACCAGCGCTCCAGCACCAGCCCGGCCATGTGCAGCAGCCAGGCCGCCAGCAGCCAGGCTGTGGGCTGGGCCGCACCGGCAGCCGTGCCCAACAGCGCCAGGGGCAGGACGAAGCCGAGCACGGCAAAGCCCACTTGCACCGCCGCCACGCGCATGGCGCTGGCGCCATGCGTGAACTCGTGCAGATTGAAACTGCCGGCGGTGAAGCCGCGCGAAATCTGCTGGATGGCACCCGAGCGCACACCGATGGCCGTGGCCAGGCTGCCCGCCGGCTGCAGCCGGGCGTTGCGCAGGAACAGCGCGGTGCGCGCCAGCGCCGCCGCCAAGGTGAGCGCCAGGGCCGAGGCCACCAAGGCGCGCACCGGCAGGCCCTGCCAGGCGAACAACAGCGCGGCGAGGATGAAACCCGAGGCCAGGCCCATGAGCACGAAATTCACCAGGGTCCACGGCGTGGCCCACTCGCGGATGAAACGCACCCCGGCATAGATCATCGCGGTGCAGACCCACAAGACGGCCGCGGCCAGCGCCAGCAGCACGCAGGCCAGTAGCTGCGACAGGGTCCCGCCCCAGCGCAGCGCAGCCCAGCAGAGCGCGGCCATGCCGAGAAACGCCGGCAGGGCGATGACCTCGCGCGACAGCCAGGAGGTGCGCCACATCGCCGCGGCGCGCCAGGCGCGCTCGGGCCGACCCAGGTGCAGGAACGAGGCGACCAAGCCCCCGGCGCCGAGCAGCAGCACGATAAGCAGGGCGCGTTGCGGCACGCCGTGGGCTGCAGCCAGGCCACCGTAGGCGCCCAGGGCCACCGCGGTCAGGGCCACGGCCAGGCCTTGCGCACAGCCGATCCATGTGGTGAGGAACAGTACCGACCAGGCAGGACGCATGCTCAGCGCCCTCCGAGCGGGGCTGCGCCGAGCGCCGGGGTTGCAACCCCGGCGTGGCAGCCGCAGCCGCCCGATGCGCCGCCGCAGATGCTACCGGCCTGGGCTTTGGTGGGCAACGCAGGCGATGCCGCCGCACCGCGCCTTCTGCCCATGCCCGCCGCCATGCGGCCGAACAGGCGCGACAGCAGGCTTTCGCTCTCGCGCAGCAACGCCGTGGCGGCGGCGCACTCGCCCGTGTCGGCCATTGCGGGCTGCATGTCGGCGTGCGCTGGAGGCTGGGGCCTAGGCTGGGCCACGGCTGGGCCGCCCGCGGCGCCGTCCTGCAGACCTGCCGCCACCATCGCCCGGCGCGGCAGATAGTGGTTGGCGGGGCGGGTGCCGAGTTCAGGCATGAGCGCATAACCACCCCGGCTGCGGATGGCCTGCGAGACCTCGGACTCGGGGTCGTGCACATCGCCGAACAGCCGCGCATGGGTCGGGCAGGCGTTGACGCAGGCGGGCTTGCGGCGCTCCGGTGGCGTGGCTTCGTCATAGATGCGGTCCACGCACAGGGTGCATTTGGTCATGATGCCGCGGTCCTCGTCGAACTCGCGGGCGCCGTAGGGGCAGGCCCAGGCGCAGTATTTGCAGCCGATGCATTTGTCGGCGTCCACCAGCACGATGCCGTCCTCCTTGCGCTTGTAGGAGGCGCCCGTGGGGCATACGGGCACGCAGGGCGGCTCCTCGCAGTGCAGGCAGCTCTTGGGGAAATGCACCACCTGGGTGTTGGGGAACTGCCCCACCTCGAAGGTCTGCACGCGGTTGAAAAACACGCCGGCGGTGTCAGGGCCGTAAGGGTCGTGGTCGCTCAAGGGGCCGGCAGCGCCCGAGGTGTTCCATTGCTTGCAGGACGTGACGCAGGCATGGCAGCCGACGCAGACATCCAGGTCGATGACCAGGGCGAGTTGGGTCATGGGCGGGCCTTGGGTTGAGTAGCCGTGGCCTGGTGCATGCGCCCGGCGAAGTAGCGCAGCACCTGCTCGCGCGACTTCGGGTTCGATGGCACCCCGGCATGCTGGCCGGGGGTGCGCGGCAGCGCGGTGTGGCGGGGCCAGCTGGCGTCGGCATCGACCGCGTGCAGCATGTCGGCCGCTTGCGGCAGGGGAGCGCCGTGGACTGCGGCGTAGGCATCCTCGCCGGCTGCCATCTCGGGCGCGTCGGCTGGCAGCAGGCGCACCCGCACGTCGTACCAGCCGGCCTGGCCGGTGATGGGGTCGCTGTTGGACAGGGGGCCGGGCGCGCCTGGTCGTCCGGGCAGCTCGTCGGTGATCAGGTGGTTGAGCAGGAAGCCGCGGCGCGACTCGGCCGCGCCCGGCTGCAGGCCCCAGGCGCCGCTGGCCTTGCCGATGGCGTTCCAGGTCCACACCGTGCCGGGCTCCACCGCCTCGGAATACTGCGCGACGCAGCGCACCCGGCCCCAGGGGGACTCCACCCACAGCCAGGCGCCGTCTTCCACCCCGGCTTGGCTTGCGGTGTGCGGGTGCACGAACAAGGGGTTGTGGCCGTGAATCTGCCGCAGCCAGGCGTTTTGCGCGTCCCAGGCGTGGTACATGGCCATGGGCCGCTGCGTCACCGCCGCCAGCGGGAAGGCCGCGGCATCGGTCTGCGCCTGCTCCAAGGGCGGCTCCCAGAACGGCAAGGGATCGAAATGGTGGGCGATGCGCGCGCGCAGATGCGCCGGTGGCTGGCGACGCGGCTGGACCGGGCTGGCGACAGCCGCCTCCTCGGTACGGCCACGCGCGGCCAGACGGAACTTCTGCAGCACCTCGCTGTAGATGGCGATGACCACCGGGTCGTCGCGCCGCCTCCAGCCCATCTCCTTGGCGTAGCGCAGGTAATCGCGGTTGACGCCGCGCAGGTAGCGCAGGTTCTCGGGCAGGGGGGTGTAGTGCACGCAGTCGTTCTCGGCGTAGCGCTCCCACTGCTCGGGGTTGGGCTCGCCCTTGAGCGTCTTGCTGCCGTCCTTGCCGCGCCAGCCGCTGAGAAAGCCCACGCCGGAGCCGGGCGCGGTCTCAAAGTTGACGATGAAGTCGGTATAGCCCTTGTACTTGCGGCTGCCGTCGGCGGCGGTGAAGGCCGGAAAGCCCAGGCGCGAGGCCAGCTCGATCAGCACCTCCTGGAACGGGCGGCAAGCGCCCAGGGCCGGCACCACGGGCACGCGCACCGAGTCCATGGCGCCGTCGAATTCGGAGATCGGGCGGTCGAGCATGGACATGGCATCGAAGCGTTCCAGATAGCTGGTGTCGGGCAGCACCAGATCGGCGAAGGCCACCATCTCGGACTGGAAGGCGTCGCACACCACGAGGAAGGGAATCTTGTGCTCGCCGTCGGCACGCTTATCGGTGAGCATGCGACGCACGCGCTGGGTGTTCATGGCCGAGTTCCACGCCATGTTGGACATGAAAATCAGCAGCGTGTCGATGGGGTAGGGGTCGCCGCGCCAGGCGTTGGTGATGACGTTGTGCATCAGCCCATGCACCGCCAGCGGATGTTCCCAGGAGAAGGCCTTGTCGATGCGCATGGGCCGGCCGGCTTCGTCGACCATCAGATCGTCGGGCCCGGCGGGCCAGCCCAGCGGCGCACCGTGCAGCGGCGTGTTGGGCTGCACGTCGCTCCATGAGCGCGCGGTGCGCACCCCCGGCGGCGTCTGCTTGGGGTAGGGCGGCTTGTGGCGGAAACCGCCGGGCGCGTCGATGGTGCCGAGCAGGCTCATCAGCACGGCCAGGGCGCGGATGGTCTGAAAGCCGTTGGAATGCGCCGCCAGACCGCGCATGGCGTGAAACGCCAGTGGCCGGGCGGTGACGTGACTGTGCGCCCTGCCCCAGGCGTCGGTCCAGTCTTGTGGCACGTCGAAAGCCTGGTCGATGGCGGCCTCGGCCATCTCCTCGGCAAGCTGCGTGATGCGCGCGGCGCTGATGCCGGTGATCGTGGCGGCCCACGTCGGGGTGCAATCGGCCACCTGCTCGCGCAGCAACTGCAGCGCCGTGGCCACCGGGGTGCCGTCGGGCAGGCGATAGTGACCGAACAGGGCCGGCTGCGCGTCGTCGGCCCAGGCGGGCACGGGCTGCTGCGCGACCGCGTCCCACCACCAGGCGTTGCGCGGCGCGGCGGGGTCACCCACGTCACCCTCGGGGTTGCGCACCATCAGGCCGTCCTCAGGATGACCGGGCTGCACCCGCACCAGCTGCGCGGCGTTGGTGTAGCGCGCGGCGTGGGCGGCATCGAAGCGCCCGGTGCGCAAGAGTTCGTGCAGCAGCGCCATGAACAGCGCGCCGTCGGTGCCGGGACGGATGGGA